>NZ_CP133584.1:637859-1275719 GCF_039719005.1 Bengtsoniella intestinalis | reverse complement strand
TCACTGACTTCCCCTCTTGAGCCAAGGCTTTGAGCTGGGTCAACGTCTCCATGGCGGTGTCCAAATCCAACCCCGGTGTGGGTTCATCCGCAATGATGACGGTGGCCTCTTTTTCGTAGGCCAGACTGAACAGTGCGTTGCGAATCATGCCACCAGAACATTGAAAGGGGTATAAATTGTCGCTTTTATTACTGAGCGTATTGGATTTTAGGGAAATTTGCTGGTCAATTTTCATTAATGGGTCAAGGTAAGAGCTGGTCTGGGGAATCAGCGTAAAGTGTTCCACGCAGGTTTTTTGGTTCAATGGCACCCCTTGGTAGGTGATGGTGCCCGTTTGGGTGGCGGTGCTGGGCAGGATGCCCATCAGGGCATGGGAGAACACGGTTTTGCCGCTACCGCTGGCGCCCACAATGGCAAGGATTTCCCCTTCACACAGGTCGATGGACAGGTCACGCACCACATGGGAGGTGGCACCTTTGACGGTGAAGGAGATGTTCATGTGTTCAATTTGTAAAATCGGTTTCATGTTACCCCCTCATATTGTCGTAGTCGAAGCGTGCTTTTAACTGCTTGCCCAGTCGGTCAAATACAATCACGACAGCCACCAAGCACACACCTGGCAAAAATAACCACCACAGTTTGCTGAGCACGTAGTCCATACTCTCTGCGAGCATGATGCCAATGGTGGGGGATTCAGGTGGCAATCCAAAGCCCAAAAAGGTGATGGCAGACTCATGCAAAATGGCATGGGGGAACAATAGCACAATCCCCACAATGAATTGTGGGAAAATATGAGGCAAGAGATGGGTTTTGGCAATTGTCCACGGACTTTGCCCAAGTTTTTGGGCGATTTTAATGTATTGCTGTTCTTTTAATTGGAGCACTTCCCCCCGAATGACACGGGCAAGGCTTGTCCAGTGGGTGCAAATGATGCCCATGACCACGCCGAACAGCCCCTTGCCAAGGCAAAAGGAGATTAAAATCAACAGCACCAGATGGGGGATGGACATAATGGCATCGATGATAAAATTGATGGCATTGTCCACCCATTTGGGGGCGGTGCCAGCGATGATGCCCATGACCAGCGCCAAAATGCCACTGACCACTGAGGCGGCAATGCCCAACAGTAAACTTTTAGATAGACCGCTTAAGGTGCGCAATAACACATCCCGTCCATAGGCGTCGGTGCCGAAAGGGTGGGAGAGGGAAGGGGCTTGTTTTTTGCTGGCGAAATCCACCACTAAGGCGGCATCGCTGAGCAGAAGTCCTGCCATGATAATCACCACAATCACAGCAGAGAGGGCAATGATAGGGAAATATGATGTTTTCATAGGTTTCATTGTTTCGCCCCCAATCTGATTTTGGGGTCAATGAGACCATAGAGAATGTTGGCAGTGAAATTCCCCACAAAGACGAACGCACAGCTAAACAAGGTGACACCCAGTAGCAGTGGCACGTCACCGCTGAGGCCAGCGTCCACCATGACGCTGCCCAAACCGGGGTAGGAAAAAACGGTTTCTGCCAGAATACTGCCCCCGAAAATCTCACTCAGTGACGCAAATTGCAAGGTGATAAACGGTAAGATCACGTTACGCAGCACATGGCGGCGGAGGATTTGGCTTCTGGTGAAGCCACGGGTTTGTGCCAAAAGCACGTAGTCAGAGTCTAAGATTTCCACCACTTTTTCCCGCGTGTGAAGCGCCAGATGGGAAAAAGAAGCAAAGCTGAGAGCCACCACTGGCAACACCAAATGGTACACCGTTTCCCCAAGGCTGACGTTTTCGGTCAAGGTGCCCATGGGCACGCTAAAACCGATGGGAAACCAGTCTAGCTTTACCGCAAAAACGATTAAAAAAATCATACCGATGAAGAAAGTAGGGGTAGAAGACAGGGTTAAGCAGATGGGGCGAAGCACTTTGTCTGCAGTTTTATGTTGTCCCATAGCAATGCCCAGCCCCAAACCCATGACCCCAGAGAGAACAAAGGCAGAGAGCATCAGCGCCAGTGAGTTGGCAAATTTTGAGGCGATGACCTCCATCACAGGTACACGGTAAGTCAGGGAGGTGCCCAAATCCCCTTGGAGGAGGTTGCCAATCCACTGGATATATCGCTCCACAGGGCTTTGGTCAAGGCCAAAATAGGCGGCAATCTCCGCTTTTTGGGCGGCAGAAACTGTGTCGGCGGCATTTAAATAGGCGTTGATGGGGTCGATAGGCGACAGTTCAATCAAGGTGAAGGTGACAAGGCTGACAAAGACCAGCAGTGCCACGAGGCGCAAGGTTTTGCGTGCAATGTAATTTGCCATCAATCTGATACCCATTCCCAATCTGCAAGATTTCCCACCACAGGCCATGCGTGACCATGTGGGTGAATTTTTTGGTTCCCTAAGGATAGTCCATCACGGACGAAAAACAGGTGATCCACGTTCACCAACCACACCCATGGGGTTTCCCCAAGGGTGGATACCCCCGTGGTGCCGTCCCATTGGACAGCTTGGAAGGCGTCCATAGAGGATTCATAGTCCGTGGCACTCATGGCGGCGGTTAAGTGAGCGTCGGTGGTGGCGCTGCTGTAATTTTCAGGGTTATAATAGTCCACGCCCATGTTATCGCTGTGGTAGAGATAATAGGTTTCCAAGGGATTTTGAGCACCCCAACCCATGAGCACGGCACAAGAGAACATCCGTGTGTCGATGTCATCCCAACTGGTGCCTTCTACGGTGATGGCAATGCCCAACTTTTCAGCTTCCAGAGAAACTGCATAGCACAAGGCTTGGCGCACCGCATCATCTAGGGTGTAGAGCAGAGTAAACTCTGCCACAGTGCCGTCTTTTTCACGGAGACCCGTGGTGGGATTGGTCACCCAACCAGCGTCATCTAGCAATTGACAGGCATAGTCGAAATCATAGTCCACCACGGCCATGTCGTTGCCCCATGGCATCCCATCGCATTCGGAGTAGGCAGGGGCACCGTAGCCGTTTAAACAGTCCACAATCAACTGCTCGCGGTCAATGCCATAGGATAAGGCTTGGCGGATGGCAACGTCACTGGTGACGTTGTTACCGATGGGGTAGCCTTCAGGGGTGGTGGTGCCTTCATCGGGCAGAACAGGCAAGGTCAATCCGCGGTTGTCGATGGAGTCTAGGGACAAAAGGCTCATGCCATCAATGGTTTGGTCGGCGTAGTTGGCGTTGGTGATGGCCACGTCTACTAGCCCCTTTTGGGCGGCTAAGAAGGCGGTTTCCTCGGTCATAAAGAGGATGGTCACCTGTTCAAAGTTAGGGGTGTCGCCATAGTAATAGGGGTTCACGCCCAAAATGGCCTGCTGGCCTTGGTCCCACTGCAACAGGGTGAAGGCGCCAGAGCCGATGGGGTTTTTGTAATAGTCGTCGTCGTAATAAGCCTCAGGCACAATGCCAGTTTGTGCCACGGTATAAATAAACGTAATCTGAGGGGTGGAGAGGATAAACTCCAGTTGGGTGTCGCTGAGCACATTCACCTGTTCTAGCACCGTCAAATCCACCACGGAACCACTGGTTTTGGCGGTTTCATAGGTGAACGCCACGTCTTGTGCGGTGAGGGGTTCCCCTGTGCTGAGTAAGGCATCGTCACGGATGGTGAACGTCCAAGTGAGGCCATCGTCGCTGATGGCATAGTCTGTGGCAAGGTCATAGACCACATCCATGTTGGCATCCAACGTCACCAAGGTGCTCTGAATCAAGGGGCTACCATACCGTCCCCAGCCTACACAGGGGTCAAAACCCACCTCAGGTTCGCTGGTGAGGGCAATCACCAACTGTGACGGGTCACGGTCGGTGGTGGTTGTGGATGAAGCAGACGAACAGGCGGTGAGTAGCAAAGCGCAAACAAGTAACAGGGCGAGACGTTTCATAGATTCCTCCAAAAAAGAAGGTTTATAAAACACAGGTGCTCACCTGTATTTTATAAACCTTCGTGGTTTAAATGGTATTAAAATTTGCAATTTCCTCTTTTGCCAACAAAATGGCATGGTCAATGTGATAGCTTAAGGCTTTTTTCTCAAAAGCAACCTTGATGCCACATTTGTTCATGGGTACCAGAATTTTGATGGCAGGACTTTGGCAGATGGACGTGACCAGTGACGTTGAAAATTCACCCAATAAGCCGTTGGGAATGAGAATCCCCATGGCACCGATGATGATGTCCGCTTGGGTGACATAAGACACGATGGTTTCTTCACCAGTGTACCCTTCGTGGGCACCAGCGCAGACCATATGAGCCGTGGCGGTGGGGTTCGTCCCCAGTGCCACCAGTCGGATGGGTTGGTCATGGAGGCCTTCAACAATGCTTTTGCCAATGCCGCCCCCCATGCCGTCAATGACAACAACGAGTGGTTTGTTCACAGAGCACCTCTTATGCAGATAATATAGTTAGTTTACCATGGTTATCCATTTAAAGCAATAGGAAATCTAATAAATTTACCCTTGTTGCTCTGCCACCTGCATCATCAAGGCACATTCAATCCGCTTGCGGAACAAATCACAGCCTGCTTCGTAAATGCCGTTGATGGTGCCTGTTGCATGGTAAGAGTTGGCGGCGCAACCGCCAGAGCAGTAGAGTCGAGCCCAGCAATCGCCACATTCTTTGCGAGAATACACGTTGCAGCTTTTAAATTCAGCTTGTTTGTCAAAGGCTTTTACCCCTTCGTCCACGTTGCCCATCAAATACTCTGGGTGCCCAACAAATTGGTGGCAGGGGTAGAGGTCACCTGTGGGGGTGACAGCGAAATATTCACTACCAGAACCGCAACCGCTGACCCGTTTGTAAATGCAAGGGCCATGGCTCAAATCCAGCATATAGTGGTAGAAAGAGAAGGGACGGCCTTCTTTTTTTCGCTTGAGCATTTCCATCGCCAACAACTCGTATTGCTTCATAACAATTTCTTGGTCGTCTTTGGTCAGAGCATAAGGGTCGCCTTCGGCGCAGACCACAGGCTCCATAGACAGCTCGGTGAAGCCCAAATCGGTCATGTGGAACAGGTCTTGGGTGAAATCAGGGTTGTTGTGGGTGAAGGTACCGCGCATATAATAGCCTTTGTTCCCACGGCTGTCCACCAGCTTTTTGAACTTGGGCAGAATTTTTTCGTAACTGCCGTTGCCAGCATAGTCCACACGGAAATGGTCGTGGACTTCTTTGCGTCCGTCAAGGCTGAGCACCACATTGTCCATTTCGGCATTGGCAAAGGCGATGACTTCATCGTCGATGAGGACACCGTTTGTGGTCAAGGTGAAGCGGAAATGCTTGTTGTGTAGTTTCTCTAGCTCACGACCGTAACGCACCACGTCTTTGACCATGTCCCAGTTCATCAAAGGTTCGCCACCAAAGAAGTCCACTTCTAGGTTGCGCCGTGTGCCAGAGTTGGCGATGAGGAAATCCAGTGCTTTTTTCCCCACCTCAAGGCTCATGAGGGCATCTTTGCCGTGGTATTTGCCTTGGCTTGCAAAGCAGTAGCTACAGGCCAAGTTGCAGGTGTGAGCCACGTGAAGACATAGAGCCTTCACCACTTGGTTTTTGCTTTTAAAATCCACTGCTACGTGGGCATACGCCTCATCAGAGAACAGCTTTTCAGCGTCTACCAAGCTTTGGATGTCGCCATAGCATAGTCCGATTTCAGACTCGTTCACATCGTCCATGTGACCATATTTTTCCATCATGGCGGCGGTGATGTCAGATAGAGAATGGTTTTGGAACATGGCAATCATGTCGTAGGCCACCTCGTCCACCACATGGACAGAGCCGCTGGCCACGTCGATGACGATGTTGTAGCCATTTAATTTGTATTGATGTATCATTTTAGACTTACTCCCATAAAAAAATCCGCTTGCATCCGTAAAGGAAACAGGCGGATTTTATGATTTACTGTACCAGATTAAACCTTGTCGTTCTCACATGGTTGGTTAGCAACACCGCAAGAAGTTTTGCAAGCAGATTGGCAAGAAGTTTGGCATTCGCCACAGCCGCCCTTAGCGCAGCTTTCCTTCAAATCACGAGTGACCATAGTTTCAATACGTTTCATAAACTGTATATCCCCCTTTGTTTAGTATTGTTTGTAATTTATTTTACCATAGATTTATATATTCGTCAAGTGTGGGGGGTGTTTTTGTTGAAAACCTTGTGTTTCTATACGCTGTGGGGGCGACATAATCTGGGGGATGCTTGCCAGCAGGCGTTCTTCGCCCGCTCCCCTTGTAGGGTGGCTAGTAGCCGCCTGTGGAAAACAATTGCAATTTGCTTCACCCTGTGGGAATTCTCTTTTGATAAACTTTTCCCACTCCTGTGGGGGGGCGCTTGCCGCGCGGGCGTTACTTTGCAAAGGGCGAATATACACTGTAAGTGCAACAGTAAAAAAATAAATGACTCATTGAGAAAAATCATGTATCATGGTGTTAGCGGACAACATGAAAGGAGATTCTCTCAATGAATCATTATCAACATCTTAACATAGAAGAAAGAGAAAATCTATTATTATTTTTGTATGAAAAGAAAAGTTTGCGCTTTATAGCCCAAGCGATGGGGCGAAATGTATCTACAATTTCTCGAGAAGTAAAACGAAATAGAAATCAAAATACAAAAGAGTATTCGGCGGTAAAAGCTGAGCAAAAATATCATGTACGACGAAAAAAATGTCGCCGCCACGCGAAGCTAGACAACCCAATTGTATATAAGAAAATCAAAGAGTTATTCATTGAGAAACAGTGGTCACCAGAAGAAATTCAAAACCGTTTATTCTTTGAAAATTCACCAATTCAAATCAGCTATACCACAATTTACAGGGCTATTTATGCTGGGAAATATGACACATTACAAGAGAAGAGATCGAAAGGAAATAAGGGCGCAAAACGGCATCTTCGACACAAAGGAAAGCCGAGAGGGCAAAAACCAAGAGGAAAAGTGGTGATTTCAAACCATTTAGACCAACGTCCAGATGCGGCCAACAAGCGAGAACGACTGGGTGATTTCGAAGCAGATACTGTAGCTGGCAAAAAAGGCGGTGCCTGCTTGTTAACGTTGAATGACCGATTATCACGAATTGTGTTCATAGCCAAATGTCAGAGAAAAATTGCTGCTGAGGTGGCAGAAAATATGATTGCTATTTTCTCTAAGCTGCCACCAGAAATGCGCCATACCATCACGCCAGACCGAGGCGTGGAGTTTACAGACCACGCCGATGTGACAGCAGCGCTAGGCATGGAGTTTTACTTCCCAAAACCGCATGCCCCGTGGGAGCGTGGAACCAACGAAAATAGCAACGGCCTCATTCGAGAATACATTCCCAAGCGCAGCGACATTGCACCATTATCCGATGCATTTATTCAAGATGTCGCCTACAAACTAAACACGAGACCCCGCAAATGCCTTGGTTGGAAAACTCCTCTCGAAGTCTTTTATAACAAAGTGTTGCACTTGACTTGACAATTCGCCCTCTGCAAAAGAAAGCCCCCACGGCAGTGGCGCCCCTGCGGCAGCAGCCCCCACGGAGTGGGAAAAGTCTATCAAAAGAAAACTCCCTCAGGGTGAAGCGAATTACAACCGATTTCCACAGGCGGCTAATAGCCGCCCCTACAAGGGGAGAAGGGCGGAGAAAGCCCCTGCGGCAGCAGCCCCTACGGAGTGGGAAAAGTTCATCAAAAGAAAACTCCCACAGGGTGAAGCAAATTACAACCGATTTCCACGGGCGCCCAATGGGCGCCCCTACAAGGGGAGAGGGCGAAGAAAGCCCTGCTGGCAAGCACCCCTGCGCTAGCAGAAAAAACAAAAAAGCCGTTGCAGAACTTCCATTCTGCAACGGCTTTTTTCATAACAATTCCTCTGGACATTTAGGGAACATCACTGTGAAGGTGCTACCCACACCTTCTTGGCTTTCTAGGCCAAGCTCCGCCCCCAAATAGGCGGCACCGTGCTTGACGATAGACAATCCCAGCCCCGTGCCACGGCTAGAACGGCTGGAATCCAGACGGAAAAATCGTTCAAACACACGCTTTTGTGCATCTAGTGCGATGCCCACACCTGTATCGGTAACCTGCAAGCAAATCTCCTCTGCCACGGCATGGAGATGAACAATTACCTTGCCACCCTCATTATTATAGGCGATGGCATTGTCGCACAGATTGTACACCACCTCGTCCACCACAGGGGGCAGACCGTGAATTTTTTGGGAAGATCCGTCTAAAATAAAGGTCACATTTTTTTGCTGAGCCGCAGTTTGGAGCCGTGCTGTTACATCACCCACCACCTGCCACAAATCCACCACTTCCCAATGGGCACCCATTTCCCCTTCGTCCAAACGAGAAATTTTGATGATGTCATTGACAAGACGGATGAGTCGTTCACTCTCCGTATGAATGTTGGTTGCAAAACGGGGCACATCCTCTGGTTTGACAAAGCCTTCTTTGATGATTTCTGCTGTGCCTAAAATGGCGGTCAGCGGTGTTTTCAGTTCATGGGACACATTGGCGGTAAACTCACGGCGGAGACGGTCACGATGCTCTTTTTCCGTGATATCGCGGATAATTAGCACCGCACCACTGCCCACCTTCCCCTCTTGAACAGGGCTTGCAATCAGCTCTAAACAGCTGTCTTGACCCTCTGTGGTCAAATAACAGCTATGGCCTTGCTGGGTTTGCTCCACACACTGGCGCAAGGCGCTATTGCGGCTTAATTCCAGCACATGAATATCACGGTTGCGGCTATTTTCCGTGCCAAAAAGCTCCAAGGCCGCACGGTTGCTACTGAGCACCATGCCCATGCCATCTAGCACCACCAAGCCTTCACGCATATTTTCTGTGATGGCTTCAAATTCCTCTTGCCGTCGGGTCAGCTGTTGCATCTGGTGGCGAATTTGCCGACGCTGTGACCGCAATTTTTGCAGCAGTGGGGTCAATTCCTCGTCCGCATCTTCGATGGAGGGGTTAGACAAATCTATGGCATTGATGGGGCGCACCAGTGCATTGGCAATCCGCCGTGCCAGAAAAAATGCCAGCACAGCCACCAAACACAGCACCACAATCATGGGGCGCACTGCCTCTAGCAATACCTCCCACACGGTGTATAGGCCGTCGGACACACGGAGAATGGACCCATCGTTTAGCGCCACCGCGTAATACACGGTGGTTTCGTCTAAGGTGTAAGAATAACGGATGCTGTCTCCAGACCCTGCCTCTGTTGCCTCTATGATTTCTGGACGCTCACTATGGTTTTCCATGGTTTGGGCGTCGCTTTGGCTATCAAAGAGCACAATCCCATCTGCATCCACCCATGTCACACGACTCACATGGTCGGTATCCTCCAGAAAGTCCATGCCCATTTCTTCCACCCCATGGGCGATGTAACGGGCTTGGACTTCCAATTGTTCGTTTAAGGTTTCTTGGGTGTGGCTGTGCAAAAAGCCCACCACCACCATAAGCCACAGAACCATCGTGCCACAACAAATGGCACAGATGGCTCTGAAAATACGTTTACTCATGGGCTTATTCCCCGATTTTATAGCCGTAACCTCGGACGGTTTCAATTGCGCCGCCTGCCACGCCTAACTTTTGTCGGAGGGTACGAATATGGACATCTACAGTACGGGTTTCCCCGGTGAAGGCATAGCCCCACACGCTTTCAATCAAACGTTCACGGCTTAATACTTGCCCACGGTTTTTTAGTAACAGGCATAGCACCTCAAACTCTTTTTGGGTCAAAGTGATTTCTTCCCCATCCACGCTGACCAAATGGCGGGTGGCATCTACGCTCAAACTGTCCACAATGTACAAGTTCTCAGAGGTGTCTTGGGTGCGACGCAAAAGCGCGCGGATCCGAGAGAGCAGTTCCATCATACCAAAGGGCTTGGCCATGTAATCGTCGGCACCGCTGTCTAAACCCAACACCTTGTCATACTCACTGCCCTTGGCGGTGAGAAGCATGACAGGGAGTTTTTGGGTGCGGCTGTTGCCACGGATTTTTTTCAAAATGCTCAGGCCGTCTTCTTCTGGGAGCATCCAGTCTAAGAGCACCAAAGAAGGGATTTGTTCTTCCATAGCCTTCCAAAATCCAGAGGGGGCTTCAAATCCACGGGCCTCCATGCCTTGGCTATTCAAGGTATAGAGCACAAAATCCCGAATGCTGTTGTCGTCTTCTAATAGGTAAATCATATGTGAAACCTCCTTTTTTCAAGTGAATAGTTTTGTAGGGGAGGGGTTCCATCCCCCTCCCGTTCCACCAAGGCATTTGCATATTCTGACGGGAGGGGGCAGAGCCCCTCCCCTACGATTTTTACTTCAATTCCCTTCGGGATGCACGCCTGTGATGGAATATTCCACCCATTCTGCCACATTGGTGGCGTGGTCGCCGATGCGTTCTAGGTATTTGACCACCATCAGCAAGTCCAATGCCCCAGAAATGGAGGCCGCGTCAGACTTCACCATGGTTTCCAGTTCGCCCTTGATTTGGTCAAACAGGGTATCCACCACGTCATCGTCAGCCATGACTTTGCGCGCCAAATCAATATCTTTGCGGACAAAGGCATCAATGCTTTCGGTAACCATTTTGATGACAGCCTTGGTCATGTCGGCAATGTGCAAATTGGTGGAGTCCAGAGGGATGTTGATGTGCTCGGTGAGCTCAGCAATGTCAGCGGCTTGGTCGCCAATGCGTTCCAAGTCGGAAATCATTTTCAGCGCCGCAGAAATCTCACGCAAGTCAGAAGCCACAGGTTGTTGATGCAACAACAGCTTAAAGCACAGGGCTTCAATTTCGCTTTCCAGACGATCGATTTCTTGTTCGGCTTCCATGGCCTTTTTCACCAGTGCTTGGTCGCCAGTGAGCAGTGCCTTTGCGGCGGCATTGATGGCATCTTCGCAGAGGGCACCCAGTTGAATCAGGGTGGTGTGTAACAGCTTCAGTTGTTCTTCAAATCTTGTTCTAGGCATTATCCAAATCTCCCTGTAATATAATCTTCGGTACGTTTGTCGGTGGGTTTTGAGAAAATGGTTTCGGTGTCGTCAAACTCCACCAAATCCCCCAAGAGGAAAAACGCAGTCTTATCTGCCACACGGGCGGCTTGTTGCATATTATGGGTGACCATAATAATAGTATAATCCTTTTTCAGCTCCAATGCAAGGTCTTCAATCTTAGAAGTTGAAATAGGATCCAGTGCGGAAGTGGATTCGTCCATCAGCAGGATGTCAGGCTTCACAGCCAAGGCACGGGCGATGCAAATCCGTTGTTGTTGGCCACCAGACACACCCAGAGCAGAGCGCTTCAAGCGGTCTTTCACTTCGTCCCAAATGGCGGCACTGCGGAGAGATTCTTCCACGATGTCGTCCAGTTGTGCCTTGTTTTTGATACCGTGGGTACGGGGGCCGTAGGCCACGTTGTCGTAGATAGACATGGGGAAGGGATTGGCCTTTTGGAACACCATGCCGATGTTTTTGCGCAGCAGGGTCACGTCTTGGTCGGGGCGATAGATTTCTTCCCCACGGTAGAGGAGCGAGCCATCGATTTTTACCCCTTCCACTAAGTCGTTCATACGGTTGATGGTGCGCAAGAAGGTGGATTTACCGCACCCAGAAGGGCCAATGAGGGCGGTGATTTCCTTTTCAGGAATATCCAAGTTGATATTTTTCAATGCGTGAAATTCGCTATAATGCAGATTTAAGTTGTTGGCACTAATAATGCCTTGGGTAGTAGACATAGTATCAGCCTCTTTTCAGAATTTTATTGGTTCATTTAGGGACAGGCTTCCATGCCTGTCCGTTCCCCACGGGAGGGGATGGAACCCCTCCCCTACAATGGGGTTGGGCAGGTGCGTATGGGTTTTATTGATTCTTCTTTTTCAATTTGGCTTGTGCCAGCTTAGTGGCACCGTTAATGGCGAACACCAAAATCAGTAGCACCGCGGCAATGGCGAAGGCCACGTCGAAGTCAGCACGTTCGCTGGCGTACATATACAACGCAACAGACAAGGTGCCACCGCCACTTTGGTAGGCGGAAATCACGTCCTTGGCAATGGCGGTGCCCATACCAGCGGTGAATAATAGTGCGGCAGATTCGCCCACGATGCGACCCACAGCCAGAATACAGCCAGTGACGATGCCATCGATGGAAGAAGGCAAGATGATGGTGCGAATCATGTGCCACTTGGTGGAACCCAAGCCCAGAGCGCCTTCGCGGTAGCTCAGGGGCACGGTTTTCAGGCTCTCTTGGGTGGTGCGGACAACCGTTGGCAGGATGACGATGGCCATGGTGAGCGCACCAGACAGCAGGCTGACTTTAAAGCCCAGTTGACGGGCGAAAAACAACATACCCACCAGACCATAGATGATGGAGGGGATGCCAGCCAAGGTTTCGGTGGCAAACTCCACGGCACCAATAAAGCGGCGGTTCTTGGCATATTCCGTCATATAGACGGCGGCGCCTACCCCGATGGGCAGGGCAATCAAAACGGTGAGGAACACGATGTACAAGGTGTTTAAAATATTGGGCAGGATGCCGATGTGGTCTTGGCTGTGAATTGGGCCAGTGGACAGCAAATCCCAAGTCAAATGGGGCAGGCCACGGTAGAAAATATAGCCAATGAGAAGCACCAAAATCCCAACGGTGAGGGTGGTACATAAATACACCAAGGCTTTGAGCCCATGGGTATAGAGATTGCGTTTTGTGTTGTGATTCATGTTAGTTGTGCTCCTTTTTCAAGAAGTGGTTCAGCAGGGCATTGATAATCATAATGAAGCAGTAGAGCACCAGTGCGATGCTGAACAGTGCCCGTTCTTGCAGACCAGAAGCGTAGCTCATTTCACTGGCCACAGCGGTGGTCAAGAAGCGAACACTGGTGAAAATACCGGGCATATTGGCCACGTTCCCAGCCACCATCATGACGGCCATGGCTTCACCGATGGCACGGCCAACCCCCAGCACCACGCCAGCCACAATGCCACTTTTGGCGGCAGGCACGCTGACACGGAACACGGTTTCAATTTCGTTGGCACCCAGTGCCAAACTGGCTTGCTCGTATTCTTCAGGCACAGCCAGAAGAGCAGTTTCGCTGACGGTGATGATGCTAGGCAAAATCATAACCGCCAACACTAAAATGGCAGAGAATAAGGTGGCACCACTGGGCAAAGAAAAGGCTTTTTGCACAGCAGGCACCAGCACCATCATACCAATCAGACCATAGACCACGCTGGGGATCCCTGCCAGCAGTTGCACAGCAGGACGGATGACCACCACGGTTTTCTTGCTTGCCAACTTGGAGAGATAGATGGCAGTGAGCAAGCCAACAGGCACACCGATGACAATGGCACCCAAGGTACCCCACACAGAGGTGAGGATGAAGGGCAAAATGCCAAACAGTGGCGTAGAGGCGGTGGATTTCCAGACTTGACCTAAGAAAAAATCGCTGGCACCAATTTCAAAAATGGCAGGTAGACCAGAATAAATCATGTAGGCGGTGATAAAGAGAACGCATCCAATGGACACCATACCACAGACGAGGAAAATGGTATTCATGGTTTTCTCTATGAGTTTTTTAATCTTCACTTTCTATAACCTCGTTTCACCATGAAAAGCTACAAGGGCTCCCCTTGTAGCTTTTCATGTTATTTAAGGGTTTTTTTATAAGGCGGGCGACCACAGGTCGCCCCTACAATTATCTCGGCACCCTGTAGGGGCGACCTGTGGTCGCCCGTTTTCAGGTGCAGTAGATAACAATTAAACGGTGGGGACAGCGCCAGCGTTGGAAATCAGTTCGCTTGCATCAGCGCTCAGCACGAAGTCATAGAAGCCTTGTGCAGCGGCGCTCAGAGCGGTGCCGTCCACGGTGACGAAGTTGAAGTTACGTTGGAACTTGTAGCTGCCGTCTTGGATGTTGGCTTCGTTGGCTTCCACACCTTCGATGGTCAGAGCCTTCACAGTGTCAGACACAGAAGCAACGGAAGCGTAGCCGATGGCGTACACGTTTTGTTGCACAGCGCCGATGACACCGCCGGTGGAGGACAGTTCTTGTTCGTAGACGCAGTCTTCCACGCCAACGATGGATTCGAAGCCGTCACGGGTACCAGAACCAGCTTCACGGCCAATGAGCACGATGGGGGAATCGTCGCCACCCAGGTCAGCCCAGTTGGTGATTTCGCCAGAAGCGATAGCGGCCACGTCTTCAACGCTCAGGTCAGCCACGCTGTTGTCGTTGTTGACGATGATGGCGATGCCGTCGATGGCGAACACAGTACCAACAGTGCCGTAATCGGTGGTTTCGGATTCCTTCACGTCACGACTTGCAAGGCCGATGTCATAGTCGCCAGAAGCGGCAGACTTCACGCCAGTGGAAGAACCAGTGGGGTCATAAGTAATGGTCACATCGGGGTTTGCTTCGCAGAAGATTTCAATTGCGCTCAGGATGACGCTTTCCACAGAAGTGGAACCGCCCACGGTGACAGTGCCAGACAGGCCAGCAACTTCGGTGGTGGTTTCGGTAGCGGTGGTGCTTTCGGTGGTGGAAGAGCAACCTGCCAGCATAGCCACGCTCATGGTCGCTGCCAGCAAAATAAATAGAGCCTTTTTCATTCTATAATTCTCCTTAAAATTCGTTTCATGTTTTTTACGTTTCGTTAGTAGCTCTTGGCTACAGTTGTTAGTATACGACATCCAATGTAAAATCCGTTACCATGGGAATGTAAAGTATATGTAAAGTCCTATATTGTGGCATTTTGCATAAAAACAGCAGATTTTCAACGTTTTTCCTGTCTGTTTTTCAACAAGGTATGACTTTTTTCCAGTGATTTCCAGATGTAAAGCGGTTTTGTAAAGGATTTTACTTGAAGGGCGTGCGTTTTTTCTCTTCCTGTAGGGGCTTTCTGCTACCGCAGGGGCTTTTTCCCACTGCCGTGGGGGCTGCTGCCGCAGGGGCTTTCTTCGCCCCCGACCCTTGTAGGGGCGGCTATTAGTCGCCCGTGGAAATCAATTGCAATTTGCTTCACCCTATGGGAGTTTTCTTTTGATAAACTTTTTCGCCACTCCCGTGGGGGGCGCTCGCCGCGCGGGCGTTACTTTGCAAAGGGCGAATATACACTGTAAGTGCAACAGTAAAAAAATAAATGACTCATTGAGAAAAATCATGTATCATGGTGTTAGCGGACAACATGAAAGGAGATTCTCTCAATGAATCATTATCAACATCTTAACATAGAAGAAAGAGAAAATCTATTATTATTTTTGTATGAAAAGAAAAGTTTGCGTTTTATAGCCCAAGCGATGGGGCGAAATGTATCTACAATTTCTCGAGAAGTAAAACGAAATAGAAATCAAAATACAAAAGAGTATTCGGCGGTAAAAGCTGAGCAAAAATATCATGTACGACGAAAAAAATGTCGCCGCCACGCGAAGCTAGACAACCCAATTGTATATAAGAAAATCAAAGAGTTATTCATTGAGAAACAGTGGTCACCAGAAGAAATTCAAAACCGTTTATTCTTTGAAAATTCACCAATTCAAATCAGCTATACCACAATTTACAGGGCTATTTATGCTGGGAAATATGACACATTACAAGAGAAGAGATCGAAAGGAAATAAGGGCGCAAAACGGCATCTTCGACACAGAGGAAAGCCGAGAGGGCAAAAACCAAGAGGAAAAGTGGTGATTTCAAACCATTTAGACCAACGTCCAGATGCGGCCAACAAGCGAGAACGACTGGGTGATTTCGAAGCAGATACTGTAGCTGGCAAAAAAGGCGGTGCCTGCTTGTTAACGTTGAATGACCGATTATCACGAATTGTGTTCATAGCCAAATGTCAGAGAAAAATTGCTGCTGAGGTGGCAGCTTAGAGAAAATATGATTGCTATTTTCTCTAAGCTGCCACCAGAAATGCGCCATACCATCACGCCAGACCGAGGCGTGGAGTTTACAGACCACGCCGATGTGACAGCAGCGCTAGGCATGGAGTTTTACTTTCCAAAACCGCATGCCCCGTGGGAGCGTGGAACCAACGAAAATAGCAACGGCCTCATTCGAGAATACATTCCCAAGCGCAGCGACATTGCACCATTATCCGATGCATTTATTCAAGATGTCGCCTACAAACTAAACACGAGACCCCGCAAATGCCTTGGTTGGAAAACTCCTCTCGAAGTCTTTTATAACAAAGTGTTGCACTTGACTTGACAATTCGCCAGATGCAAAGTAACCAAAAATCTTGCACGTGGCGGCTGACCACTTGTGGTCAGCCGTCTCACGTGCTCCCATTGTATACAGATGGTGCGTGTGAGTGGGTTCGGTGCTATTGGGGCGTCTGGCTCACATCCGTTCGGCTTATCGTGTGGGATGGGCGAACCAACGCTGATTGCTGCCGCACGCAACTCGTGCGATGACATAGTACCACGCATGGAAGGTGCCTAAGATTGTGGACGTCGATGGGTGCGGTGGCGTTGGGGAGGCGCTGACCTGCGGTCAGCTTGATGTTGGGTGGTGCTGGCACCCTTGTAGGGGCGACCTGTGGTCGCCCGTCTTACCCAACGCCACCAATCTATACCCCACATACATCCTAGGCACCCCAAAAAAACCGCACCCTTTCCACCGCATCTCCTCAACAGGGCGAAGCCCGAAAGGATACTTCGCGTCAAATCAGGCCAACCCGTGCCGTTCAAAAAACCAAAGCATTCCAGTGATGAACCCCCGTAAAAGCCCCTTTTTTCACTCGACCGCAGTCGTCGTGAAAAAATCGTTTTTTGGTTCTTTTTGTCGATACAAAAAGAACGCCCCACCGGCAGGTGACCGCCCCGTAGGGGCAAAATCCAACAAAGAGGTGGGGAACGGGCGACCACAGGTCGCCCCTACGATGGGATAGGGGGAACAGCCGTCTGGCAAAACACCGCCCCGTAGGGGCAAAAAACCGCATTGACTAGGCCAAAGCCCAACCAATGCGGTTTCACACACACTATATTATATTGTATCTCAGGGATTTTTCAGTCCAGTGAACACCATGTCTACGGCTTTTTCCATGCCTTGGTCTATTTGTGCACGGTTCAATCCCCACACCAGCTGCATACTGGGCAGACTTTGGAGCACCACTGGTGCCACATCTAAATCAAGATCTTGGCGGATTTCGCCAGTCTCTTGTCCTTGGCGCAACAGCCCAGCAATCTCAATCTCCACCCGTTTTGTAAAGCCTTTGATATGGTCTTCCACCATGTTACGCAGGGCATCGCTATTATCCACGCTTTTGCTGGCCAAATTCCCCATAACCTCCACCATAGACATATAGCCACAGATGGTTTTGCAATAGGCAACCATTTTTTCTTCTATGGTGTCGTCGCCTTGGAAGCAGGTCATCGCCCTTTCCTCCATGTCGCTGATAAACTGGACGCAGGCTTCGCTAAGCAGTTGGTTTTTGGAGGGAAAATACTCATAAATGGTGGATTTCCCAATGCCTGCACTTTTGGCAATGTCACTCATAGAGGTGCCGTCAATGCCATTTTTTTGGAATTCTCCATAGGCGGCATTTAAAATCTCAAGCTTGCGCTTCTGGCTGATCTTGGACATCAGGCAATTCCTCCTGCTTATTTTTACGGAAAATAAAGCTTTCAAACCCATCGATGATGCTGTAATACACAGGGGTAAAGAGCAAGGTCACCACAGTGGCAACCACCATGCCTGTCATCATGACAATGGCCATGGGTTGCATCATTTCAGCACCTTCGCCTGTGCTGGTCGCCATGGGAATCAGCCCCAAAATGGTGGTCAGGGTGGTCATCAGCACAGGGCGCACACGGCGTGGGCAGGCGTTTAAAATGGCGTCTACCTTAGACTCGCCACGGTTGCGTCGGATTTTGATATAGTCCACCAACACGATGGACGAGTTGACCACCACACCAGAGAGCATAATCACACCCACGAAGGAAATGATGGAGATTTTCATGTCGAAAAACACTTGGGTGGACAGTGAGCCAATCAATCCAACTGGCAAAATCATCATGACGATGATGGGCATGAAGAAGGATTCAAATTGAGACGCCAGCACGAAGAACACCAACCCCAGCGCCACCACCAAGGCATAGCCAAGGCTTTCAAAAGACTCCATGGTTTCTTCTGATTCACCGCCCACGTCCACACGGACACCGTCGGGCAGTTCGTAAGCCGCCACCACAGCCTCCACAGATTCTGCAATGCCAGTGGCATCATCGGTGCGGGAGTCGCCCGTGATGGTCAGCACCCGTTCTTGGTTGGTACGGGTGATGGATTGGGGGGACATTTCCACCGTCACATCGGCAATCATGTTCAGTGGCACCGAGGTGCCATAGGCGGTGGTGATGGACATGGATTTCAGCGCATCTAAGCTATCGCCAGCCCCAGCGTCGCCTTTGACCATCACCGACAGTTCTTCCCCGTCCACTTTCAAGGTGGTGGCAGAGCTACCAGAGAGTTGGCTCAGCACGTCCACACCCACGGTATACGAGGTCAAACCATAGGCGGCAGCTATATCACGGCGGAGCTTGATGGCCACTTCTGGCACTTCTTCCGAGGCGGAAGAGACCACATTGGTGGCATCGGGGATGAGGGCAATGGCTTCTGCCAAGCCGTTGGCGGTTTCTTCTAGCAAGTCTTCATCGTCCCCAGAAACGGTGATGGAAATGGCAGTGCCTGTGAGGGAGGACATATCCATGCCACCCGAGGAGGACACGGTGATGTCGGCCCCAGCAATGTGGGCGATGTCGGCTTGGATTTGCGCCACAATGTCGTCAGCAGAGCGTTCACGCTCTTCTTTGCCCACCAAATTGATGGTGACAGAGCTGTCGTTACTGGTGGAGGTGGATAGGCCAGAGCTACCGATGGTATAGTAACAGCTTTCCATTTCTGGCACCGTTTCCGTTACCACTTCCATGACCCGATTGGTAATCAGTTGTGACTCGTCAGTTTCAGCCCCCGTAGGCACAGAAACGGTGATGGCCACCGTACTTTGGTCAATGGAGGGTATCATTTCAAAGCCAGCTTGGACAATGGCATAACCAAAGCCCCCCACCAAAGCAATGGAAATCACCATGGCAATGACTCGGTGGGTGATGAAATATTGGAGTTGATTGCGATAGCCAGTCAAGAAGCGATTGGTCATAGACTTGGGCTTTTTGCTCTCCACAATGGCGGTCATTTTGGCTTGGTCACGCTTGCTATGCCCCAGCAAATGGTAACACAGCACAGGCACAATGGTCAGCGAGACCACCAAGCTGGTGGCAATCAAGGTACAAATGGTCAGGCAGAAATCATAGAAAATCATGCCCACAATGCCGTCGGTCAAGCCTAAGGGCAAGAACACGGCAATGGTGGTCAAGGTGGAGGCGGAAATGGACAGGGCCACTTCCCCAGTGCCTTGGGTACAGGCATCGTAATTGTTGGCGCCATCGGCTTTGTAGTGGAAAATATTTTCCAGCACCACGATGGAGTTATCCACAATCATACCCACCCCCATGGCGACCCCCCAAGGCTCATCATGTTCAGGGTAATGCCCAACAACTGCATCACCAAGAACACGGCGATGATACACATGGGCATGGTGATGGCAATGACCAAGGTGGCGCCCCAGTCACGGAGGAAAATCAGCAACACCAAGGCGGCAAAAATCACGCCATACAAAATATTAGTGACGGCACTGTCTACAGATTGGTTGATGAAGTCGCTTTGATCCATGACGCAGACCCATTCCACTTCGGGGGCTTCTGCGCTGAGGGTTTCCATTTCAGCCAGCACCGCTTCTGCCACTTCCACAGTGTTGACACCAGACTGTTTGTTCACAGAAAGGATGACACTTTCTTGGCCGTTGACAATGGCAATGGTGGATTGGGTTTGGGGTTCTAAAAACACATCTGCCACTTCGCCCAAGCGAATGGTGCCACCTGTGGGAAGCATCAAAAGTGTGTCTTCAATTTCGTCTACGCTGGCAAATTCCCCATCGGTGCGGACGGTCAAGGTGTTGGCACCAGAGTTGACGCTACCAGCAGGCAGGGAGATGTTTTCCGCCGCCAAGGTTTGGGAGATTTGGGTCAAAGAAAGGCCATACCCAGAGAGCTTTTCACTGAAGGTTTCCACAGTAATTTGGTTGGAGTAGCCACCCATTGTGTCCACAGAGGCCACCCCAGAAATCCGTTCTAGGGCAGGGCTCACCGTATCGTCGGCAATGGTTTGCAAGGTGGGCAGGTCACTGCCTGTCAAGGCCAGCACAGCTACAGGCATGGCATCGATGTCGATGGACATGACCATAGGGGAGGAGGCGCTGTCTGGCAGGTAGGCCGACACCATGTCCACGTTTTCACGCAGGTCGGTGAGGGCGGAGTCAAGGTCGGTATCGTCGGTAAAATACAAGATGACCATGGACATCCCTTCGCTGGAAATGGAGGACATTTCTTCCATGCCAGAGACAGAGGCGCAGGCGGCTTCTAAGGTGTGAGTCACCAGACTTTCCACCTCTTGGGGACCTGCGTCATAGGTGGCATACACCAAGGCTACAGGCACTTCCATGTCAGGGAGCAGAGACAAGGGCAGTTCACTAAAGCCCATAACCCCAAAAATGGCAACCATGACACAGGCCATAATGGTGGTGACACGATGCTTGATACAAAAGGCGGCAAATTTCATTTATGCGGCCTCCTCGTCTATGACGTCGGTTTCGGTTTCAATGGTTTCGTCCACAATGGTTTCGTCCACCAAGTCGGTGCCATCATCGGTTTCAAACGCGCTGATGCTCACCAGCGCACCGTCAGACAGATAGCTTTGCCCACGGGTGACCAAGGTTTCGCCCCCCACCAGACCAGAGGTGACCTCGGTGTGGGTGGTGCCGATTAAATCGGTGGTGATGACGATGCGGCTGGCCGTGTCGTCATCGTTGACGATGTACACGCATTGCTCTTCCCCTTCGGTCAAAATAGTTTCTGTGGGGATTAAAACCGTGTCGTAATGGGCATTGGTGGAAAAGGTGACACGGGCAAACATACCAATGGCAGCATTGGTGCCAGCAGGCAGGTCGATTTGCACTTGGTACAGCGCGGTGCCTTGGCTGACAGAAGAAGCCACCCCTGCCACGGTGCCTTCTAGGGTGTCGCCACCCAAGGCAGAGATTTCAAGCTTGACGCTGTCTCCAATTTTAATGCTGGGTTGCAGTGTTTCAGACACGTTGACCACCACTTGCAAGGTAGACATTTCTTCCACAATCACCGCCACAGAGGTGTTGGTGGTCATCACCCCTGCCGTCACAGCCACGTAGGTGACAGTGCCAGAGATAGGGGCGGTGACGGTAGGGCTTGCCATCACGTCAAGCACGGTGTCCAACCCCATTTGTGCCAAAGTGGTTTCACGGCTGGTGGTCAATTGGAGCAAGCCCAGTTCCGCTTGCTCGATGGTGCTCAGGCTTACGCCACCAATTTCGTACAAGGCGTAGAGGTTGGCAATGGTTTTTTCCGTGTCTTCCACTTGGGCATCCAACATGGCTTTGGTCAAGTCATACATATCCAAGGCGGTTTCATACAAATCGTACAAATCAGAGGTATCCATGGTGAACAAGGGATCTCCCACTTCCACGGTATCACCTGATTGGACATAAACGGTTTTCACCTTGCAAGCCGTTTCAGGCATCACAGGGATGGAGCGACTAGAGGCCACAGACCCCGAAACTTGGCTTTCCACAAACAAGTCCCCACGCTCCACGGTGGCAACCTCCACAGCGGTGACGGTGGGAACCGCTTCTTCCACCACAGTTTCCTCTGTGGTGGTCTCACAGGCCACCATGCTCAATGCCATGGCGGCCAGACAAATCAAAGATACAATACGTTTCATAGTTTAAAAACCTCTTTCTTAACGTGGGGGTGGTATTAAGCAAAGTCAGACAACACACAGCAAGTCGTAGGGACAGCCCTTGCGGCTGTCCGTTCCCCAAGTTGTGAGTCATGGAACAAAGGTGCTTCATACATCGGGAGACGGACAGGGGCAAGCCCTGTCCCTACGCAATTTCAGCAGATTTCAATCAAAATCAGACGATTCCGTAGGTAGTCGCCCAGATGTAGTCTCTATATTCTGTGAACAGATTCAGCTCTGCTTTGAACAAATCGCTTTCGGCTGCCGCCACATTATCTAAGGCGGTGTTATATTCTTCTTCAGAGCTCATGCCCAGTTCGTAGGACTTGGCGGTGATTTCCAAGGCACGGTTTTGATAGGCCACCGTGTCTTCTGCCACGGAGACCAAGCGGCTCATTTCAGGGACAGTGATACAGGTTAAATAGTAGTTGGCCTTGAAATTATCGATGGCGACCACCCAATTGCGCTTATATGTAGTGCTGCCCACATTGGTGAAGTACTCAGCTTCGGCATTCATGTAGGCTTCATTTTGGTTCATGGCTTTGGTCAAGTTGCTCTCATAATCCACCGCCGCCAATTCTTCTTCTGTTGGCATGGTCAGAGGATAGAGATACAATTCCCCAGTGCGCTCCATACCCACCATGCCTTCTAGTGTCATTTTGGTGGTGCGGACTTGGAAGTCTAGGGTTTCTTTGGCGCTTTCCAATTGTCGAAGCTGATATTCCATGGTTTCCAGCTCAAACAAAGAGATTAAACCACGGTCATATTGGGTTTGGAACAATGCCACAGCCCGTTCCATGGCGGCAATACCGCGGTCAATATCGCCCATGGCATTTTCCATGGTGACAATGGCGATGTACAAACTTTCTGCCCCTTTGACCACTTGATTCATAGAGGTGTTAAGGGTGTTTTTCGTGGTTTCGATGGTGGTGTCTAAGGTGAGAGCGCTGGATTCATAGCTGGCAATGTCCAATTCCAAGCTGGCGATGTCATAACCTAGCATGGAGTAAATGCCAGCATAGAGCACCACCAAGGCGTTGTTGATGTCACTGACACCAGACACGCTTCCCTCGTCAGTGGACAGGCTGACGGTAGGGGATGAGAGAAAGAGGCTTTGCAATTCAGACAGGCCAGATTTCATGGTTTCTAGACCTGCAACAATTTCATATAAATCATCAGCATCCATTTCCCCAGCGTCAGAGCTAACGGCTTTTAAATAGTCTATGGTATAGTTATACTCCAGCACCACCGTGCGCATATCCTCAAAATGCAAAGCCGTGGCACGGTTTTCTGGTTCCACCGTCAAGCCGGCGTATTGAATAGAGGAGGCGGTGATGGTTTGGGTTTGGTCACTGGCAATGGCAGAGGCCGTCATGGTGACCACCAGCGCGCCGCACAGACACAGAGAGAGCAATCGTTTCATAGGGTTTCCTTTCTATCAGCGGACGACCACAGGTCGCCCCTACAACGGTATACATATACAATATAGTATACATTCAATGTACAACAATTTACAAAAGCCGACCGAACGGTCGGTCGGCTTTTTAGAGTATAGTATTTTTATAAGGTTTTGTCAAGGGGAATTCTGCATAAATTCTTCATCATTTCCGCGCACCCTGTCAAAATTGCCAAAGCTATACACAAAAATTTTACGGTTTTGTTGCAAAAACCTCTTGCAATCTCTTGTAGGTAGGGTTAGAATAGAAACACTAGATATTGTGTTTTATATTAACACTGCACCGCAAAGTCTAGTGACACACTAGGTTTTCAGCGGTTAAACAACGCTCCAATAGAGGACAATGAGAAAGAAAAAGAGGTTTTTACTATGCGCATTTTAAAGCGAAACGGCACAGAGGTAGAGTTTGATATCACCAAAATCATCGTGGCCATCACCAAGGCCAACGAGGCCACCTTAGAAGCCGCCCAAATGACCCCCCTGCAAATCCAACGCATTGCCCAAAGCGTAGATTTGGCTTGCCAAAAACTAGGCCGTGCCCCTTCTGTGGAAGAAGTGCAAGACTTGGTGGAACAACAAATCATGGCACACGGCGCTTTCGAAGTGGCCAAGGCCTACATCACCTATCGCTACGTCCGCTCTCTGGTGCGCCAAAGCAACACCACCGACGAAAAGATTTTAAGCCTCATCGAATGTTGCAACGAAGAAGCCAAGCAAGAAAACTCCAACAAAAACCCTGTGGTCAACTCCACTCAACGGGACTATATGGCCGGCGAAGTATCCCGAGACATCTCCAACCGTGTCCTCTTGCCACAAGAAATTGTACAAGCCCACGACGACGGCATCATCCACTTCCACGACACCGACTACTTTGCCCAACATATGCACAACTGCGACTTGGTAAACCTGCAAGATATGTTGCAAAACGGCACCGTCATCACAGGCACCATGATTGAACGCCCCCATAGCTTCTCCACCGCCTGTAACATCGCCACCCAAATCATCGCCCAAGTGGCCTCTAACCAATACGGCGGTCAATCCATTTCTTTGGCACACCTTGCCCCCTTTGTGCAAGTGAGCCGCGAGAAAATCCGCACCGTTGTCCGCCAAGAGCTAGACAGCGTGGGTCTCCATGCCGACGACGAAAAGTTCCACACCTTGGTGGAAGCACGCCTCCGTGACGAAGTGCGCCGTGGGGTGCAAACCATTCAATACCAAGTGCTGACTCTGCTGACCACCAACGGACAAGCACCCTTTGTCACCGTGTTTATGTACTTGAACGAAGCCCAAAACGAACAAGAGAAAAAAGACTTGGCACTGATCATCGAAGAAACCTTGGAGCAACGTTATCGTGGCGTGAAAAACGAAGAAGGCGTCTGGGTCACCCCAGCCTTCCCCAAGCTGATTTACGTGCTGGAAGAAGACAACATCAACGAAGATGCCGACTTCCACTACTTGACCCGTCTGGCTGCCAAGTGTACTGCCAAGCGTATGGTGCCTGACTATATTTCTGAGAAGAAAATGATGGAATACAAAGAAGGCAACTGCTTCCCCATTATGGGTTGTCGCTCCAACCTGAGCCCATGGAAAGACGAAAACGGCAAGTATCAATTCTACGGTCGTTTCAACCAAGGTGTGGTCACCCTCAATTTGGTGGACGTGGCTTTGTCTTCTGGCGGCAACATCGACAAATTCTGGAAGGTGTTCGATGAACGTCTGGAACTGTGCTACCAAGCTTTGATGTGCCGTCACAACCGTTTGAAGGGCACCACCTCTGACGTGGCCCCCATTCTGTGGCAATACGGCGCCATCTCCCGTTTGGAAAAAGGCGAAGTCATCGACAAACTGTTGATGGACGGCTATTCCACCATCTCCCTAGGCTATGCTGGGCTGTACGAATGCGTGAAATACATGACTGGCAAGAGCCACACCGATGAAACTGCCACACCGTTCGCCATCAAAGTCATGGAATACATGAACGAGGCCTGCAACCGTTGGAAGGCTGAAACCACCATCGGCTTTGGCATCTACGGCACCCCCTTGGAATCCACCACCTACAAATTTGCCAAGAGCCTGCAAAAGCGCTTTGGTATCATTGAAGGGGTCACCGACAAAAACTACATCACCAACAGCTATCACGTCCACGTCAGCGAAGACATCGATGCCTTTGCTAAACTGGGCTTTGAAGCCAAGTTCCAACACCTGTCCACTGGTGGCGCCATCAGCTATGTGGAAGTGCCCAATATGCAAGACAATTTGGACGCTGTACTCTCCATCATGCGCTATATTTACGACAATATTATGTATGCCGAGCTAAACACCAAGTCTGACTATTGCCAAGTCTGTGGCTATGATGGGGAAATCCTCATCAAAGAAGATGTGGATGGCAAACTGATTTGGGAATGCCCCCACTGCAAAAACCAAGACCAAAACAAAATGAACGTGGCACGTCGCACCTGTGGCTACATTGGCTCTCAATTCTGGAACCAAGGCCGCACCCAAGAAATCTACGATCGAGTGATGCACCTGTAATTTTCCCATCCCAATTACGCATTGCCTAACCTTGCGGGCGACCACAGGTCGCCCCTACCCCGTACTCCCATGAAATTTTGTAGGGGACGGCGTCCTCGACGTCCCTCCCCGTTTCCCACACATTCGGTAGGGGCGCCCAATGGGCGCCCGTTTCCCATCCCACAACCACAAAAGGAGATGATTCCCTTGCACTATGGCGCCATTAAAACCAACGACATTGCCAATGGCATCGGGGTTCGCACAAGTTTGTTTGTCTCTGGTTGCACCAATCAATGTCCTCGCTGCTTCCAGCCTGAAACATGGGCCTTCGACTATGGCACCCCCTTCACCCAAGAGACCATAGATTTCATTTTAGATAGCCTCGCCCCCTCCCACATCCAAGGGTTATCCCTGTTGGGCGGCGAGCCTATGGAGCCAGCCAATCAGGCAGGATTGTTGCCCTTGGTGCAATCCGTGAAAGCACGCTACCCCCAAAAAACCATCTGGTGCTATACAGGCTTCACCTTAGAACAGCTCCAAACCCAAGCGCCCCATCCTCGCTGTGACGGGACAGATGCGTTGCTCTCCTATTTAGATGTATTGGTGGATGGACGCTTTGTGGAGGCACTCAAAGATATCCGTCTGCGATTCCGCGGCAGTAGCAACCAACGCTTAATTGACGTGCCTGCTACGCTGTCAAAGGGTGAAGTTGTACTGTGGAACGGGTGATTTCTTTGGTTAGTTTCCTTAAACATCAGAATAAAACTTTGTCAGAATGCTACAAAAATCGTCCGATTTTTGTAGCATTCATAAATTATACATAATTTTGGAAAAACCTATTCACAAATCATTTTTGTAGGTGTATACTATAGCTTGCAAAACAACAGCAACAACAACTGGTCGATTTATATTCAATCGCTATGCCCCAAGGAAGGACTGTACGAATCTATGGAATTAACAGCCCGTTTAGAGCGGATGCTCAAGGCCTACTCCCACTACTACGACATCGAGCAAGACAGCGCCTTGTGCCACGGTTTTGCCGCCACTGCCATCTATCATCTCAGAGATGAAAACTACATTTTAAACAAGGCCAACACGGTCTACGCCACCGAGCAACACGAATACGTGTACTTCGCCGTGGCAGAGCACGTAGACAAAGCCCAAGCCCAGCACTGGATTGACCAATCTCGCACCCAAGGGCTCAAGCTAATTCACCCCCACAAAGAGCATATGTTTTCCTACGTCACATTGATGGTCATTGCCAATACCATTGACGCTGATGCCAAAAAACTGCTCAAACGCTATACCTATAGCAAGCAATATCGGCTGTCGCTCCATGGCTGGATGGAGTATCATATAGCAGCAATGGAAGTAGAAACAATGAGCTTTCTATCCAATCCAGTCGGGAAGAAAGCTCGACAGAACCTCAGAGAAAACTTTGCCTCTGAGGTGTAATGAGAAGGGAGAACTCATATGAACGCTCTGGTTATTCTAGTCGTTAGCATCGTTGTTCTTTGCTTAGGGTATCTGTTTTATGGCAGATGGCTGGCAAAAGAATGGGGTGTAGACGTCACCCGCGAAACCCCTGCACACACCATGGCCGACGGCGTGGACTACTGTGCTGCAAAGGCACCTGTTGTGTTGGGGCATCACTTTGCCTCTATCGCAGGCGCTGGTCCTATCAGTGGTCCTATCGCTGCCGCTATCTTTGGTTGGTTGCCTGTTATGTGTTGGATTCTCATCGGCGGTATCTTCTTTGGTGCCACCCATGACTTTGCGGCTCTGTTCGCATCTGTCCGTCACGAAGGTAAATCCATCGGTCACATCATTGAAATGAACATCGGTCGTCGTGGCAAGCGCTTGTTCCTGGTCTTCGCTTACCTGACCCTGCTTCTGGTGGTTGCTGCATTCGGCTCCATCGTGGTTGGTACCTTTGCTTCTGGTTCTGGCGATGCTCTGAATCTGGCAAACGGCCGTACCGCTTCCATTTCCATGCTGTTCATCGTGCTAGCTGTGGCTTTTGGCTTCTTTGTCTATCGCCGCAATGCACCTCTGGGCATTTCCACTGTGGTTGGCGTCATTGGCCTGATTCTGTGTATCGTTATCGGCTACAACGCACCTATCCACATGACCTCTACCTTCTGGATGGGCTTTGTTATGGTGTATATCCTGGTGGCATCTGTCACCCCTGTGTGGATTCTGTTGCAACCTCGTGACTACCTGAACTCCTTCTTGCTGTATGGCATGTTGATTCTGGCAGTTGTGGGCGTCGTGGCTGCTCACCCCACCATGGCTCTGCCTGCTTTCACTGGCTGGACTGGTATCAACAATACCTCTTCCACCACCCTGTTCCCCTACCTGTTCATCACCGTGGCTTGTGGTGCTATCTCTGGCTTCCACTCCTTGGTGGGCTCTGGTACCACCTCCAAGCAACTGGACAACGAAAAAGACTGTATGAACATCGGCTACGGCGGTATGCTCATCGAATGTGTCTTGGCTACCATCTCTGTTATCTGCGTGGGCATTCTGTTCACAGCAGAAGGCGGTATGCCTACTGAAGCAGCAACTGCTGTGTTCGCAAAAGGCGTAGCTGTCATGCTGGAAACCGTTGGCCTGCCCTACGAAGTGATGTACTCTGTGCTGATCCTGGCTGTGTCTGCATTCTGCTTGACCTCTCTGGACACCGCTACTCGTCTGGCTCGCTATATGTTCCAAGAATTCTTCATGGACGAAGGTCAAACTCTGGAAGATTTGACTGGCATCAAGAAGACTCTGGCCAACCCCTATGTGGCAACTGCAATCACCGTGGCTCTGGGTGGCTCTTTGATGGGCGACTACACCTTGATTTGGCCTTTGTTCGGTGCTTCCAACCAACTGTTGGCTGCTCTGGCTCTGTTGGCTTGTGCTTCTTGGCTGGGCAACATCGGCAAGAACAACAAAATGTTCATGTTCCCCATGTGCTTCATGCTGATTGCTACTTTGACCTCTTTGGTCACATCCACCTTCATTCCTCAATTGACCAGCTTGATGGCTGGCTTCACTCTGGCTGCTGCCCTGCAAGTGTTCTTCTCTGCAGCTCTGGTGATCTTGGCTGTGATTCTGGCTATCGAAGGCTTCCAAACTCTCAGCAAACAAGCTGCTAAGAAATAAGCTTGCTTTCTAAGTTTCCTAGCCACCGTCCTTCTCAATAGAAGGACGGTGGCTAAAAAAATCAAATTTCCTAGCAAAATATATTGACAAACCGGCCTCACCATGCTATACTCCTATAAGTGTCCAGTGAGGAACGCATCGTCCATACAGCTGGAGAGATGTCCGAGCGGTTGAAGGAACCAGTCTTGAAAACTGGCGATGTGCAAGCATCCGTGGGTTCGAATCCCACTCTCTCCGCCACCTTTTACTACACGAAAACTGCATATTTGGAGAAGTACCCAAGAGGCCGAAGGGGCTCCCCTGCTAAGGGAGTAGGCTGGATAAAACTGGCGCGAGGGTTCAAATCCCTCCTTCTCCGCCAAAAAATCCGAAGTAGATTTATCTACTTCGGATTTTTTACTTATTACTTCTTCACTATTCACTTTTCACTACGTTGTACAGGATTTTTTGGAAGTAATAAGTAATAGTGAAGAGTGAAAAGGTATGGGGCGGAGAACGGTTGCGGTTTCAGTATGGGCAAATGATTTCATTTGAAGGGGGTGTAACCCCTCGAACTCCCCCGGATGTTGCAAAGTTGGAGGTTAGCTTTGTAGCGGCCTTGCCAGAGGAAAAATATCCAGAATTGATTCAGTATTTGAAAGAACGTCGGCTCTATGTCAGCGAGCCTGTAGAAGTGGAGGAAGAAAAATAATATGTGTTGTCTCTTTGGATTTATGGACTATGGAAATTCCCTGCGCCCTCCACCTGAAATCTCTGCAAACTATGGCAGAGCAGGTGGAGGGTTCCTTTGTCTTTACGGTGTTGGATGAAGAAGATTCGTTGTATTTCGTCCGTGGTGAGAATCCACTCACCATTTATCACTTCCCTAAAAGAGGGATCTATGTCTATGCTTCCACCAAGGACTTGCTAGACAAGGCATTACTCCGCTTTGGGAACTTGGGTGAACATCCCGTGGAAGTGAAGCAACAATGTGGTGACATCCTGAAGCTCACTGCTAATGGAGAAACCCACCGTGCCACCTTCGATGACTCTCACCTATTCACATTGAGCTATTACCCACGGCTTACGTCGTACTACTTCCCTCGTCCTACAGAACAGTCCTATCTGGACGAGCTGAAATCCGTGGCTATGACTTTTGGATATACCCCTGAAGAGATAGACGAACTATACCTGCAAGGCATCACCCCAGAAGAAATCGAAGAGTATTTATATTGTGGGGTCGAGGTGTGACCCATTAGGGTATACCACAGTGGCATAGCAAAAACCCATCCCAATAGGGTTGATTCTGGGCTTTTAGCATATGCCATTTGTCCAGACCACCCTATTGGGACGGTTGTGGTTGTTTTATGAGAGTTGACTTCTACAGAACTCTGCCAGTTGAGGAATGTTTGTCATGGCAGTTTCCCAAATAATTTCACGACTCATACTGCCGTAGCTATGGGCCACCATGTTGCGCATACCTTTCATGGCGTGCCATTGCATTTGGTCACTGGTGGCAGTGCGATATTCTTGAGACAGGCCGCCACTTAGTTCGCCAATCTGCAGAATGCTAAAGGAGACAGACCGTTGATAATCGGCATCGTTATCAAAAATTGCATAGTTCTCACCATAACGAGCGATGGTCTTGGCAATTTCATCGCAATACGCCAAAATACTAGTAATGCGTTGTAAATCAGGCGACAGCATACAGCATCCTCCGTTCTTGCTCCACTTGGCTGCGAAATAAATCTTCACTGGGTAATTTAGTTGGTTGTTCCAAACTTCTCACTGTCAGCAGGTCAATTTTCTTACCCAGCGCAGATTCCAAGTCACAATACAATTGCCCCAACGCAAACAAATTGGTGAGGGTCGTGCCGTCTGTGTCCACAATCAGGTCAATATCGCTTTCTGCGGTGGCGGTGCCACGGGCATAGGAGCCGAACAGATAAACGGCTTTCATGCCATATGCCTTGGCAATGGGGGCAACCAGTTGAGCCAGTTCTTCAATTGTATAAATTCCAGTTGTTTGGGTTGTCATATCGTTCGCCTCACTTTCTTATAAACATCGTACGGTAGATGACTATAGTATACCAATAAAATTTCCATTTTACAACTACAGAATGATTGAATTAAGGAGAAGTCCAATGAAAATCGGCTACATCCGTGTTAGCACGGCAGAACAAAATACCATCCGCCAAGAAGCGTTAATGGAAATCCTTGGCGTAGATGAAGTGTACATCGACCGCATTAGTGGGAAGGATACTAATCGTCCAGAGCTGAAACGACTGCTACAATACGTCCGCTAGGGGGATACCGTAATCGTAGAAAGTATCAGCCGCTTCGCTCGCTATACAAGAGACTTGTTGGATTTGGTGGAACAGTTATCTAGCAAGAACGTCGAGTTTATCTCGCAGAAAGAAGCCATTGATACCTCTATCCCAACAGAAAAGTTCATGCTGACGATTTTCGGTGCCGTGGCAGAGCTTGAACGTGCGTACATCCTCCAACGTCAACAAGAAGGCATTGGAATTGCAAAAGCACAGGGGAAATACAAAGGCAGAAAGCCCATCGATCGCCCCGACTTTGAGCGTGTGGTGGCTAAGTGGCGTAATGGTGACATCACAGCGGTGGAAGCTATGCGACGGCTAGATATGACGGCATCTACGTTTTACCGCAAAGTGCGACAATAATTCTATATAGCTTGCTTTTCTGGAAACTATTTGCTATACTGTAAAGCATATAAAATATAGGATTATCCTGCGAGGGTATGGATGGCTCTAATCCTTCTCCGCCAAAATCATACCCTTCGGGGTATGATTTTTTTTGCTTATAATCTACTGTCGCAGGGGGTCCCCTACGGGGCGGACCACTGCCGTGGGGGCATTCTTTTTTTGTCGAAAAAAAACCAAAAAACGATTTTTTCACGGCGACTGCGGTCGAGTGAAAAAAAGGGCTTTTACGGGGTTCATCGCTGGAGTGCTTTGGTCTTTTGAGCGGCACCGAGAGACCTGATTTGACTCTGCATGACCTGTCGGGCTTCGCCCTGTGAAGGAGATACGGTTGATATGGTACGATTTCTTTGGCGTGCCTAGATTACGGGTATGGTGTGGTGCGGTGGCGCTGGGTGACGCGGACGCGCAATGCGCGCCCCTACAAGGAAATCATCATGCCCGAAGGGCATACCACAACCTTAGGCACCTCACACGCGTGTTCCCATGTCATCGTACGAGTCATGTGCGGCAGCAATCAGCGTTGGTTCGCGCATCCCACACGATAAGCCGAACGGATGTGAGAAACCCACCCAATAGCACCGCACCCACTCATTCGTACCATCCATATAAAATGGGAGCACGTGAGACGGCTGACCACAAGTGGTCAGCCGCCACGTGCAAGATTTTTTGTTTCTTTTTTATCTTTACAAAAGAAAGCCCCGCTGGCAAGCGCCCCTGCGGCAGCAGCCCCCACGGGAGTGGGAAGAATTTTTCAAACAGAGTTTCAAACAAAGTCCAAAGGAGGTCACGTTATGCCAAACTCCACTATTTTGCAAACATTGCAACAAGTCTCATCCATCCCCTTTCATATGCCTGGCCACAAGCGCAACACAGCCTTGGCTCCCTATTTGGAAACCTTAGGAGCTGAATTAGACATTACGGAAATTGACGGCAGTGACTGCCTCCACCATGCCGATGGCATCATTGCCGCCGCCATGGACAAGGCCAAAACCCTGTGGCACACCGACCATAGTTATCTGCTGATCAATGGCAGCACCTGTGGCATTTTGTCTGGCATCCATGCCACCACTACCTATGGCGACACCATCATTATGGTTCGTGGCTGTCACAAGGCGGTTTACAACGGTGTCAAACTCTGTGGTTTGCACCCTGTTTACCTCACCCAACCCCAACAACCTGAAGGCTACTACGATTGCGTTTCTCTAGCAGACATTGACGCCGCCTTAACCCAATATCCTCACGCCAAACTGGTGGTCGTCACCAGCCCCACCTATGAAGGCTACCTTGCCGATATCCCCCAAATCACTGCCATTTGTCACCGCCACGGCGTGCCCTTATTGGTGGACGAAGCCCATGGTGCCCACTTGGGATTTAGCCCCTATTTCACCGGTTCAGCGGTGACTGCTGGGGCAGATATTATCATCCAATCCCTCCACAAAACCTTGCCCAGCTTGACCCAAACCGCCATTGCCCATGTACAAGGTACACTGGTAAACCCTCAACAATTTGCCAACAGTTTGGGTGTTTTTGAATCCTCTAGCCCGTCCTATTTGCTAATGGCTTCCATCGACTGTTGCTTAGATTTACTCCAAACCCAAGGCGATGACCTGTTTACCCACTGGCAATCCATTTTAGAAGAATTTTACCATCAAACCGCTTCTCTGACCAAGTTAAAGGTAGTACAAGCACCCTCCACGGTAAAAGACCCTAGCAAACTTCTCATTTCTACTGCCCACATCAACATGGACGGCACAGCTTTGGCGGATGCACTGCGCCTCCAGCACAACATTGAATTAGAGCTGGCCTATGGCGACTACGCATTGGCTATGACTGGCATGGGCAACACAGCCGCCCATCTGCAGGCACTGGCCTCCGCCCTCCAAGCCATAGATGGAGAAGGCCACTATGTTGCCCACAAGCCCACCAAATTTCAGCTACCCACCTTGCCACCACAAGCCCTGCCTGCTCACCGCTTGCATAATCGCCCCATCACCCCTTGCGCCCTAGACTGTGCCGCAGGACAAGTGTGCGGCAGTTACATCTGGGCCTATCCCCCAGGGGTGCCCATCATCGCCTTAGGCGAAACCATCACTCGCGGCGTGTTAGATTTGCTACAAGCTTTGCACCAAAGCGGTGTCACTTTGCAAGACACTGCCCACCTCTATCCCCGTCAAATCGCCACCATCGCCAATGAAACGGAGTAATACACTATGAAATTAGGGAAATACCGCCACTTCAAAGGCGGAGAATACGAATTACTAGGTACAGTCACCCACTCTGAAACCATGGAGACCATGGTGCTCTACCGTGCGCTCTACGGTGAAAACGGGCTTTGGGTACGCCCTGTCGCCATGTGGGAGGAATTGGTGGAGCACAATGGTGTGACCCAACCACGGTTTGTGTTTGTGGCGGACTAAGCGTCACTTACCATAAGGCCAATTGGATGTTTTTTTGCCCCTTCGGGGTGGACCACTGCCGTGGGGGTCACCTGCCGGTGGGGCATTCCCCCCACCCTATCGTAGGGGCGCCCATTGGGCGTCCGTTTTCTGATTCACTCTGAATTGTTGTTTTGCCCCTACGGGGCGGTCTGCTGCCGCAGGGGTCACCTGCCGGTGGGGCATTCCCCCACCCTATCGTAGGGGCGCCCATTGGGCGTCCGTTTTCTGATTCACTCTGAATTGTTGTTTTGCCCCTTCGGGGCGGTCTGCTGCCGCAGGGGTCACCTGCCGGTGGGGCATCCCCCCCGCCCCATCGTAGGGGCGCCCATTGGGCGTCCGTTTTCCGATTCACTCTGAATTGTTGTTTTGCCCCTTCGGGGCGGTCACCTGCCGGTGGGGCATTCTTTTTGTATCGACAAAAAGAATCAAAAAACGATTTTTTCACGACGACTGCGGTCGAGTGAAAAAAGGGGATTTATGCGGGGGTTCATCACTGGGGTACTTGGGTTGTTTGAGCGGCACCGAGTGGCCTGATTTGACTCTGCATGACCTTTTGGGCTTCGCCCTGTTGGGGAGTGGCGGTTGATATGGTGCCATTTCTTTGGCGTGCCTCGGTTGTGGGTGTGGGTAGGTGCTGTGGCGTTGGATAACACGGGCGACCGCAGGTCGCCCCTACAGGGAACACCATTGCATACAAGCCAAGCTGACCGCAGGTCAGCGCCCACCCAACGCCACCGTACCCACCGACGTCCACAATCTTAGGCACTTTACACGCGTGGTACAACGTCATCGGACGAACACTGTGCGGAAGCAATCAGCGTTGGTTCGCGCATCCCACATGATAAGCCGAACGGGTGTGACCCAGACGCCCCGTTAGCACCGCACCCACTCATACCTACAATCCGTATACAATGGGAGCACGTGAGACGGCTGACCACAAGTGGTCAGCCGCCACGTGCAAGATTTTTGGTTACTTTGCATCTGGCGAATTGTCAAGTCAAGTGCAACACTTTGTTATAAAAGACTTCGAGAGGAGTTTTCCAACCAAGGCATTTGCGGGGTCTCGTGTTTAGTTTGTAGGCAACGTCTTGAATAAATGCATCGGATAATGGTGCAATGTCGCTGCGCTTGGGAATGTATTCTCGAATGAGGCCGTTGCTATTTTCGTTGGTTCCACGCTCCCACGGGGCATGAGGTTTTGGAAAGTAAAACTCCATGCCCAGCGCTGCTGTCACATCAGCGTGGTCTGTAAACTCCACGCCTCGGTCTGGCGTGATGGTATGGCGCATTTCTGGTGGCAGTTTAGAGAAAATAGCAATCATATTTTCTGCTACCTCAGCAGCAATTTTTCTCTGACATTTGGCTATGAACACAATTCGTGATAATCGGTCATTCAACGTTAACAAGCAGGCACCGCCTTTTTTACCAGCTACAGTATCTGCTTCAAAATCACCCAGTCGTTCTCGCTTGTTGGCCGCATCTGGACGTTGGTCTAAATGGTTTGAAATCACCACTTTTCCTCTTGGTTTTTGCCCTCTCGGCTTTCCTTTGTGTCGAAGATGCCGTTTTGCGCCCTTATTTCCTTTCGATCTCTTCTCTTGTAATGTGTCATATTTCCCACCATAAATAGCCCTGTAAATTGTGGTATAGCTGATTTGAATTGGTGAATTTTCAAAGAATAAACGGTTTTGAATTTCTTCTGGCGACCACTGTTTCTCAATGAATAACTCTTTGATTTTCTTATATACAATTGGGTTGTCTAGCTTCGCGTGGCGGCGACATTTTTTTCGTCGTACATGATATTTTTGCTCAGCTTTTACCGCCGAATACTCTTTTGTATTTTGATTTCTATTTCGTTTTACTTCTCGAGAAATTGTAGATACATTTCGCCCCATCGCTTGGGCTATAAAGCGCAAACTTTTCTTTTCATACAAAAATAATAATAGATTTTCTCTTTCTTCTATGTTAAGATGTTGATAATGATTCATTGAGAGAATCTCCTTTCATGTTGTCCGCTAACACCATGATACATGATTTTTCTCAATGAGTCATTTGTTTTTTTACTGTTGCACTTACAGTGTATATTCGCCAGATGCAAAAGAAACAAAAAATCTTGCACGTGGAATTTCGCCACCAGTGGCGAAATATCTCACGTGCTCCCATTTTATACGGATGGTGGGTATGAGTGGGTGCGGTGCTATTGGGTAGGTTTCTCACACCCGTTCGGTTTATCGTGTGGGATGCGCGAACCAACGCTGATTGCTGCCGCACATTTCTCGTACGATGACATGGGAACACGCATTTGAGGTGCCTTAGATTGTGGACGTCGGTTGGTGCGGTGGCGTTGGGGGGCGCTGACCTGCGGTCAGCTTGGTTTTGGGTGGTGCTGGTGCCTTTGTAGGGGCGACCTGCGGTCGCCCGTGTTACCCAACGCCACAGCACCAACCCATACCCACAACCGAGGCACCCCAAAGAAACCGCACCATCTTTCTGCAACATCGCAACAGGGCGAAGCCCGATAGGTCATGCAGAGTCAAATCAGGCATCTCAGTGCCGCTCAAGAGAGCGTGGCACCCCAGTGATGGACCCCCGTAAAAAGCCCCTTTTTTCACTCGACCGCAGTCGTCGTGAAAAAATCGTTTTTTGATTCTTTTTTTCGACAAAAAAAGAATGCCCCACCTGCCGGTAACCCGTCCGGTAGGACACCCCACCTGCCGGTGACCCGTCCGGTAGGACACCCCACCGGCAGGTGACCGCCCCGTAGGGGCAAAACAACAATTTAGAGTGAACCAGAAAACGGACGCCCAATGGGCGCCCCTACCATGGGGTGGGGCAAACGCCCCACTGGCAGCAGACCGCCCCGTAGGACCCTCTTCAATACACCATTTTCATGGTGCAATCAAACCTCAATAGCTTGTCCAGCTTGGAGGAAATAGAGCACTTTTTGCACCACGGGCTTTTCTAGCACACGCTCTAAAGCGAGGGCATAGGCCGCCACCTGTGGGGCGTAATGGTTGGCACGCTGGGTGAGCGTATCCCCAAAAACACGGTCGGTTTTAAAGTCTACAATTACCAAGCCAGCGTCGGTTTCATAGCAACAGTCCACCACACCTTGGAGCATCATTTGCTCCCCAGCGGTGGCGTTGGGGTCAAAGGTGGTGGCGTCGATTAAAACGGCAAAGGGGAATTCTCGGTATAAGGTTTTGGCCTGTCGCAAGGCTTCTCCCAAGGGGGAGTCTAGCAAAATTTGGAACTGTTTCACCCCTACAGCGTTGGCCTGTTCTGGGGTGAGCAAGGCCTTTTGGCTCATCTCTGCCACGGCTTGCTCTACATCGGTACAGCCAAAGTCTAAATACTGCAATGCCAAGTGGTTGGCGGTGCCCACTTGGGCTGGGGTCAACCCTTGGGTTTCTTGGGCAAATTTAGGCTGGGTCAAGGGGCGCAAATAGGGGGTGGTCATGGCGTGGTCGGCAATTTGTTCGTCCTTGCTCCGCCCTTTGAGCGCCGTGGCAGTGATTTTGGCAGGCAAGGTGGTTTCAAGACTATAAGGATATTGGAAGTCTAACAGGGGGGACAGGCGGGTCTGGTCTTGCGCGGCTTCCACGTCTGGAGAGGCCTCTTCTTGGGCAGGTCGTTCCCAATTTACATGGGGAAACACGTGCCAAGACTCGGTGTCTCCTGTGTACAACTCTGGCACCGTCATCCCAGCCAAATCCAGCAAGGGTTTGGCCTCTGGGCGACATAACAAAGCCAGTAAAATCCAATCCCCCAGACAGCTTGCACTGCGTAACGCTTCAGGTGCCACGGGGCAGGCGGCTTGCACGGCTAGCTTTTCAAGGCGTTTGTGGGCGCTGTAGAGTGTGTGTACCAAAATTAGTTTTTCCTGTGGACGGGTCAGCGCCACATAGAGCACACGGAGTTCTTCGTCTAAATTTTCTTGGTAAATCTGCTGTTCTAAGGCGGTGCGTGCTAAGGTGGAATATTGGATTTTTCGCTGTAAATCTACACGCTTTGGCCCCAACCCTAGCTGGGGGTGTACCAGCACATACGGGTTTAAATCTTGCCGAGAGAAGGCCTTGTCCAAGTCGCAGACAATGACGATGGGGAACTCTAAGCCCTTGGACTTGTGAATGCTCATCAATCCCACCCCACTGGTGGCCATGGTGGCAGTTTGAGGGGCTTTGCCCTGTGCCATCAGCTGTTGAAGTTGGCGTACAAAGCCAAAAACACCTCGGTAGCCATTGGTTTCAAATTGCTGGGCATGACGGGTCAAGGCGATGAGATTTTCGCGGCGCGCATCGCCTCCATCCATAGCGCCGAAGATACCCAGCAGGTTCCATTGGTTGTACACCTGCCACAACAGAGATTGGACATTACAGTCGCGAGAGAGGTGGCGCAGGAGCTGAATTTGCTCCAAAAAGCCCAATACATCGTCGCCCCCATCTGCCAGCAACGCTTCATAGAACATCCCCTTGGGACAGTGGGCGCGCAGTTGTGCCAAGCGGTCAGGGGTGAAGGCAAACACGGGGGAACGCATCAGAGCAATGAGGGGTACGTCTTGGCGTGGGTTGTCAATGACCTGTAAAATGGCCATGGCCACGGCGATTTCCATGGTGTGGAAATAGTCTACGCTTTCCTCAAAGCTACAGGCCACCCCTTCCTCTGCCAAGGCTTGGGCAAAGATGGCGCTACGGCTGGACGGTGAGCGCATGAGGATGACAAAATCCTCAGGGCGACAGGGACGGAAGCCCCCGTCCTTGGTGGCAACGGGGTATTGCTCGTCCAGCAAGGTGCGGATACGATGGGCTACAAATTGGGCTTCAACCACAGGCTTTTTCAGCGCCGTGGGATTTTTCTTCCCCCCTTGGGGCGCCCATAGCAGGTGGTATTCCATTTGGGTGTCCTGACGCTCTGGGTAATAGGACGCACCAAAGTGAAGGGCTTGGTCATCATCGTATTCTAAACCGCCCACGTCCTTGGAAAACAGTTGGGCGCAGATGAAGTTGGCACCGTCTAGCACGCTCTGGCGAGAGCGGAAGTTTTTTGACAGCATAATCTTCCGTGGCTGTCCGTTATGGGCGGTGGTATAGTTGGAAAATTGAGCGTATTTGGTGAGGAAAATGGTGGGGTCAGCCAGACGGAAGCGGTAAATGCTCTGCTTCACATCCCCCACGAAAAATAGGTTTTGTTCTTGACGGGACACAGCGGAGAAAATGGCGTTTTGCACCAGATTGGTGTCTTGGTATTCGTCCACCATAATCTCCCGATAGCGCCCAGAGAGTTGTGAACCCAGTTCTGTGGGGTTGCCGTTAGGGTCAATGAGCAGTTCAAGGGCGAAGTGTTCTTGGTCGGAGAAATCGGCGCAGTTGCGCCGCCGTTTTTCCATGGCATAGGCGGTGGAAAAATCTTGGGTCAAGTCCACCAGAGCCACCATGGCTGGCGCCACCTCTTGCAAATCCTCCATGGCTTCGTCTGGAGAGACAGTGAGTAATTCTAAGAGCTTTTTTACCTGCGCTTTGGCACCAGCCCACAGTTTTTTCAGCGCCACAATCTCTGGGTCATTGGCTCTGCCACGGATGGAGGGAAGGCGAGGGAAGGTGATGTTTAGCGCCAAGAGTTGCAGGTGTGTCCAGTCTAGGCTTTCGCTAGCGGCATTTAACCCAGCGATGGCCACTTCAAACACAGGGGGATATTTTTCCTCCATCTCACTGTCACACCATGTTTCAAGGCCTGTTTCCAAGGCGGTTTTCCAATGGGAAAGCTGGGCACAGGCGGTTTGATGGAGCAGGAGACCATAGGCGGTGTCAGAAAAGTGATCCGCGAGATTTTCCCAGCTATAGCGCTGGGTTTGGAGCCACTGGGCAGGGTGGGGATTGCTTTGGAGTTTGCCGTGAAGCTCTAGCACCAATTCGCTTAGGCGGCTATCGTCTCGCCCTGCCCCTAAGGTGTCTGCCAATTGGCGTTGACCGTCGGTCATGTCGTGGTAAAATTCATGGAGCGTCTTTTCCAACACCCGTTGGCGCAAGAGCAAGGCTTCCCCTTCGTCTAACACACGGAAATCTGGGCTGAGACTGTGGGTTTGCTCGTCTTTTGCCAGCAGGTGGGTGTTTTCACGGAGCAAGGCGGTGCAAAAGGCGTCCACCGTTTTGATGTCGGCACGGTACACCCGTAGCACTTGGGCGCGGAGGTGACTGTTGGAAGGGTCAGCACCCATGCGACGGGATAGTTCGGTGGCGATTTTATTGCGCAATTCGGCGGCGGCGGCACGGGTATAGGTGATGATGAGAAAGTCGTCCACGTGGCAGCCTTCTTCCAGCACATAGCGGAATAATCTGTCCACCAACACCTTGGTTTTCCCAGAGCCAGCGGCGGCAGAGACCAGAAGGGTGCCGCCACAGTTGTCCACCACGGCTTGTTGTTCGGTTGTCAGTTGTATCATGATGGCACTTCCTCTCCTGTGACTTCTTGCCAAAACGCCTCTGGGCTGATGGACGGGATGTGACGGAGACAATCGCCTCCACTGCCCTCTTTAAAGTGACAGGCATCGGCCCAGTCGCAATATCTGCAAAAGGTGTCGTTTTCGTTTTTAGCCCATGGGTCGGCGGTGATGTTGCCATCACGGACTTCGGTGGCCACCTCTTTTAAAATCTTTTCCACATAGGCGCCCAATTGTCCCAATTGCTCTGCGCTGGCAAGGCTCCCATTGACGTTGCCTTCTTTGTCCACCTTGATGGGCAGATACCGTGGGGCGGTCAAAGCGGTGTGTTCCATGGCTTTGAGCACCGCATGGTCACGGAGCAGCATCCCTGTGCGGCGGAGTTCTTTGTCTCGTTCTTTTTGTAAGTCGGCAGGGGAGATGCTTCGTTTTGCCGAGATAATGCTGTCACGGACAGGGAAATAGAGGGCACCAGCTGGCACAATGTTTTGCCCAAAGTGTTGCTGGCCAGAGCGTTGCAAGGCAAATAAATACACCAGAAGTTGAATGTCTAAGCCCATCACCACAGAAGCCAAGTCGAAGGCCTTTTTCCCTGATTTATAGTCCACTACACGGAGATAGAGCTTGTCGTCTTTTACCCAACCATCTACACGGTCAACTTTGCCGTTGATTTGCAAGGTGGCATCGTCAATAGATAACGTGACCGCTGGCAAATCGCCATCGCCGCCAAACCCCAATTCAAAGGCCATGGGCACAAAATCAGAAGTCTTCAGCTCCTGCGCCACCTGTTCTACCACGGCATCCACCGTGGTGCGTAGGCGGCCAAAGAGATAGCGGAAGCGTGGGCTTTTCAGCGCCAAATCCCCCACCACTTCTTGGGCGTAGGTGTCAACATAGCCGTCTACCAATTGGCTGATTTCAGCCTGTTCCACCTCAGCAAAGCCACCACGTTTGGCCACATCTTGTGCCAATTGCTCCAACACAAAATGGAGGAATGACCCAATTTGGGGGGCGTCAAACCGCTCGATCTGTCGAGGCTTGGCGCGGAGACCGTATTCCATGAAATAGGCAAAATGACAGCCACGAAGCCGCTCTGCCCGAGAGGCAGACATCCGAAACACCTTGCCATATAACCCCTCCACGCTTTTGCGAGAGAGTTTGCCGCGGCCTAAGGTGCGCGCCCGTTCCATGGCGGACAAATGGGGGTTTTGAGTGGCTTTGAAATGTTGCCATAGACTGCCGTTGGGGTCTCGCCCTGCCATTTCTAATGCCGGAATGGGTGCCACGGTGCGATAGTCCATGGTGCCGTTGTCTTGGGTGGTGATAAGGGTAGGGAACAGTCCTAAAATCCGTTCCACAATAAAAGCTGGGCGCAATTGACCGCCCCCAGCGCTAAGCTGTGGATAACTGAGGGTGAGGCTTTGGGTGGCCTGTGCCAAGGCGGTGTAAATCAGTAGCAATTCTAGTCCCATTTGCTCCATGCCCGAGGGGGATAGGCACACCCCTTGTTGAGACAGCGCTTGGCGGTCATCTTGGTTTAAAATCCCCCCTGACTGCCCAACACTGGGCAAAACCGAGTCGTTGGCCCCAAGGAAAAACACATGGGGTACACGGTGGCGGTCGTTGCGGGTGATTTCGCTGACAGACACTTGGTCAAGGGAGACGGGGATGGTGCCGATGCTGTATTGGGTCAACAGCAATCGCAGGAGAGAAGCAAAGCTGTCTAAGTCAGAAACTTCATCCCCAATGGTTTCCACCATTTGGTCTAGCACGTTGCATAAAACATCCCATAGCTGGGCGGTTTCTTCTGCATCTTGCAAGCGACCCACCGAGGCCTGTTGTTCCATTTGGGCTTCTAGCGCCTGCTGTAAGCCCACTGTTTGTAAAAATTGATACAGCACCAGCACCTTTTGTGCCGCGGTGTCGCCATTTTTAAGACCGTCCACCAAGGGGGCAAGAGGGGTGCGCACCAAGTCGCGGAGGGCGTTGATTTCCGCCAAGGCCTGTTCTTGCCGCTCATTTTGGGGCGCACCAAAGCCATCGGGGTTGGCTGTCCACGGGGCGTCTGAGAGCCACATTTGCCCTTCGATTTCCCAGCGAAGCACGTAATTTTCCAGCACGTCGCACTGCTCCATAGAAAGGCCAGAGAGGCCTGTTTTCAAATAACGGAACATCTCTTCGTAGCCAAAGCCACCAGCGATGGCGCTGAGCACCCCTGTCACCAGAGACAGAGCAGGTTTTTCCAAGATGTCGCTGCGACGGCTGATATAGGCTGGGATTTCGTAGCGAGAAAGCACGGTTTGGATGGTGGCTTCATAGTCTGCCATGTTCCGTGCCACAATGGAAATGTCGCGATACCGCGCCCCTTGTGACACCAATTGTCGGATGGCGGCGGCGGTTTGCTCCACCTCTTCGTATAAGGTGGTGGCGGCGCTGACGGAAATTTGGGTTTGCGGCTCGTCCCATGTGGCAGTATCCCCAAAACTGTGGTGTTGGAGGTGGGCAAGGGGGGTGGTTACCTCGGTCTCTAACACTTCACTAAAGCATTGGCACCCTGCTTCTTTGGCCAACCGTTCCAAAGCGCCCACAGTTTTTACCGTGGCATCGAAGATGGCATTGCCAGACAAATCCCCCAATAAGGTGATGGTGACGCTCCGCCCTTGGCGTAGCATGATGGAGATGGCCTGTAGTTCTTGGGCGGTGAAATAGGTGAAGCCGTCCAGAAAAATATCTTTGTCGGTCAGAAAACCAGAGGGTTCTAAAAGGTCACACAGTTTGGTCATTTTGTCCCGTGCGTCAAAGCCATCTCGGTGCAACTTGGCATTGTATGCACTATATAATAAGGATAAATCCAGTAATTTGTCCCGTGTGATGCCTTGCAAAGGCTCTGCCACCTGCGATAGCTGTTCTGGGGTGACGGCATAGGAACGCAATTCGTCTAACACTGCCAGCATTTGCTCTAAAAAAGCTGGCTTTTGGGAAGGCTTGCGATAGACGTTCAATGCTGGCGCCACTTCGCCCAAGGCTTTTTGCAACAGCAACAGTTTACCACCTGCATCCAAGGTGACGTTGGCGGCACCGCCAGAGAGCTCTAGCACACGGTCGCATAAGCGATGGAACCCCAACACCTGCACGTGGCGAGATGCACCATCACCACAGGCGTGGCACACATCTAGCTCCACCAAGTGGGAGGTATGGTCAGGCACAATCAGCACTTGGGCAGAGCTGTCACCCAAGTGGGCAAGACGTTCTAAGATATAAGATGACTTGCCAGTGTTGGCAAGCCCTAGTAAGATGGTCAGCATGGCAAACCCTCCGTGTTTCGTCAATAGGTATTTCTTTGTAGGGGCGAGTTGTGCTCGCCCGTTTTTAGTGTACCATTCACCCATTGAAAATGCAAGGGGTGCATGGTATACTATGGGCAACGGCGGAGGCAAGCCCCCGCCCTACGATATAACCTGTGTAGGGCAGGGGCTTGTCCCTGCCGTGGCCCCATTTGTATTTTTAAAACTGTAAGGAGACTGCTTATGCACATTCCACAATCGCCTACCACAGCCATTGAAATTCTGGCGTTTGACACCGCCTTGGACGCTGCGTTGCAACCCCATCCAGACTATGACGTAGGTCGCTGGCTATACGTGCCAAATGGCTACTCTGAATACCGTTACATTTTGGGCACCCGTGGGAAAAATCCGTTGATTTGCATGGGTATCAACCCCTCTACGGCCGCCCCAGATGCATTAGACAACACTTTGCAATCTGCCCAGCGCATTGCTTTGCACAATGGATATGACAGCTTTTTGATGTTCAATGTTTACGCTCAACGTGCCACCAATCCCAATGACATGGAGCGCGAGCAAAATGCGTATTTGGCGGCGGAAAACCTAAAAGCCTTTGCCTACTTGCTGTCTCTGTCTGAAAAACCTGCCATTTGGGCGGCATGGGGCAATTTGATTGACAAACGCCCTTATTTAAAATCGTGCGTAAGAGATTGCATCGCCTTGGGGAAAGCGGCCAATGCCCAGTGGTATCGGGCAGGGAAGTTACTCAAAACAGGCCACCCCCACCATCCTTTGTATTTGAAAAAGGATAGCCAGTTAGAATTCTTCGATATTGTGAGTTATTTGTGATGCGCACTAAAGGCTAACCCTTAAAATTGCAAAAAACGGCAAATAATACATAAGTTCTTGACATTTGGGGATAGACTGCTATAATAATAATGACTAAATGCGATAGCGTAGGTAAGGTAACTCTATTTTCAGGGTAAGCCCCCCATAGAAAAATAGTGGACACGTACTGAAGGCTTGTTAGCGTATTTTGGCGGTGCAAAGAAGTACCGACCTGAAAAGGTTGATTATTTGATAAAGCCGTCAAAGCAATAAGGTGAAATGCTATTGTGAATCTATGTCAATGTGTGTCTTGGTATGGGGTCATGACATTCGTCGTGACCCCATTTTTTTACATACTTTAAAAGGAGAAATGAAAATGAAATATTCTGCTCGAACACTTTTGCGCACTCTTTTCCTTGTGGTTGTTGTAGCCAGTATGGCAACCATGGGCGTCTTCGCCACCGACGGTGAACACGTCAGTAACGTTTACATGACCGCATGGTCGCTGCTTCCCCCTGTGGTGGCCATCGTGTTGGCTCTGCTGACCAAAGAAGTATACTCGTCTTTATTTGTCGGTATTCTCGCTGGCGGTATCCTCTACAGCAACTTCGACTTTGAAATGACCGTCAACCATGTTTTCGTGGACGGTATCGTTGGCTCCTTGGCCGATGGTTACAACGTGGGCATTTTGGTGTTCTTGGTGCTCCTCGGCTCCATGGTCTCCATGATGAACAAAGCTGGCGGCTCTGCTGCCTTTGGTCGTTGGGCCGCTGTAAATATCAAAACCCGTGTTGGCGCACAATTGTCTTGCATCCTGCTGGGTTGCTTGATTTTCATCGATGACTATTTCAACTGCTTAACCGTCGGCTCTGTCATGCGTCCCGTGGCTGACCAACACAAGATCTCCCGTGCCAAGTTGGCGTACTTAATCGATGCCACGGCCGCACCTGTGGTTATCATCGCACCCATCTCCTCTTGGGCCGCTGCTGTGGCTGGCTTCGTGCCCGATGGCCAAGGCTTGGCTCTGTTCATCAGCGCCATCCCCTATAACTTCTACGCACTGCTGACCATTTTGACCATGGTGGTGTTGGTTGTGACCCGCACCGACTACGGCCCCATGGCTAAGTTTGAAAAGGCCGCCATTGAAGAGGGCGACTTGTTCAATGGTGCAAACCCCTATGCCAACATGGCTGAGGAAGAAGTCAACGAAAATGGTGGTATTATTGATTTGGTGCTTCCTGTCGTCGTGCTCATTATTTTCAGCACCATCGGCATGATTTACTCTGGTGGCTTCTTTGAAGGCGAAAGCTTCATCGATGCCTTTTCCAACTGCGACGCGTCTGTTGGCCTGATGTTTGGCGCAGCCTTCGGCTTCGCTTTCACCGTGGTGCTCTATATGATTCGCAAGACTTTGGCCTTCCGTGCTTCTATGGAATGCCTGCCCGACGGCTTCAAAGCCATGGTGCCTGCCATCATGATTTTGACCTTCGCCTGGACCTTGAAGTCTATGACTGACTCTTTGGGTGCTGCATCTTACGTTGAAATGCTGGTGCAAAACTCCGCTGGCGCTTTGCAAAACTTCCTGCCTGCCATCATCTTTGTGATTGCTTGCTTGTTGGCCTTTGCAACGGGTACCTCTTGGGGCACCTTCGGTATCCTCATCCCCATCACCATGGATATCTTCCCCTTGGACAACCCTCTGGGTATCATCTGCGTGTCTGCTTGCTTGGCTGGCGCCGTCTGCGGCGACCACTGCTCTCCCATCTCCGACACCACCATCATGTCCTCTGCTGGCGCACAGTGCGACCACATCAGCCACGTGTCCACCCAAATCCCCTACGCTATCACTGTGGCGGTGGTCACCTTTGTCAGCTATATTATCGCCGGCTTTGTGCAAAGCGCCTTCATTGCGCTGCCCATCGCCGCTGTGTTGATGGTTGCCACCTTGATGGTTATCAGCAAGATTACCCCTAAGGTTGCTGTGTAAGGCAGTTTGAAGGGTTCTAAACAAATGAATAAAAAATGGGTCGGTTCACTTTGAACCGACCCATTTTTTGTTGCGATTACGCCAACGTAAGGACAGGGTTTACCCCTGTCCGTTTCCTGCCATCCCATACCCCCATCATTCTTCTCGCTTCCACCATGGGTGCCAGCCTTCACGACGGACTTGGAGGTTGGTGCGAAAGAGCAGTCCCACAGCGTGGAGCAAGGCGTCACGGGTGGGCTTGTCCATGTCCACCGTGGCGCGTACCATGGCCAAAGCGGTTTTGTGTGCATCGGTGCGCATATCCCCAAGGGTTTGTGCCCCAGAGGCGGTGAGTATGTGGAAGAGGCTTTCGATAAATTGCTCACGCTGGGTAATACTCAAGGCGTCAAGCCATGATTGCATGGCTTGGTCAAAGTATTGACCGCCCTTGGATAGTTCTTCGAGATGGATAAATTCACTGCCTAGCACCTCCCATGAAAAGCCATCGTGTTGCAAAAAGCCTAGTTGGTTGCTTTTAATCACGGTGTAATCTTCTTCATGTTGCATGAAAATCCCCACCACAGAAGACGCTGGCACAAAGGTGGAAATACGACCCTCTAAGCGTTGGTGTTGGGGCAAATCGAAGATGGCGTGGTGAAATCCAGGGCCATCGTTGCTATAGACATGGAGAATGCGATGTTGCATTTTGTAGGGCACAAAGGTGGCGGCATACACAGCCAGATTGCCACCCTTAGAATGACCGCCAAGGCGGATTTTCTTTCGCGGAATTTGGGTGGTCACGGTCTTGGCATAGAGTAAGGCAGATTTTTGGGCAGGTATTTCAGGCATACAGCTGATTAAAAAATCCTCTTTCCAGCCAGCAAGGGAATCATCGGTGCCGCGGTAGGCAATAAACATGGCACCATCTCCTGTGTGGATGGTCATGGCAGCAAATTGTAGGGAGTGCTCGTTGTCGATGTAGTCCACAAAGTGACTTAATTCCATGTGACCAAAACGGGCGCTTTGTCCCATTTTTTCCAATAACAAAGGGGCTTGCGTGGGGACGAAAATACCCAAATAGGTGCCCCGTTCACTCTTTTGGAAGGCCTGCGCCGCTTGGGCAATGGTGATGGTGTCACCGCCGTCCATACCAGAGACAATGCCTTGGAAATCCAGATACACCAGCTCAGATAAAACCAAGCTGTCCACTTCATTAAACGGGGCTTGAGCCAAAGTCAAATCTCCGCGCCAGTCTAAATAATTGATGATGTTTGCCATGGTATACCTCATGTGTTTTCATTTCAAAGTTTTTATGATTGCCACCATTGTATCATTGACGCGGTTCCTTTTCAAGGTTCTAATTGTAAAGATTTGGACATACAGTGTACCATCAAATTTTTACAACTGAGGTGTGTAGTATGTCCAACTTTACTGGCGTCAATCAATTGCAATTAGAAGGGCAGGTGGCCTGTGCCCCTGTGTTTTCGCACCAAAATCATCAAACCAATTTCCACCGTTTGTTACTAGAAGTGCCGCGGCTCTCAGGCTATGGGGATGTGTTGCCAGTGCTGTTGCCAAGTAGCTTGGCGGAAGGGGTGGCAGAGGGAGATCGTCTGCGACTCCATGGGCAATTGCGGTCGTTTAACAACAAAAGTGGTGAGGGCAATCGGTTGGTTTTGAGCTTGTATACCCAGACACTGTTGCCAGTGACGGGAAGCCCCAGCAATCACATTGCCCTCTGTGGCGCTTTATGCAAGCCACCAATTTTGCGGCGCACCCCTTTGGGGCGAAGTATTTGCGATTTGATGCTGGCGGTGCCGCGGCTATATGGCAGAGCCGATTACATACCTGCCATTGCATGGGGAGAATTGGCACTGCGCACAGGGGCCTTGGATGTGGGCGCAGTGGTGAGCCTAGAAGGGCGGATGCAAAGTAGGGACTATCAAAAGCAAGAAGGGGCGCTGATGGTTAAGCACATTGCCTATGAGGTGTCGGTGATGAAGATGATCCGCTAGTGGGCTGCTGCCGCAGGGGATTTCTGCTTGCCGCAGGGGCTTTCTTCGCCCTTCTCTCTTGTAGGGGCGCCCATTGCGCGCCCGTGGAAATCGATTGCAATTTGCTTCACCCTGTGGGATTTGTCTTTTGATGAACTTTTTCCCACTCCGTGGGGGCACTCGCCGCGCGGGCGTTACTTTGCAAAGATGCAAAGTAACCAAAAATCTTGCACGTGGCAGATGACCACGCGTGGTCATCTGTCTCACGTGTTCCCATTTTATACGGATGGTGCGTGTGAGTGGGTGCGGTGCTAACGGGTGGGTTTCTCTCACCCGTTCGGCTTATCGTGTGGGATGCGCGAACCAACGCTGATTGCTGCCGCACATGACTCGTACGGGGACATAGGAACACGCGTGTGAGGTGCCTAAGATTGTGGACATCGATGGGTGCGGTGGCGCTGGGGGACGCTGACCTGCGGTCAGCTTGGGTTGTATGCAATGGTGTTCCTTGTAGGGGCGACCTGCGGTCGCCCGTCTTACCCAACGCCACCAACCTATACCACACCCACACCCTAGGCACGCCCAAGAAATGGCACCATCTTTCTGTAACATCGCATCAGGGCGAAGCCCGAAAGAATACTTCGCGTCAAATCAGGCATCTCGGTGCTGTTCAAAAGACCAAAGCACTCCAGCGATGACCCCCCGTAAAAATCTCCTTTTTTCACTCGACCGCAGTCGTCGTGAAAAAATCGTTTTTTGATTCTTTTTGTCGATACAAAAAGAATGCCTCAACGGCAGGTGACCCCTGCGGTAGCAGACCGCCCCGTAGGGGCAAAAACAATAATTCAGAGTGAATCGGAAAACGGACGCCCAATGGGCGCCCCTACGATGGGGTGGGGGGAACGCCCCACCGGCAGGTGACCCCCCGTAGGGGCAAAAAAACTCCCAACCATAGATAAACACCTACAGTTGGGAATCGATACTCAATATTTACGCACCACGGCGGCAACCTTGCCTACAATGGAGGCGTAACGACCGTCGATGGGGGAGAATTCTTCATTTTCAGGAAGGAGCCAGCGTTCGCCATTTTTCAGAGACAAGCGTTTGACAGTGGCTTCGTCTTCAATCATAGCCACCACGATTTCCCCGTGGTTGGCAGCGGTTTGGCGACGGACAACCACCAAATCATCGGGCAAAATGCCGACGTCTTTCATGGAAAATCCACGGACACGGAGGGCGAAAAACTCGTCTGTGCGACCGCCGGTGTCAAAGGCTAGGTAATCTTCGATGTATTCTTGAGCCAAAATCGGGTTACCAGCGGCCACATGACCCAGCACAGGGATTTGGTTTTCTTGCACAGGCTGTGCCAAGGTGATGGCACGGCCTTTGCCTTGGCTTTTGTTGATGAGACCAGCTTGCTCTAGGTGGGTCAGGTGGAAATGGACGGTGGACGGGGATTTTAAACCCACAGCCAATCCGATTTCACGGACAGAAGGGGCATACCCTTGACTGGCGATGGCCTGTTGAAGGTAGGTGTATATTTTCTCCTGCATAGGCGTTAATTCCATGGTGCCCTCCTTAGATTTTCTTTATTCTTCACAGTATATCACATTTAAAAGCAAATTGCAAACATTTGTTCTATATTTTCCCGATTCTTTTTTTACAAAACCCCTTGCAATGCGCCTTGGGATATGGTATCATATTGTCCTGTAAATTGAAGTTGTATGGCCGTGTGTCATATATAATGTGGAGGACGTTGAACATGATTACTGTTGTTATTGTTTTGCAAGTGCTGTGTGGTTTGGCTTTGAGCGCCATCGTGCTGACCCAATCTGGCAAGAGCGCTGGTCTGTCTGGCACCATCGGCGGTGTGGCTGATTCTTTCCTGTCTAAAAATAAGGCTAGAACTTGGGATGCCAAGTTGGCAAAGGCCACCAAATGGGTTGCCGCAGCTTTCTTGGTTCTGACTCTGGCCATCAGCATTTTGCTGTAAGAGTATCCCCATGGGGGAGCTCGGAGGGGGCGAAGCCCACCTCGAATAAAATCAATCGCCCGAACCCAAAACAGGTTATCGCTAAAAAGTAGTAAACTGTAATGAAATTGCGCGTTTTGAATGTTGCAATTGGGCGATATCCAGACGATAAAAAAACGCACCACGAAAGTGGTGCATTTTTTTTGTCTGGTTGCCGCAGCTTTCTTGGTTTTGACTCTGGCCATCAGCATTTTGCTGTAAGAGACACTATATCTTGTATAATTGCATAGGCAAACAAAGGCTAGTTGCACAATTTTTGTGCAACTAGCCTTTTTCTATTTCCATCACAACTAAATCTTAACTGCATCACAAGTCCATCAAAGATAGGTGCTATTGTGGACACTGTCAAGAAGTGTTGAAGAAAGCTTGAATTTTAGGAGGAATTGTTTTGAAACTAGCCAAACCAACGTTGCCTAAGCTAAAAAAAGCAGACAAGGCAGAAAAAGCCCCCAAGGTGAAGGGTGCCAAGAAAAAACTCACCAAAAAGCAGATTTTCAAACGGGTGCTTTTATTGGCACTGCTGATTGCATCTTGCGTGGGTCTCTACATTTTATTCTTTGTGGAAGAAGAGGCTGCAGCCTTGACCGAAACCATCACCTATGGTTCTCTGGCTACGGTGTTAGAAGGGGACGGCACCTCCGTGCCAACAGAAACCCAAACTGTCACCACCGCCTCCAATGCTGATATTTTGGAAGTGGCTGTCACCGCTGGTGATTATGTGTCCGTCGGTGATTTGCTCTATATTCAAGACGATAGCGATTTAGACGACTCGATCTATGACTACGAAGTGGACATTGCCGACGAACAAATCAACTTGGCTGACTATTATGAAGCCTATTACGAATTGATTGACAGCTACAACGGTGCCAACGTCCGTGCAGACTTTAGCGGTAAGATTATCAATGTTACCGTGGAAGAAGGCAAAGATGTGCAAAAGGGCTCCGTGATGGCCACCTTGGTGGACACCTCCACCATGGAAGTGACCCAATACTTCAACTATGCTTATAAAGATTACATTGCGGTGGGCACCCCTGTGCAGGTGGCTGTGGCTGACCAAATGATGCTCATCACTGGGTCTGTGAAATCCATTGACTATGTGGATTATCTCACAGCAGAAGGCGCCAGCTGTTTTGCCGTTACCATCGTGATGGATAATCCTGGCTCTTTGACTGCCTCCACCCCTGTGACCACCTACATCACAACCGCTTCTGGCATGGAGATTTTCCCTGTTGAATCTGGGGAATTGAGCTATGAATATGAAGAGGACATCGAAGCTGAACTGGCTGACGAAGTCACTGGCGTGTACGTCAAGGACTACGAAAATGTGGTGGCTGGTCAACTGCTGTTCACCATTGATCCTGACAGCGTGGAAACCCAATTGGAAAGCGCACTTTCTAAGATTGAAAACAGCGAAAGCATGATTGAATCTTTGGAAGGGTTCATTGAGGACATTGAAGAAAGCCGTGAAGAGTACGAAGTCTACTCTGAAATTGATGGTTTGGTCATCATGGTCAACGTCACCACCGACCGTAACCCCACCAATGGGCAAACCGCCGTGGTAGTCTACGACACCTCGGTGATGGAAATCTCCGCCAACATCGATGAATTGGACATCGACAGCATCGAAATGGGCATGGCTGTCACATTGAGCTATTCCTCTGGGTCTAGCACCCAATATTTTGATGGCTCTATCACAGAAATTAGCTACGAAGCCACCAACTCCAGTGGTGTGGCTTACTTCCCTGTGACCATTGAAATCCAAAGCAATGGCGCACTGTCTGCTGGTGTCAACGTCAGCTACTCCATTGCCATTGGTGAGGAAGAAGAAGGGTACTTGGTACCAATCGATGGGCTGAAAACCATTGACGACCAAACCTGTGTGTTTGTAAAAGCCGATTCTAAGCCTGATAACATGCTTGAAACAGAAGACGGCGTGGTACCTGATGGGTTCTATGCAGTGCCTGTGACCGTGAAGGCCATCAGCAGTTTGTATGCGCTGATTGCCGAGGAAATGGAAGAGGGCGTGGAAGTGTTCACCCGTTATGAAACCACCTCTCCCACTGGCGGTGATACCACTTCTGATTCTGGGGAAGAAACTGTTTCTATGGATGCCATGATGATGGAACGTGAATCCATGATGTCCAGCGGTATGCAATCGGGTATGCAATCTGGCCAAGGCGGCAGGTGATTGCTATGAGCTATATTAGCCTGAAAGATATTAAAAAGATTTATATGGAAGGCGAAGAAAACCAAGTCAACGCCCTAGACGGTGTGGATTTGGAAATCGAATTGGGAGAATTTGTGGCCATCGTAGGCCAATCTGGGTCTGGTAAATCCACCATGATGAACATTTTGGGTTGCTTAGATGTGCCCAGCTATGGGTCGTACGTGCTGGATGGCACTCCAGTGGAGGAGTTGACGTCTCGGCAACTGGCTTCTATCCGCTCTCACCAAATCGGCTTTATCTTCCAAGGGTATAACTTGATACCCTCCCTCACTGTGGCCGAAAACGTGGCACTGCCTCTCACCTATCAAGGGGTGCCACGGGCAGAACGAATGGCCCGTGCCGCTGAGGCGCTGGAAATGGTGGACATTGCTGAAAAAGCAGAAAACCGCCCCACCCAACTCTCTGGTGGGCAGCAACAGCGTGTGGCCATCGCCCGTGCCATGGCCACCGCCTCTCCTGTGGTTATGGCCGACGAACCCACTGGCGCATTGGACTCTAAAACGGGCGCACAGGTGCTCCAAATTTTGAAGCAACTCAACGATATGGGCACCACCGTCATCCTCATCACCCATGACCTCTCCATTGCGGCCAATGCCAAGCGGGTGGTCACCATGCAAGATGGCAAGCTAATCAGCGACATTGCTGGCAGTGACGTCCGTCTAGAAAGCGCAGGTGGCAAATGACATCAGTTCGTATGGCCATCGACTCCATTTTGGAGAAAAAAGGCCGATCTTTCCTCACCATGCTGGGTATCATCATTGGCGTTACCGCTGTGTTGGTACTGGTGGCACTGGTAGAAGGGTACAACGCCGACATGACCGCCTATTATGAAAAAATGGGTGTCAATAAGGTGGAAGTGTCCCTCTCTTGGCTAGATGCTACCCGCGCCGAAGACTTTACCGATGATCTACGTGCGTATGCCAGCACAGAAATGTCGGACTATGTCACGGGGATCAGCCCCTATCTCACCAGCTCCTCTGCCACCATTCGCTATAGCGACTATATGACCAGCAGTTCCACCGACGTGGTGCTGACCAATGAAGATTATGGCGAATGTGGCAACTACACATTGGAATTGGGACGAGATATTTTAAGCTATGACTTGGAAAACCGCAGCCGCGTGTGCATCATCGGCTCCTATGTTGACCAAACTTTGTTTGAATACACCAACCCTGTGGGCTCTACCGTGCTCATCAACGGCAGTCCCTACACCGTCATCGGCACCTATTACCAAAAAGATGGTGGCACCGAAGGCTCTATGGATGACGTGGTGGTGCTACCCTACACCTTGAATCGCGAGTTTTTAAGCACCGACTATGTCTCTAGCTTTATTGTCAAGGTAGATTCTTCTACCATGATGGACACAGCCATGACCTATGTTGAATATTGGTTCTATGAGAACACCTCGGACACGGTTGTGGAATATGAGGTGGAAAATGGCAACTCCGCCATGAGCGCCAGCCAAGACGAAATGACATCCATGAGCGTGGTGCTGGGCGGTATCGCTGGCATTGCACTGCTGGTGGGTGGTATCGGCATTATGAACATCATGCTGGTCACCGTCAGCGAACGTACCCGTGAAATCGGTATCAAAAAAGCCATCGGCGCACCTGAGAGTGATATCATCACCCAATTCATGGTGGAAGCTGGCATTTTAAGTGCCATCGGTGGTTTGATTGGTGTGGCCTTGGGCTATTTCTTATCGGCGATTTTGGGGAAAATCATGTACGACTTGATTACCTTACCCAATACCTTGGTATCCATGGGTGCCTTCATCTTCGCTGTGGCCATCGGTATGATTTTTGGCCTGTATCCTGCTGTAAAAGCCGCACAACTGCAACCGGTGGATGCGTTGCGCAATGACTAAAAATAAGGAGATAACAATGAAAAAATTACTATCAGGCTTGTTGGCCTGCGTGATGATGGTTGGCATGATGACTGTTTCAGTCAGTGCCTACGATTTAGAAGAATACGACTTGGCCGCCGCCGCCATTGAAGGCATGGGCGGTAGCGCCAGTGGCTCTATGGTCTCCACCATGACCCGTGCTGATTTTTGCAGCTTGGCAGTGGTCATCTCTGGCAACAGCGATACTGTGTCCTCTGCCAGCTATACCTCTGCATTTAACGACGTGTTGCCCACAGACAGCTATTACACAGACATCAACTTGATGTGTACCTTGGGGTACATCAACGGCATGGGCAACGGCACCTTTGAGCCAAACCGTGGCATCACCATTGCAGAGGTGACCACTGTTTGCCTGCGGATGCTGGGCTATAGCTCCAGTGACATTGGCTATTTCTGGCCCCGCGATTATGTTGCCACCGCCTCTAACTTGGGGCTCTTAGATGGCATTTCCACCACCTATACCGATACCATCACCTATGCAGAAGGGTTGGATATTTTACTGCGTATGGCAAACCAACTCAATGCCAGTGGCCGTGAGTATCTCAGCGAAGTGGGTGCATCCACTGCCACGGATGTGGTGGTGCTGGACAACAGCTATAAAAACGGCGCTGACACCAACGCTTTGTATGTGTACAGCAATGGCAACGAAGTGCCTTACACCCAGAAGACTGCCATTGGCGATGAACTGGTGGGCACCTGCCGTGGGACGCTGATTTTCAACGTGGCAGGGGAAGTCATCGGCTTTGTGCCCAATGAGGACACCCGCCTCACCGCCAACATCTCCTCTGTGGATGCCAACTCCATCACCTTCACCGATGGCTCCTCCATTGTGGTGCCCTCTAGCGCCACCGTGATTATGGATGAAGAAGCCACCACCTTCGGTTCTTCTTACTACGCTTTGGAAACCTACAGCGAAGTGGTGATTTGCTATGGCTCTAGCGGCACTGTGCAAATGATTTTGCCACAAACAGCTGGTCTGATGGACGGCTATGTCATCACTGGTTATTACGATGCCGCCGATCCCAACCCCACCCAACCTGAAACCGTCACCGTGATGGGTACAGACTTTGATGTGAACGACGGCGTCAGCTTCTCTGGCCTCGCTTTGGGTGACCAAATTTGCATGACCTTGGATGCCACTGGCGATGTAATTGACGTTTGTTCCTATTCCTCCACCGTGTCTGATGACATGATTGGTGTGCTCAGCGGTTCTTCCGTCACCTTGACTTGCGGTATCACCGTTCCCAGCGTCACAACCTCTGCTTACGACGGGCAACTGGTGAAATTGGTAGACACTGAAAGCAAGGGCACCTATGCCTACACCTTGTCTTACTCCTCTGGCAGCGGCTCTTTGTATGTGAGCTCTGGTAAGTTGGGTTCTCGCACACTGGCCAGCGATGTGGTGATTTATGAAAGCATTGGCGACACCGCCGCTTCTAAAATCTCCCTCAGCGACATTGCTGTGGATACGGTTTCCTCTTCTGATGTGACCTACTACCATCTAGATGACAATGGTCAAGTGGATATCATGTTGCTTGATAACGTCACAGGTGATTTGTATACCTATGGCTTCTTCGTGGATGGAACCACCTCCACCAAGAGTTCTGTCGGTGGCACTGTCACCAATGAAGACGGTAGTACCACCACTTCGTCTACCACCATCACAACCCACACCTTGGCTGTGGAAACCTCCACTGGCACCACCCGTACCGTGGCCACTGGCGCCTACACCCAATACGATGGCGAGCCCGGCGGTATGGCATGGGATGATGATGGGAACCTCATTTCTGCCGTGGTGCTAGAAGCCACTGAGGAACTAGACGTGTCTGCCTTCACTGGCACTAGCTCTTTGGTCGGCGATGGGGAAACCTATGTCATCGCCGACGATGTGCAGGTCTATTATAAAGACACTGACACTTGGACCACATTGGCACAGGCCAAGACCTTTGGCGTCACCTTTGTGGGCTACTTCGACCGCGACCCCGATGAAGGTGGCAAAATCCGCATCATCATCGTGGATAATTAAGCGAAGAAAATCCACACCATCAATCCGCCCCAAGCTTTTGGGGCGGATTGTAACTGTTTGTGTTCAATGTATCTTTAAGAAAAAATTGGTATATTTGGAATAAAACGTGGTAAATATCTGGAGAATTTGTTATACTGATAATGAAAAGAAGAAATAAAGAGATGAAACGAGGAAGACGTGTATGCGTGGAAATCAAAGACTTATTTTAATAGTGGATGATGAAGAGCGAATTGTCCGTGTCCTGCGAGACTACCTGTCGGCTGTGGGCTATGGGGTGCTGTGCGCTTATGATGGTGAACAAGCGTTGGAGATGTTTTACCACAACAGCACCGACATCGATTTGATTTTGCTAGACGTGATGATGCCCAAAAAAGACGGTGTGGCTGTGCTACAAGAATTGCGAGAAACCTCGTTGGTGCCAGTGATTTTCCTCACGGCTAAAGGGGAGGAATACGACCAAATCCGTGGCTTCCGTTCAGGGGCAGATGACTATATCATCAAGCCATTCTCCCAATCGGTGCTTCATCTGCGGATTGAAGCCCTCCTTCAACGCCTTGGCAAAGGGGACAACCCTGTGCTCACCGCTGGTGGTATCAGCGTTGACCAAAACAGCCGCGGTGTCACCATCGATGGGAAGTCTGTAGACTTGACCCGTCGTGAGTTTGATTTGTTGTCGTATCTCATGCTGAACCAAAAGGTAATTTTGTCTCGTGACCAAATCCTCAATGCTGTCTGGGGCTATGATTTTGATGGAGATTTGCGGACGGTGGACACCCATGTGAAACAGTTGCGCAGTAAAATGACCCAAGTCTATGCCCATTATTTGAAAACGGTGTTCCGAGTGGGGTATCGTTTTGAGGTGACAGAATGAAAAAACGCCGTCTGGGCTTGCGAATGGAGATGGCGCTGTTTTGCGTGCTCATTTTAGTGCTCAGCTTGATTTTGCAAATACTGTTTAATCAATACTTTGCCAAAAGCATGGCATGGCAACAAAAAGAAGACCAGATTGAGACGTTGTTTTCCCAACTGGTGGCAGGCTATAGCGATGACCCCCGTGTGATTTATGGCATTGTCTCGGAGTTTCAAGATGTGGAAAATCTCCGCGTGCAGATCACTGGGGCAGATGGCGCTGTGATTTTTTCGTCTGATCCTTTTGAAAATCGGAAGGAAATTCAGATGCCAGGTGCAGAGGATGTCCCTCCAGTGGCAACGCCTGTCATGGCAACCCCTGAGCCAGACAGTGACATGACGGTCATCCACTTAGAGCAAACCATTGAACACCAAGGGGAAAGTCGCACCATTTACATTTGGACCAGCATCCGTGCCATTGACACCAACGTGATGCTCTTCACCCGTAGTAGCGTGGTGGCCTCTGGGTTTGCTGTGTTGATTGCGTTGGTTTGGGTGGTGTTTTTCACCAATCGGCTGACCAAGCCCATTTTGAAAATAGAAGCCGTGGCACAAAATGTGGCAAACCTGCATTTTGCCCAGCGAGCTGACGAGGATGTGACCCAAGCGGAGCTAAGCTCTCTGGCGGTGAGCATCAACACCATGTCCAAAAATCTAGAGGAGATGATTACCCAGCTTCATGCAGACAAAGAAGATTTAACGGTGCAGGTAGAACAGGCGCAGCGCCTTGAGCAAATGCGCCGCCAATTCATCGCCAACATTTCTCATGAAATGAAAACACCGTTGTCTATGCTGATGATGTACAGCGAAAGCTTGCGCGCAGATGTTCCCGGCATCGATAAAACCTATTATTACGATACCATCATTGAAGAAGCGGCGGGTTTGAATGCCATGGTGGGGCAAATGCTAGATATTTCTTCTATTGAAAACGGATTGTTGCAGCTTGATTGCCACGATTTAGACTTCTCAGCCTTTGCATCTGGAATACTGGATAAGCAAACACCGTTATTTAAAGAGCGTAACTTGGTGGGGGAAATCCTGCCAGAGCTGTGGTGTCATGGGGATGAGAAATATTTGGAGCAAGCCCTCAACAACTATTTGTCCAATGCCTTGGCCCACAGTGAGCAAGGAGATACCATCACCGTTTCTGTGACCCGAGAGGGGCAAGAGATTACGGTAATGGTGGCAAATCCGGGGCAACCCATTGCCCAAGCGGATTTGCCCCATATTTGGGAGAGTTTTTACCGTGCCGACCAATCTCGCACCCAAAAAGGGCAAAAACGAGTGGGGTTGGGGCTCTATATTGTCAAAACCTGCATCGAAGCCCATGGTGGCACCGTGGGCGTTACCAATGGGGACGGCACCGTAGCATTTTGGTTTAAGGTGCCTGTGAAGGACTAAAGACTAAGGGTGAAAGAGCCTGTTGCAGCCGCAACAGGCTCTTTCATTACAGATGTAGGGGCGACCTGCGGTCGCCCGTTTTTAATCTTTCGTCCTTCACCCTTAGTCTTTCGTCATTCCGCCACGGGTACGGCTGGGGGTAACCCTTCTTGCACCAGTTTGGCGTCAAAGCCGCCACCGCGGTACACCAGTACCAAGGTGCGCACTTGGGTGTGGGTTACATCCAGCACAGGGCTTTGGGTTTCCACATCTGTGTGGGTGCCTTGCAAAATCCCTGCTTCAATCAGCAGTTCCATCACACCACGAAAGGCCTCGGGAATGTCGCTTAAAAGTCGATAGGTCACAGGTTCTTCCTCCTCATCATAATGGGGGCGGTATGCCCCAGCCACGTAAGACAGTGGGCGCACACGGCGCATCACACAGCCGCCGTTGTCTTCACTGGCGGTGCCGGTGTTGCCTTCAATGGTAACCAGTGCGCCGCTCTCACGCACCTGCTCAACAATGCCAATGTGGACAATGGTGGAGCCACCAAAGTGGAAAAACACCAAATCTCCCACATGGTAGTCATCGGTTACATATTGGTTATTGGCCTGTCCGTAACGAGCCAGAGCACCACAAGAGGCAGTTTTGCCACCTCCATAAAATAGTTCTTTGGCCTCACATTGGTCAAATAGCCACCACAAAAACACACAGCACCAAGGGTATTGGGCGCCAGAGACTTCACCGCCGTAATAAGCGGTGTTGTATTTTACACGGTTGGAGCCAGCAGGACTTTCCATCACACCTAGCTCATATTGCGCTAGGGACAAAAGTTTCTCTTTGGTCATGGGTGCCTCCTTTCATAAAGGCAGAGAAAACCTGCCTTTATCAGCAGTGTATGGTAGCAGTGAAAAAAATGTGACGCGCGCTGTAAAAATATTGGTAAAAATTCATAAAATGGGTATGATTTTACACCCATTTCATATTAATTTACACAGATTTTATTTTACCACTTCCTTTTATATTTCCTTATTGGTATAATAGGAGTAAGCGTCATTCTCTGCTATGGAGAAGACGATGAAACTTGAAAAAATATAGAAAAGTAGGAGAGTCCCATCATGGATATTTTCTCGATATTCACCCTGTTAGGCGGCCTTGCCTTTTTCCTCCACGGCATGAGCTCTATGTCTCAGAGCTTAGAAAAAATGGCTGGTAGTAAGTTGGAATTGATTTTACGGCGCATGACGGAAAACCGTTTTAAGGCCTTGGCTTTAGGCGTTGGTATCACCGTTGCCATTCAATCTTCTTCCGCTGTCACCGTGATGCTGGTGGGCTTGGTCAACTCTAACGTCATGACCTTGCAATCCAGTATTGGTGTGATTTTAGGCACCAATATCGGCACCACCGTCACGGCTTGGATTTTATCATTGACTGGCATTTCTAGCTCCAACGTGTTTGTGCAAATGCTCAAACCCAAAAACTTCTCCCCATTGCTTGCCTTCATTGGTGTGATTTTAATCATGACCAGCAAGCATCAACGTCGCCGTGACATCGGCCGTACCATGGTGGGTTTTGCCGTGCTGATGTACGGGATGCAAATGATGGAAGGCGCCCTTAGCCCTCTGGCTGAAAACGAAGCCTTCACCTCTATGATGGTCACCTTTGAAAATCCTATTTTGGGTATTTTATTCGGCGCTGGCTTCACTGCGCTGATTCAATCCTCCTCTGCCTCTGTGGGTATTTTGCAAGCGTTGGCGCTGTCTGGTATTGTGCCCGGCGCTGTGGCTGTGCCCATTATCTTGGGGCAAAATATCGGTACTTGTATCACCGCTTTGCTCTCCTCCATCGGCGTGAGCCCCAACGCCCGCCGTGTGGCTGTGGTGCACATTTCTTTTAACCTGATTGGTTCTACCATCTTTATGGTGATTTTCTATTCCATCCATGCCGTCTACCCCTTGGCCTTTATGAATGAGGCCATTTCCGTCACTGGCATTGCACTGTGCCACTCTATTTTCAACATTTTGACGACCTTGATGCTCCTGCCCTTTACCTCGAAGCTGGAGTGGATTGCCAATAAAGTTATCTCTGAACGTGAGACAAGCCATGGGGTTGCCTTTTTGGACAGCCGCTTGCTCAACACCCCCGGTGTGGCTGTCACCGAATGCGTCAGCGTAGGTCATGAAATGGCTGACTTGACCCACAAGTGTGTCCGTTCTGCTATGAATCAAATCTGGGAATATAACGAAGCGGCCGCCAAGCAAGTCCTTGCCGATGAAGATACCATCGACGTATATGAAGACCGTTTGGGCTCGTTCTTGGTGGAAATCACCCGTCACAACATTTCCTCTCAAGATAGCCGCAATGTGACCCGTTTGCTCCACTGCATCGGTGATTTTGAACGACTCAGTGACCACGCCGCCAACTTGGTGCAAACAGGTCAAGAACTACGTGATAAGCAGTTGGTGTTCTCCACCCAAGCAGAAGATGATTTGCAAGTGCTCTTTGGGGCCTTGGATGAAATTCTCATCGCCACCATCTCCAGCTTTAAAACCTTGGACAGGGGCACCGCCATGGAAGTGGAACCCTTGGAAGAAACCATTGACGAGCTGATTGAACAAATTCGCCTGCGCCATATCCAACGCTTGCAAGATGGCAGTTGCACCATTCAAATGGGCATGGTGCTCAGCGATTTGCTCACCGACTGCGAACGCATCGGCGACCACTGCTCCAACGTGGCTCTGCGTGTGCTGGAAAGCATTGCCACCTCTGGTGAATCCTTTAGCCACAACCATGATTTGCACAAAGGGGAAGCCTTCCAAACCGCATATGAATTAAATATGCAAAAATATCAACTGCAGTAAACGTTGAGATTGGTCATGGTGTATAAATATTTCTGATATCATTAGGCAATTCCGACAAAGGTATTGACAAACAAAGGGATAAGTGATACTGTATCACCATACTAAGTTTGCATAATTATGCAGGAGAAATGAAAAGGAAATTTGTAATATGAAAAAGCTGTTTGCCTCTATTCTGGCTCTGACCATGGCGTTGTCCTTGGCAGCTTGCTCCAGCTCCACCACCGAAACCACCACCACTGAAACCACTACCACCGAAGCAACCACCACCGAAACCACCGAAGCTACCTTCACCACCGTGGAAGACGGCAAGCTGTACATGGCTACCAATGCTGCATTCCCTCCCTACGAAATGATTGCTGACGACGGATCTTACGAAGGCATTGACGTGGAAATCGCTACCGCCATTGCTGCGTCTCTGGGTCTGGAATTGGTTGTGGACGACATGGACTTTGGCACCGTCATCATCGCTGTGCAAAACGGCAAGAGCGACATCGCCATGGCTGGTCTGACCGTCACCGATGAACGTAAGCAAAACGTGGACTTCTCCGACTCTTATGCCACTGGCATCCAAGTGGTCATCGTGGCTGACGGCGGCGCTGTCCAATCCATCGATGATATGGAAGGCGACGACATTATGATCGGCACCCAAGAAGGCACCACTGGCTATATCTACTGCTCTGCTCCTGTGGAAGAGTATGGCTATGGCGAAGAACACGTCATCGCTTATGCCAACGGTGCCACCGCTGTGCAAGCTCTGATGGCTGGCAAAGTGGACTGCGTGGTCATCGACAACCAACCTGCCATTGAATTTGTGGCTGCCAACGAAGGCCTGTCCATTCTGGACACCGAATTCGCTGTGGAAGATTACGCTATCGGTGTGTCTAAGGACAACACTGCACTCAGCGCTGCCATCAACGAAGCTTTGGCTGCTCTGATTGCTGACGGCACTGTGCAATCTATTGTTGACAAGTACATCGTGGCAGAGTAAAATAGAATTACGCACTGAACTACAAAGCAAACAAGGTGGCGTTATGCCACCTTGTTTTGTGCGTTGTATCGGTATGGTGAAAACATTCCGCCTTTTGTAAAATATTGTGGGATGTACCGTAGGGGCGGATTCTATATCCGCCCGTTTCCTAGAAATATCCCTTTCACGGGCGGATATAGAAATCCGCCCCTACAAATATTTATTTTACCATTGCTAACAAATAGAGAAAAGGAGACTTTGCCAATGGGTTTTTGGGAAAATGCCGAAGCCGCCTACACCCAGCTCCGTGAACTGGGTCAAGAAATTCCCTTCCACCAAGAAATGATTCACGATTTTTACCAAAGTTTTGTGGAAGGCCAGCGCTATTTGCTGTACTTAGACGGCATTGTGGTCACCATTCAGTTGACCATTTTGGCGCTGCTATTGGGCACAGCGCTGGGTATCATCATCGCTGTCATCCGCACCGCTCACGACCAACAACGCCAGCGAAAGAACCTTGTTTTGGGCATTCTAAATGGCATTTGCAAGGTGTATATTACGGTCATCCGTGGTACACCAGCCATGGTGCAGTTGCTCATTGCATACTTGGTTATTTTCGCCAATAGTCGCAATACCTTTGGCATTGCAGTGCTGGTGTTTGGTATCAACTCTGGCGCTTATGTGGCAGAAATTATCCGTGGTGGTATTATGAGTGTGGACCGTGGACAAATGGAAGCAGGGCGCTCTCTGGGTATGAAATATGCCCCTGTGATGCGCCATATCATCATCCCCCAAGCCATTAAAAACATTTTGCCTGCCCTAGGCAATGAGCTCATTACCTTGCTGAAAGAAACCTCCATCGTCACCGTCATTGGCCTTGTGGACTTGACCAAAACGGCCATGCAAATCCAGTCCAAAACCTATCAGGGGATGTTCCCTTTGTGCGGTGTGGCACTGGTGTATTTGTTGATGGTGATGCTCCTCACATGGGGGCAAGGAAAACTTGAAAGGAGGTTGGCCGCCAGTGATCGACGTTAAAAATCTATCCAAATCCTTTGGCACCCACTTGGTGCTAGACAATTTGACCCAGCACATCGAAGCTGGAGAAAAAGTGGTGGTCATCGGGCCCTCTGGCTCTGGGAAATCCACCTTTTTGCGGTGTTTAAATCTATTGGAAACCCCCTCTGCAGGCTCCATTTACTTTGATGGCACCGAAATCACCGACCCCAAGGAAGACATCAATTTGATTCGTCGCAACATGGGCATGGTGTTCCAGCATTTTAACCTCTTCCCCAACATGACCGTGGGGAAAAACATCACCCTAGCCCCTGTGCAAACAGGCTTGATGAAGCAAGACGAAGCCAACAAAGTGGCAATGGAACTGCTGGAACGTGTGGGCTTGGCCGACCGTTTTGACAGTTATCCTGCCCAACTCTCTGGCGGTCAAAAACAGCGCATTGCCATTGTCCGTGCGTTGGCTATGCGGCCTAAGGTGATGCTCTTTGACGAACCTACCTCCGCCCTTGACCCTGAAATGGTGGGCGAAGTGCTAGACGTGATGAAGCAGTTGGCTGACGAAGGCATGACCATGGTGGTGGTGACCCACGAAATGGGCTTCGCCCGTGAAGTGGGCAGCCGTGTGCTGTTTATGGACGAAGGCCATATCATGGAGGAAAACACCCCTGAAGAATTCTTTGCCAACCCCCAATCCCCCAGATTGCAAAGCTTTTTGCAAAAAGTGTTATAAGTGTTATAAGTGCCGTCTCTGCATTTGCAGAGGCGGTTTTTTTGCCCCTACGGGGCGGTGTCTTGCCAGACGGGCATTCTTTTTGTATCGACAAAAAGAATCAAAAAACGATTTTTTCACAACGCTTGCGAGCGAGTGAAAAAAGGGGCTTTTACGGGGGTTCATCGCTGGGATGCTTGGGCTTTTTGACCGGCACCCAGTGGCCTGATTTGACGCGAAGTATCCTTTCGGGCTTCGCCCTGTTGAGGAGATGCGGTGGAAAGGGTGCGGTTTTTTGGGGGTGCCTAGGATGTATGTGGGGTATAGATTGGTGGCGTTGGGTAAGACGGGCGACCACAGGTCGCCCCTACAAGGGGGCCAGCACCACCCAACATCAAGCTGACCGCAGGTCAGCGCCTCCCCAACGCCACCGCACCCATCGACGTCCACAAGCTTAGGCACCTTCCATGCGTGGTACTATGTCATCGCACGAGTTGCGTGCGGCAGCAATCAGCGTTGGTTCGCGCATCCCACATGAAAAGCCGAACGGGTGTGACAAACCCACCCAATAGCACCGCACCCACTCATACGCACCATCCGTATAAAATGGGAGCACGTGAGACGGCTGACCACAAGTGGTCAGCCGCCACGGGAGTGGGAAAAGTTTATCAAAAAAGAAATCCCACAGGGTGAAGCAAATTGCAATTGGTTTCCACGGGCGCGCTACTAGCCGCCCCTACAAGGGGAGAGGGCGAAGAAAGTCCCCCACGGCAGCAGCCCCCACGGCAGTGGGGAATGACATACACAATCTCATCAAAATCACCTCACAAGTGGGGCGGTTTTCCACCAATTCCCTAGTGTTGGCTATTGCAAAATACTACTAAATATAGTATAATATCAAAGATTATAAGCAATTGCGACAAGGCAAACTATGGGGCGAAGTGTATCGCCTTTGAAATGATAAAGCGAGGAATCTCATGATTAAATTAAAAGACGTAGAAATGGAGTACGACAACGGCACCAAGGCGTTGCGTGGTGTCTCCATGGATATCGAAGATGGGGAATTTGTCTTTTTGGTGGGGCCTTCTGGCTCTGGCAAATCCACCATGATTAAATTGCTAACAGGGGAAGTGGAGTGTACCGCTGGGAAAATGATGATCAACGGCTTTTCCCTCACCCGTATCTCCGACCGTCAACTGCCTTTGATGCGGCGTACCTTGGGGATTATTTTCCAAGATTTCCGTTTGATTGAAAAGAAAACTGTGTACGAAAATCTGGCCTTTGTCATGCGTGCCGTAGGAGCCAGTCAACGGGAAATGGTTGAGCGCATTCCCTACGTGCTCAAGCTGGTAGGGCTAGAGCGCAAAGCCCACAGCTTCCCCACCGAGCTCTCTGGTGGTGAGCAACAGCGTGTGGCCATTGCCCGTGCCCTGATTAACAATCCCAGCACCATCATCGCCGACGAACCAACAGGGAACCTTGACCCAGAGCGTGCCTTAGACTTGATGAAGCTGTTGGTGAAAATCAACTCCCTTGGCACCACCGTGGTGGTGGTGACCCATGCAAAGGCCTTGGTTGACCGCTTTGGTAAGCGTGTGGTCACACTGCAAACAGGACGCATCATCTCTGACGTGGTGGGCGGTTACGTAGGGGGGAAAATCAATGGCAAGACATAATTTCCGATATTTCGCCAAAGAAGGCGTGATGAACATGGTGAGCCATGGCTTTATGTCCTTTGCCGCCGTGGGTATGACCGTGGCCTGCCTTTTGATTATGGGCACCTTCTCCCTTGTGGCGGTGAACGCCGACGCACAATTGCTGGATTTGGAGCAAGACAATGAAATTCTGGCCTATGTGGAAGAAACTTACTCCACCTCCCAAGCCATGGCTCTGCAGAGCCAACTAGAAGCCATTGACAATGTGCTAGATGTGACGTTCATCAGCCGTGAAGAGGCAAAAGAAGCCTTCATTGCCAACTATCCTGAAGAAGAGCTGTATCAAGATTTAGATGCTAACATTCTCCGTGACCGCTATGCCATTCGCGTGGTGGATTTGGAGCAACTCTCTGCCACAGTCAAGTCTGTGCAAGGGGTGGAAGGGGTGGTCAACACCAATGCCTTCCAAGACTTAGCCGACGGGTTTACCGTGGTGCGTAACATTGCCACCATGGTCAGCGTAGCGCTGATTGGGGTGCTGTTTTTGGTGTCGGTGTTTATCATTTCAAACACGATTAAGCTCACCACCTTTGACCGCCGTGAAGAAATCGCCATCATGCGTATGGTGGGTGCCACCAATGGTTTTATCCGCTGGCCCTTTGTGTACGAAGGGTTTTTGCTGGGCATCGGCGGTGCTATCATTGCCTTTTTGTTCCAATGGGGCTTGTATGAGGCGGTGGCCACTGGCATCGGCAACACCGACTCGTTGCAACTGATTTCCATCATTGAATTTAGTGAAATCTGGGTCAGCGTGGCGATGACCTTCGTCATTGCTGGCATTGTCATTGGCGTGGGCGGTAGTTTGTCTGCCATCCGCAAGTTCTTACTGGTATAAGGAGGGCGCTATGAAAAAAATATGGAAGCGCATTGCCTCTGGTTTGATGGCACTGGCTGTGGTGATGACTATGAGCGCCACTACCTTGACCCAAGAGGTGCAGGCGGTGACCCAAGATGATATCGATGCCTTGAAGACGGAGTCTGAAAATTTAGAAGCACAAATGAGTGCCTTAGAATCTCAAATTGCCGCCTTGGCCAGCGACAAATCCCAAGCACTGGCGGCGAAGTCGTTGCTAGACACTCAGATTTCATTGCTGGAAACGGAAACATCTAATCTGACCACCCAAATTGAAGGGTATGACGATTTGATTGCCGCTGCTGAGGCAGAACTGCTGAAAACCCAAGAGGAAGAAGCGGTGCAATACGAGCTGTTTTGCGCCCGTGTTCGCTCCATGGAGGAAAATGGTACCACCAGCTATTGGTCGGTGCTCTTTGGGGCAGAAAGCTTTTCCGATATGCTGGCACAATTGGATATTATCAACGAGATTATGGATGCAGACCAAGCTGTTATCGATAACTTGAAGGCCATTCAAGCCGACATTGAACAACAGGCCGCTGTGCTGGAGTTGAGCCGTAGCGATGCCCAAGACACCAAGGATGACTTGGAGTCCACGGTGGCAGAACTGGACGTACAGCGCCAAGCCCAAATCGATTTGATTGCCCAGATTATGGCCGACCAAAGCACTTATGAGTCTGCCATGTCTACCATGGAAGCAGAAGAAGCTAGTGTGCAAGCGGAAATCATGGCGAAGTCTGCTGAGTTGGCTGCCCAAAGCGCAGGTAGTAGCTCAGCTGCCTTGGGGGGCTACATCTGGCCTGTCACCAGCCGCCGTATCACCTCTCCCTTTGGGGAACGGAACACAGGGATTGCTGGTGCATCTACCTACCATAACGGCGTGGACATCGGTGGCGTGTACTATAACTCCAGCGTCTATGCCGCCAAGGCTGGCACCGTGATTACCTCTCAATATTCCAGTAGTTACGGCAACTACGTGGTGGTGTCCCACGGCAGTGGCAACACCACTTTGTACGCCCATATGAGCAGTCGCTCTGTGTCTGTGGGGGACTATGTGAACCAAGGGGATGTGTTGGGCATTACTGGCTCCACTGGTATTTCCTCTGGGCCTCACCTCCATTTTGAAATCTCCGAAAACGGCGAGCGCCTCAACCCTCTGATTTATTTGACAGGGTATATCGAAGCGTGGTAATGAAAAAGAAAGAACGACACAACAGGACATCCTGTTGTGTCGTTTTTTGCCCCTACGGGGCGGTGCCTTGCCGGTGGGGTATTTGCCCCCGCCCCATCGTAGGGGCGCCCATTGGGCGTCTGTTTTCTGATTCACTCTGAATTGTTGTTTTTTGCCCCTACGGGGCGGTCACCTGCCGGTGGGGCATTCCCCCCACCCCATCGTAGGAGCGCCCATTGGGCGCCCGTTTTCCGATTCACTTTGAATTGTTGTTTTACCCCTACGGGGCGGTCACCTGCCGGTGGGGCATTCTTTTTTTGTCGAAAAAAAGAATCAAAAAACGATTTTTTCACGACGACTGCGGTCGAGTGAAAAAAAGGGCTTTTACGGGGGTTCATCGCTGGAGTGCTTTGGCTTTTTGAACGGCACCGAATGGCCTGATTTGACGCGAAGTATTCTTTCGAGCTTCGCCCTGTTGCGATGTTGCAGAAAAATGTTGCCATTTCTTGGGTGTGCCTAGGGTGTGATGGGCGGTGTAGGTTGGTGGCGTTGGGTAAGACGGGCGACCGTAGGTCGCCCCTACATGGAACACCATTGCATACAACCCAAGCTGACCGCAGGTCAGCGCCCCCAGCGCCACCGTACCAACCGACGTCCACAATCTAAGGCACCTCAAATGCGTGTTCCCATGTCATCGTACGAGTCATGTGCGGCAGCAATCAGCGTTGGTTCGCGCATCCCACACGATAAGCCGAACGGATGTGACAAACCCACCCGTTAGCACCGCACCCACTCACACGCACCATCCGTATACAATGGGAGCACGTGAGACAGATGACCACGCGTGGTCATCTGCCACGTGCAAGATTTTTGGTTACTTTGCATCTTTGCAAAGTAACGCCCGCGCGGCGAGCGCCCCTGCGGCAGCAGCCCCCACGGAGTGGGAAAAGTCTATCAAAAGAGAACTCCCACAGGGTGAAGCAAATTGCAATTGATTTCCACGGGCGGCTAATAGCCGCCCCTACAAAGGGAGAAGGGCGAAGAAAGCCCCTGCGGCAGTGGCCCCCACGGGAGTGGGAAAAGTCTATCAAACAAAGAAATCCCACAGGGTGAAGCAAATTGCAATTGATTTCCACGGGTGGCTAATAGCCGCCCCTACAAAGGGAGAAGGGCGAAGAAAGCCCCTGCGGCAGCAGCCCCCACGGGAGTGGCGCCCCTGCGGCAGCAGCCCCCACGGGAGTGGCGCCCCTGCGGCAGCAGCCCCCACGGGAGTGGCGCCCCTGCGGCAGCAGCCCCCACGGGAGTGGCGCCCCTGCGGCAGCAGCCCCCACGGCAGTGGAAAAAATTGTATCATCACGTGCACAATAGGTATATCTACCTCGCCCAATTCCATATACTCCCACGACTGGAAAAAGGGGGTATATATAATGTATGGAGTGATGGTATGGCGTGAACCAGTGAAAGGACCTTTGATCCAACGGTGGCGTTTGGGGCCTATCTGGGTACAAGGGGTGTGGATCCAACGGACAGAACGAACCCCAAACTGGTTGGTACGCCGTCGGGTGGCACAGGGGGTGCGGTGGCTCAATCAACAGGGCATCCACCAAGGGGTTTGTCCGCCAGATATGGAGGGATTGGAGCCAGTGTCTACAGTGGCACTGCGCCAAGGGTTGGCAATGGTGTGTTTGGAGCGGTGTTTACAAGAAAAAGGTTTGCCACCTCAGCAGGCCACGGTGGGTTTGGTGGCAGAGCGTATCACCCCACAAGTGATGCGTGTGATAGAGGGCTTGGTCTTGTGTCATCGTCACCTTTGCTTGCAAATGCCACAAGGGGAGCAGATGTGTGAAGCGTTGCGACGGCTCTACGGTGTGGCGGTGCAGTGTAATTTGGGGGCAGAGGCGCTAGAGAATTGTGATGGGGTGGTGGCCTTTGCGCCAATGGACGGTGTGCACCCTGATGTGGTGACGTATCAAGAAGCGCAACCGATGCCACCATTGCAGTGGCCAGCCCAATGGACGTGTCCACCAGAGGTATCACCCTTGCAGGCGTGGGCTATGGTGGCTAGTACAGAGACATGGAAAGAAGAGTGGGTAAAATTGGCACTTGTGACAGAGTTTTGAAAAATCTGAAAATTTACCTTGACAATGGAGATAATAGTCTCTATAATACCATCCTGTGATATTATATAATAATAGTATAAAATAGAGTAAGACTATCCTGAGCAGAACATCTAACCGTTTTAAACGGATTTTTTTAGCAGAGAAAGGAAACAACCCATGGAAAAAGAATTTAAAATGAGCCAACATCGCTTTGACGAGTTGACCGTGGAGCTAAACTATCTGAAAACCACTCGTTCTGACGAAGTGGCAGAACAAATTAAGATTGCACGTGGCTTTGGCGATCTGTCTGAAAACAGCGAATATGATGAAGCCAAAAACGAACAAGGCAAACTATATTCTCGCATTGCTGAAATTGAAGAAGTGCTGCAATATGCTGTGATTGTGGGCGAAAGCGACATGAATACCGATGTGGTTTCTCTGGGCTGTACGGTCACTGTTACCAATGAAGCTGGGGCAATGCCCAAGTCTTATCGCATTGTGGGCTCTCAAGAAGCCGACCCCATGCACGGTGCCATCTCTGAAGAGTCTCCCTTTGGCAAGGCGCTGGTAGGCGCCAAAGAAGGGGAAATTGTCACTGTAGAAGCACCCCGTGGCGCTATGCGCTATGTGGTGAGCAAAATCGCCTACGAGATGTAATAGCGGAGGACGGGCGACCACAGGTCGCCCCTACCCACACGCTTAGACCGTAGGGACGACCTGTGGTCGTCCGTCTCCAGACAACACCCCTTTGTAGGGGCGACCTGTGGTCGCCCGCTTTTTCGGGTGTAATCATATTATAAAAGGAGTACCCAATGGCTGAACAAAAGAATGTTCCTCAGCAAGAGGATTTATCAGAAATCTTAAAGGTGCGTCGTGAAAAACTGGCGGTGTTGCAAGCCGCTGGGCAAGACCCCTTTGTCCACACCAAATATGAATGCACCACCAACACCACCACCGTCAAAGAAAACTTTGACGCCATGGAAGGCCAAGCCGTGAAAATTGCTGGCCGTCTCATGAGCAAGCGTGGCATGGGTAAGGTGAGTTTTTGTGACCTGCAAGACCGTTACGGTCGTCTGCAAATCTATGCCCGTCGTGACGACATGGATGAGGAAGCTTACAACCGCTTCAAAAAGTACGACATCGGTGATATTGTGGGCGTAGAAGGCACTGTCTTCCGCACCCAACGTGGGGAAATGAGCATTCACGCCACGGAAATTACCTTGTTGAGCAAGTCTCTCCAACCCCTGCCCGAAAAGTTCCACGGCCTGCAAGACCGTGAGCTGCGCTATCGTCAACGCTATGTTGATTTGATTGTCAATCCTGAAGTCCGTCGTAACTTTGAAATCCGTTCCAAGTTCATTAAGCATATGCGCAACTACTTGGACAACATGGACTATATGGAAGTGGAAACCCCTGTGCTGGGCACTGTGTCTGCTGGCGCTGCCGCCCGTCCTTTCATCACCCACCACAACACCTTAGACTTGGATATGTTCATGCGTATCGCCACCGAACTACCCTTAAAGCGTTTGATTGTGGGCGGTATGGAGCGTGTGTATGAAATTGGCCGTATCTTCCGCAACGAAGGCATGGACACCAAGCACAATCCTGAATTCACCAGCGTGGAGCTATACCAAGCCTATGCTGATTTCCATGATATGATGGACATTGCCGAAGGCATCATTGCCTCTGCCGCCAAGGAACTGTTGGGTTCTTACCAAGTGGAATGGCTAGGGGAAACCGTAGACTTGACCCCCGGTTGGGAACGGCTTTCCATGGTAGACGCTGTGAAAAAATACACTGGTGTGGATTTTGACGCCATCTCTGACGATGCAGAGGCCATTGCCGCTGTGAAGGCTATCGGTGTTGAGTTGGCTGACAGTGCGGAACCCACTTGGGGCAATGCACTCTATGCCACCTTTGACCAACGTGTGGAAGAAAAGCTGATTCAGCCCACCTTTATCACCATGTACCCTGTGGAAGTGTCTCCTTTGACCAAGCGGAGCCCTCAAGACCCACGTTTGACTGAACGCTTTGAGCTGTTCATCTGCCACAGCGAATTGGCCAACGCCTATTCTGAATTGAACGATCCCATCGACCAATTGTCTCGCTTTGAAAAGCAAGCCGAGCAACGGGCCCGTGGCGATGAAGAAGCCGAAATGTTGGACGAAGACTTCATCCATGCTTTGGAATACGGTATGCCTCCCACGGGTGGCATGGGCATCGGTATCGACCGTTGCGTCATGCTCCTCACAGGGTCTGACAGCATCCGTGAAGTGATTTTGTTCCCCACCATGCGACCAGTGGATTGATAAGTTGAATGTTGTCGGGGAAACGGCGGGGGCTTGCCCCACCGCCCCGTTCCTCCGATTCCCCCCCTCAACCGTAGGGGCGACCTGTGGTCGCCCGTCCCCCGATTCCCCCACAACCCCCAACGAAAGGAGTCGCCTTATGGAAACCATCACCAGCCGCCAAAATGCTTTGTGTAGCTTGATTCGCAAGCTGGCGACTTCATCGCAAACCCGAAAAAAAGAGGGGCTGTTCCTTTGTGACAGCCCCAAACTCATGCAAGAAGCCCTTGCCCATGGCATTGAAGTCAACACCTTGGTTTGTACCCAAGGGATGACCATGCCACAGGTAGGCGCGTCTGTGCGGCAGGTAGAAGTGCCAGCAGAGGTGATGCAGTCCATCTCTCCCATGCAGTCTCCACAAGGGCTGTTGGGTGTGTGTGCCCTCCCAGACGCTACCTTGCCGCAAACCTTGACTGGAAACCACTATGTGGTGTTAGACACAGTGCAAGACCCAGGAAACGTGGGCACTATTTTACGCACAGCAGATGCCTTTGGGGCGGATGGACTGCTCCTCACAGGCAATTGCGCCGATTTGTATAACCCCAAAACTTTGCGAGCCTCTATGGGTGCCGCCTTCCGCTGTAAGGTGTGGAATTGCGCCTATGCGCAACTAGAGACATTGCTACAAGAAAGTGCCCTGCCCATGTATGGTGCCGCCCTGCGGGACGATACCATTGATGCGCGGCAGGCAGATTACACACGCTGTGCCATTGCCATCGGATCGGAAGGAAAGGGGCTGTCGGCGCAGATGTTGACCTTGTGCGAGAAAACCTTGAAAATCCCCATGCAACCCCATTGTGAGTCCTTAAATGCCGCCAGCGCCGCCACGGTGCTGTTGTGGGAAATGTTTAGATAAACTAAAAACTAAGGACTAGGGAACGGGCGACCACAGGTCGCCCCTACCCAATAAATTGTAGGGGCGACCTGCGGTCGCCCGTTGCCCAATTTCGATACACCTTGAAAGGAGCGTGAGCGCCCATGGCTGCCATCAAATATTGGCTGTGGTTGACCCAGTTACAGGGTCTGAAACTCCAATCACGTTACGCTCTTTTAGACCATTATGGCGATCCTGAGGAAGTGTATTTCGCTGACTTAGACCAAATAGAAGCGCGGCAAATCATCCCCAGTGGACAGTTATCCTGCCTTGAAAACCACAGCTTGGAGCGTGCCAATGAAATCTTGGCACAGTGCGACCGCTTGGGCATTCATATCCTCACCATTCAAGATGCCACCTATCCTGCCAGACTGCGCAACATTTATGATCCCCCTTGCGTGCTATACGTGAAAGGCCGTCTGCCTATGGTGGACGAGCAGCTGTGCGTGGCAGGGGTGGGCACCCGTTCCGCTACGCCTTACGGAGAAGCCTGCGCTGAAAAGTTGGGTTTTGGCTTGGCCAGTGGTGGTGCTGTGGTGGTGTCTGGACTGGCGAAAGGCATTGACACCGCCATCATCCGTGGTGCCTTGCGTGCCGATGGCATCACCATTGGGGTGTTGGGCAACGGCATTGATGTGGTCTATCCCAGAGAAAACCGCAAGTTATATGAAGACGTTGCCGCCAAAGGGGCGTTGGTGTCGGAATATCCGCCGAAAACCCAACCAAAACCCATGCACTTTCCTGTCCGTAACCGTATTTTGTCTGGCTTGTGCCAAGCCGCCTTGGTGGTGGAAGCGCCAGAAAAGTCTGGGGCATTGATCACTGCTAAAACCGCCTTGGAGCAGGGTAGAGATGTGTTCGCCGTCCCTGGCCCCATTGATGTGGAGTCCAGTCGTGGCTGTAACCATCTCATTCGAGATGGGGCAGGCCTTGTCAGCGATGGGTGGGATATTTTGCGAGAATATACGCCACAATATCCCCAGTTAAAGCCTGTGCAATCTCTGGAAGAACCAGTGGTGCTAGGTTATGAAGAGCGGCAGATGGAAGCTGTGAAACCAACAGGGGAGTTGCTCCCCATGAAACAGGCAAAAGAGAAATTAACCGACGACCAAATCACCATTTTGCAAACCATGGGGGATAGCCCTGTGGTGGTGGATGAGGTGACAGAGCGAAGCGGCTTGCCCACACGACGTGTACTCTCAGCCCTGACCCTATTAGAATTAGATGGATATATTCGCTTAGACGCTGGCAATTTCTATTGTCGACTGGTAAGCGTTGTGGAATAAATATAAACTAGTATAGCTTATGAAAAGTGAGGAATTGGGGGAGTACGAGGGGGCGAAGCCCCTTCGTGTGAAATCAATCGCCCTGCATTGAAATAGCTATTATGGGGAAAAAGTATATTTTTATAAATTAGAAAAGTTTTAAATTTTATATTTGGGCGATATTCAAGCTGTTAAAAAATCGCCCTTAAAGGCGTTTTTTTAACAGCTTGTGGAATAAATAAACATCACGGCACCATTTCGCCGTGCTTGGAGGTACTATGGCAAACTATAGTCTGGTCATTGTGGAATCCCCTGCAAAGGCCAAAACCATTGAAAAATACTTGGGCAAGGACTTTCAGGTCAAAGCCTGTATGGGTCACTTGCGTGACCTTCCCAAAAGCGTCATCGGTGTGGACACCGACAACGACTTTGAACCAGCCTACGGCCCCATCAAGGGCAAAGAAGACATCATCAAAGACTTGAAAAAGTCTGCCAAGGGAGCCTCCATGGTCTATCTGGCAACTGACCCTGACCGTGAAGGGGAAGCTATTTCTTGGCATTTGAAGGAACTGTTAAACTTGACCGACGACAACAGTTGCCGTGTCACTTTTAACGAAATCACCAAAAAAGTGGTGCAAGAGAGCATTGTAGAGCCCAGAGAAATCGAGCAACACCGTGTGGATGCCCAGCAAGCACGGCGGATTCTCGACCGCATTGTGGGCTATCAGCTCTCTCCACTGCTGTGGAAGAAAATTCGCCGCGGTCTGTCTGCTGGTCGCGTGCAATCGGTTGCCACCCGTATGGTGGACGACCGTGAGCGTGAAATCGAAGCCTTTATTCCAGAGGAATATTGGTCTTTGGACGCCCAGCTTCAAATGGACGATTTGAAAAAGACTGCCTTCACCACCCATTATCATGGGCATAACGGCAAAAAGGCAGAGCTGAAAAACGCAGAGGAAGTCAACGCTGTCATGGAAGCCACCAAGGCATCCATTTTCTCGGTGAAAACTGTGAAACGCAGCGATAAATATCGCAGCCCATCCCCCCCGTTCACCACGTCCACCTTGCAACAAGAGGCTTCTCGCAAGCTGTCTATGACCCCTCGTCGCACCATGGCCATCGCCCAACAATTGTACGAAGGCATCGACGTGGCAGGGGAAGGCGCTGTGGGTTTGATTACCTATATGCGTACCGACTCCTTGCGTATCTCTGACGAAGCGGCAGCAGGTGCCAAAACCTTCATCCAAGGGCGCTATGGCAAGGATTACTATCCCAAAACCCCAACGTGTACAAAACCAAGGGCTCTGCTCAAGATGCCCATGAAGCCATCCGCCCCAGTTTTGTAGACTGGACGCCAGAGCAACTGAAAAAGGACTTGTCTGGGGAGCAATATCGTCTGTACCGTCTGATTTGGAGCCGTTTCATGGCCAGCCAAATGTCCAACGCCATCTACGACAGTGTGTCTGTGGAAATTGAAGCCAACGACCATGCCTTCCGCGCCAGTGCTTCCAGCTTGAAATTCTCTGGTTACACTGCTGTGTATGAAGAAGGGAAGGACGATGAAAAGGAAGAGAAATATTCTCCCTTGCCCTCTTTGCAAGAAGGAGAAGTGTTAAGCTTAAAGGAATTCCTGCCTGAGCAACACTTTACCCATCCCCCAGCTTATTACACCGATGCCTCCCTCATCCGTGCTATGGAAGAGCAAGGCATTGGTCGCCCTTCCACTTATGCGCCCACGGTTTCTACCATTTTAGACCGTGAATATGTGATGAAAGAGGGCAAATATTTAAAAATCACCAACTTAGGGCGTGTGGTCACCGAACTGATGAAAGAGCGGTTCACCGACGTTGCTGATTTGCAATTCACCGCCCATATGGAAGAGCGTCTTGACCATGTGGAAGCTGGGGAGTTGGAATGGAAGCAAATTCTCCGTGATTTTTACGGTACCTTCTCCCAAAACCTCACCGATGCAGAAACGGCCTTGGAAGGCATTCGCATCAAAGTGCCCGACGAATTGAGCGAAGAAATTTGCGATGTATGTGGCAAACAAATGGTGGTGAAAAGTGGCCGTTTTGGACGCTTTTTGGCTTGCCCAGGATATCCTGATTGTACCTTCACCAAACCATTGGTGGTGGAAATGCCCGGCCGTTGCCCCAAGTGTAGTGGTCGGATTTTGAAGAAAACTTCTGCCAAGGGTTACACTTATTACGGCTGTGACCACAACAACGATAAAGTGGAAGAAACCAAGTGCGACTTTATGACATGGGATGTGCCTGTGAAGGACGATTGCCCGGTGTGCGGCTATACCATGTTTAAAAAGAGCGGTAAAGGCTTTAAAAAGCCCTTCTGCACCCATGAGGGTTGCGAAAACTTCCTGCCCGAGGATAAGCGTGGCTATCCCAAGCGGAAAACCACCAAAGACGGGGAAGAAGTGAAAGAAGAAAAGCCAGCTAAAAAGACCACCAAAGCAGCGGCAAAGAAAACAACCACCAAAACCGCAGCGGCGAAGAAAACCCCAGCTAAAAAAGCCACCACTGCCAAAAAGGCGACAACCGCTAAAAAAGCACCTGCCAAGAAAACAACTGCCAAAAAGGCAATCAAAGAATAAATCGTAGGGCGGGGGCTTGCCCCCGCCGTTTTCCCATGTGTGGGAACGTGTTGGGATATCCGAAACCCATCGTAGGGGCGGCCATTGGCCGTCCATTCCCCGATGGCGCATCGTGTAACGATGGATGGTGCATCCGTAGGGACAGCCTTGTGGCCGTCCGCCCCCTCCCCGCCCGCAGGCGATAGTTTTTCGCTTTTCACTCTTAGTCCTTAGTCCAAACAAAAGGAGACCTTATGAACGTAACTGTTATCGGCGCTGGCTTATCTGGCTGTGAGGCGGCTTGGCAATTGGCTGAGCGTGGCATTGCCGTGACCTTGTGGGAAATGAAGCCCCATAAAAAAACCCCTGCCCATCACACCAATGATTTTGCAGAGCTGTGCTGTTCCAATTCTCTGCGCTCTGACCATATTGAAAATGCGGTGGGCTTGCTGAAAGAAGAACTTCGTGTGCTAGGTTCTTTGCTCATGACTTGCGCCGAGGAAACCCGTGTGGAAGCGGGCGGTGCGCTGGCGGTTGACCGCCATGGGTTTGCCCAATTGGTGACAGCCAAGGTGAAAGCCCACCATCTGATTACCGTTATGGACGGCGAAGTCACTGCCATTCCCGATGGGGAAGTCATCATCGCCACTGGCCCGTTGACTTCGGATGCCATGTCCGATGCCATTCATGGCCTGCTGGGTGACACCAAGGATTTACACTTTTTCGATGCCGCCGCACCTTTGGTGACAGCGGAAAGCGTGGATATGGAGTCTGCTTGGATGGCGGCACGGTACGACCGTGGCACTGCCGATTACATCAACTGCCCTATGGATAAAGAGCAGTATTTGGCCTTCTGGGAGGCGCTGTCCACTGCCGAAGAAGCAGAGGTTCATGGCTTTGAAGACAAGATGGTCTTTGAAGGGTGTATGCCTGTAGAGGTGATGGCGCGGCGCGGTCGTGAGACGTTGTGCTTTGGACCCTTAAAACCCAAGGGTTTACCTGACCCCAAAACAGGCCGTGAGCCCTACGCCGTGGTGCAATTGCGCAAAGATAATGCAGAGGGTAGCGTGTACAATATGGTGGGCTTCCAAACCCATCTGCGGTTCCCAGAGCAAAAACGGGTATTTTCCATGATTCCTGCCCTTAAAAATGCCGAGTTTTTACGCTATGGGGTGATGCACCGTAACACCTTTTTAAATAGCCCCCAACTCCTTGACCGTTATTACCGCTTGAAGTCTGACCCTCGGATTACCTTTGTGGGGCAGATGACAGGGGTGGAAGGGTATGTGGAGTCCACGGCCTCAGGCTATTTGGCGGCGGTGGAACTGTCTCGCAGACTGCAAGGAAAGCCACCTATCAACTTCCCAGCAGAAACCGCTGTGGGGGCGTTGGGGCTGTATGTGTCAAACCAGTCTATTGTCAACTTCCAACCCATGAACATCAACTTTGGCATCATGCCCCCCTTGGGTCGCAAGGTGAAGGGCAAACGGGAGAAAAATCTTGAAATCGCCGACAGAGCCTTGGGTTTAGCCGAGGTCATTTCGCAGGAGGTACAACCATGAAGCATATTATTGTAGACGCCATGGGTGGCGACCATGCCCCTCAAGCCCCCGTACAAGGGGCACTAGACGCATTGAAGGCCTATGACGTAGAGATTACCTTGGTGGGTCGGTTGGACGCCATACAGGGGGAATTAACCGCCTGTGGGGTGACCACTCTGCCTGCGCACCTTCACATCCAAGAAGCCACAGAAGTGGTGGAAATCTGCGATGACCCTGCTACGGCGTTTAAGCGCAAGAAAGATTCTTCCCTCACGGTTGGCTTGAACATGGTGAAATCTGGGGCAGGGGATGCCTTTGTGTCCGCTGGCTCCACGGGGGCGCTCCTGTCTGGCGCCACCTTGCTGGTGAAGCGGATTCGGGGTGTGCGCCGTGCGGCGCTGTGCCCTCAAATTCCAACCAAAACAGGACATACCGTGTTGTGTGACTGCGGTGCCAACGCGGAATGCACCCCAGAATATCTGTTGCAATTTGCCTTCTTGGCCAATCTCTATGCCAAGAACATCATGGGCTTGGCACAACCCAAAGTGGGTCTTTTGAACATCGGTGCTGAACCTTCCAAAGGCGATAGCTTGCGATTGGAAACCTATGGCTTACTCCAAAAAGCCCACGACCAAGGCCTTTTACACTTCATCGGCAACGTGGAAGGCAGTGATGCTATGTTGGGCGAGGCCGATGTCATCGTGGCTGATGGGTTCACTGGTAATGTGATGCTCAAAACCATGGAAGGCACCGCCAAGTTTATGAACATGGAGCTGAAATCCATTTTCCTTGCCAATTTGAAGTCCAAGCTGGGTGCTTTGCTGGTGAGCAAAGGGTTTAAGGCCTTCAAAAAGAAAATTGACCCCAACGAAGTGGGGGCACTGCCTTCTTGGGGGTGACCAAGCCTGTGATCAAGGCTCACGGCTCGTCCAACGCACTGGCCTTCCAAAATGCCATTCGTCAAGGCTTGGTCTTTGCCCAGAGTGGATATATTCAATCGGTGGAAGAAAACATCGAATATATGAAATTGGAACGTCCAGAATAAGATTTGTCACTGTTTTTGTGGTCATTTTTACGTGCGTGTAAAAAGTTTCTCAATAAATTTTAAAAATCCCCTTGACATCAAGGTTGATTTTGCGTATGATTACCCCAGAAAATATGTATAATCAACTCAAATGGATATAAGGAGAACGACGATGAGTAATGAAGAAATTTTAAGCACCTTGCAAGAACTGGTGGCAGAGCAATTCGCCGTAGACGTGGAGTCTATTACATTGAAAACTTCTTTGGCGGACGATTTGGGCGCTGACAGCGTGGACTTTGTGGAATTGGTTATGGCCATTGAAGAAGCCTTTGATGTGGGCGAAATTCAAGACGAAGATTTCACTGGCATGAAAACCATCGGTGATGCCGTGGCATTTATCGCTGGGAAATTGAATTAAAGCAAAAAGAATTCATCGGCTTTTTAGCCGATGGGTTCCTTTTATGAGGAGCGTACTTATGGAGGCACTGGAGCAAAAAATTGGATACACATTTGAAAATAAAGGGTATTTGGCGCAAGCCTTGTGCCACAGCTCCTATGCCAACGAGCATCGTGGCGCAGGTTTACAAAGCAATGAACGTTTGGAGTTTTTGGGCGACTCGGTGCTGGGTTTTGTCACGGCTGAGTTTTTGTTTCAAGGGAACCCAGACTTACCCGAAGGCGATTTGACCCGCATTCGTGCTGCCTTGGTTTGTGAGCAAAGTCTCCATGAGGTGGCGCAAAAGCTAGAGCTGGGTACCCATCTTTGCTTAGGCCGTGGGGAAGAAGCTGGTGGTGGTCGCACGCGGATTTCCATTTTGGCAGACGCAGTGGAAGCTGTGTTTGCCGCCGTGTATTTAGACGGCGGACGGCAGGCGGCATCGGATTTAATCCACCGTGTGCTGTTAGACGTGGCGCCCAAGGAAACCATGCAGGCCAAACGGCGAGACTACAAAACCGCTCTGCAAGAGTTGGTGCAGCGCCAAGCTGACCAAGTGCTCACCTATCAAATGGTGGGCGAGGACGGTCCAGATCACGACAAAACCTTCCACGCTGAGGTGTTACTCAATGACGCTGTGGTGGGCAATGGTTGTGGGCACAGTAAAAAAGAAGCCGAGCAAATGGCGGCCAAAGCCGCTTTGAGCGATATGGAATAAATAATACATTTGCCCCTAACTGTTTACAGTTGGGGGTTTTGTTTGCCTCTTCGGAGGTGTCCTGCTGCCGTGGAGGCGTTCGCCCCACTCCATGGTAGGGGCGCCCATTGGGCGTCCGTTTTCAAATTCACTCTGAATTGTTGTTTTGCCCCTACGGGGCGGTCTGCTACCGCAGGGGTCACCTGCCGGTGGGGCATTCTTTTTTTGTCGAAAAAAAGAACCAAAAAACGATTTTTTCACGACGACTGCGGTCGAGTGAAAAAAAGGGGTTTTACGAGGGTTCATCGCTGGAGTGCTTGGGTCTCTTGACGGCCACCGAGTGGCCTGATTTGACGCGAAGTATTCTGTTGGGCTTCGCCCTGTTTGGGAGATACGGTTGAGATGGTGCCATTTCTTTGGCGTGCCTAAGGTGTGTGTACGGTACAGATTGGTGGCGCTGGGTAACATGGGCGACCGCAGGTCGCCCCTACAAGGAACACCATTGCACTAACCGACGTCCACTCTGTCAGGCACCTTCCATGCGTGTTCTCATGTCATCGTACGACAAACGTGCGGCAGCAAACAGTGTTGGTTCGCGCATCCCACACGATAAGCCGAACGGGTGTGACAAACCCACCCGATAGCGCCGCACCCACTCACTCGCACAATCTGTATAAAATGGGAGCACGTGAGACGGCTGACCACAGGTGGTCAGCCGCCACGTGCAAGATTTTTGGTTACTTTGCATCTTTGCAAAGTAACGCCCGCGCGGCGAGCGCCCCCACGGGAGTGGGAGAAAAGGGGTTTTACGAGGGTTCATCGCTGGGGTGCTTGGGTCTCTTGACCGCCACCGAGTGGCCTGATTTGACGCGAAGTATTCTTTCGGGCTTCGCCCTGTTTGGGAGATACGGTTGAGATGGTGCCATTTCTTTGGCGTGCCTAAGGTGTGTGTACGGTACAGATTGGTGGCGCTGGGTAACATGGGCGACCGCAGGTCGCCCCTACAAGGAACACCATTGCACTAACCGACGTCCACTCTGTCAGGCACCTTCCATGCGTGTTCTCATGTCATCGTACGACAAACGTGCGGCAGCAAACAGTGTTGGTTCGCGCATCCCATACGATAAGCCGAACGGATGTGACAAACCCACCCGATAGCGCCGCACCCACTCACTCGCACAATCTGTATAAAATGGGAGCACGTGAGACGGATGACCACAGGTGGTCAGCCGCCACGTGCAAGATTTTTGGTTACTTTGCATCTTTGCAAAGTAACGCCCGCGCGGCGAGCGCCCCCCACGGGAGTGGGAAAAGTCTATCAAAAAAGAATTCTCACAGGGTGAAAGTCTTAGAAAGGGATTGACCGCCCCTACAAGGGGCGGAGGTAAAGAAAGCCCCCCACGGGAGTGGCACCACTGCAGCGAGCGCCCCCACGGAAGTGGGAAAAACAAACATCTATCATTGTGTAAAATTCATTGATAATCAATAGACATTGTGGATAAAATATGGTAAAATACATTGTTAAACTAAAAAAATAAATTGCAAATGAAATTGCTCAAGGAAAGTTGAGGATCACCTCTATGTCTCAAATCAAAAAAACCGCTATGGTCACCGTGTGCGGTCGCCCCAATGTGGGTAAATCCAGCTTGACCAACACCTTGGTGGGTGAAAAAATTGCCATTGTCACCAACAAAGCTCAAACCACCCGCAACCGTATTTACGGTGTGGTGAACAAGGGCGACACCCAATTTGTACTGATGGACACCCCCGGTTTGCACAAGCCCAAGTCTGCACTTGGCGACTATATGGTCAAGGTGATTACCGCCAGTTTGTCTGACGTGGACTGCGCATTGATGCTGGTGGAGCCAATCGCCAATGTGGGTGCGCCAGAAAAGGCACTGATTGCCCGTATCAAAGAAGAAAAAATCCCTGCCATTCTTTGCATCAACAAAATCGACACCCTCAGCCCTTCAGAATTGTTGCCTGTGATTGAAGCTTACAATGCTGAATGGGACGGTTTTGTGGCGATTCTGCCCATTTCTGCTCACTCTAAGAGCGGTTTGGATGAGTTGATGAAGATGGTGGGCACCTATGCCACGGAAGGCCCTCAACTGTTCCCAGATGGGCAAAATTCCGACCAACCAGAACGTGTGGTCATGGGCGAAATTGTCCGTGAAAAACTGCTGATGTGTTTGGATAAGGAAATCCCCCACGGCACTGCTGTGGAGATTAGCAAGTTCTCCGAACGGGACGACGAAGTCATCGAAGTGGATGCCACCATCTACTGCGAACGCTCTAGCCACAAGGGCATCATCATCGGCAAGCAAGGGGCTATGTTGAAGAAAATCTCCACCATGGCGCGCAAAGATATGGAAAAATTCATGGGCACCAAAGTGTATTTGCAAACTTGGGTGAAGGTGAAAGAAAATTGGCGAGAAAACCAAAATTACGTCCGTAGTTTTGGGTATAATGACAACTAATGGAGTTGCCAAAGCGTAAATCTGTTCGGTTTCCAGAGTATGATTACAGTCAATCGGGCGCATATTTTGTTACGATTTGCGCCAAAGACCATGCTTGTTTATTAGGAGTAGTTGTAGGGGCGACCTGTGGTCGCCCGTCTCCAGTGTATTGCCAACTATCTGGATATGGGCAAATTATTGAACGAGAACTGCAAAAAATTTCACAACTTTACTATGGTGTCATACACATAGACCATTATGTGATTATGCCAAACCACATTCATCTGTTGTTACGTATCGAAAACGGGGAATGCGGGCGACCACAGGTCGCCCCTACAGTTTCTCGCATGATACAACAGTTCAAGGGTTCAATTACTAAGCAAATTGGTCAGTCTATTTGGCAAAAATCTTTTCATGACCGTATTATTCGTAAAGAACAAGAGTACTTGGCAAAATGGAAATATATTGATGGCAATATATTTCGTTGGCAAGAAGATGAATATTATAAAGCATAACTTTTTTGCATAAAATTCGACACCATTCCCCATACTACTCCTATCAAAGGAGGGATGGGCAATGGACGAACAACAACTGTGGGAGATTTTTATTGAAACTGGCGACCCCAGCGCTTATGTGTTGTGGTCACAGGCGCAAATCAACCCCAAACCCCAAATGAAACAACCAGAGGTAGACCCATGGACAGACAAGCTAGAACTGTGGTGACACAGGGTATTGTGCTCCGTGAAACCCATACCAAGGAAACCGATAAAATACTCACGGTGCTCACGCCCCACGGCAAGCTATCTGTGATTGCAAAAGGGGCAAGGCGGAAGCGTTGCCCCTTTGTTGCCATGACCCAAGTGCTGGCCTATGGGGAGATGACCCTAACCCAGCGTGGTCAGTGGTATTACTTAGACGAAGGCAATCCTGAGATGCTCTTTGACGGGTTGCGTAAAGATTTGGAAGCCTTGGCTTTGGGGTGCTATTTTGCTGAGCTGTGCGAGGCGGTGAGCTTGGAAGGGGAGGACGCTGACCAGTTGCTCCGCCACCTGCTCAATGGGCTGTATGCTCTTGCCAATTTGAAAAAGCCCTTGCCCGTGGTGAAGGCCGCCTTTGAGGTGCGCCTATGCGCCCTATCGGGCTACGAACCCTTGGTGGAAGGGTGCGGACAGTGTGGGTTAGAGCATCCCAATCACCCAGTGATGAACGTGGTGTCGGGTATGGTGCTGTGCAAAAGCTGTAGCCAAACAGGGCAGGGATTGTCTCTGCCATTGTGTGGTGATAGCCTTGCGGCACTGCAACACTGCGTGTGGTGTGAGAGTAAGCGATTGTACGCCTTTGCCCTATCTGGTGTCGCCTTAGAACGGTTTGTCACAGTGAGCGAAAGCTTGGTGGTGGCACAGTTAGAGCGGAGTTTTAAGTCGCTGGAGTATTATAAAAGCTTGCAAATTCCTGCGTTGAGTATGGAATTTGTGACCCATTGATGTAAATATTGCGACCCATGCGGGCAGGGATGGAATCCTGCCCCTACCGATGTGGTGGTAGGGGAGGGGTTCCAGCCCCTCCCGTGGTTTTCTACAACCTAGGAGATATGAAATCATGACCCAATTATTTGAAAAATCTATCCGTACCTTGGAACTGCCCAAGGTGCTAGAACGGTTGGCGGAGATTGCCGTTAGCCCTGAAGGGAAGCGTCGTTGTCTGGCTTTGACCCCAGAGACCGACGTGGACGACGTGCGTCGTTTGCAAGACCAAACCGATAGCGCCCGTGACTTAATCGGCATCCGTGGTGCGCCCTCTTTTGGGGGCGTGGTATCTGTGGGAGAAGCTCTGGGACGTGCCGACCGTGGCGGTAGCTTGAACCCATCGGAACTGTTGGCCATCGGCGGTGTGCTCCGTACGGCGCGCCGTGTGAGAGAATATGCCGACCATGACGACGTGGACACAGGGGCCTTGCACCATCTGTTTGCCAGCTTGCATGGCAATCGGTTTTTGGAAGAAAAGATTTTCCATGCCATTGTGGATGAAAACACCATCGCCGATGGTGCCAGCCCAGAACTTTCGGACATTCGCCGTCACATTCGCCAAGCCCAGAGTAAAAGCCGTCAAGTCCTGCAAAAAATCATCGGCTCTAGCGCCTATGCCAAGGTGTTGCAAGAAGCCATCATCACCCAGCGTGATGGGCGGTTCGTGGTGCCTGTAAAGGCGGAGCACAAAGGGGATTTACCAGGGCTTGTCCATGATATTTCCTCCTCTGGCGCTACGGTTTTCGTGGAGCCTATGGCCGTGGTGCAGGCCAACAACGAAGTGATGGAGCTGCAAGCCAAGGAGCGGAAGGAAATTCAGCGGATTTTAGCGGAGCTTTCTGCCGACGTGGCTGGATGTGAAGAAAATATCCTCTGGGATTACGACCAACTGGTGCATTTAGATGTGATTTTCGCCCGTGGGGAGCTGTCTTATAAGCTAAACGCAGGGCGTCCCGAAATCCGTACCGACGGTGGCATTTATCTGAAAAAAGCACGCCACCCCTTGTTAGATAGCAAAACTGCCGTGCCCATTGACGTGGAATTGGGCACCAGTTTTGACACCTTGGTGGTGACTGGTCCCAACACTGGCGGTAAAACTGTCACGCTGAAAACCTTGGGGCTCCTCACGTTGATGGCACAGTGTGGCTTGCACATTCCAGCAGGGAGTGGTAGCTCTATTTCCGTGTATGGTTCTGTTCTTGCGGACATTGGTGACGAGCAAAGTATCCAGCAAAGCCTGTCTACTTTCTCCGCCCACATGGTGAACATCGTGGGGATTTTGGCAGAAGCAGACAGCAATTCCATGGTGCTCTTTGACGAATTGGGTGCAGGCACCGACCCTATCGAAGGGGCGGCCTTGGCCATTGCCATCATTGAAGATGTGCGGAAATTGGGGGCAAAGATAGCCGCCACCACCCACTATGCAGAGCTGAAAACCTTTGCCATGACCACCGTGGGTGTAGAAAATGCGTCCTGCGAGTTTGACGTGGAGACACTGCGCCCCACCTATCGCTTGCTCATCGGCATCCCCGGCAAATCCAATGCCTTTGCCATTTCTCAGCGGTTGGGCTTGCCAGAGTGGGTCATTGACAGCGCCAAAGAGCAGATGCACAGTGACAGCGTCCGCTTTGAAGATGTGCTGACCCAGTTGGAGGAAAAGCGCCAAGCCTTAGACAAGCAACAAATGCAGGTGGATCGTCTTCTGCGACAAAAAGAAGAAGATGCGCGCCGTGCCAAAGAATACCGCACCCAGATGGAACGGGCCCGTGACAATGCCCGTGGCAAAGGGGAAGTGGAAGCCAAGCGGCTGATCAAAGAAGCCAGAGAACAGGTTGACCAAGCCTTTGTGGAGCTGGCGGAACTGCGCAAGCGTGAGAATAAAGAAGGTGCCAACCAAGCCAAAATCGCCTTGCGGAAAAAGCTCAACGACGCGGAAGCGGCGGCGGTGGCTCGCAAGTTTGAGCCAGAACCCATCCCCAAGCCCAGCCGTCCCATTGTGGAAGGCGACTTGGTGGAAATCCCCGGTGTGCGCCACCATGCCGAGGTAATGACGGTGAACAAAGACGGCACCTTACAGCTTAAGGCTGGAGCCATGAAAATGAAGGCCAAGGCTGAAGATGTGCGGCTGATTGAACAGCCCAATCGCAAACAGCGCAAGGCGGCAGAGTCCATTGCCCGTAGCAAAGGGGTGGTGGAGATTAAGGTGGCCACTGTGTCCTCCGACTTGGACATCCGCGGCATGGAAACCATGGAAGCTGAGCCTGTGGTAGAGCGGTTTTTGGATGCCGCTCACATGGGGCACATGGAAACCGTCACCATCATCCACGGCAAAGGTACGGGTGCCCTCCGTGCCGCCGTCCACCAAATGCTACGCCGTCACCATGGGGTGAAAGAGTTCCGATTGGGCGTGTATGGTGAAGGCGAAAACGGTGTCACTGTGGTGAAATTGAAGTAAACTATGAAAAAAGGTGTATACAAAAAGTGGCGAGCCACTTTTTGTATACACCTTTTTTCATTTTTTTTCAATCGGCTTGGGCTTCGTTTTTCTTCACCTGTTCCACAATGTCTTTGAACTTGCCTGTCACATATTTGTAGCCGCCAGCGCTGTGGGGTAGAAGGCAATCGCTACAGTCTTTGATGCCTTTTTCCGTGAATTTGAAATTACCGCCACAGTTGCGCCCGAGGGCATAGAGAGGGCAATAACAAAAGAGGCAGTTGAACTGCTCAGGGTTAGCATTTTTATGACAGGGAAAGTATTTACAATCACGGTTGGAGAAAAAGGCGTGAGAATGTTCGGTTTGGCTCATAGGAATCCTCCAATACCAGAAGTAAATTATGCCTCTAAAAACTGGCGCATATTTTCAATTACCTTGTCTCCGAGGCGGAAGGCGGCTTCATAGGTGAAGCCTGCGGATTTACGGACGCAGTTGACATGGGGATGATTTAGCAATTCTGGCGAGCCAGCCCCTGTGGGCATATCGCAGAAAAATTCATTGTCACCATGGTTGAGCCATTGCTCCAACGCCGTCACATCATGACCGGGGCCGATGGAGGTGTTGAACAGAATTTTATGGTTGCCAAAGTGGGCAAACTGCTCTGCTTGCAACAGTAGCATATTTTTGTTCAGGCACAGACACACCACTTGGCACTGTTCCATCAAATCGTTTAAAGGCAGATAGACCATGCCACGGGCCTCGCAATCGGGCTTGCGTGTGCGGCTAAAGTAGGAGATGTTGACACCAAAGGGTTGTAGGCGGTTGGCAATTAGTTGACCTGTGACCCCTAAGCCCACAATGCCAACGTTTAAATCCGTCAACTCTTTTTGCTCTGCCATCCATGCTTTGTCCCCAAAACCATGGAGATAGCGCACTAGCTCACTGATGACGTATTCAGCCACACCGGGGTCGCCATAGTCGCGGATCCCTGTGACGGTGATGCCCAGTTCACGGGCAGCGGCAATGTCCACGTTGGCGCTAGCTTCTTCATAGAGACTGCAACACATTCCCACATAGTGGAGGTTTGGGCAGGCCACCAATACGTCTCGTTCCATGGTGCTGGTGTAGCTAATCAAGGCCGCATCGGCATCACCAATACGGGCAATCATCTCTTGGTTGCTTTGGGGTAGGTCGGGGTATAAAACCACTTTTTTTGCAAAGGTGGAGAGTTGTTTTTGGGCATCTGGTTTGAGATTGACAGGGTCTACGGCTACCAATTTTTCAAACATAGCGACGCTCCTTAGTCTTGCTTTTCTAAGAAAACACGGATTTTTTCCACAGTTTCTTCGTGAAGAATGTGTTCCACACGGCAGGCGTCATCTTCAGCGATTTCTTGAGAAACCCCTAAATGAAGGAACAAATCAATCAAGGTTAAGTGGCGACCCAACACGTGTTTGGCCACTTCTAAGCCCTTTTCTTCAAGAATGATAGAACCGTCAGCTTTTGTGGTGATATATCCGCTTTCGCGGAGTTTTTTCATGGCGATGCTGACGCTGGGCTTAGAGTAGTTGAGTTCGTTGGCGATGTCGATGGAGCGAACAGAACCCAAGCGCTTTTGTAGCACCAAAATGGTTTCCAAATAATCTTCTGCTGATTGGTGAATGACCATGTATTTCCAATCCTCCTGTGTTATAGTTTGCGTTGACTACAGTCTACTATAAATCGCTAAAATTTACAAGGGGAATTTCAAAAAATCCCCTATCTTGCATTGACTTTCCAAAATAGGAGACAAAAAAACAAAAAATTTTACAAAATACAGTCTATGGGGGTTGACGGTAGTGGAAAAAGTAGATATGATATACATGTATATGTGTGTAGAGAAATTGATTAATTTTACCGAGGAGGTTATACCATGTCTTTAATCAAATGCCCTTATTGCGGTACCAAGTATTCTGACAGCTATGATGAGTGCCCATTTTGTGATGAGGAAGAGGAGCAACCCTTACGCGCCAATCGCCGCCCGCCCCAACAGCGTCAACAGCGCCGTGGCGGTTCTGGACGAGAGCTTTTAAGCCCTATTTTAGTGATTATTTTGGTGCTGTTGTTGGCACTTTTAGGATATCTACTCTTTGGTGGCAATGATAGTTCTAGTGCCACCACTGACAGCGACGAGCCCACTGTGGAGGAAACGGTGGAACCCGATACCATGCCTGAAATTGACCCTGAACCTGAGGTTGAAGTGGAAGCACCTGTCACCTCTGTGGATTTGGATTTAGAAGACTTTACCTTGAACGCTGGTGAAACATGGTCCATCGTGGCCAGTGGCGGTAGCGGTGAATACACATGGACATCTGACGATGCCACTGTTGCCACTGTGTCGAACACAGGCATTGTGTCTGCTGTGGGTGGCGGTAACACGGTCATCACCGCAACAGATGGCTTTACGAGTCAAGAGTGCATTGTGCGCGTGAAAGGCACGGCCGTGTCTTCTAGCACCACCAGCACCACCACCAGCACTTCTGGCAACTTGAGCTTGAGCCATAGCGACGTGACTGTGTCTGTGGGTGAATCCTTTGGGATGTATGTCTCTGGCACCAGCGCTAGCGCCACCTTTGCCACGGCCAACAGCAATGTGGCTTCTGTGTCTGCAAGCGGTACTGTTACGGGAGTTGCCTCTGGGAGCACCACCATCACCGCCACGGTAGACGGCCAATCTTTGACCTGCGTGGTACGTGTGAGCTAAGAAATCATCATACGTGAATTTTAAAATCCCCCACCGTTTGATTGCAACGGTGGGGGATTTTTGTAACATTTAGATGAGATTGTCGCTCCACTCTAGGCGCTGGATATAGGGAGGGAGGTCTTGCAAAAATGTAGCAAACAAAGAGTTGAAACGGGCGATGCCGTCGGTGCGGTTACTCAAGGGATAGACGTGGCGCACATAGTAAGAAATGCGGCTGGGAGGTGGCTGGGTCAAGTCGTGAATGTCCAAATTGCCACGTTCGCGCAAATGATTTGCCACCGAGGCAGGACAAATGCTCCAACGTAGAGGGCGGTCAACCAAGGTGCGAATCAAGCCGATGGAATCCACACGAATCGAAGGTGTGGCGGCTGGACCCCATTGGGCGGTGCGCCATGCTTGCAAATCAGAGCCCCAGTTCATATAGACTTCATTGCTCCAATGCAATTCCTTGGGATCGATGAGGCCGTCAGGATAGCTATCACGGTAGCAAACCAACTGCATTTTTTCTTGAAACACAGGGTGACAGAGTATGTTATCGCCATAAAAGGGGATGGTGACCAGTCCAACATCTAGCTGACGGTTTTCCACCTCGTCAAACACAGAGGAAGAGGGATGGGTTTGAATCCACAGGTCAAAGCGAGGCTGTTGCACTGCTAAATTTTTATAAAATGGTTCTAAAAAAGGATGCAGACTATCCACACATCCAATGGAAATGGGCACAGAAGTATCGTGGTGGAGGATTTGCTCGGTTTCTTCTAATAGGGCAATCCATTGCTCTGCCAATGGCAGAAAACGTTCGCCTTTTTGGGTTAAACGAATGGTTTTAACCCCTTTTTGCCGTTCAATCAGTGGACATCCAACCTTTTCTTCCAAGCTTTTGATGCGGTGGCTGATGGCAGATTGGGTGACGAATAAAACCTTGGCGGCTTTGGAAATGCTCTGGTTATGTACAACCTCTAAGAAGGCTTCAATTTCTGAAAAATTCATAGCAGTCTCCTTTGCGTGGATGGATAGTGGTAGTATACTATAAAATTCATCTGATTACAAGGTTTTTTTATAAAAAATATGAAATTATTTCATATTAAGGAAGCGCTCCAATACAATTTGACAACCCAATAAAATCAGCACCAAGCCCCCTGTGAGTAAGGCTTTTTGCCGATAGGCGGTGCCTAAACTGTGACCTAGCATCACCCCTAAAAAGGACAGGATGAAGGTGGTGAGGGCGATGATGACCACGGCAGGCAGGATGGCCACTTGCAAAAATGCAAAGGTGACGCCCACGGCCAAAGCGTCAAGACTGGTGGCAATGGATAGACCCAACAGCTGGGCATAATCTAGCTGTGGACATAGGGTATCGTCAGGTGCTAGGCGGCTTTCCAACATCATTTTTGCCCCCAAATAGACCATCAGAGCAAAGGAAATCCAGTGCCCGACTTGTCCCACGGCTTGGGCGAAGTGGGTGCCAAGATGGTAGCCAATCCAAGGCATAAGTCCTTGAAAGCCACCGAAAAATAGGGCCACAATCAGCCCGTGTTTGAAGCGGCTTTGTCCCATGGATAGGCCTTGGCAGATGGCAGCGGCAAAGGCATCCATAGAAAGTCCGATGCCAACCAGAAAAAGTGATGTGAAGCTCATGGTGTCTCCTTAGAGTTGAATTGGGATGGGATAGGTCACGTCCAGTGTGTCTGGCGTTACGTGACAGCCCCATGCTTGGATGTCCACCCCAGCGGCCTTGGCGGTGCGCAGGGCATTTCCAAAGGCAGGGTGGGTGCTATCGTTGGGGCGGAAGGCGGTGATGCCTTCCATTTGCACCACAAAGAAAATGGTGGCGCTGTCTCCAGCTTCCACCAGCGATTGCAGGTGCTGGATATGGCGCACACCACGCTCTGTGGGTGCGTCGGGGAAGGCGGCGATGCAGTCTTGTTCTAAGGTGACGCCTTTGACTTCCACCCAGTGACGACCATGTGCCGTGTCGAGGCAGGCATCGATGCGAGACTTGCCTGTGGTGACCTCAGCTTTCATGGCGGTGATATCGGGGAGAAATTTCCCAGTTTTGGCAAACTCTAAAAACACCGTATTGGGGGCTTGGGCATCCATATTGATGAGCAAATCACCCTTTTCTACGGCAATCAAATCGTATTTGGTTTTGCGATTGGGATTTTGCGCCTGTTCCAAATAAACCTGCACCCCAGTTTGCAACAATTCACGACAGCGGCCTGTGTTTTTTACGTGGCAAATTTGCAGACCATCCGCCGTTTCCACGTGGGCAATAAAACGGTTGGGACGGGCAATAAAGGTGCCAGAAATTACCTGTTTGTAACGCATAAAATCCCTCCTAGCTTTTGTAATGAAAGTAAGTATACCATACGGCGATAAATTATAAAAGCTTTTTGCAAAAATCTTGTGAAAACCTGTTGACATTACTCCTTTAAAGCTTTATACTGTAAAAGCATTGAAAGACAAGTCTAGAGGATTTGTATTTTGGAAAGGATTGAGAATGGAAGAAGTAGTATTAAAATATGGTCAAGGACAGGTCACCATCCCAGTGGATGGTGCGGCCTCTTTAGACTATCTATATGAGACGCCTATGGCAGAGATACCCGATTTAAAGGCGGCCTTTTTAAAAAGTGTTACCACCGATGTCATCGGCTCCGCGCCTTTGTGTGAATTGGTGACACCCCAAGACCCCATCACCATCGTCATCAGCGATATGACTCGTTTCTGGATGCGCCAAGATTTGGTGTGTGAACAGTTGGTGCGGTATTTGCATGAAACACTGGGAATTCCCTTTGAAAACTTGGTGGTGCTGGTGGCTGTGGGTACCCACCGTGGACACAGCCAAGAGGAACTGGCCAAGCTTTCTAGCCAATATGTGTTTGACCACGTGAAGGTGGTTGACCACAGCGCGGATGCCCCAGATTTGGTTGCCATTGGCACCACATCTTTGGGGACTGTGGTGGAGGTGAACCCCCTTGCCATTGGTCGCAAAGTGATTTGCGTGGGCGGTACGGTACATCACATTATGGCTGGTTACGGCGGCGGTCGTAAAAGCATTGTCCCCGGCATTGCCAGCCGTGAAACCATTAAGCAAAACCATCAACGAGCCCTTGACCCCAGTGCCCCCCAATCTGACCCCACCGTGGGCTCTGGGAAGCTAGGTAAAAACCCCATCCATGAGGATATGTACGAAGCTGGCGCTTTGGCGCAGGTTACGTTTGGCATCAACATTGTGGTCACCTCTTCTGGCAAGCACAGCGGTTTGTTCAGCGGTGATTTTGACAAGGCATGGCGCAAAAGTTGCCACTATGTGCAAACGTCTTATGGCTTGCCCATTGCCAAAGAAGCGGATATTGTCATCGCCAGCTGTGGTGGGTTCCCCAAGGATTTGAACCTGTATCAATCCACCAAGTCTATGTTCAACGCCACCCAAGCGGTGAAAAAAGGCGGCACATTGATTTGGCTTGCCCAATGCCCAGAAGGCAGTGGTGCCAGCGATTTCTTCGCATGGAACAAACCCTTGCAAGAAGGACATTTGGATGAATCCTTGCGCAAAGACTTTACCATCGGCGGATATATTTTCTATGCGGCTGTTGAAAACATTGCCAAGGCCAACACCTTGCTCCTCTCCGACATTGACCCCCAAGAGGTGAAAGCAATGGGTATCACCGCCTATGATGACATCACTGCCTTGCTGAGCCAAGTGGATTTTGCAGGCAAAAGCGTGTATGTTTTGCCCTATGGTGGCAGTGTCATGCCTCAACTTCAAGAAAAATACGACGCTCTGTGCGCCGAATTTGTATAAAATTTCCCCACGCACACATTTGTAGGGGGCGGCGTCCTCGACGTCCTGTTCCCACGCACCCCCCTTGTAGGGGAGCGCATTGCGCTCCCACCGTTCCCCATTTCTCATCATTAGAAAAAGAGAGGTCGTCCTATCATGAATATCCCCTTAATTATCGTCTGTCTTTATGTGGTGGTGCTGTTTGGCATCAGTTTTTACGTCTCGGCCAAGAAAAATAAAAATGAAGATTCCTTCCTGCTCTACCGTGGTCAAAACAGCACTTGGGTGGTGGCTGCTAGTATTGCAGGCCTCGCCATCGGCGGTGCGTCCACCATTGGTATTGCAGAAAATGCTTTCAACGTGGGCTTGAGCGCAGGTTGGTATGATGCCACTTGGGCCATCGGCGCGGTGGTCACCTCCTTCTTGGCGATGAAATACCTGCGTCGTTCTGGCCACAGCACCGTCAGCGCCTTGGTGCGTGACCTGTATGGCAAAAACACTTCCTTCATCATGGTTATCTCCATGTGCATCATTCAAGCTGGTATCATCGCCTTGCAATATAAGGCAGGCGGTTCCATTTTGGCAGCATTGCTGCCTGAAGTGTTCACCGTGGACAGCGGTACCTTCTTCTCCTTCTTGATTTTCGTGGCCATTGCTGTGCTGGGCGGTATGGGCTCTGTATCTTTGACCAACGTGCTCAACTTGATTCTCATTTACGTGGGTGTCATCACTGCTTTGGTGATTGTTTTGACCCAACAAGGTGGTTGGGCCGCCATTCAAACCTTGGTTGTGGCAGAACCTGATGTGCCTTACCTGAGCCTGACCGAAGGTATGGGTTGGATTGGCATCTTCGCTTGGGTCATTGTCATGCTGGGTAACACCAACTCCGTCCAAGGTGTGGTGCAAATCGGTTTGACTGGTAAAGACGACAAGTCTGCCCAACGTGGCTACATCATCGGCGCTTTGCTGATGGTGCCTGTGGGCTTTATCTGCGCCATGTTGGGCGTGGCCAGCAAGGCATTGTTGCCTGACGCCACCGCCTCTGTGGCACTGCCTATGATTTTGATGAGCATTCCCCCTGTGCTGGGCGGCATCACCTTGTCTGGGTTGTGGGCCGCTGACATGGGCACCGCTTGTTCTATGATCGTGGGTCTTGCCACCACTGTCAACAACGACATTGTTACCAAGGTTTCCACCAAGGAACGCACCCCCAAGCAAGCCAACATCACCAGCAAAATCATCATCATTATCTCCAGCACCATCACCTACTTGGTAGCCACCCAAATGGCGGCTATTTTGAGTGGTATGATGATGGCACTATCCATGGCCATCGGTACGTCCTTCGTGGTCATCGGCGGCTTGCTCTGCCCCAAATTTACTGGTAAAAAAGCTGGCTTCACCACCATTCTTGCCTCTTTGATTGGCATTGTGGTGTGGAACACTGTGCCTGTTATCAAGCCATATTTTGCCAGCCAAGTGGGCTTTTTCATGCTGGCTGTCTGCGTAATCACCTTTGTGGTCACCAGCGTGCTTGACAAGGAAAAATTGGCATAAACATTAAAACAGGGCTGTGTCACAATTGTAAAATTACATAAAAAAGCATAAAAACGTAGGGAACGGACAATGTAGTGACCCCAATAAGTTAGACTTGATAACGTAGCAGCTGCGGCTGCTACGTTATTTTTATGCAGCAAGATACTTCAGTCTGTATTCTACAGGACTGAAGTAGCCTAGTTTTTGCTTTGTACGCTTGTTATTGTAATAATCAAAGAAATTTTCCATCACAGAGTTGTCCAGACAGTTGCCTTTCCGAGACATGCTTTGGAAGATGCGGTTCTCTTTCAGTGTCCTAAAATAGCGTTTCATTTGGTATGCCCAGCCTCTGTCCGAGTGAAAAGTTCTTCTGAATTTGCAGTCGCTGGTGACCTCGATGGCCTCATTTAACGCAGCCATAATGCCTTCCGCCGATGGTGTTTTGGTAATGCTATAGCTTAAAATTTCGCCGTTGAACATATCCAAGAATGGATCTAAATATAACTTTCTCGTTATCAATTTACCGTTGCCGTCAAATGTGTAATACTTAAACTCAGTGGTATCTGTTGTGATTTTTTGATGCACAATGTTGGTGTTGAATCGTCTTTTGACCCAGTTTTTGCAAATTCTGCCCACAATCCCTTTGTAAGACGAGTATTTTCGGCTCTTGCGTGTGTAGGATTTCACTTGCAAACCAAGCTTTTGCACCAGCCGTTGGACTTTCTTTTTGTTGACGTGCCAGCCTGCTTTTCTGAGCTCACCCAAAATTCTACGATAGCCAAAATCCTTGTGTTCATCGCGAATTTCAAGGATTTTTTCTTCAATTTCTTTGTCTGGATTTTCCTTGTCAAATCGCTTCTGCCAATACATATAGGTGGCTTTTGGAAACTTTAAGACCGCAAGAATATCTTTTAATTGGAACAATCGCCGGAGGTCGCAGATACTTCTTGCTCTTTGTTCTGTGCTTCTTCTTCCAAGCGCAACCTCCTCAATTCTTTTAAATAGGCAACCTCAATTCGCAACTTTAGATTCTCATCTTCAAGCTGCTTTAATTATGCCCCATGGTCGTCTGTATGGTCTATTTTCTCAGGTTTAGCCATCTTTGGTCGCCGTCCTTGTTTTCGTATGCCATGATTACTTGCTTCTTAAATTCAAAACTGTATTTTACCATGAAAATACCGACCCCCAATCGTTAGATTTTTAGGTCTAACTTTTGGGGGTCGGTACAGTTCCCTACGATTTTGCTGTCAGAGTTCACAAAGAGCCTTTCGTTGTGACACAGCCCTCTTTTTCATCCCTCCACATGGATGGCATCCACGGGACAGTTATTGGCAGCCTGTTCCACTGCCGATAAGGTGTTGCTGGGGAAGGCCACAGCCACGGCCACACCTGTGTCTGCTAAAGTAAACACGCTGGGACAGGTGCTGACACACAGTCCACAGCCAATGCAGTGGCGATCAATGCTTGCTTCCATATGCAAATCTCCTTTTTATTAAGATGTGGCATAGTATAGGCAATGGTGGTAAGTTTTACGTATAAAGTGAAGCGTGAAAAGTAATAAGTGACAAAAAATCATCCCCTGTTTGCGTTGCAAACAGGGGATGATTTTTTGTCATTAGAATACGCCTTGTGCCACCATGGCATCTGCCACGCGGAGGAAGCCAGCGATGTTGGCGCCAGCCACCAGATTGTAGCCCAGACCGTATTGCTCAGAAGCTTCTACGCTCATTTTGTAGATGGTGTCCATGATGTTTTTCAGTTGGGCATCCACTTCTTGTTCGCTCCAAGACAAACGCTCGGAGTTTTGGCTCATTTCCAAAGCAGAGGTTGCCACGCCACCAGCGTTGACAGCCTTGGAAGGTGCAACCACCATGCCCTCTTGTGTCATCAGATAGGACAGAGCATCGTTGGTGGTGGGCATATTGGCCACTTCAATGTAGTAGGGAACCTTGTTTTCAGCGATTTGCTTGGCGTGCTCCATGTGCACGTCATTTTGCATAGCGGAGGGCATCACCACATCCACTTTTACGCCCCAAGGCTTTTGGCCAGCATAGAAGGGAACACCGTATTTATCGGCATAGTCTTCCACACGGTTGCGACCAGAGTTGCGCATTTCTTCGATGTAAGCGATTTTTTCTGGGGTGTTGATGCCGTCAGCATCATAGATGTAACCGTCGGGGCCAGACAGGGTTACCACTTTGGCGCCCAGTTCGGCTGCCTTTTTGGCAATGCCCCAAGTCACGTTACCAAAGCCAGAGCAGGAAATGGTTTTGTCTTCAATGGATTGACCATCGTGAGCCAGAACGTTGAGCAGATAGTACACAGCGCCATAGCCAGTGGCTTCTGGACGAATCAGGCTGCCGCCGTAGCTAAAGCCTTTACCAGTCAATACGCCGTTTTCAAACACGCCCTTCAAGCGGCGATATTCGCCGAAGAGGAAGCCGATTTCACGACCGCCAACACCCATGTCCCCAGCAGGTACGTCCACATCTGGGCCAATGTAACGGTAGAGTGCTTGCATGAAGCTTTGGCAAAAACGCATGATTTCTGCGTCGGATTTGCCTTTGGGATCAAAGTCGGAGCCACCCTTGCCGCCGCCGATGGGCAAACCAGTGAGGCTGTTTTTAAAGGTTTGTTCAAAACCAAGGAATTTGATGATGCCAGGATAGACATTGGGTTGGAACCGCAGACCGCCCTTATAGGGGCCGATGGCGCCGTTGAATTGGCAACGGTAGCCAGTGTTGGTGTGCCAGACGCCGTTGTCGTCTTCCCAAACCACGCGGAAGGTAAACATACGTTCAGGTTCTACCATGCGACCCAGTAGGTCGATTTTTTCATATTCGGGATGCTTGTCGATGACAGGCTCCAAAGAAGACAAAACTTCTTCTACTGTTTGGACAAATTCGGGTTCGTGACTGTGCTTCTCTTTAACACGTGCGATGACACTTTCCAGATACGCGTTCATTGATGTGCCTCCTGATTTTTTTCGTAATATATCAGGAAAATAATTCCCTGATTTATCCACAGTCTAGCACTCTTTATTGATAAAAGCAATAGGTTTTTCAAATTATTTTTTTGTTGCGCAAAAAATGTTTTCTTGTTACTTGACAACGGTTTTTTTATCGAAAATAAGCATAATTTTTGTTGAAATCCATTGACATTTTCTTTTGATGTGGTACAATTGTTAGAGTTTTTATGCGTACTAAATTTTAGGAGGACGGTATCATGTTGACCTATCCCATGGACGTAGCTGGGCTACACCGCGACCTGCCCATTTGCAAAGTACACGATGGTTTATCCATTGCAGCATTTGTTGTGTTTGGCGATGCAGAATTGACCGTGGCTTGTGCCAAGGGGCTGTTAGAGTTGGTGTCTCCCGATAGTTATGATTATATTTTGACAGCCGAAGCCAAAAGCATTCCCTTGATTCACGAAATGGCGCGCCAAAGTGGCGCCAAGCAATATCTTCTGGCACGCAAAGGCTCTAAGGTGTATTTGACCGATGCCATCAAGGTGGAAGTTCGTTCCATCACCACCCAACGTGACCAAACCCTGATGCTCTCTGGCGCTGACGCTGCCTTGATGAAGGGAAAGCGGATTTTAATTATGGACGATGTGATTTCCACAGGGGAATCCCTCATTGCCTTGGAACAGCTGGTAGAACTGGCTGGCGGTACCGTGAGCGACCGCATTGCCGTGTTGGCAGAAGGAGATGCCGCCAATCGTAGCGATATTAAGTTCTTGCAAAAATTGCCCTTGTTCAACGCAGATGGAAGCGTGATGGGGTAAAATGTCTGCTTCAGCGGAGACGGACAGCCGCAAGGGCTGTCCCTACGAATAACAAATAACGGGCGACCACAGGTCGCCCCTACGGATGGTACGATTACCATGTAGGGGCGACCTGTGGTCGCCCGTAGTCATTCACCATTCACCTTTAGTCTTTAGTCTATTTTCAGCTTTTTCCCCATTTTACAATATGGGCGCAACGCACAGACTTCGCATTTGGCGGTACGAGCGGTGCAGGTGTCGCGGCCAAAGAGCACCATGCGGTGGCAAAAGTCGGTAGACTCGGCTGGTGGCAATGCCTTGCGCAGTTGGCGCTCCACTTGTAACGGGTCTTTGGAGCCATCGGTGATGCCCAAGCGTCCTGTGATGCGGATGCAGTGGGTGTCGCAGACGTAGGAGGGGTGTTTATAAATGTCCCCTAAAATTAAATTGGCAGTTTTGCGTCCAATGCCAGCCAGAGCGGTCAAGTCCTCCATGGTGTCAGGGACTTTGCCATCGTGACGGCTGAGGAGTTGCTGGGCGCAGGTGACCAAATCTTGGGCTTTGGCATTATAAAACCCACAAGAGTGGATGTATTTACCCACTTCTTTTGGGTCGGCTTGGGCGTAATCTTCCAAGGTGGGGAAGCGTGCAAACAGGGCAGGGGTCACCAAATTCACCCGTGCGTCAGTGCACTGGGCACTGAGACGGACAGCGAATAGGAGTTCAAAATCAGTGCCATAGTCTAGCGAGCACAGGGCATCGGGGTAAAGTTGTTTCAATTCTTCAATGATGGCCAGCGTGGCCTTTTTAATATACATAGTGGCACCGCCTTGTGGAAAAATTTTGTAACTCCATCATACTCTGTGGAAAAGTTTTTGTCAATGTGGGAATGTCATTGCCAAAGATGGCATAGGTATGATACAATATAAGTCTTGAAATGAACGACAAGGAGAACACCATGGAATTGATCGAAGCGATTAAAATCATCCTCATTGGCATTGTGGAGGGCATCACCGAATGGCTGCCCATCTCTAGCACCGGGCATATGATTTTGTTTGATGCCTTTTTACCGCTGGATATGACAGAGGCCTTTAAAAATATGTTTTTGGTGGTCATTCAGCTGGGTGCCATCATGGCAGTGGTGGTGCTGTTTTGGCACAAACTGTGGCCATTTACCACCCGTTATAAAGGATACATTAAAAAAGACACCATGTCTCTTTGGTATAAAGTTGTGGTGGCCAGTCTGCCAGCCGTTGTCATTGGATTGCCCTTTGACGACGTGTTAGAAACCTATTTGATGAACGCACCCACTGTGGCAGTGATGCTGATTGTCTATGGGCTGTGGTTTATTTACATTGAAAACCGCAAGGCAGGTAAACAAGGGTTCATCCGCACCACCCAAATGATGCCCTATCGTACGGCGCTCTTGATTGGCTGTTTCCAAGTGCTGGCTATGATTCCTGGCACCAGCCGTTCTGGCGCTACCATCATTGGCGCTATGATTTTGGGCTGTAGCCGCACGGTGGCGGCAGAATTTAGCTTCTTTCTGGCCATTCCCATTATGTTTGGGGCAAGCCTTTTGAAGCTGGTGAAATATTTCCTAGACGGATTCACCTTCTCTGGCACAGAGCTGGCAAGCCTTGGCCTTGGGATGGTGGTGGCCTTTGGGGTCAGCGTGGTTGCCATTCGCTTTTTGATGGACTTTATTAAGAAAAATGACTTTAAAGTCTTTGGGTATTACCGCATTGTAGTGGGTTTGATTATTTTTGCTTGCATGGCAGTGGGTGTGCTTTAATGAATTGAAGCGTTTTTTCAAATGTCCTCAGTCAACAATTGACATTTTGTGTAAAAAGAAGTAAAATAAAGTGTCTGTATATCTTGAAATATAGTGACTTAAGTTGTAAAAATCACGAAAGGGGAAAATAGATATGAAGCGTAGGCTTTGGGAGTTTTTATTCGTCATTGAAAAAAACATTCTGTTTTCCTCTGTGAAAAAGGGCTTTATGCTCACCATTCCTGTGTTGCTCATCGGAACCTTGGCGGTGCTGGTGAACTCTATTGTGTTGCCATTGCTAGGGGACGGGTTTGTGCTGAGCACTGCCATTAGTGACGTTTGTGTCATGCTGTATAATGCCAGCATCGGGTGTGTATCTTTTTATTTGGCATTGGCTGTGGGGTATTGCTATGCCCAAGCCCGTGACGTCAACAATGTACTTTTGCGCCTGATGTCGGTGCTGACAGGGCTTATCTGCTTTGTGATTTTAATCGGCGGCATTACCTCTGATGGAGGCTATATGGGGGTCACTGGGGTGTTACCTGCCATTGTGGTGGAATTGATGGCGGTGACCACTTTTTTGTTCATCATCGATGTATATTCTCATCACCATAAGGATTTGGACATGGGGGTGGATGATAACATCAAAATCACCACTGTGAGCATCCTGCCCACCTTGCTCACCATTTTAGGGTGCTTGATCATCCAGTATGTGGCGGTGAACCTGTTCCACATTGGGGATTTGACCGAAACCCTGACAAACTTTTTCCGTATGATTTTCAGCGACAGCACCCATGGGCTGTTCAATGGGATGCTGTTCACCTGTTTTGTGAATTTGCTCTGGATGTTTGGGATTCACGGCGGCAATGTGATGGATGCCATCTCTGAGGAATTGCTAGTGCCCTTGGTTGCTGACCCCAATGCCATTGTATCTAAGAGCTTTTTAGATGTGTTCGCCCAAATCGGGGGCAGTGGTGCCACCATTTGTTTGCTGTTGGCGCTGCTCATTGCCTCCCGTTCAAAAAATACCCGTAACATTGCCCGTTCGTCAGCCATTTTAATCTTGTTTAACATCAATGAGCTGATGGTCTTTGGTCTGCCCATTATTTTCAACCCCATCATGATGATTCCTTTTGTGACGGTGCCCCTTGTGTCGTTGGTCATCGCCTATGTGGCCACGTTGGTGGGCTTTATCCCTGTGGTGACAGAGGTTATCAATTGGACGACGCCTATTTTCTACAGCGGTTATTTGGCCACAGGGTCTATTGCTGGCATTGTGGTACAGCTGGTGATTCTCATTTGTGGCACCTTGATTTATCTGCCTTTTGTCAAGATTTTAGATACCTTTCAAGAAGAAAAAGAACTGCGTTTGCTACAAGCGTTGATTGACGATTTCCGCGCCAATGAAGCCAATGGCATCTATGAGCCGATGCTCAGGCGCACCGATGGGACAGGGCAATTGGCCCGTACCATCGCCAAGCAATTGCGAATGGATGTGGAACAGGACAAGGTAGAGCTGTTCTATCAGCCCCAGATGAATGCCGAAGACTGTATCATTGGGGCGGAGGCATTGCTCCGCTGGGAGTACCAAGGCCAGCGACTGTATCCACCTTTTGTGGTGGCTTTGGCACGTGAAGAAGGTTTTTTAGACAAGCTAACATTGCAAACCATACAAACCATTTGCAACACCATCAATGACGTGACAGAGCAGGTGGGTGCGCCGTTGCACATTGCCGTCAACGTGGTGGCCGATCAGCTTGATGATATCGCCTTTGTGGAAGAGGTCATTGCCATTGCCTATAGAACTGCCACCTCCAGATACTTACATTTAGAGTTGACAGAGGAAACGTCTTTGGGTGGGTTTGACAACATCAGCGCCAATATTCGTCAACTACAAACCAACGGCATCGTGGTGGCCATTGACGATTTTGGCATGGGGCAAACGTCTATTATTTATCTGCGTGAACATTCATTTAAATACGTGAAAATTGATGGGAGCTTGGTGAAAAACCTGCTGGACAATCCACGTTGCACCCAAATCATCACCTCTATCATCGACTTGGGGCAAAACCTCAATTATCAGGTGGTTGCAGAGTATGTGGAGTCTTTGGCCATTAAGCAAAAGCTGATGAGCTTGGGCTGTCATGTCTTCCAAGGGTATTATTACAGCCCAGCTTTGCCCAAGGAAGAATTCCTGCGCTATAGCAACGACCATATGAAATTATAAAAAACAAATCCCTCTCTTGCCAAGCAAGGGAGGGATTTGTTTTTTATAAATGCAATTGCTTTACAATATCATATCGCTCAATACTTTGAGCGCCAATAAGCTCAGCACAATCAGCACTGTGGGGCGAACCACCACGGAGCCTTTGCGCAGTACCAAATCAGCCCCTAGCAGGTTTCCTGCCAGCGCAGACACTGCACCAATGAGGGCCAAGAGGTAAAATACTTGCCCGTAGTATACGGATGTGAGCATAGCGCCAGAGGTGGAGGCGAAGTTGATGGCGCGAGCCACACCAGAGGCAGAGCGAATGTCAAGTCCAGCAAAACGGGTGAAAATCACCAGCATAAAGGTGCCAGTGCCAGGGCCGTAAAACCCATCGTAACAGCCAATGAAAAAAGAAGAGATGGCAATGATGGCGATTTGCTTGCCAAGGGGCATGGGGGTGGAAGTTTCAGGGAAAGACCGTTGCCGCAACACCACCGCGGCCACCACGGGGAGGACAAACAGCAGCAAGGATTGTAAGTATTTAGCGTCCACCATCAGTTGTAACCGTGTGCCTAAGGAGGAGCCAACCATGGCCACCATCAGTGCTGGTACTGCCAGTTTCCAAATCACGTAGCCACTGCGGATGTATTTCATGGTGGAGGCAAAGGTGCCAAAGGTGGCAGAGAGTTTGTTGGTGCCCAGCGCCATGTGCATGGGTAAGCCTGCCAGCACGTAGGTGGGCACAGTGACGATGCCACCGCCTCCGGCGATGGCATCCATAAAGGATCCGAGAAAAATGCCGATGATGACAGTCAGCACCATGGGCAAGGTGAGAGGTATGTCGGTGTTATTTAATAATTGTATCATCTGTGGGGCGTTTCCTTTTTATATTGGGCAGCAGCGTCCAAATAGCCTTGCATAGACTCGATGTTGCTTTGGATTTCAGCTTCGGTGAGGCTACGGACGATTCTAGCAGGGTTCCCCAATAGCATAGACCCATCAGGTGCGTTCATTTTGCCTGTCACCACAGCGCCAGCACCCACGATGCAGTTGTTGCCAATGATCGCATTGTTGAGCACAATGGAGCCCATACCAATGAGGCAGTTGTCCCCAATGGTACAGCCGTGGACAATGGCATTGTGTCCGATGGTGCATCCAGCGCCCACTGTGGTGGGTTCGTGGAGCACGGCGCAATCTTGAATGTTGGTGTTGTCCCCCACCACAATGGGGCCGTCGTCACCTCGAAGCACAGCGTTGTACCAGATACTGACGCCGTTGCCAAGGGTCACGTTGCCAGTGACAATGGCACCTTTTGCAAAGAGTACGGTCTCAGAGGGGGGATAGGGGTTGTATAGCATGGATGTTCTCTCTTTCTAGTATGGTGGTGTAAATGGGGAACGGGACGTCGAGGACGCCGTCCCCTACAGTGTATACACTCTGTGATATTTGGTAAAATGGTTGCGCTGTGTAAATCAAATGGCGAAGTTGCCATTTGCAAACACAGGGATGGTGCGCCCGTCTTGGGTGGTGCCCACGATGGACAAATCGGCGGTGCCAATCATAAAGTCCACATGGGTGATGGAATCGTTGAGGCCAGCGGCAACTTTTTCTGCCTTGGTCATGTCTTGGCCGCCTTCGATGCAGGGATAGGCTTCCCCAAAGGCTAAGTGGCAGGAGGCGTTTTCATCAAACAAGGTGTTGTAGAACAGGATTTTTTGGTTGGAAATGGGGCTGTCATAGGGCACCAGCGCCACTTCGCCGAAATAGCAAGCCCCTTCATCCACAGAGATGGCGGCCTTCAGGGAATCTTCCCCTTCTCTAGCGTGGACTTCTACGATTTTACCCTCTTTGACCACCATGTGGAACCCATCGATGATGGTGCCGTCGTTGACCAAAGGCATGGAGGCGTAGACAACGCCGTTGATACCTTTTTTCAGTGGGGCGGTGAACAGTTCTTCGGTGGGGATGTTGGCAATGAAGGTCTGGCCAAAACGGGTTTTACTCTCCCCAGATTCCCAGTGGTGGGTGGGGGGCAGTTCAATGGTCAAATCAGTGCCAAGGCCATTGGTGTAGTGGAGGGTTTTGAAGTGAAGGTCGTTGAGGATGTGCATCCGCTTGTCCAAGGTGGCAAGATGTGCGTTCCATTTTTCCACGCAGGTGCCATCACCGCTGATGCGTACGGTTTTGAAAATGGCTTCCCAGAGCATTTCCATGGCTTGGGCTTCCTCGGCGTCAGGGAAGACTTTATTGGCCCAAGAGGGGATAGGCACAGAGGCGATGCACCAAGGGAAGCCACCGTCCATTTGTAGGCGGTCAAAGTCGGTGAAGGCTTTGCCAAAAGCTTGTTGGGTGCGGACAATGCGGCTGGGGTCAACGCCTTTGAGATTTTCAGGGTCGGTGGCAGAGATGGCCAAATAGGCCGCGTTTTCCAGCGCATAGTCGTTGCGTTGGTGACGGCGCCACAGAGGCACAGCGTCAAACACATCGTCCTCAGCGTTCAAAAACCGCATACGACTGCATTGGTCGTCGCCCCAGATGTTCACCACTTCGCGGCAACCTACGGCATAGGCCTCCTTGGCGCACATCCGTGCAAAATAGGCGCAGTCCACAGGGCAGGAGATAATCAGGGTTTGTCCTTTTTGGACGTTTAAGCCGATTTGGATTAGCATTTTGGCGTATTCTAATAATTTTTCGTTCATGGGAGTGGTTCCTTTCAGGTTTGGTGTAAAAATATGGGGGAGACGGCGGGGGCAAGCCCCCGCCCTACGATATAGCCCGTGTAGGGCGGGGGCTGAGTTTGCCGTGTTTAGGTTATGGTGATTGTTCATGATTTCCCTGCAACGCGCCGTTCCATTCTGCCCCCATTAAGAGGACGGTGGCGCTGATTTGGAGCCAGATGAGAAATACAATCATGGTGGCGATGGAGCCGTAGAGCTGGGCGTAGTTGGCAAGATTGTCAACATAGTAGGCATAGAGCCACGACACGCACATCCAAGCCAGCAAGGCGGTCAGTGCCCCTGGCGCCAAGGCGCGGAAGGGTAGTCGGCTGTTTTGGCTCATGGCATAAAGGGTGTGAATGGCGGTGTACATCACCAACGCCAACAGGGGAAACCGCAAACCAACCCATAATTGGGCGATTTCCACAGGCAGGCCAAAGGTGGTGACTGCATAGGTTAAGGCGCGGTCACCCACGGTCATCAGCGTTAAGGTTAAGGCGATGGTCAGCAACAGCAATAAGGTGTAGAGCAGGGTTTTTGCCACATGGAACACAGGGGATAGAGGTGGGCCTAAGCGATAGGCCGTCCGTACCCCACGCATGAGCACATTGGTGGCACGCATGGGAAAGTAGAAGGAGAAAAACAGCCCCAACAGCAACAGCTGTACGGAGGAGTTTGACCCAACATAATAGAGGTAGCTTTCGATGATGGACACCACTTCACTGGGCAACAGTTGGGCAAGGCCTTGCAAAATGGCTTCAATGTTCAGCGATAGCAAGCCCAGCAGTGAGCTTAAAAAGATTAAAAAGGGGAAGATGGAAAAAAGCAAATAAAAGGCCAGCGCCGCACTTTGGGTGCCCACCCGATGGCGCAGATACCGCTGGGTCATGGCTTTGATAAAAGGTAAAACAGGTTTGTGGGTCACAGTTCCCTCACTTCCAAGTCTCCCAAATCTCAGGGCAAAAGCCCACGGTGGCGTCTTTCCCATTGCGAACAATGGGGGTGACAAACAGCTCGGGGTAGTCTAGTAGATTTTGCTCTTGCACATTTGGGGTGATGTAAGCCATGAAAAGCCGCTCATAGGCCTTGCAATCTTTGTTCACCAGTGCCTTAAAGCCAACCTTGCGCCGCACCGATTCGTATTCTCGTGGGGATAGACCTTTTTTGGGGGTATCGATATATTGATAGGGGATGCGCCGCTCTTTGAACCAACGCTCCGCTTTTTTGGAGTCGAAGGATTTGCTAGAGCCAAAAATTTGAATGTTCATACTGTCTCCATATATATAGTATATCATAGTAGGGGTAAAATATGTTTGCATCTATTGTACGGGAAAATCCAAGGAAATGCAAGAGGGGATTGGAATAGAAAAAATTTATCAAGTAACAACTTTTCCAAAACCCATTGACATTTTCCCTGTTTTCCGCTATGATAATGTGTTGAAAATAGGGCGATTTAGAGAGGAGAAGAGTATGAAGAGTTTGCTTTGTAACGGTCATGTTTGGCATGATGGACAGTTTCAACCTTTAGATGTTGCCATTGCGGATGGGCAGATTATTTCCATTGGTTCCTCCCTTCCCAAAGAAGGGTTTTCTGTCATTGATATAACGGGTTTCCATTTGGTTCCGGGTTTCGTTGATGTCCACGTGCATCTTCGTGAACCGGGCTTTTCTTATAAGGAAACCATTGCCACTGGCACCGCTGCCAGCGCACGAGGTGGGTACACTGGCTTGGGGGCCATGCCTAATTTGAAGCCTGTGCCCGACTGCATGGACAGCCTCCAAGTCCAACTGGACATCATTGAAAAAGATGCCGCCGTCCGTGTCTACCCTTATGGTGCCATCACCGTGGGGCAAAAGGGGGAAACCTTGGCAGATTTGACCGCCATGGCACCGTTTGTGTTGGGCTACACCGACGATGGTCGAGGGGTGCAAAACACCGCTATGATGGAAGAAGCAATGACCATCGCCAAGACCGCTGGCAAGCCCATTGTGGCACACTGCGAGGACGAAAGCCTGTTAGAAGGGTGCATCACCGTTCACCCTGGCAACTTTGCCAAAGCCCATGGGTTTGAAGGCGCTTGCGCTGAAAGTGAATGGGGGCAAATTGCCCGTGATTTGGAACTGGTGGAAAAAACGGGTTGCCAATACCACATCTGCCACCTGTCCTGCAAGGAAAGCGTGGAGGTGATTCGTCAGGCCAAGGCCAAAGGCTTGCCCGTCACCTGCGAAACTGGCCCTCACTATTTAATCATGACCGACGACGATATCAAAAATGAAGGTCGGTATAAAATGAATCCCCCCATCCGTGGCACGGCAGACCGTGACGCTTTGGTGGCTGGATTGGTAGACGGCACCATCGACTGCATCGCCACCGACCATGCCCCCCACAGCCACGATGAAAAGTGTGGCGACTTCACCAACAGTTTTAATGGCGTGGTGGGGATTGAAACCGCTTTCGCCACGGTTTATACCTATTTGGTGGAGACTGGGAAAGTGCCTATGAAAACGGTCGTCGATGCCCTCACCGTCAACCCTTGTCGCATCTTCGGTTTAGAAGGCGGCACCATCGCAGAAGGCGCTGTGGCGGATTTGACGGTGCTGAATTTGACCGCACCTTATACCATTTATGGTGAAAACGGCATTTCTATGGGCAAAGCAACCCCCTTTGAAGGCTGGGATGTAAACGCCGACATTGCCATGACCATCTGTGGTGGCAAAATCGTATATAATAAGGAGGACAAGGCATGAGTAAGCAAATTTTTACCCTGAAATCCTCTCGCCCCTTGACCCACGACACCTATGAAATGGTGTTCAGCGGTGACACTTCTGACATCACCGCGGCTGGGCAGTTTATCAACATCGAACTGCCCGAACGCTACCTCCGTCGCCCTATCTCCATCTGTGATTGGACGGAGGACACCTGCACCATTTTGGTGCGTGTGGCAGGGGAAGGCACCGCTGAGATGGTGGCCATGGGCGTTGGCACCAAGTTTGACGTGCTCTCTGGCTTGGGCAACGGCTTTGACCCTGCCCTGTGCGATGGTACCCCCATTTTGTTGGGCGGTGGCATTGGGCTTGCCCCCATGTATGGCTTGGCTCGGCGCATGATAGAAGCTGGCACCGTGCCCACTGTGATTGCTGGCTTCCGCACTGGCGCTGACGTGCTGTACAAGGACGAATTTGAAGCCTTGGGTTGTAAGTTCTATGTGGCCACCGAAGATGGCACCGTGGGCACCAAAGGTTATGTGACCACGGCGGCGGCGGAGCACTGTCCAGAGGGCAACTATGCCTTCGTCTGTGGCCCCACCCCCATGCTAAAAGCCGTGGATGGTCTGGCTGAATTGACCGATGGTCAATTCAGCTTTGAAGCCCGTATGGCTTGCGGTTTTGGCGCTTGCGTGGGCTGTACCACCGCTGTCAAGGGCGGTTACAAGCGGATTTGCAAAGACGGCCCCATTTTATATAAGGAGGAACTGGTATGGTAAATCTAGCTGTATCCCTCTGTGGGGTAGAATTGAAAAACCCCATCATTCCTGCCTCTGGTACCTTTGGTTTTGGCAAGGAATTTGCTGAATTTTACGACTTAAATGTACTAGGTAGCTTCTCCTTCAAAGGCACCACTGGGGAGCCTCGCATGGGCAACCCACTGCCTCGCATTGCTGAGGCACCTGCTGGTATGCTCAACGCTGTGGGTTTGCAAAACCCCGGCATCGAAGCCGTCATTGCTCACGAAATCCCTGCCATGGCACAGCGGTTTGCTGGCCCTCTGGTTGCCAATGTGGGTGGTTTTTCTCTGGACGAATATGCCGACAACTGTCGCAAGCTGGACGCTTGCCCTGAGGTGGGTATTTTGGAAGTGAACATCAGTTGCCCCAACCTCCACGCTGGTGGCAAAAACTTTGGTTCTGATGCCAAATTGGCAGAGGAAGTGACCCGTGCTGTCAAAGCCGTCACCACCAAGCCTGTGTTCATGAAGCTGAGCCCCAACGTCACCGACATTGCCGAGATTGCCCGTGCTTGCGAAGCTGGCGGTGCTGACGGTATTTGCCTGATTAACACCCTTTTGGGTATGCGGATTGACCTGCAAAAACGCAAGCCCATCATCGCCAACCGCACTGGCGGTTTGTCTGGCCCCGCGGTGTTCCCCGTGGCACTGCGGATGGTGTGGGACGTGTACGAAGCTGTGAAACTGCCCATCATCGGGTGCGGTGGTGTGTCCACGGCACGTGACGTGGCAGAAATGATGTTGGCTGGTGCCACCGCTGTTGAAGTGGGTGCCGCCAACTTGAAAGACCCCTACGCTTGCAAAACCATCATCGAGAACCTGCCCAGCGTCTGTGAATCACTGGGCGTGACGAATATTTCAGAATTAACAGGAGGCGCACACACATGAGCGGAAAAGACGTAATTATCGCATTGGACTTCCCCACTGGCACCGAAACCATGGCTTTTTTGGATAAATTCCAAGGCCAAACCCAAAAGCCCTTCGTGAAAATCGGCATGGAATTGTTTTATGCAGAAGGCCCCCAAATGGTGCGAGAAATCAAAGCCCGAGGCCACAAAATCTTCTTGGATTTGAAGCTTCACGACATCCCCAACACCGTCAAGCGTGCCATGAGCGTCCTGTCTAACTTGGATGTGGACATGGTCAACGTCCATGCTTCTGGCGCTTGCGACATGATGGCTGGCGCACTGGAAGGCTTGACCCGTGCTGATGGCACCCGTCCTCTGCTGATTGCCGTCACCCAGTTGACTTCCACCGACGCTGAGACTTTGAAGCGTGACCTGCTCATCGATACCCCCATGGCTGACACTGTCATGCACTATGCCCAAAATGCCAACAAATCTGGCCTAGACGGCGTGGTCTGCTCTCCTCTGGAAGCTGCCATTGTGAAAGAAGGTTGCGGCGCAGACTTCATGACCATCACCCCCGGTATCCGCTTCGCAGGTGGGGACGTAGGCGACCAAAAGCGCATCATGACCCCAGAAAAAGCCGCCGTCTCTGGCTGTGACTACATCGTCATGGGTCGCCCCATCACCCAAGCCCCCGACCCCGTAGCCGCCTACACCCAAGCCATGCAGGAATTTGTTGGGGTGTAAGCCACGGTAAACGTCGTTATAATATTTTAGAATTTGTAGGGAACGGTCAAGCCCTGTCTCTACGAAACCAAATCAATAAAATTGTGGATACACGGAACTGTAGGGGCGACCTGTGGTCGCCCGTGTCCCGATGAGGCATTATGACCATATAGAAGTTTCATAATACTATTTTAAAGGAGAACACCACTATGTCACTCGAACGTACCATTGCCCAAGGGCTTCTGTCTATCGGAGCTGTTTTTCTCCGCCCTGACCAACCTTTTACTTGGGCCAGCGGCATCAAAAGCCCCATTTACTGCGACAACCGTTTGACCCTCACGGCCCCTGCTGTCCGCACCCAAGTGGAAGAAGGCTTGGTGTCTTTGATTGAAGCCAACTATCCCGACTGCGAAGTGCTGATGGGCACCTCCACCGCTGGCATTGCCCACGCTGGCATCTGCGGTCATCTGATGAACAAGCCCATGGGTTATGTCCGCTCTGGTAGCAAAGACCACGGTCGTGGCAACCAAATCGAAGGCAAGCTGGAAAAAGGTCAAAAGGTCGTCGTCGTAGAAGACCTGCTGTCCACTGGCGGTAGCTGTATCGAAGTGGTGGACGCACTGCGTGAAGCCGGCGCTGACGTGCTGGGCATCGTGGCCATTTTCACCTATGGCATGCAAAAAAGCGTGGACCGCTTGGCCGCTGCCAACGTGACCTGCCACTGCTTGTCCAACTTGGACGCCCTCAGCGAAGTGGCGGCGGAAGAAGGCTATATCAAAACTGAAGATATTGACCGTTTGAAGAAGTTCCGCAATAACCCCTCCGACGAAAGCTGGATCGGATAATTTAGAACTCCCAATTATATTTAACGAGGCCTAGAAATAAACATAGGGACAACCCTCAAGGTGAATTGCCCAACGGGCAAGAGAAGGTGCCCTGGGGTATGCGGTTGTCCGCATTGGGTACCTGCGTGCTTGATTGAACACGGACAGGGGCATACCCAAGGGGGCAGGCTCAGCCCTGTCCCTACAGCCTCGTCATCTACAATGAGGATATTTAGAAAGGAAATAAAAATGTCTGTACGTAATCTCATTGACATTGTTGATTTAACCGTTGAAGAAATCGATGGTCTGATTGCCACCGCAGGTGACATGATTGACCATCCCGAAAAATACACCGAAGTGTGCAAAAACAAGCAACTGGCAACGCTGTTTTTCGAGCCATCCACCCGTACCCGTCTGTCTTTCGAGTCTGCCATGTTGGCATTGGGCGGCACAGTGCTGGGCTTCTCTGAGGCCTCTTCCAGCTCTGCCACCAAAGGCGAAACCGTGGGCGACACCGTCCGCACCGTCAGCTGTTACGCTGACATCATCGCCATGCGCCACCCCAAAGAAGGCGCACCCTATGCCGCCGCACAGTTTGCCACTGTGCCCATCATCAACGCTGGGGACGGCGGTCACAATCACCCCACCCAAACCCTCACCGACCTGCTGACCATTCAGCGTGAAAAGGGTCGTCTGGACAACTTGACCGTGGGCTTTTGCGGTGACTTGAAGTTCGGGCGCACCGTCCACTCTCTGGTGAACGCGCTGGCACGTCAAACTGGTATCCGCTTTGTGTTTATCTCTCCAGAGGAGCTGAAAATGCCTTCTTACATCACCGAAGGCACCTTGGGTCGTGCAGGTTTGGCTTACGAAGAAACCGCCAGCTTGGAAGAAGCCATGCCTGAACTGGACGTGCTGTACATGACCCGTGTCCAACGGGAACGGTTCTTCAACGAAGCCGATTACATCCGCTTGAAAGACACCTATGTGTTGGACATGCCCAAATTGGCAGATGCTAAATCTGATTTGTGCATCTTGCATCCCCTGCCCCGTGTCAACGAAATCCATGTGAAAGTGGACTCTGACCCCCGTGCCTGCTATTGGAACCAAGTGAAAAACGGCAAGTTTATTCGCATGGCGCTGATTTGTAAGCTGTTGGGCTTGGACGCATAAGGAGGAGAGAGCATGAATATTGATAGCATTTTAAATGGTGTGGTGCTTGACCATATCAAAGCTGGTAAATCCATGGATATTTACCGCTATTTAAAGCTGGACGAGCTGGACTGCTGTGTGGCGATTATTAAAAATGTTCGCTCTGGCAAGCAAGGCAAAAAAGACATCATCAAAATCGACTCTCCTCTGGATGTGGATTTGGAAGTCTTGGGGTATATTGACCCTGAAATCACCGTGAATATCATCCGTGATGGCAAGCGTTTGCGCAAGGAAAAGCTGAGCCCACCCCAAAAACTGGTGAACGTGATTCATTGTAAAAACCCCCGTTGTATCACCGTGGCAGAATCTGGCCTAGATGCCATTTTCCTGCTCAACGACGTAGAAAAGCACACCTATCGTTGCGCCTATTGCGAAACTGAAAAAAAGCGTAAAAATTAAGTGCATCCTTAATAATGGCAAATGGAAACAGCCCCTCTGACTTTACGTCAGAGGGGCTGTTGTTATGTTGGCTTAGCAGCAGGGGGGTTCACAGCAGCGATCGTTGCAACGACGTTCGCAACCGCAACCGCAGTTATCGTAACCACCGCAACCGCCGCCGTTGCCACAGCAACAGACAATCACGATGATGGCGATGATGATCCAACAGCAGTTACCACCAAAAAAACCATTGTTATACATAAGAAAATCCTCCTATAAAACGTTGACCGTCATGCGGTCTCACTCCATAGTATGTGATTTTCTTAAATGTGTTACTGAATTTGAGAAAGAACGTTTTGGTAGGTGGCGTTGGTGAAAATACCTTGGGAAATCAGACGCTGTGCCAAGGTGCCTGACCCGTCAGCCAATTGGGTGGCCAGTGCGTCAAAGGACACGCTGACCAAGTCGGCACGTAAGAAGGTGGTACTGGTCAAGGTTTCCACCTGTGTAGCGGGCAACATACCAATGCTTTGGGCTTCTGTCAAGGCCGTGGAAACGTCAGAGGAACCAGCGGTGCGATAGTCCATGGCACGGAGTAAAAACTCAGCATATTGGGTGGCGCTGATGTCCACATTGGGTAAAAAAGTGGTGGTAGTATAGCCGTTGGTGTAGCCGTTTTCATAGGCATAGCCCACGTATTGTTCGTTGAGAGAGCCTGTGGCAATGTCGGTGAAGGGCGTGGTGCCAGACCAAGCCAAGGCTTGGTCTTCTTCACCTAGCACACGGATGAACATAATCAACGCCTGCACACGGGTGGGGGCCACTTCCAAATCAAACCCATCGCCATATCCAGTGAAGCTGCCTTTAAACAAGCTTAAGTCTTTCAAACCTTGTGCCATGGCATTGTAATCGATGCTGTCAGAATAGGTGAAGCCGTAGGGGCCTTGGTAGGTGACCACAGCGGTTTTAGAGGTGATAGTGCACGTGGCTACGGTGTCTTCCACAGCCATGTAGCGGTTGTTGGCAAGGAGGGCAGAGCCAGAGGCAATTTCTGCGCCAGTGGTGACGTTGACCACGGTGCCAGTGGTGATGTTCATTTGAGCATCGCCAGCCAAAACCAGCACATTACCACCAGTGGGCAATGTGAGGACATCCCCTTGTTTGAGGCGGCTTTCGGTCCAAGTGGAGGCAGTGTCTTGGGTGAGGGCAGAGCCGTCAATTTGGGCATCAATACCATCTAAAATAACCTGCTCAGCGGTATCAAGGGCGGTTTCCAGTTCCTGTGTAATCTTGGTGGTATAGTCGCCAGTCAAGTAGGACAGGGAAATGAGGGGATCGGCAATATCGCCGCCTACGGCAGAAGCCATTACCATCAAAAAAGCAACACTGAGCACCAAAAATACAGGTTTTTTGGGTAGTTTCATAGGCATTATGGATTTTCTACCCGATAACTCAAGGTTAGCAGGCTGTCGGCAAAGTGAATGTTTTCAAATTTGACTTCGGGAAATTCAGAGGCCAACTCCACATTGGTGAAGTTCCAAAAGCCTTTGATGCCCATTTCAATGAGGCTTGTGGCCATATCTTGTGCCACAGATTGGGGAACGGTCAAAACCACCACATCCACCTTGTGTTCACGGATAAAGCCAGCCAAGTCGGCCATGGCATAGACAGGTACGTTGTTGATCATGGTGCCGATTAAGTTGGGAGCCACGTCGAAAGCGGCATCTACGGTGAAACCAGTTTGGGCGAAAGGGAAGTTTTGCAACAAAGCGTGGCCTAAGTTACCAACGCCAATCATGATGAGATGGTGATCTTTGTCTACACCGAGAATTTGTCCAATTTCACGGCGTAATTCTTCCACGTGATAGCCATAGCCTTGTTGACCAAACTCACCAAAACAGCTAAAATCTTGGCGGATTTGGGAAGCGGTGATACCCATTTCTTGTCCTAAAGATTGGGAAGAAATACGGACGATACCTTGGTTGCACAGGTCGGTCAACTGGCGGTAATAACGGGGAAGTCGGCGGATAACCGCATCGGAAATATTATCCTTTTTCAAAAAATTCACACTCCAATTTATCAGTTTAAGTAACGATTGTATATATCGTAGTAATCATGTATAAATTATATATCAAAATCCTCGACTTGTCAAACTTTTTAACAATCTATGGAGGCAAAAAAATTTCATGATAGGCTTTACAAATGGAATGCGGTCTGCTATACTATTAAAGCGTCAATTATTCACTTGGAACTGATTCCGATAGAGTATTGGACGACCACACGGGCGGCAGCGTGTAACACATAAATTCTGCAAACCCCTGCTATGTCTAGTGTTTCCTTGTTTTGTGATTTTCAAAAACACCGAAAGACTACTGCTAGACTACTAAAATCACAAAGTAGACTGCTGCCGTAAAAAGCAGATTCTAATATACGCGTCCGTAGCTCAGTTGGATAGAGTGTCAGACTCCGACTCTGAAGGTCGCTGGTTCGAACCCAGTCGGGCGTACCAAACCCATACGGCATGTTTGCGACAAATGTTGTGAACATGCCGTATGTCTTTGTTTAGGTCTCGTTCCATTGTATTTCAATGTGTCCGTCGGGAAAATAGAATACCTTTTTAACCGCTTCCGTTAGAGTATAGCTTTCTGTTTGAGAGCTGTGCTCTTTTTGTTTGCTTTGAGGCTTGTCGATGATTGCTTTTTGCGATTGATAGGTCTGGGCATCGATTTCCCCAGCTACGAAAGATTCGTAGAGTAATTGAGCTACATCGTTGGAATCGGTATCACGCTCAGGTGTTGGTATGGCAAGCTGATTGTTTCTTCGATTGGCCAGCACTTGTGACACCTGTGCTTCAAGGTCATTGATGGCTACTTTGAGCTTATAGCAAAGCCTATCTGGAAAACGACCTGCAAATTTACAGTTGAAGGTTTTCGTTTTACCATTGCACTGGTGGAGCTTGTGTCCACAGTGCCCACAATAGACTTTACCACGCAGAGGTGATGTGGGCTTAGCAACGGACTGCGTCGATGTTCCTCTGGGCTTACCAGACTGTTTCCAAATTGCTTGTACCATATCAAATTGTGCTTGAGGGATAATGGCTGGGTGATGGTCGGGAATTTTGATCCATTCACTCTCTGGAGTTGGCACTCGACGTTTGGTGCCAAAGCTCTCAACCTTGGTTGTACCTGCGATATAGGTGCCGAGATATTGTTCATCTTGGAGGATTTTACTCAAAACTGAGGCTGTCCAAATACAAGACATATCATCCGATTTCTTTTCTCCACGGCACACAGTTGGAATGGGGCGTTGTTCACGATAGAGGGTTTGCACGATGCTTCTGGTAGATTCGCCTTGCTGGGCAAGCTGGAAGATACGTTGCACCGTGGGAGCAGTGGCCTCATCGAGCACCAGATTGTTGCCCTCTTTGCGATAACCAAAGGCACATCGCTTGGAAATACGTTCCCCTCGCTTCATCCGTTCACGAGCAGCAGAGGTGATTTTCTGGGACAAGTCCTTGCTATAATACTCTGCCATGAGGAACTTGAAGGAGACCAACAGACCGCCTGTATCTTCACCATAGGCCTGTGAGTCGTAAGTCTGCTTTCTTGTCATCTGGCTCTCTCTGGGTGTTTTATGGGTGGCATTGGTTTCCCTCCTACAATATAAATTAAGGTTTAAGGCACGGCTGCCAGCCGTGTCTTTTGTCTTTTTGTTGCCTAAGCTGTTAGAATGGGAGAGAACAGGTCTGGCTCTGTTTTCCGAGGGCTTACACGCCCGCAAAGGAGTCCGCCAGCCGCCTCTCTCGTTCGCAGCATTCGATTTGCGCAGGTTGTGCCACCAAGACTGGTGCGTTCGTGTCACTCAGGAGATTGAACAAGCAGCGAAGAAAGCGGAATGCCTAATCAAAATACATGGAGGAAACAATATGAACGCAGTCGGAATCGATATTTCCAAAGAATTCAGCGTGGTAGCCGCCCTGCGGCCTATGGGTGAGGTGGCGCTCCCACCTCGTACTTACCAGCACGACAGCCACAGCATCGACGTACTGGCGCAGGAAATTCTTGCGTTGGGTGCGGACACCCGTGTCATCATGGAGGCCACTGGTCGTTACCACGAACCAGTCGCCCAGACACTGAGCCAGCACGGTATCTACGTCAGCATTCTCAACCCACTACTCATCAAGCAGAGCGGTGGTGGCTCCATCCGCAAGGTTAAAACCGACAAAGCCGATGCCCTAAAAATCGCAAAATACGGGCTTGACAATTGGGTGGATTTGCGAGAACATACACCTATGGAAACCATACGACAACAATTAAAGCTCTGCACACGGCAGTACAATTTGTACATGAAAACCATTGTTTCATTGCAAAACAACCTAATTTCTCTCTCGGATAAGACCTTTCCAGGCGTCAACGAGCTGTTTTCTAGTCCTGAGCGCAAGGATGGTCATGTCAAGTGGATTGATTTTTTGGCTACATTTTGGCACTGTCACTGCATTGCAACCGTCAGCGAAAAGTCCTTCACAGACCGCTATCAAAAATGGTGCAAGCGAAAGGGGTACCATTTTCAACCCAAAAAGGCGGCTGAAATTTACGCAAAAACCCAGAAAATGATTGTCACTCTGCCCAAAAACGACTACGCAAAATTGTTGGTTGTGACGGCGGCCAAGCAACTCATAGCCTCCAAAGAAACCCTCTCTGAGATGAAAATCGAGATGAACCGCATGGCTAAAGAGTTGCCCGAGTACGACACCGTCATGGCGATGTACGGCGTAGGCGAGGCCACTGGCGTACAGCTGATGGCGGAGATTGGGGATGTGCGTCGCTTCGCCCACCGCAGCTCCATTGTGGCGTTTGCAGGGGTGGATCCGTCGGTCAACCAGTCAGGCAAGCAGACCTCTCAAGGCGGAAAGACCACCAAACGTGGCTCGCCCCACCTGCGCAAAACGCTGTTTCAGGTGGTGTCTACCTACGTCAAGAAGAAGCCTGAGGACGAGGCGGTGTACCAGTTCATAGACAAGAAACGTGCCGAGGGCAAGCCCTACTACGTCTACATGACGGCCGCACAGAACAAGTTCCTGCGGATTTATTACGCTCGGGTCAAGGAGTGTATGCTGGCTCTGGAGACCGCCAGCGAGGGCTAAGTGACGCTAATTTCATAGTTTTTCAGGTCAGTGATTACACCTTCTTTCTCTGGCCTGTTTTGTTATGCCTGCTTTGTCATCTCACAATTTTTGTGAGATTTTTTCATTTTAGGGCTTGACTTTTATTTACAGGACTCCTTTTATTTGATAGTTTCGTTTTCTTTGCATAGAAAAGCCTTTACCGACACAAAATCAGTAAAGGCTTGAAAAAATTATCGTTTTTGATTTTATTAGATAAAGACTTTTTAACTCTGTTTTTCTATAGTTTTACTCTGTTTAGAAAGTAAATACAGAATAATTCCCAGTGTTACTACTTCGGCAAAAGGAACAACCAACCACACTCCAGTGAAATCAAAGAAAGATGGCAAAGTGAAAATTCCAATTAAAATAAAGACAAGTCCTCGGCTAGAGGACACAATCACAGAGTTTATCGCATCGCCTTTTGCTGTAAAATAAGCAGAAATAAGGATATTAAATCCAGAAAGTAGGAATGAAAGTGCATATATTTTTGCCCCTGATAGGGTCATTGAAATCAGTTCTCCATTTCCGTCTGCAAATAATCTAATGAGTGCTTCGCCCCAAATTTGGACGGACAAACAAGAACAAATCCCAACTAAAAAGTTACCTAACACAGCGAATTTCATAGTTTTCTCAATTCTTTCTTGTAAATTTGCTCCATAATGATAAGCGATGATGGGTGTTACACCTTCACCCATGCCAAAGAGTAATGTGGTGGTAAATTGAGCAATATAATTCACAATGGTAAAGGAAGCCACTCCTGAATCTCCGTAATAATACATGAAAGTTAGGTTAAAAACCCAGACACTTATTGCTGTGGAGATAGATGTTATCCCCTCAGAAGAACCGTTAAACAGGAGAACACCAAGCAATTTCCAGTGAAATCTGCCATTAAAAACATTCACAACAGTGTTTTTAGATAATATTGGCTTTAGATTGATGAGAAATCCTAAAGAGTATGAAAGTCCTGTGGCAAGTCCTGCTCCTATCATACCTAGCTGTAAAACGGCGATAAACAGATAGTTCAGCGTAATATTTGCCACAACACAAGCAATACTAGCCATGAGCAATAAGTGTGGTTTACCTATGACACGGTTTGTAAAGGCAAATAACACATAAAACATCACAAAAGGTGAAAATATCCCAATTACACGGATATAGTCACTTGCTCCTTGCAACAATGTATCACTTGCACCAAATAAAATCGCAAAATGGTCACTGTAAAACCATGCAGATAGTATGATACAAATAGAACTGACGGATAGTGCAATAAAACAAGACTTAAAAATATCTTGTGCCTTAGACAAATCGTTGACACCCAAAGTTCTGCTGATAAAAGCCGTACCACCAATGCTGATAACCATGGTGATTCCCATGAGAATTTGCAAAAAAGGGGAAGCAATATTGGCACTTGCCATGGCACTATCGCCCATGTAATTCCCCAAAAACAGACCATCAATGACACCTTGTATCCCAGTGATAAGCATTGCAATCATCGAGGGAAGCACTACTTTCAGGAAAAGACTAGAGATGGAAGCTGTTCCATAGTCGTTGTCCTTCGTGCTGTCAGTGACCTCTTCTTTTTGCGTGTTTTCTAATTTATTTTTCATTATTTCCACTCCATTTTTTTGCTCCTAAGTCAATTCTTTTGAATTGTTTCACTTCTAAAAGCCTTTGACAAAATATATTTATTTATGCTACAATCATAGTATACACCCGACTATAGTAGTCGAGTCGAGCACTTTTTTGAAAAAAGGAGAAATTTATGGAACAATATATTTCTGTAGGAGAAGTGTGCAAATTAACTGGTTTAAGTGTTGGTTCGTTACGATATTATGAAAAACTTGGGATATTGAAACCAGCACACATCAATGAAAACACCAACTATCGCTATTATGCACACAGGCAATTATTTCTTTTGGATTTTATTTCCATCTGTGTGGATATGGATATTCCTCTGAAAGAGTTTAAGGGGCATTTTGATGAAAACGGCTCTCTCAACCTAGAAACGATATTAGATAAAGGGATAGAAATAGCAAAATTAAAGCAGAAAAAGGTGAAACATCAGTTAAATCTCATGGAGAGCATGGCAATTCACCTTGAAGAAACGGAGAATATCATCAAATCAACTAATGTTTACAGTAAAACCTTAAAGAAACGACACTTTATTTATATTGATTTTCCTTTTTCTAGCTTTCGTTTGGGAGATTACGAAAAATTACGAAGTGAACTGATTCAGAAGCAACAAATACTATTTTCGACTTCTACCTCAGTGGAAGAAGGGATTTTATTTCGCAAAGTCTGTAAAAATGAAATAAAAGGATACCTCTTTTTAGAGGTGGGGAAATCAGTGAAAAATGTAACAATTTCTGTGCCATCAGGTGTTTTTTCCTCTTTTGTTACCAATCGTTTCACAGAAAATTTTCAGGAAATCAAAGATTCCACCACCTCTTTTACTGTCTGTAGGTTTATCAACCAGAAAATTTACTCTGATACGGATATGAATATTGAGATTCAAAGAGAAATATCAGACTAAAGTTCAGCTTCTAACATAAAGTTCGCCCTGCGTGGCTTACATCGCAGGAACTTCCGTTGGTCGCTCGTGGTGGGTGTGTTCTGGGACCAATGTCATTAAGTTAAGCTATTGAAACGCAAGAACAGCTAATAAAAAATCATCGGAATCTAAAAATGCGCAGGACAAGCAAGCAGATTTTTCAATCTGCTTGCTTGTCCTTATAACGTGGCATTACGCCAAGCGATAGAAAAAAGAGGTGTCGGTTCTGGGGTTCGTGTTGCGTCGCTTGCGTGGGTTTGAGGGCAAATTTCGCATGGGTGTTAGGTTTTTTGCGATGCAGGCTTCAACTTCGGCGACGGGTACATTCTTCCCAAAGAATTTACGACAAATTTGAGTGGCAACAGCGAAATTTATTTGATAAACCCGCTTTCTGGTAACTTTTTTTACAGCAATGCACGAGGTTATCAACTGTGTAAAATTGTATATAATCAACTTGGCGAAGATTTCTTGAAGAAGAAGCTTCGTCTTTTTGCTGTGAAAATACAGCAATCCGACGGTGAATTTCAAAGAGCGGAAGGACGTTTCGATACCCCATCGCTTGGCGTACAAATCCTTGAGGGCAGCAGAATCAAATTCACTTTTATCCAAATTTGTGGCAACCGTTTCGTAAGAATTTTCAGAAAGTTTAAAGCAAACGAGGCGAATATGTAACGGATATGGCTCGATTTTTTCATTTTTCTTTGTTTTGCAGGGTAAAAAATCAAATGGTGAACTATGGGCGATAAATTTCAGGTTTTGATTTTTGGCTTGCGCTGTTTGCTTGCGTGAAATGTGTAGCGTCAGTGAAACGTCAAACTCCTCACCAACAGGCAAAGATAATCCGTGACAAATACCGTTGCGTGAAGCAGAATCCTTCACTCTGACAAGGAATTTTTGCCCTCTTTCTTGCACATGAGCGAAATTATTGTACGATTCGTAGCCTCTATCAGCAATGTAAATGGTGGGTACTTTTGATTGATTACGTGCCACCATGGTGGCAAAGGCCTTGTTTTCACCCTTTTCAACCGTTGCATCCACGTAGGTTTTGCGCAAAATATCGTACATGGCGTTGAGGTGCAAAAGGTTAAAAGGCTTGGAGTCATTGGCCTTTTGATGGTAAGAATCCACTTCCTTTGGGTTGGTGGGAACGTGCAAACTAGAGCCATCCACAGCCAAAAGGCGGTAGCCACGGTGGGTGATGGGTTGGTTTGTTTCGGCAACAAATTGGTGGAATAAATCCTCGAAGGCAGTTGATTTGATTTTGTTTCGTTGTTGCACAAAAGCGGATACTGTAGGTGAGGATGAATGTATGCCGAATTGTTCGGATAATTCCCCATATAGTGTTTTTCCTGTGAGAGATAAGGTTGTTTCAATTACTTTTTCAAATGGTAACTTCCTATTTCGGGTGAAGTCTTTTTCTGGATTTTCAGCATATTTTACAGCGTTTTGCGAAAGGGCTTTTATGGATTTTTTTAGTGTTCTTTTTATGTTTTTTGTTGTGAATGTCATGTGTGCATCTCCTTTGTTATCAGCGTTATGCTCAATAACAAGGGTCGCCTTCATTGACTTTGGTCAATGAAGGCGACCGCACATTTTTTTGTAATTGTCAAGCTTTTTTTAAAAGGTTCTGGGTGTTTTTCTTGTAGCACCCAGGCTTATCTTAATGACATTGGTTCTGGGACTAAATCATTTTTATTCTTAAATGGGTATGCGAAAGGTAGGATTCAGGTACTTTTTTAGATTGGTTTCTCTTAATGAAAGTGACATCATAGTTAAAAATGTGGTATCAAAGTGACTTTAGACGTGCGTTCACACTGCATGGGTGGTCTGCTACCGCCCCTCATCGCCCTTCCTCTTAGGCTTGGAGGTATGCTTCCTCATCTAGACTTGCTCCCTCTGGGTCTGCCGTTCCATTCTAAGAGGGCTTGGTCAATGTCCCCTTGGGTGATGGTAGGGGCAGGGGCAAGTTCTGACTGGGCTTCTTCACGAGCCAGTGCCTCTACATTGGCAATCACACGCTGGATGAATGGTGATGCGTAGCTCTCCTCCGCACTTTCTTGGAGCATTTCACGCAGTACATCTGGATTAAAGTCCAGAAATTCTTCCTCTGGCTCCTCTGTTCTGCCGTGATACAGGGAGGTCTTTCGCTCACCATTTTTCAGTGGTGCCACCACAAGGTCAAAACCCTTGGACAGTAAATCGTCTCTAATATCCTCCAGACGATGGATGGAAAGGGCGGTCATGGGGACGGTGCCCTCGCCCTTCACGTCTCGATGGGCAAGAAGCAAGTTGCTTGCCTCGGCTAAACGCTCTGCATCAGCATGGTAGGCCTCGAAGAAATCGCCCATTTGGAATAGGACAAGTTCATCCGCATAGTCTCGCTTAATGTCCAGATAGCTCTGCCACATTGGGGTGACTTGTGGCTCTGGAGGGATGGCCTCTAGCCCCACCACACCAGCTTGCTTTGCCTCATATTTGGCTTTTTCCTCTGGGGTGAGGTAGTTGCCAGTGGCGATAAGATTACGGAGGAGCTTTTCCGCAGCAGTCCATTTAACGGTGACTTTCTTGTTCTCGGCATAGACATCGAAGATAAGCCCCTTGGATGGCTCGTGGTTGACGAAGCCCCTTGAGCCGTCTAGGAATGTGTGGCTATGACCGCCCCAGCCGTATTCCTCTTTCAGCCACTTGATGGCATCAGTGGGAGTAGGGCTACTCTGGTACAGCTCATACACACGAAGTCTACCGTCTACGAAGCCAGTGCCGCCACGCAGTTCATGCTCAATTTCTTCCTCAGAAATAGCAAAAGCGGACGGGCTGGGCGATTTCACTCGCTCCTGCCTGTCCGCTATACCAGTCCTCTCCCCTCGTAAGAGGGGCTGGGCAGAGCCCAGAGGGACGGAACGTCCCTGGAGGACGTCGTCACGATATTCTGGCTCGTCAGAGCCACCACGGCCTAAGCCGTGGGAATGGCGTAGCCATTCAGAATGAAGTATGGTTTTGATTTGCTGTGCCTCACTGAGGAACATGGAGAACTGCTCCATGGGGGTATCTGGGTTGGAATTTAAGCGTACACCAGCTCCGTCAGAATGACTTCCTCGGCCTGTGCCCTCAGATTGTTCATGTGTCCCACCCACTCCATTTGGTGCTTCATCTTGTCGGGGGCTGGCTGTTTCACCAGCAGTTCGCTCATCATCTGCTCCATCCGTCTGTCTGCCGTTTGGTCGATCTCCACCAGATGGGGGTGGAGCTTCTCGCTCATCAGCAGATGGTTGAAGGTCGCTTTGCGGTGCTCCATCAAGAATTTCTTTCGCATCCGTCCGTACTTCCCGATGGGGGTCTCCTGTGGGGCCAGTGTGAGGTTGGGAATCAGATAGTCCCCGTTCTGTGTGTAAGTCATGTTCATATTGTTTGCTCCTCTCTAATTTGGTGATGATGGTGGCAATTTCTCGCAGGATTTGCTCAGACTTCTCGCTGACAGCGGTGCCCAGTAGGTTTGCCGTTGCGCTGGTGTTAAAATCAAAGATAGCGGCGAAGTCCAAGTGGTCAAAATAGTGTTCGGTATCCAAATTGCAACGACTCATCAAAGTGTAGGCGATGCTGGTACTGGTGGCATTGACGAAGGCAGAGTGCAGATTTTGGTCATCCAGTTCTTCTAAAAAGCTACCTTCCACCAAATATCGCAGTTCGTCTTTGGTATCTTCATAATACTCCATTGCCAGATCGTACGCAATGTTGTCGAGGACGAGGGGCAAGTTATCGCCATCTGCATCGTGCTGTGCTTTCAAATGAGCCATCACGTCTTTGTGGTAAGACTCCTCCATTGCCCACAAAACAGGGCGGCGAGATTGCTCCCGTCCGCCCGTATCTTTCACGTAAAAGACATATCGAATTTTATCGCTGTCCCCAGTGGGGTCAATGAGGGCAATTCCCGTTGAGCCACGGCGGATATAGCGGTTCATGGTATTGTTCCACAGCCCGAACTCGGCACAGGCCGTGGCATCTGGGCGCTGGGCATGGATCATCAGCTGTTCATGGAACGGGTACTTGTAGAGCCGTCCCACGGTGGAAAGCAGGGCTGTCCAGTTGGCTAAACTGGCCGTGGCCTGCGTGGTGCTCACCTCATAGAGCTGGGCGAGTTCATGTTTCGTTGGCATGGTTGGCCTCCTTTTTTGGATTTTGGGTAAAAAAAGAGCCACCTCCGAAGAAGTGGCTCTCTCAGATTACTATTTCATTGATGGAATTTAGTTTTTTAGATACTTTTCACCTAGCATTAGGCCGTATATTTTGTAATGGGTATAGGCTTGCTCTAATTTGTGCCCTTGGATGCTATCCACCGATGGCACAATCAATTCGTCATATACTTTCGCCCAGATGGCCGTTGCGTTTTCTTTGGAATTGATGGCATCTACAATGGATGGTGCAGTGAGATAATAAGTTTGGATGTCCTCTGGGTGATGTGATTTGAGGTAGGAGTCTCTAAAGGAACGAAGCACTGTCAGTTCATGGCAGTTATCGTCAAAGGATGCCAATTGGTGCTCCATGCAGGCGGTGGTGAGATAGCAACCGTCTTTTTTGCGTTCATAGAACAGAGAACCTCGGAAATCCTCAATATGCGTTCGAATATATTTGGGGGCGGCATTTATGGTAGCAAGACTTGTACACCCCTCAAAAGCACATCCTCCAATTTTCGTTACACTATCGGGGATGGTGATAGATGTAAGGTTTGTACAATTGCAGAAAACACCAATGGTACGCACATACTCAACTGTTCTTCCAATCTCGCTCACGCCAATAGCGATAATAACAGAGGTAAGATTTGTGCATCCAGAGAAGGCACCATTCTTTATCTCTCTCACACTATTGGGAATATTAAGGGAAGTAAGCGCTGTACAATCTTGGAATACGGTTTCTTCAACTGTATTCATACTATTAGGGAATGTAATGGATGTAAGACTTGAGCATCCGCTAAAAGCAGAGCACCCGATTTTACGCACACTATCTGGAATGACAATAGATGTGAGATTTATACAACCTTCGAAGGCCCACCCTTCAATTTCTGTCACGCTATCAGGAATGGTGACATAAACAAGGTTTGTGCAATTTTTAAAAGCATGAAAATTGAGTTTGGCCACACTATTGGGAATGGTGATAGAAACAAGGCTTGTGCATCCCAAAAACGCACGTTCAGCAATTTCAGTTACACCGTTAGGAATTGTAACAGAAGCAAGGCTTGTGCATCCCAAAAACGCACATTCAGCAATTTCGGTTACACTATTGGGGATAGCGATAGATATGAGGCTTGAGCAGTATTCGAAAGCTCCCTCGCCAATGCGTGTCACGCTATTAGGAATGGTAACGGAAACGAGATTTTTGCAATAATTGAATGTATGAGCGTCTATACTTGTTACACTATCGGGAATCGTGATAGATTTTAAACCGTCACATCCGGAAAATGCATCGCACTTAATTGATGTTACACTATTAGGAATCACTACCTCTATAGATGCCCCAGTATATTTCTCTAATACACCAGCTCGAATAACAAAATCTTCTGAGTTTCCACCGTAGATGTTGACCACAGAGTTTGTAATTGTGTTGTTATTGCTGATATTATAGTTGTTGATTGCTTTTTCTACGATAAATGGTGTATTGCAAAATTCACAGATTGCGGCATCTTTGGCGTTATCTACGTTCACAGATGCGCCGCAGTTGGTACATTTGGCTGCTACAAGTGGCATAGTGCTATCCTCCTCAAATGACAAATTATGCTATAAAGCAAGTGTAGCACTATACCACATTAAATTCAAGAAAATATTGAGTGGTTATCGTTATATCGAGAACAACTTACTCAAAATCCCCCACAAGCTCTCCCTTGACCGCCTCAAACTCCTCATCGGTCATGCTCTCCAGCTTGGTGAGCACACTGGCGGTCAATTCTTTCAGCTCGGTTTCGTCTTCCTGCAAATGCCCCTGCATTTCGGTGAGGTTGGCCATCAGCTCCTCACGGGTGTCGGCGGTGTAAATACACATCAGATTGGTTTCTTCAACGGTAAATTTCATATCATAGCTTTACACTTTCTACTGTGTCCCGCATAGCATCATCTTCTTTAACTTTGAATGGATGGTCTTTGAATGGACGCATCTGAGAGATTGGTAGCTTCTGTACACGCTCTAGCTGTGCTTCTTCACGGCTTTCTTGGGTAGAAAAAAGGTCATCGAGCGGCGTTAGCTCTAGCTTTCTGTCTTTGCTTTTCAATTTTCAATACCTCCTTGGTCAAACATCGATAGGCCTCAGCAACTTTACCTTTGGGATCATGGGCAAAAATGCTTTTTCCCTCTGCGGTAGTTTCAGCGGCACGGACTGAATAGGGGATGTCAGTGGAAAACACATTGATTTTGCCACCATAGGTATCTCGAAGCAATGAACTAACTTCTTTGGAGAAATTTGTGCGATTGTCTACCATGGTGAGAAGCATCCCATCAATTTTCAATTTGGGATTAATCTGTTTTCGTACTTTGGCAACGGTTTGTAAGAGCTGTTCCAAGCCTTTCGCAGAGAGGTATTGGGCTTGCACAGGAATGACCACGCTGTCAGCGGCAGCAAGAGCATTGATGGTGAGCATCCCCAGCGAAGGGGAGCAGTCCAGCAGGATGTAATCATATTCTCTCTTAACAGTGCTAAGGTATTGCTTGAGAACGGTTTCACGGCTCATGGCGTTGATGAGCGAGGCTTCCATGCCAGACAACTCAATGTTGGCAGGGAGTAAATCCACCCCTTCCGTGTGAGCAAGGATGCCCTCTCGTGGGGCAATGATTTCGTCTTGAATGACTTTCCCCATCAATGTTGCCAACGTGGTGGGCATATCATCGGGGCGAGGGTGCCCCAAGCTGATGGAAAGCGACCCCTGTGGGTCACACTCAACTAATAGGACTTTCTTTCCCTCCTGTGCCAATCCGATGCCAAGGCTGGCAGTTGTTAGTGTTTTAGCTGTGCCACCTTTTTGCATCGCAATGGCTATGGTTTTTGCAAGCATAATAAATCCTCCATAAGATTCATGATTTTGGGCATAAAAATAAGGCCAAGTTTCCTTGACCTTATTTCATAATGTATTTAGTTGTAGCTGTTTGGGTATTTGTCGCATATGTAGCAAAAATATTTGAGGGGTCAAAATAGTGAGTGATTTTCACCCAAAATAGCACCTGTTTATAGATGTGAAATGGCTGAAACCCTTGATATGACTGGCTTTTTTCATTTGTCGCAATTATGCCGTAAGGGCAAACTTAGTGGCCAAAAAAGATGCGCCACAGAAAACACCACACGAGAGTGTGGTGTTTTCGCATTTTAGTAGAGAAGACTGCGATAAATACATCGAAAAAGTTCAGATGAAATCGCCTGTCTCTCGTGAAAAAATTTTAACGTGAAAATGGATGCAAACAGGCAAAAGACGTAGTTGGTGGGAGTCGAACCCCTCTTCTGCATCTCTTTCGCCTCAACAACCATATCAATACATCAAAATTATCCTAGATTTTCGGTTTTTAACCAGAATCTAGGGTTTTTTTCGTTCTGTTGGTTTTCCACGAAGTTGGGGGCGCTTCTTTGGTGGTTCTAGTGAATAGCTTTCCATAGACTTTAGGCTTAGTTGCGCGATAGCGAATCACCAAACAAGGAGGTCAGCCACTATGGAAACTAAAAACCTATGCGCACAAATCCCCATCGAACTCCACGAGCAAATCAGCCAGAACCGAGAGGTCAGCGGCCTCACCACCGCACAGTACATCACCTAGTGTCACCGACTACTACACAAAAAAAGAAAAGGTCGGTACCAACATGGCAAACACTAGAACGATGGCATTCCAAATCAGCGAGGAGTTATTCCAGAAAATCAAATCCCACCTCGAACTGGAGACTGCACGCACTGGCAAAAAGCTGACCCGGCGAGACTTCGTGCTAGGCCTCATCGAAACCGCACTGGCTGACACCACTGCAGAACCCACCGCTTAAATCAAATCAAACCAAAGGCTCACAGGTCACACCCCACCACTTGGGATGTGACCTGTGAGCCTTTTTGCGACTTGTGCCTTATTTTTCGCTAGAGATTCATATCCACCGATAAGTCTGCTAAGAGAATCACACATGGTCAATGGATGGCTGGCGCACCCAATAACTGATACAAGGCAAATCACTGGGGTTGCCTAAGCCGTGATTTGTCTGCGCCTTAATATAGGCGGAATCCCCTTTTTCCATCAAAAGTTGAGTCCCTTCCATAGTAATCAGCATAGAACCTTCCAACACTAAGCCTAACTCATCATAGCCATGAGTCCATTCTCTATCAATATGACAATTGGGTTCTAGCGTGATAAATAATCCGTCCAAGCAATTAGGACCAAATATAACGGATTCATAACGGAGTTTTTTCTCCTCGTCAAATACAATGTTTCTTTCATTGGCGCGCACAACACGGGTGGGCATACTGTTGTTTTCAAGCAGTGTAATTAAAGAGTGATTGAGCGCTTCGCAAATGCGTTGTATATTTTCCAGCGTGGGGCTTGACATATTGCGCTCTAAATTGCTTAGAAGGCCGATAGAAAGGTCTGTTGCTGTTGAAAGTTCCGATAAAGTGATGCCTTTTTCTTTGCGCAGTGCTCTGATTTTTTGACCAATATTGGATACCATATACTCACCTCAATGAACGTAAATTAAAGAATATTATATACCAAATATACAAAAGTTTCAACTGGTTTATTTGGCCAAGTGTGGGTGATTTGTATGTGTTAAAATCAAATATAATAATCGTTTTGCAATTATTATATCACAAGAAGCAAGAGAAAGACAAGGGGTAGTAAATCTGGCATTGCAAAAGGGGATAGATTTACCAATAAAAATACGGTGTGAAACAGTGGTGCAAAATGCTACTAGTTTTAATCTGCACGCGGATGATTCTGTCCGAATTATTTTCAAATAAATGAAAAATACACTATGCAATATTTCATTTATTTGAAAAATAATAAGTTTTAAATCAAAGGATAAATTGTGTTTCTTGATTTAACACACAAAAATAATGTAATTTTTTGTATAAATTGCGAAGTTGACAAAGATTATACCCATGTTTATAATGGAAGTATGAACTTGGCAAATTTCACTAAATTGAAAAGGGGAATTTCATTATGATACGACAAAATCCAAGCATTTTCAATGACATCGTAGGTCCTACTATGATTGGTCCATCTAGCTCACACACTTGCGGTCCTTCCAGAATTGGCTATCTATCTCAACAGCTTTTGCCTGGCACACTGAAAAAGTGTACTATTGAGTTTGCAAAAGATGGCGCATACACGCTGATGTACAAGGGACAGCGCTCCGACATGGGATATGTAAATGGCCTCTTGGGGCGACGGCCTGAAGACCCTCGCTTACGAGATGCGTTCAATGAAGCAAAAAAAGCAAACGTTGAGGTTGATTTTTTCATTAGTGATTTCCCCCCTGTAGTGCCCAATATTTCTCATTTAACGTTGGAAAACACCGTGGGAGAAAAAGTGGTGGTCTATTCTGATTCCACTGGGGGTGGCACGGTAAAGCTTCTTGCCATTGATGGGTTTGAGGTTTCGATTGTAGGTGACTGCTATGAATTGATTGTACGTACCGACTTAGACGAGGTTCACAACCAACAGTTAAAAAACCACTTGGTATCTTTGTTTGAAAAAAATGAGGGTACCAGCGTATCTACAGTAAATGGGAAAGGCCTTTTAAACATCAAGCAGCACACGCCCTACAATCAGAGTGTACTAGAAGATATTAAAAAACTGGACGGCGTGACACGGGTGGTCGTTATGGAGCCGATTTTGGTAGTCCCGTCCAATCGCAATACACAATTTCCCTTTGTGAGTGCACAAGAAATGCTCGCAGTTGCCAAGGAAACTGGAAAAGCGCTTTGGACATTGGGCATTGATTACGAAATGGCGCGCAGCGGCTGGACATACAATCAAGTCTGGGACTATATGCGCTACGTTGTGGAAACCATGGAAACCAGCGCCAAAGAAGCGCTCAAAGGTGACATCGACATGGCGGGCATTATTCGACCTACTGCCGGAAAAGTAGAAGCCTACTGTAAAACTGACAAATGCGCCTTAGACATGGGGGTGATGAACACAGCAGTCGCTTGGGGTATGGCTACCATGGAATATAGTAGTGCGATGGGGGTTGTGCTCTGTGCGCCAACAGGTGGCTCTGCCGGTATTTTCCCTGGTGCAGTACTGGGTGTGGCAAACCACTTGAATCTTTCTATGGACGAGAAAATTAAAATGATGTTTGTAACGTCAGTGATTGGCATTGTCATGAGTAAGGATTGCAACTACTCCGCTGAACTCTACGGCTGTCAAGTGGAGCCCGGCGCAGCCTCGGCCATGGCCGCTGGTGCATTGACTTATTACATGGGGGGCACACCAGAACAAAGCTGTATGGCGGCCTCTTGTGCACTGCAAAATATTTTGGGCACCATTTGTGACCCCGTTGCAGGTTTGGTGCAAATCCCCTGTATCAACCGCAATGCCATGTCAGTAGGTAATGCTATCATTTCGGCAAACATGATTATGGGTGGATTTGATCCCCTCATTCCTTTGGATCAATCTGCTGAAACCTTGTTCCGTGTGGGCAAGCAACTGCCTAGCGAGTTACGTTGCACCTGCAAAGGCGGATTGTGCACCACACCTTGCGGCGAACAATTGGCACGCGAACAGGACCAGCGAGACAATAATAGATAAGGCGTAAGCTTGTGGCTCCGCTGAGTGCAAATATGCACTCAGCGGAGCCACAAGAGCAGAAGTTCTCTATTCCAATGACCCCTTTAGTTTCTGGGGTGGTGTAGAGCGTGAGGTGGCGCTGGCACCACACTGATGGAGATGGTGCGCCAAGGAACCGCTCCTGCGGCCATGGTGAATATTACCACAGACCCCGTTTTGCTGACAGGGCCTTTGATTGCGGCACATTTTTACGATAAGATGATTCCTGTTGTGGATTTGAGCGAAGAAGACTACAAAAAACTGGAAACTGCAAAAGAGGTGGAGTTTTTTGCAGATGCAGATTATATTGATGTGTATTACTAATCAATTATGCTACAGCTGTTAAAATTCAAATAAACATAGTGTGAAAAAGGAGAAAATAATATAGATGAAAATTGCAATAACAAATTGAACACATTCCAAAAATAAAGCGACCTAGTTTAATTTGCAGAATAAATTCGGTCTAATTCTGCTTCAAATAATTCTTCTGGAGTGTGATAGCCCAATCGTTTGGTTGGAGTGGCGTTGATTTCATCGGCAAAGGACAAGATGTCTTCGGGGGTAAATCCATTCATCGACTTGCCTTTTGGTATAAATTTTCTCAAAATTCGATTGGTTCTCTCGTTGATAGGCCGTTCCCACGAGGAATAAGGATGGGCGAAATAAATTTTGGTTCCCAATGCTTCAAAGGTGGCAAAATCGGCAAATTCACTACCATTATCCGTGGTGATTGTCTTGAAAACTTGGCTGAATTTATCGCCATATTCTACCTTCAACTGCGCTACAGCAGCGGCTACGCCATTTGTGGTTTTCTCGTCAATTTGGATGGCTAAATAGTTGCCAGTCAGCCGCTCTACGATGGTGAATGCCGCTTTTTCACCCTTTCGTTTTTTGCCTAAAACAGTGTCCGACTCCCAATGGCCAAAGGTGTTTCTATCGTTAACTTCTTCTGGTCGCTCATCAATGCTTTTACCATTCAAATGTTTTGAAATCCTTGGTTTCCCACGCTGACGTCGACTTAGAACCTCTGGAAGTTCAAATAATGTCAACGGTAGTTCGTCTTTCCACAACAAATTATACAAGGTTTTGGTGCTAGGAATAAGCTGGTTTTGAAACTTTGGCAACAGTTTTGCATGACCAACACAAGCATCTAACGACCATTTGTGTACACGCACTTTTTCTATGTGTTGTGTGGTAACTTTATTCTAACAGATAATCCATTCACCATGGACTTTTTTATGTGTTCAATTTCATTTTACAATTAACCCTTTTTTCGCTTAGTTGGTTCTTCACGAACTTTATACCGCTTAAACACACAACCCCTAAAAGCCACGGCTGACACTCCAACAACTTGGACTGTCAGCCGTAGCTTTTTTACGTTTCAAGGAGAACTTTCACGTACGACAAATTCACCGAGCAGGAAATAATCATTGTTAAAGACACTGACCTTCCAGACCTTATCGCCAGCATTGCTGGGTTCGGTGTTTATTTGGGTCATGTCTATGATACTCGCGCTCATGGTATATTCCCAATTTTTCAAGCTCTATATGGCAACGGCGATTGCACCTTGCCAGCGATGATGTCAAGCATCAACAGTCAAATTGCACCCAAGTGCGACACCCTTGTAATGCTCACCGCTGAGGCTGCCATCGATAAATTGGCATCGTGTAAATGATGCACTCAGGCTGTTTCAAAAGTCCCGCAGGACTTTTGAAACAGCCTTTTTCTTATAATTGCACATGGATGCGGCTAGTTTTCAATGGGGGCAACTTATGATTCATATACGTTGCGCAAGAAACGGGCGAACATAACAGCAGCTTCACAACGGGTCAGCTGGTCGCTGCAGTTGAGATAACCATTGGTATCCCCTTGGAGCACGCCTTCTTCTACCGCCCACATGACGTAGGTCATGGCCCAATCGCTGGGGGCATCTGCAAAGCCAGACAAATCAGCCAGAACAGACAAATCGTAGTCAAAATGGAGGCAATTATCATAGAGAATACTGGCAAATTCTTGTCTGGAGATGATGCGGTCAGGGCGATACAGCCCATCCGTGTACCCATCTACCACACCATGTGCGGCACACCAGTTGATGGCAGGTTCATGCCATTGACCAACCACCACATCAGGGAAGAAATCAAATTCTGTACGCTCTGGTTGACCCTCAAGATTGTACATCAACTGTGCCACCATGGCACGGCTGTTGCCATCATAGGGGCTAAAGGTGGTGGCAGTGGTGCCAGACATAATTCCAAGGTTATAGAGATAGAGCACATCTTCATAGAACCAGTCGTCTACGCTCACATCCACGAAGGGCAAAGCGTTATCACCAGAAGCGGAGCCATCGCTGTTCAGTTCCACGAAGGTGACAGTGACGGTGACGCTGGCGCCAGGTTGCAAGTAGCTGTAAGTGCCATCGACGTTGTCGGTGACAGATACCTCACGGCCAGAGGAATAGGTGACAGTCACCGTGCCTACTTCGTACCCTTCGTCAGGGTCGGTGGTGATGGTAATTTTACTGCCAGAAGTAGCTTTGCTAGAACTGACGGACACATCGCCGTTGGACGCAGACGCCACGGAGGAGTTGTAAGTAGAGGCCGCAGAGGAGCTGGAGCTATAGACCACGGTGTCCTCGTTGGCGAAAGCGATGGCGTAGAGGGAGTAACACGTAGCGTGGATTTCCAAAGAGCTCTTGTCGTCAGATACTTTGATGTATTCGCCATTGAGCTCTGTTTCGGTTAAGGTGTCCACGCCACCGTTGTGATAGCGATAGACCACATAGTCGTCGTGACCCTGGAAGATCCCAGTCAAGGGGATGTAGAACACCAGGGGGTCGTCCAATTCGGTTTCTGGGGTGTGCGTGCTTTCGTAGCCAACTTTGGTGGTCAGGTCGATGTTCATGTACAGCTTCAAATTATCATCGGTCAAACCAGCTGTGGCGGCTTCGGTCTTGATGGCATTCACTTCGGCGTTATTGGTCACATCCTCAAGGGCGCTGATGGTGAGTTTTGCTTCGCTGTTTTGGGTGCCACTATTGGTGCCGACTTCTACCAACGCATTCAAACCGTCCACCGTCAAAGCAGGCATACCGCTTTGGACGGTCAAAATGGCTCTTTGAACCACGTTGGGCAACGTAAAGTTCTGGGTATCGGCCACCCCATCGGACACATCTACATATGCGGTGATGGTGCAAGCATTGTCCAAATCATAGGTGACAACCAGGTTGTATCGCCCAGCTGGGATGGTGAAGGCGTAGTTGCCAGAGCTATCTGTTTCATCAGAGGCTACCAAAGTGCTCCCTTGGTACAAGGCCACACCTACACGGCTGATACCCACGTCAGTTGCACCATTCAAATCGGTGCCGGTGATGGTGCCAGAGATTAGGTTGGTGATGGTTGTAGGTGCTTCCACGGCAGTGAACACCACATCGCTGGCGGATTGGACATAACGGCCATCAAAGGCATAGGTGGTGTCGGAGCCTTCTAAGAGCCATCCGGTGTATAGGTCTTCATATGCAGGGGTTTCGTCCAAATTGGGCAGGTTATGAATGGTTTGGTATAAGAATCCATCTGCTTGGAGATAGATGGATCCATCAGGCCACTTATAAGTGACGCTGTAGGTGGCGGGGGCGGCATCTTCATAAATGGTGAAGGCGCCAATTTGCTTGCCAGTGGACTCCATGGTACCCATGTGGCGGTAGTTGGTGGTATTGAAGGTAGCGGCCACGTAGTAATTGCCTGAGGTAGTGGGTTTTTCGGTATCCCACACTCCGCTTTCTGCCAAGCTGTATTGGAGGTAATAGTCAGTGCCTTCCACCAAGATATGTCCATTTTCGGCAGTGGGGGTGATGGTTAAATCCCCTGCATTTGCCACGGTGACAATGCTATTTGTAATCGCAAAGCTGACAGCCGCAGGTTGCACCACTTGGGTAATCATTTGGGTGGCGTTTGCTAGGGCGGGGCTATACGTACCGTCAGGTACTGTTTCCACGAATTTCACGTCGTAGGTATAGGTGCCAGTGTTTGTCAGGGTGACGGTATCGCCATCAAAATCAGTGTTTGTGCTGCTGTCCCAAGCATCGTCTGCGAGTGTAACCCATTGGAACGAACCCTCGTCAGTGATGTCGGTGTATGTGCCATCATACACCACCACTTTACCGCCGTATAGGTCGTCGGCACTTTGGGTTTCACCATAGACAATATCGGTGGCAGTGGGCCATGCGATATAGACAAGGGGCATGGTGATGGTGACTTGGGAGGTGTAGTCAGAGGTTTCGCTGATGGTGTAATTATCAGCATCTGTGCCTGTTAAGGCAAAGCCACTTGCCGTGACCGCAAAGGTTTCTTCCCCTGTGGCGGCGAGGGTTGCGTTTGTGGCATAATTTTCATCATTGATTTCGCCAATGGCATCGGTAAAATCAATGCGCACGCTGTCGCCATCTTCTACGCCAGTGAGTAAGGCCCCTGTGTTGAGGGCAACTTCATAGCTAGTGCTATCCACCTCTTGGTCGATGCAGGTGATGGCGGAAATGGTGACTGGTTTGGCGCTGACGGTGAGAGTGCCAGAGCTGTAACAGGCAGCGTCATCTGCTGTTGCGGCCACTTTTACGGTGATGTCAAAGGTGCCAACTTTTGTAACGGTGACGTTGCCATCTTCGTCGATGGTACCTTCGCCAGTGCCACCAGTGATGATGTAGGTGCGTGTGCCAGTGCTTTCGATGCCTGTGAACATAGAATCGGTAGAAATTGGCTCTGCGGTGTATTCCACGTCAGCCATATCTATACCATCTATCTCATCTTCTGTGTCCCAGAACGCCAAGCCATAGACACCAGATTTTTGTGCGGTCAAGGTGAGTAAATCGCCCACGACAGTGAAGTCGCCAGCTGTAAGCTCTACTACACTGCTCCCATTATCAAAATAGACCGTGTAGTTGTCATAGCCTTGATAAAGACCAGCCAGTGGGATGTAGAAGGTAAGGGAGTCAAAACCTGTCAGGTCGATTTCGCTATAGCCTGCGGCATCATTTGCACGTTCTTGAATGCTCAAGTCGATATAGAACTTAGCATTGTCGGCAGTGAGGGCAGATTTTGCGGCTTCTGCCAAAATGGCGGCAGTGTCGCTACTGGGCGTGAGCTCCACCTTGACAGAGCGTGTTTCGTTAGACCCAATTAAATCTTCCATGCCGTCCACGGTGATGGCGGTCATGCCAGAGGCCACGTTGAAAATGGTGTTTTGGCGAATGTCAGGGATGGAGATTGTAGGCATTACTGTAGTGCCGTTCAGATTCACATACAAGGTGATTTCGTTGCGAATCACTTGGTCACGGGTGACCACTACATTGTAGCGTCCGGCAGGGACATCGAATTCATAGTTGCCATTTCCATCGGTGACAGCCACAGCAATTTGCTCTGGACCTTGCATCAATGTCACAACCACACCTGCTAGTCGGGTGTTTGTATTCCCCTCCAAATCGGTGCCAGTGATGGTGCCACTTAGGTTGACTGTCGAAACAGCAGGGACTGCTGTAAATGTGACAGAATATTCTGGTTGTGCAAAACGGCTACCGAACGCATAGACCACCTCAGAGCCAGAAGAGGAAGTCTTCCATGCGGAATATTCATCTTCGTCTAAAGTTGGCAGAATGTGGATGGTTTGAGGAAGGGCGTCTGTGATGTCGTAGTCTGCACCACCTGTATAACCATCAAAAGTCACACTGTAGGTTGTGGATGCAGAAGTTTCATAAATCTCAAACGCACCAATTTGCTTGGCTGTACTTTCCTGTGTGCCTGCATGGCGGTAGTTAGCGGTAAGACTTGCGCCCACCAGATAGCTACCCACGGCGGTGGGTTCTGTGTCTACCCAAGCCCCGTCCACATAGTACAAATAGTCGTAATCAGACATGGGTACTGTATCGCCATTTTCATCTTTGACGATAATAGACAGGGGCGTGCCATATTCTAACGTGCTATCTGCAATGGTAAAGGTCACTTCCGCCGCTTGCACCACTTGGCTTACGTTGTGGGTCAAGGCTTCCACTGCGGCGATATATTTGTCATAGTCAGCAACAATATAACCGCCTTCGGTAGCGCTTTTAATATCATCATCAAACTCAAATTGCACTGCATAGGTATGGGTGCCAGCATCGTCCACGGTGCCAGTTTCCACCCAGACAAAGTCGCCCTTATCGGTGATGTCGTAGTATTCGCCATCATACAAAATCACAACGGTGCCACCGATTAAATCCGCATCGCTGTAGGCGTTCCCATAGACAATATCCTGAGCAGTGGGCCATGAAATGTAAGGGGTGGCGACGTTGATGTCTACGGTGGTGGCGCTGTCAACATTGACCGTGCCACCATTGACGGTTTTCAAAACATAGTTGCCAGCATCGTCACCTGTGATGGAAACATCGTGGATAAGGACATCGTAGGTATCTTCCACACCTTCTTGGTAATCCTCATCCACAATCATGCCGTACGCCACGGTGAAGTCGATGGAGACATCGTCGCTATTGACCACGCCAGTGAGGTTGCCTTGGGTGTTGTCCAGTTCCACTTTTTTGTCCACTTCGCTCCCAATGGTGGCAATCCCTGTGATATACACTGGTTTTGCAGTCACCGTCAAGGTAGAAGTCTGCCATGTGGGTGGGTTGGTGGAACTGTGAGGGGTGTAGGCCTCGATGGTGAAGGTGCCGATGCTAGAAACATCCAAATCTTCACCGTCAATGGTACCGACCCCCGTGCCACCTATGATGGTATAGACGGTATCACTGGTCAAAACATCAAACATACCCAGTTTTGACAAATCAACGTCCCCTTTGGCATATTCTTCTATGGCGGTGTCCCCCGTAAGGGTTTGTGATTCTGTGAGATAGATTTGGGTGTCGTTTTGTCTCACAGCGTAATAGGATTCTACATCGGATTGCAAATTGCCGTCCTCGTCGGTGGCATTGGTGGCAACAAGCCCCAAACCAGCGGCAGAGGTGACGTACATAGCGTTGCCGTTAAAGCCGTCAAAGGTGATGGTTTTGCCGTTGTAAAGATAGACGTTGGAGGGGAGAATGTCAGCGCCAACGGTGTCAATCATGGTAAGTGGGGTGCCATTTTTATTTGTAGTCTCGATTTGTTTCGTCGTTACACTTTCCACAACGTAGTTGCCAGACACTTGGGCATTGTCAGAAATGGTCATAACACCTGAAACCACATCCACACCAACGGCAACACCTGTGGATTTGTTGCCTGTAATGCTGGCATTGTCCGACATATTCAAGATGCTGTTATAGGAGGGCATATACACGCCAGCGCCACCGCCGTCGCCAGAAATATTGTCGGAAATGCGACTGGTGTCGGTCATAGTCAAGGTACCGCCACCAAAATTGTAGAAGCCAGAGCCTAGATACGAACCGTAGTTATCGTGAATGGAGGCATCGCCAGACATGGTGAACACACCGCCACTATATACGCCGGCACCACTGGTGGGCGCGTAGTTATAGGCGATTTCGCCGCCGTACATATTCACAACACTCCCTGAGCGGATGAACAAACCGCCGGCATAGGAGCTAGAGGAGTTGTAGGCAATGACGCCGCTATACATATTAAATGTACCTTCGTAGTTGTACACGCCGCCACCCCAATGACCTGTGACGGAACAGCTACAACCTAGGATATTGCCGCCATACATATTAAATGTAGCGTAATTTTGGATGAACACACCAGCGCCACCCTTATCAAAAGAGCTGGCACCATAAATGGCACCACCCACGATTTCGATGGGATTGCTGGCAGCAGCTAGTGCGGTTGCTTTTTCTTCATCGGTTGCTGTTTCCCAACGACCATCTTCGGTTGTTACCCAACCGTTTTCATCGTAATAGCGCACTTGTGTACCGCAATCGTACAAATTTAAGGTTGCACTGTTTTTGGGGTTTAAAATAGTGCGATTGGAATTTTGCATGGCAATATCGAACCCGTTGAGGCAGAGATTCACCGTTGCCCCTGGCCAGATGTATATGGTGACGCCCATTTTCAAAGTTTCAGCCAGATAATAACTGCCTTCGTTGAGGTAATAGTGACCACCGCTGAGGGTCATATACTGCCCGATGGTTGCTGTGGTCAGCGCCTGCCAATCATCGTGATTGGCGACGGTGCAGACGTCCGCACTTCTGTCGGTGTCTGAATCCACCGCAAAGACGGTTGTGCCACCATAACAACTAAACATCATCACCAAGGTCATAACCCATGCCAAAAAACGTGTGCGCTTCTTCATATTTATTCCAACCTTCCCTCTATATATCTTTCCTTATTTTATCATATTTGTTAATGAATGGAAAGGTCTTTTTGCATTTTTTGGTCACTGTTTTACCTAGCTAAAAACATGGTGGTTGTGGCATTTGTGTGATTGAAGTGGAGGGCAAATAATTTTATTTGAAGGGGGCGTAACCCCCTTCAACCTTCGTAGACATCTTCGATGAAAAAGCCATTGAACAGGGAATTCAAAAAAATACCAAGGGGATTTTTATCGAAAGTCTCAGCAAGTTATCATGGAATTAGCTTTACAGAGGCCTGTGGAAACGTGGCCTTTATTGTGAAAATCTGTGCCGTGCTACTTCGCGATTTAGGGGCAACCCGATCTCTGCGTATAGAGCGACATATGGAAAACGCATTGAACGTAGTGAGATTTCTGGAAAAACACCCGAAGGTAGCAAAGGTCAACCACCCAGCAGTATCCCAAGACGAGAGACAACAGGCACTTTACAAAAAGTGCTTGCTAAAAGGCGGCGCATCCATCTTTACCTTTGGTAAGGAGGAACTTTGTATGGTTCATCCTTTTGCGGTGAGAAAATTTAGTTGTTCCAGTCGCTTTATGGTGCGGTTCAGTGCTAGATGGAAGGTGTTGGTTTCCTTAAACCATGGTTCTAGCCAAAGATTTTCTATGGTCAGCTTCTCGGTTTTTCGATTGTATTGGAGTTCAATTCTGCCTACAAAGTCAGCGCCGTAAACGACGGGCATGGTGTAGTAACCATATTTTTGTTTTTCCTTTGGGGTGTATATCTCCCATTTATAGTCGAAGTCGAACAGGGCTTTTATCAGTTTTCTGTCCCAGATAAGGCTGTCCAGAGGCGCAATCAGCTCGCACCGTTTCTTGTGATGCGTTCCTTCTATGACATCCTCTAAAATTGGCTTTGCACTGCTGGGTATATAGCATTTTTGGGAAATTCCTGTCACAGAAAGCTCCATAACTTGTCCTGTCTGTACCAACCCATCAAAGGCTTCTGTTCGATTGTGGGCGGTCAAACCGTGAATGTTCAGCCAGCCATCAGATGCCTTATTCCAAAGTAGACCAGTGGCTTTTACTCTCCGCAGAACGTGCCACTGGAGCCGCTGGGCTTCTGTTGGAAATGTATATTCTTGGCGATATTTTGGATTTTTCAAAATGCTTCACTCTGGAGCATAGCACCAATTCGGCATTTTTGCCACAGACGTCAATGGGGTCATATTGCAAAGCGGTTACATGGCGGACAAAGGCCAAAGCCCCATCTATGCCCTCGTATTGGTGTACACCCAAAAGACCGTGGTACAGCATGAGAAAGGTTTTTGCCTGTTTTTTTGATAAATTCATGGCGCTACTCCTGCAAGTCGCCAACGATGGACGTGTAAATGGTTGCCATATTGTCCACGGATTTTTGAAATCCAGATTTGACCCAAAGTTCAAACATGGCAAGGGTGCCTTGTGCATGAAAGGCGAAAATAAAGCTGAGATTTTCATCGTCCACGGTATTTAGAATGTTGTGGGGCAAAATGGAATTGACCAAGGCCATATGGTTGTTAAATGCTTCGTTGAAGATGTGAAAGATACGATTTTGGAACAGCAATGTGAAGATTTCTCTTTTTTCTTTGCCAAAGACATAAAATGTCCGTGCAAAATTGTACAGGGTAAATTCTGCACCACTGGTCAATCTAGTCATGTATTCTGCCATCAAATTATGGCAAATATAGCGGACAATATCGTCTTTTTCCTTAAAATTGTTGTAAAAAGTTTTCCGTACCAATGGGGTATTTGCAAGAATTTCCGAAATGGTGATGTCCTCATAGGCACTGGTTTGCATAATTTCCAAAAAGGCGGCTACAATAATTTCCTTGGATTTTTGAGACATAATTTCCCTCCAAATATTTACTCGTATGAGTAAAGTGTACCACGAAAGAAGTGGTTTGTAAATCTAGTTTACACAAAAAAATCAATGTGTGTAAGTTCTGCATTATCGCTTTACATCTCCATTTTTTTCTGATATACTCAAGCCGTAAATACACAGATGTATAAATAAAGGAGAGCAATATGAGTAAATATGTGGCAGAATTTTATGTGGAAAAGGAAATACAAGCACCCAGTCAAGTTATTTGGAATATTATCGCAAAACCTGAAGGATTGACAGAATATCATCCATTTATGGAAAAACACACCTTGACCAGTTCCCAGTGGGGTCACATTGGCGACCAAGATTTGCTGAACTATTATAGTGGGTTTGTTTATGAGCGTACCATTGTTGCATGGATCGATGGTGTGGGATTTGATGTATACTATAATGGACCCTAGAAACCAAACCAGCACTCGAAAAATTATCGTGAACGTGATACAATATCAAAAACGATAAACGAGAGGAGAACATATCATGCCACGAAGCAGTTACAGCGCCGAATATAAGGCCAAGATCGTCCTAGAAGTCCTCCAGGGTGAGAAGGAATTAAACGTTATCGCTGCCGAGCAGGGGGTTAATCCCAACATGATTCGCAACTGGAAGAAGGAATTTATATCCAATGCCAGTCAGGTTTTCGATGAGAAAAAGCAGGTCAAAGAAGCACATCGGAAGGAGGTTGCCCTGAAAAAAGAGAAGGAGCAGATGCTCCGCACCATCGGCCAATTGACACTGGAGCGAGACTTTATTCAGGGTGCCTTTCGGGACTGCGGCATCCCCGTCCCCAAGTTCCCTCAGGACTGACGCAGACCTGTCCATCCGCCGTCAATGTGAGCTGCTGGGTCTGCCCCGAGGGCAGGTCTACTACCAGCCTGTGGAGGTCGACCAGGAGGCCAAGCGCTGGCGGGAGCACATCATGGCACGCATCGACTACTGGCACACCCAAATGCCCTACATCGGCTCTCGAAAGCTGGTGACCAAGCTGGCCACCGACCAGATTTTTGTGGGTCGCAAGCTGGTTAGGCGACTGATGTGCGAGATGGGAATTCATGCTCTCTATCCCAAGGCAAATCTCTCAAAACGCAACTTTAAAGAGTCTATCGTACCATATTTGCTGAGAAATAAGGTTGTCTCGTTCCCGAATCAAGTGTGGTCAATCGACATCACTTACATCAAAATGCACCACGGGCACATGTATTTGACGGCGATTATCGACTGGTATAGCCGTCTGATTGTGGGCTGGAGTCTGTCCGATACGCTGGACACAGATAACGTCATCGCCGCTGTCCAGCGCGCAATTTCTAGCCACGGCACCCCCGCTTTTCTCAATTCTGACCAAGGATGTCAGTTCACAAGCTCCCAATATAAGGGGTTTTTGAAGGCAAATCACATTGTCCAAAGCATGGATGGTAAGTCCCGTTGGGCGGATAATATCATGATTGAGCGGTGGTTCCGTAGCCTGAAAACCGAGGAAATTTACCTCAACGAGTATCAAAATCCTAGGGTATTGCGCCGTGGAATTGGAAATTATATCAAGCAGTACAACACCTTCAGACCCCATCAAGCACTGGGAAATCAGACTCCAGAGGCCGTGTATGGGGCAGCCTTCACAACGCCAACCAACCACCTTGACAGTCTGGCACAGGCTGGTTGAGGACTGGTGGCGACGGGAGGTCGTGGGTTGTAGGCGGAGGCCGTTCCCCTCGCCTTTCCCATTGTACCAGCCTGACCCAGTCGGTCAAGGCAACCCTTCGGGCGGCTACCCTGGAGGTAACCACAACCAGGCTTGGCTCAGGAAGCAAAATAGGTTGTTGTGTTCACGATAAATTTTGAGGAAGTGGTCTTGACAGGGGGACCATTATATACAACACCACCCACGGCAAGCAACCCTGTACTGCACAATGGCGTATCACACCAACAAGCGACAATTCCTGCGTGGTGCGTATCACTGGAATCGCCAATTTCTTAGAGGCGTTCCCTTCCTTTGTGGCCAAGCTGGTCTTGCGATACAAAATGAAGCCAACCCTATCCGATTACGTGGAAAATTTATTAAAAGGATTAGAATACCATGCTGTAACTGGGAAGAAAATTCAAAAAAATCAATTCGGTGGCCATAAAATGTTTTCGCCATCGGATGTGTAAGGTGACAACAAAGGGAGTGTAACGGTATGGAATTTGCGCAACCCCAAATCATGGATTTTATTCCCATGTCCCAAAGAGAGAATTTTGAAACCCTGATGGCACTGGGTGAGGAATTATCCTTGAAAATCAAGATAGAGCGAAGCAAAAAAGGGGACAGCATCAAGTACACCATGAAAGAAAAAAACCGCAACTTGTTCTCTCTCAAGGGAAACGGTCGCACCTTGGAAATCAAGCCTGCCCTTTGGCATTTGGACGCATATAGAGACACCGTGGAGCAGCAGGGCGACAGCATTAAGTCGGTGATTGTCCAGGCCAGAGCCTGTAAAAATTGCAGCGACCGTTGCGGTGGTGGTGCCAGATTTACCTTGGATGGCACGGAACATTATAAATGCTTGTTCAGCGGGTTTACCTATGCCAACCCAGCGGAGGAGGATGTAGAAACCCTGTGTCAACTGATTACCATGGAACACGATGGGAGAAGGAAAACATGACCACACAAGCAGAAATCATCGCCCACTGCCTTACCCACATGGGTGCCTACGAAGACCATCCATTTCGGAGCAATATGGACTACTGCGTGGTTCGACACGGTAGTGGTGGAAAGGTTTTTGCACTCATATTTCAAAAAGACGGGAAGCCATGGGTCAATTTAAAGATGGAGCCTATGTTGGGCGATTTTTTAAGACAATCCTTCGATGCCGTGGTGCCAGCTTACCACATGAATAAAATCCACTGGATTTCTGTTATTCTAGACGGCAGTGTGCCCGATGCAGACATTCACCACTGGGTGGCACATAGCTTTGATTTGACAGCAAAAAAGAGAAAGTTATCCAATGCAAATGCAAAAGTAGGCGAATTTTAAAATGCACCTGTTTTTTTAAAGTTTTCAGACCTGTTCAATATAACACAAGACGGCTACTTCCGCATGATGCGGAAGTAGCCGTCTGCTTTTCTTTTTGTACAGCGCCTTTTATGACTATTTCGCCATATTTTTGCCAGGGGTTATTGACCCATGCAAATCAGATAGCCCACAGCGCCGTCGCTGAGTACGGTGCTTGCGGCGTCGAAGAGTTCGGCCTCCGCATCCATCATGGTGTTGGCAATACCCCACAAAACTGCATCGTGGAGATAGCTGTTTTCGCTCACGTCAGTAAAGATATTTTCCACATCCACCTCTGGTGTGCCAGCGTTGCGATAGAGGAAGGTCAGCAATTGACCCTTGGTGCACAGGGCGTCGGGATCAAAGGTGGTGGCGGTGGTGCCAGTGGTGATGCCAGCTTCCACAGCCCATAAAATGGCGTCATAATAACCGTCGTCAGCGTTCACATCGGTGAAGGGATTGTCAATGGCAGAGGATGTCTGCCCCATAGAATCCCACAGCAGGGCGATGGCCTGTGCTCTGGTGAAGGTGTATTCTATAGTGAGGTTGCGTTCTGTCGTATAGGGGAAGACCAAGGCGGAACGCATTTGCAAATTGATGTCTGGTTGCCCCACTATGCTGGCGGTAAAGCCAGTTAACGTGGTTTCATCCAAGTCAAATGTGGTAAATTCATTCATACAATACAGATAATCGGAGAGGCCAGTGACGTTTAAGTTGGGTGTGCCTTCCACCACAGACGCATCAAAGGCGGAGATGACAACTGTGCCTGCGTCGGCATAAATATCCGCTGTGTCGCTAAATTGGAACAAACCCTTAACCGTAAACACGCCGTCTTCAGCATCGGTAAAATCCACCACGGTATACATGGTTAGACCTGAAGTGAATTTGACGTTGGAAAAGGACACTGTGCCGTCGTTATCGATAATGGTGGAGCCACCGATGATGGATACAGTGGCATCCTTGGTTTTTCCACCAGACAAGAAGCCAATGCTGTCACTTGCACCACCGCTGATGGTAATGGCACCACCGCTGATGATGGTATCGGCGGAGTTGACCTCAATACCCCAGCCACCCTGCTGGCCTAGATCGATATCCAGTGTGCCACCGTCCATCAAAAACCCTGATAAATCATTGGCTTCATAGTCGCAAACAGCCACGATGCCAGCAAAGGCATCACCGTCTAGTGTGACGGAAAGCGCACCGCTGTGCATAGCGAATTGCCCCACGGAGAATGCAACCTGACCTGCACAAATGGCCTGCAAAGAGCCGTCGCCGGTAATGGTCAATGTGCCATAATCTACGTCTTGCTCGTTCAGTGGTTCCATGTTTTCATCATAGGCTTCTACGGCGTTGAAGCAGAAATATGCGTTGGCTTGCAACAGGTTTTCACCCACCAAAATCAAGTCCACATCGGTGACCGCTTGGATGCAATAGTCTGCAATGATGGTGGCATTGTCCAAAATGAGGATGGCGGGTGCGTCCTCTGCGGCAGGGGTGAAGTAGAGGAAACCGTCTCCTGCGGTGTAATAGGTGGCTTGGTCTACGCCGCGCAAAATCAGTCCTTCCAAGAGCTCGTTTTCATTGTCGTCGGTGGTTTCGCAGGCTTGGCCACCATAGACATAGGTGGTGTCGCCATAGTCCACCGTTTCCTCGGCCGCAAAAGCAACCGTGGTTAGCAGGGTCATGGTCAGCAGGGTCAGCAGGAACTTTTTCATAATACTACCTCCATTGTTTTGAATTTTAATTTATTTTCCAACAAATGCGTCAAGACGGGTGGTGACGTTTTGCTGTAAATTCCGATAGAAAAATTGATAGTCATACAGATGGTAAATCCCATCCGCAAAGATGGATAGCACGGGGGGATAGTCCTCTGGAGTGATGGTATCGTCCACAATCAAGGTGCCGCGTTCCGCGTCCAAATAAGCCCCCGTTAAGGCAGGGAGTTCTGACACAATGGCACCGTCGTAATCGGTAAAGCAAGCCCCAAGGTTTAAGGTCGCGTCACCATAAGTGCTGTCGGTGCACCAGTTCAAAGGATTGATACCCAAGGTGGTGGTGGGCACCATCAGTGAGGTGTCCATGCCGTCTGCTTCGGTGTTGAAGGTGATCATTACCCCAGTGTCGTCAGCACCTTGCGCCAATTGTAGGTGGGGCGTTTCGTCTACTTCTTCTTGGGTGATGCCCCAGCCAATGGCGTAGCAGGCCACCAACTGATCTTGGTAGCCCTCAGCGTCAAAAAATTCTTCTACCAGACGCATACACAGGTCTGCCCCTTGGGAAAAGCCTGCTAATACAATAGGGCGACCGTCGTTGGCGGTGTCCATGTAATACACAAAGGCATCTCGCACGCTTTGGTAAGCCTGCTCTAAATAGGCATCTTGTTGGGCTTGCTCCAGTTCGTACACCTCAATAGACACTTGGGTGTAATAGGGGGCGTAAAAGGTGCAATTTTGGTCATAAATTCCTTTTTCCATGTTGGTAGCCCCTAAAAAGTTGGCCTTGGTGGCTTCATCGTCCATGGACATCAGATAGAGTTCCTCTGTGGTGGAATACACCGTGGGCGCAATGAAAAAGCAATCTGCATCACCGTCGCCCTCGGCCCAATAGGCCCAACTGTCGGCTTGGGCGTACAAAGCGGCTCCCATGGCATCATATCGGCTGAAAAACGCATCTAATTGGGTGTCGGTACACAGCGCATCGGGACGGAAAGTGCCGTCTCCATAGCCGATGGTTATGCCTTGGGCTGCCGCCCATACAATGGCCTCATAATCGGCATCATCTGGACTTACATCGCTGAACGGGTTGGCGATTTGGGCAGTGGGCGCGCCAGCATCCTGCCAAAGGGATGCAATCACATCGCCACGACTGGCGGCGGTGGTATCCGCTGCCTCTGTCAAAATGGTAATCCGTCCTTGTCCGTTGGGGTGGGCGTAGGCATCGCCCACCACGCCCCCTAGCATATCTTCCACATAGGCAATCAGCAGTTCATTGTCCACCATCACCCGGTCTTTCACCACCTCTGCACCCTCAAACATGGTCATGCCATCCCCGAAGGATAAGAGCATATAGTCGTGGGAGCCAACGGTGTAATAGGCTTCTAAATCCAAGGGTTGGCCGCCAATCATCACGTCTGTCACGCGGTAATCACCATCCACGCGAAGGAAACTGCCTTTGTCATCTGTCACCACAGAAGAGGGGATGGTGGTGTCGATGGTGTAGGTCATGCCAGAAACCTGCATGAAGGCTGGGTTTACCTCTGGCGCACTGATCGCCCCTAGTTCCAAGGTATCTAGCAACACCTGCCCAGTGACACGCACGGAGGTGGCGTTGTTGCCCCATGGGTTCACGGCGATGATGTCGGCATAGGTGATATCGCCTGCGGCAATGTCGGCACGGATGCCACCGCCATTGATGATGGCAACATCGGCGTCCAACACGGTGCGGTAAGCATCGGCAACCAAGTCGCCCAGATTGGTTTCTTGACTGCGGACAATCTCTGCCCCAGTTGCAAGGTCGGTGGCAATCAGCGCCACATCACTGGTGGCTACCACGGAGTTGAGAAGGGTTTCAAAGTCTGCGTTGATATCGTCGATAACGGTCTGCACCGTGGCATCTTTTTCGGTGTAATCTTCCACAGAGACCAGCTCTGCGGTGATGCCGTCGTCGGTGATGGTGATTTTGCCAATGTTGTTGAATTTTTCCCCTGTCTGGCTCATGAGTACCATGTCACCATCAAGGTTTGCCACTTCTTCCCCTGCGGCCTCCGTGTGGGAGTGACCGTCAATCAGTACATCCATCCCTGTGGTGTTGGCGATGACATCGGTGGAGCGCCAAGGGGCGGCGGTTTCTTCAATGCCTAGATGGGCAATGCCAATCACATAGTCAGCGCCATCGGCAAGCGCCTCATCAATGGCGGTTTGGACGGTGTCGTACAAGTCTTGTCCATTGTTGCCTTGGCAAAAACCGTAGATAAAGTCACCGTTTTCATCCATAAAATAAGAGGGAGTGGCTTTGGTAAAGGTTTCTGGGGTGGTGATGCCCACATAGGCCACGTCCACATCGCCATAGCTGTAAATCACATAGGGGTCAAAGACAGATGCGCCTGTGGCAGTGTCCACAAAGTTGCAGGAAACCACATCGCTCTCTAGCTGTTCCATCAAATAAAACATTTGGGGCACTTGATAGTCAAACTCATGGTTGCCCAAGGTGACAATGTCATAGCCCACTTGGTTCATAATCTCGATGATGGCTTCCCCATCGGTGAGGGCACCAATGGCGTCCCCTTGGACAAAGTCCCCAGCATCCACCAAGGTGACATAGTTGCCTTCCGTCTCCATCAGTGCCTTATAGCTGGCAACCCCAGCGAAGCCGTGGTCGTTTTCAATGTCACAGTGGGTGTCGTTGGTGTGGAGAATGACAATGGGTGCTTCTTGGGTGTCCACTGCCATGGCAGTAGGGCTGGCCAGTCCCAGCACCATGGCCAATGTCAGCAAGGATGTTGAAAATTTGTGAGGCATAGAAAGGTGCTCCTTTCAAATGTTGAAGAATATTATAGGTAGTATATCATAAATTCTGGAAGTTTGCATCTATTTTAAACGTGTATTTAGAAAATTATCAGGAAAGAAACCCTGTATATCGTACAAAAATCCCACACGAGAATTGGTGGATTCTACCAATTCTCGTGTGGGAGCTATCTCTGTTTTCACCCAGTGACCTGAGTTTTTCAAAGTCTTTTGATTTTAATACATTAATCTTTGGTCAGCTTGCGCTTAATTCTGCGGGGTTTGGCGGCTTCTACGCCGAGACGGGCGATACGGTCACGTTGGTAAGAGTCGAAGTTGCCTTCGTGCCAGTGCCAAATGCCGGGCTCCGCGTCGGTGCCTTCCCAAGCAATGATGTGGGTGGCAATACGGTCTAAGAAGAAACGGTCATGGCTGATGACCACAGAGCAACCAGGGAAGCCCAACAGGGCTTCTTCCAAGCTAGACAGGGTGGCGATGTCCAAGTCGTTGGTGGGTTCGTCAAGCAAAATCAGGTTGCCGCCTTTTTTCAGCGTCAGCGCCAAGTTCAAGCGGTTGCGTTCACCGCCAGAGAGCACTCCTGCCTTTTTCTGTTGGTCAGAGCCTTTGAACCCAAAGCCAGACAGGTAGGCACGGCTTTGCACCGACACACCGCCTACTTGCATCAGGTCGTTGCCGCCAGACACCACTTCCCACAGGGTCTTATCAGGGTCGATGCCTTCGCGGTTTTGGTCAACGTAAGAAATATCCACGGTTTGCCCGATGTCCAAGGTGCCACCGCTCAGCTCTTCTAAGCCCACAATGGACTTGAACAGCGTGGTTTTACCCACACCGTTGGGGCCGATGACACCAACGATGCCGCCTTGTGGCAGGGAGAAGGACAGGTTTTCAATGAGCACACGGTCGCCAAAGGACTTTTGGATTTGGTCGGCGATGATGACCTTTGTGCCCAGACGAGAACCAGCCACAATTTTAATGTCGCTAAAGTCGTTGCTTTTATTTGCGGCGGCTTCGGCTTCCATTTCGTTGAAGCGGGTCAAACGGGCTTTACTCTTGGCTTGACGGGCTTTGGGGGAACTACGCACCCAGTCTAGTTCTGCTTCGATGCGCTTGACCAGCTTGGCCTGTTGTTGGCCTTGGGCAGCCAGACGCTTGGCTTTGGTTTCCAAATAGGTGGAATAGTTGCCTTCGTAGGGGTAGAGTTGTCCGCGGTCCACTTCGCAAATCCATGCCGCCACGTTGTCTAGGAAGTAACGGTCATGGGTGACTGCCAACACAGAGCCGGGGTAGTTTTTCAAGAAATGTTCTAGCCAGAGCACAGATTCTGCGTCCAAATGGTTGGTGGGTTCGTCTAAGAGCAGCAAGTCAGGGGCTTCTAAAAGCAGCTTGCACAGTGCCACACGACGCCGTTCACCGCCAGAGAGAATGCTGATGGGAGCGTCGCCATCGGGGCATTGCAGTGCGTCCATGGCCATGTACAGCTTGCTGTCAATGTCCCAACCGTCGGCGGCATCGATGGCGGCTTGCAAGTCACCCATTTCGGTCATCAGGGCATCAAAATCAGCGTCTTCTTCGCCCATTTCGATCCCAATTTGGTTGAAGCGTTCAATCTTGGCTTGCAGACCAGAGAAGGCCATGCGGATGTTTTCGATGACGGTTTTGTCCTCGTCTAGAGGGGGCTCTTGATGGAGCATGCCCACGGTGAACCCAGCGGCCAATTCTGCTTCGCCGTTGGAGATTTCTTCCAGCCCAGCCATCACCTTTAGCAGTGTGGATTTACCCATGCCGTTGGGGCCGACGACACCGATTTTGGCACCGTAATAGAAGGAGAGGGAGACGTCATTCAAAATGACCTTGTCCCCATGTGCCTTGCGGGCCTTGTACATATGGTATATAAATTCTGGCATATGTGTTACCTACCTTTATCATTGTTATTATAAATAGTATACCATAGACTGATGTCAAAAGCTAGACCATTCTCTAAGGGGTGAAACACCACTTGGGGCGCATAATCTATGGTCGCTGGGTCTGGTAAAAGAGCGGATTTGGATGGTTGGTGCAGGTGTTGTTGATTGTTTTTGATAGAGTGTGATTATTATAAAAATAGTTGAACGAGTTATTGTGTATACCTATTAAAATGAAGGGATATTTTTATGATTATTGCACAATTTTTGGAAGTTATTGGATTTTTGTGGAAATGTGTGGAGATTAAAATGCGACAAAATTTAGTATGGCAACGTTACCATAAAATGGGGTGCTAAATTGTATATTGCTACGAAAATCCCTTTTGTTGATTGACTTGATACAGACACGCTGTTATAATCACGTCATGGCAACGTTGCCAAAATAGGAGGGTGGTTATGAAAAAGAATTTGATTTTTATCTTGGCTGACCAGTTTTGCTTTGACTTATTAGATCAGGTGGGGGACTTGCAACTTACCAATTTGCAACAGCTCAGAGCAGACAGTGTGAGTTTTGATCGCTGTCACACAGTCAACCCAGTCTGTTCACCTTCGCGCGCCAGTATGCTCAGCGCGACGTATCCCCATACCCATGGGATGGTGGATTGTACCCATACTGTACCGCAATATCGTGCAGACTATGATGCAAGTCTTGATACCTTTACCAGAGTGTTGAAAAACAGTGGCTACCATATGGGGTATTTTGGTAAATGGCATATTGAGCGGACATATCACTTGGAAGACTACGGCTTCGATGAATATGAAACCGAAGATACATTGGTGCAACAAAGTAGAACCGTCACCAAACGTATCACTGTGAACCACGAAACATATGAGCCGCTTACTTTGGCTGCTGTGTATGAAAAGGGTGCCGTAACAGAAGAAGAATATTTGATGAATCGTGGCATTTCCTTCATAGAACAAGCCCCAAAGGATCAGCCATTTGGCCTGTTTTTGTCCATGTATGCGCCTCATGACCCTTATCTATGTGATGAGGAAATGTTTGCCACGGCCTTGGCGGCTAAATTGCCATTGCCCCTCAATTTCAATTCCCCTAAAGAGGGAAGACCCAACGTTTATAAGCGTTTGCGTGAAATTTGGGATGTGTTGAGCACAGAGGAAATTCAAGAAGTTATTGCCATTTATCATGGCTTTGCAAAAATTCTAGACAACCAATTGGGCGTTTTGATGACCTATTTGAAAGAAAAGGGTCTCTATGATGATTGCACCATTGTCTTCACCACTGACCATGGGGACGCCATGGGCGCACATGGGTGTTTTAACAAGTCGGTTATGCCCATTGAGGAAAGCTATCACATTCCGCTGTTGGTGAAAGACTCCCAGTTGACACCATCTCGGAACCAAACCTTGGTGCAAAATATGGATATTGGCCCCACAGTGTTGGATTTGCTAGATTTGCCTTCTTACAGTGCACCTGTAGATGGGGTTTCCTTGGTGCCATGGGCAAAAGGGGAGACTGACCAGCCACGTTCCATCATGGCTGAGTTCCATGGCCTGCGGTATTTCTACACCCAACGTATTGTCTGGTCTGAACAATATAAATATGTGTTCAATGCTTTTGACTGCGATGAGCTTTATGATTTGGATGCAGACCCTTATGAATTGAAAAATCTGGGGCAAGATCCAGCGTATACGCCTGTTGTGAAACAACTTTGCTCCAAAATGTGGGAATTGGCAGAAAAGAGCAATGACTTCACATTGCTACAAGCCCAATATTTTACCCATCGCTTTGCACCTGTGGGTCCCAAATGTGTGTCCACTAGCGCCACTGTGACAGGTAAATTTATTAAAACGGTTTAAGAGGTGATGCTATGAAAAAGATTTCTGGTTTAGCCTTGGGTTGCTTTTTCACCCTTTTGTTTATTGCGGTCTATTGCTTGATTCCCTATGGAATTAAAGATGCAACCACAGGGGTGATGGGCGCACGGTTTATTCCCAAGCTGTTGTTTATTGGGGGGGCTTTGATTGCTGCAGTGTTTGCTGTGGTATTTCGTAAGGAATGCTATGAAGTTGACCTAAAAGTGTACCCCATGGTCATTGGATTGTTTGTATATTATTTCTTAGTACTATACATTGGCTTTTTGATTAGCACATTGCTGATGATGATGGCCTATGGCTATTTGTGGGGCGTGCGCAACCCAAAGATTCTAGTGGGATTGGGCATCGGAACACCTGTTATGCTCTATGTGTTTTTTGAGATATTGCTCAGCATTTCGTTGCCGTCGGGATTGTTGTTTTAAGCGTCTATTCTCTGGAGAATGGATTTTTATAACTGACAATTTAAAACTTTAGTAAAATCAAAATGGAATGGAATAATCTATGAATGCGTTTTATGAAATCCTAGCCAACACCGTCACATTACCCATTGTGATGATTGTGCTTGGCGGCACAGTATTTGGCACAGTTTTGGGTGCGATTCCCGGTTTGAGTGTAAACTTAGCTGTGGCCATTATGATTCCTGCTACATTTTATATGTCTCCTGTAGAGGCCATGGCCTTGCTCATAGCTATTTATAAAAGCGGTACATATGGCGGCTCAGTGTCTGCCATTTTGTTGGGGACGCCCGGTACACCAGCGGCCAGTGCAACGGTCATCGATGGCTATGCCATGGCAAAAAAAGGACAGGCCAGCAAGGCCTTGAACACGGCGCTGTTTTCCTCTGCCTTTGCAGATGTGTTTAGCAACATTGTCTTGATTATTTTTGCGGCACAAATCGCAAAAATCGCCATTCAGTTTGGGCCTGCAGAATACACATTGCTGATTTTGTTCTCCTTGATTGTCATTGGTGGCATTGCCTCTGATTCTTTAATCAAAGGTATTTTGGCTTCCCTCATTGGGCTTTCCTTGGCTGTCATCGGGATGGACCCCATGACAGGGAACACATCCTTTACCTTTGGGAGCATGAACTTGCTCAGCGGGATTCCGCTGGTGCCCATGCTCATTGGCTTGTTTGCCATTTCGGAAGTGTTGGGAGAATACTCCAACCACATCCGCAAGAAAATGATGGACGAGGCACAAAAAGACGCTGGCAGTAAATTAACATTGAAAGAATTTATAGAGTTAACGCCAATTTTGCTGAAATCCAGTGCGTTGGGTGTGTTCATTGGGGCATTGCCCGGCAGTGGTTCGGCCACGGCCGCATTTTTGGCCTATAGTGAAGCCAAGCGCACCAGCAAGCATCCTGAAGAATTTGGTAAAGGCTCTATCGAAGGGGTTGCCGCTTGCGAAGCTGGTAACAATGCCGTTTGCGGTGCAACGTTGATTCCTTTGCTCACCTTGGGTATTCCTGGAGATACAGTGACGGCCATTATGTTTGGTGCGCTGATTTTACAAGGCATTACCCCTGGGCCTTTGGTGTTTGAACAACAAGGGGATGTGATTACAGGGATTTACATCACATTATTTATGGCCTCCATCAGCATGGTGTTGGTGGGTGTACTGGGCAACAAGTTGTTGCCACGGATTATGAATGTCAAACGAGCCTATTTGTTCCCTGTTATTACCGCTCTTTGCGTTGCAGGCACCTATGCCATGGGTCGCAATATGTTTGATGTGCTCATTATGATGATTTTCGGTGTGCTTGGGTATGTGCTCAAGTGTATCAAGCTTCCTGTGGCGCCGATTATCATTGGCTTTATTCTCTCGTCCCAGTTTGTCACCTCCCTGAAACAAGCGATGATTGTCTCCGACAACAGTTTGAGCATTTTTGTCTCTAGCCCAATCTGCTTGGTGTTCATTGTCTTAATTGTTGCAGTGGTGGCGTATTATATTCAAAATGTCATTAAAATGAAGAAAAGAGGAACTGAATCATGAAAAAGTATCTAGCTCTCCTACTGGCAAGTATGTTGACCCTGACCACCCTGAGTGGCTGTAGTTCTTCAAGCAGCTCTGATGCGCCTGAAGAATATCCTACCGAAGCCATTACCTTCCTTGTGCCTTGGGCAGCTGGCGGTGCTACCGACATCATGGCCAGAGCTGTAGCTCAATCTGCTGAAGAAATTTTGGGACAACCTGTGGTGGTTGAAAACGTGGAAGGCGGCAACGCCACCATCGGCACTGCTCAAGCTGCCAATGCAGATGCAGACGGCTATACCATCTTGGTGGCTTCTACCTCTCCTAATATTTTGCAACCCTATTATGTGGACGTAACCTATACCCCAGAAAGCTTTGATGCCATCTGCCAAATCACCGTGAAAGACATGGTGATTGTTGCCAATGCAGACGCCCCATACGATACCATTGCCGAATACATTGCAATGTGCCAAGAAAATCCTGATTCCTTGCTGTTTGCTGTGAGCAACGGCAACCCTGCTCACTTGGCATTCTCTTCTATGATGACCCAATGTGACTTTAGCGCTAAGCATTATCCTGTGCAAAATGACTCAGAAACCATCACCAACGTGCTCAGCGGCGTGGCTGATATTGGCCTGTTGACCAGCGTGAGCGTGGGCGTTTCTCAAATTGAAGCTGGCGAATTGAAGGCGCTGGCTGTGTTCTCCACCGAACGTAGCAGCGTGTTGCCAGATGTGCCTACTTTGATTGAAGAAGGCATTGACATCAGCGCTGGTGCATGGACTGGCTTGATGGTGCCTGCAGGTATGCCTGAAGAAACTTTGGCACTGATTCGCGAAGCATTTGAAACCGTTATGATGGACCCTGCAACCGAAGAACTGCTAAGCCGTGCTGGCGAAACACTGAAATACCTCGATGGTGATGATTTCATGGATGTCGTTCTGGAAGAATATGTCACCTACGGCACCGAAATTGAAAACTTAGGCCTTGCTAATTAATGCTATAAAGTATATACTTGTAGCAGGGTAAGAGCTCCGCTTATCTGAGATGATAAGTGGAGCTCTTTCCACTATAAATATAGAGAAGAGAAGAGAAGAGGACGGGCCATGGCCACAACGGTAAAAGATGTTGCCACGATGGCAGGAATTTCAGCCAGCACAGTCTCGCGCGTGCTCAATGGGTCATCCCATGTCTCCCAGAGCACACGAGAAAAAGTGATGCGTGCGGTGGAAGTTCTGAATTATAGCCCCAATACATTGGCACAAGGACTGAAAGGCGGAAATTCTCGGGTCATCGGTTTGATTATGCCCTACATCGGGACGAGTATCACCAATTATGCCACTTGCGGTGTAGAACAAGCCGCAAGAGAGCGTGGTTATACTGTGATGCTTTGCAATACCAATGAAAGTTTGCTCAGTGAAAAAGAACACGTAGAACTATTAATTAAGCGCGGAGTAGATGGGATTATCTTTGCCACAGTCACCAAAAGTTTGGCACATCAAGACCATATTCGCACAGTGTTTGAATCTGGATTACCTGTGGTGAATATGATTCGGCGGATGAAAGCAGGGAGTCAAGTGCCCACCGTGACCATTGACAATTATCAATGCGGATATGATGTGGCGGAAGAAGTGATACGCCAAGGCGGACGCCATGTTGTGATTGTAGAGCAACAAGCCACATTTTATCTATACGATGAACGGGTAGATGGTTGCGTGGATGCGTTGCAAAATTGTGGGATTAAACCGGTGATTTTGTCTAGTGCAACAGAAATTTCGGCCTATTTGGCCAGTGGTGCGGCACTGGATCATGTAATTGCCGTCAATGATAGCGTGGCAGCCAAAACCATCACGTCCATCGTTCGTGCTGGGAAATGTGTGCCCCAAGATATAGGTGTATTTGGATTTGGGGACCTGGAAATCAGTCGCTTATATAATCCGTCTATCTCCACGGTAAAACAGCCTTTTACAGAAGTGGGGAATCAGGCCTGTCATTTGTTGATTGATAAAATAGAAAACCCAACATTGGAACAAGAACGAGAAATTTTGCTCCAAGGAGAATTAATTGTCCGAGAGAGCAGTCGATGACAATAACCCCGTGCTTCATTTTGTTGTATATAAAATAAAAAAGCCCCAGATTTTCGTCTAAAACCGAAAATCTGGGGCTTTTGTTTTTTTATAGATATCCAAATAGGCTGGATAAGCGGCTGGTGGCTGACATGAGCACGTCTTTGTATGCTTCCATATCTTCACGGGTCACATTGTTGCCACTGATGCTGATGGCGCCCACTATGCCACCGTTGTGGTCACGGACGATGGCGCCAATACAGATAACATTATACTCATTTTCCTCCACATCAAGGGCATATCCTTGTTGGCGGATTTCGCTGATATCTTGCAATAGGTTTTGGCCTGTGGTGTGGGTGAATTTGGTGAAGGCCTTGATATCAATCTGTTCCCATTTGTCTATGATTTGTTGGTTGGAATAGGTTGACAATATGGCCTTGCCTGCACTGGTGCAATATAGGGGGGCGCGACGACCCACTGTGGTGTAGACGGAAAAAGACTGGCTGTTGGTGTGGGTGCTGCGAATGCAGAGCAGCTCATTGTGATCTTCGATGGAAAACTGGGCGACGCGCCCTGTTTTTTCGCATAATTCTTGTAGTGTGGCAGTAATCAATTCCATGCGGTCAATACGGCGCAGAGCGCTGGAACCCAATTCGTAGGTTTTCAAAGATAAACTGTAGGCACCGTCTGCATTTTTATCTAAATAACCAATACTGGACAAGGTGTTGGCCAAGCGCAGGGTGGATGGTTTGTTTAGACCCACTGCTTTGTGTAATGCGTTTAAACTCATGACACCATTTTTTGCCACTGTTTCTAGCAAAAGAAATGCTCGCTCGACGGATTGTACGCCGTCAGGTGATTTGCTTTGCTCCATTTTGTGTATACCTCGACTTTTCATTTCAAAATACTGCGGTTTATTTCAGTATTCTGGTAATTCTATTATAGCATTGTTGACACTATATACAAGTCGTGATTTTGCACAAATAAATAGGGTTAAATCAGTTATTTTGTGTAGCACCTTGTTGTTTGGGTTTGAAATAAAGCGAAATAATTGTTGTATTTTGAAACGCTAATGATGATTACTGTTCATTTGTATACAAATTGTGAATTTGTACAAATTAATATTGCAAATTATGTGGAATTTTCTGTTATAATATGGTTGATTATGTATTGCATTTTGGCTTTTATTGGATTATAATTTTATTTATGGAAGACAGCAGATATAGGGAGAGAAAAACCATATATAGGAATAACAAATGTAATAAAAAGGAAGGTGTGGTGTAATACAATGGAAGAAGCTAAACGTGGCGTAAAATTATCTATGTTTACCGATGGAGATTTGCAAAAAGTGCATGATTTGTCCATGAAGCTACTGATGGAAAACGGCATTCAGTTCCCCTCTGAAATGGCTTTGGCGCTATTTCGTAAAAATGGATTCCGTATCGATGGGCAACAGGTCTATATGACGGAAAAGCAAGTGCGTACCGCGCTGGAAACTTGCCCCTCCCACTTTATGTTCCGTGGCCGCAATCCTGAACGCAACCTCGATATCGGCGGCGGTGACATGGGCATCCCAGGGCCAATTGGTCCCACCAAAGTTTACTCTTTAGATCATGGCCGTCGGGATGGCACACTGAAAGACGTAGAAAACCTATGTAAAATCTATCAGGCCAGCCCAGTGATGACCATGAACAGCAACAACGGCGTAGAGGCATTGGATATCCCAGTGGAAACAGGCCATTTGGAGATTATGCGCGCAGTGTTGCGCCACACAGATAAACCATTTTACACCAAGCTCTTTGACTATAAGGCCATGCACGAAGCCATCGATATGACGGAAATCGTGGTGGGTGAAAAGTTGGAGCGAGGTTCAAATGTTTATATAGGCCCCGGTTCTTGTCCCTCTCTTAGCCCCATGGCATTCGGGACTGAGGTTTGTGAAGACATCATTGCACTGGCAGAGCGAGGTCAACTTGTCACCATTGGCAGTGCCACCAGCACAGGGGTTACAGGTCCTTACTTTGAATACGGCTTGCTGGTGATGCAAAATGCTGAAATTCTTGCAGGTGTTGTTCTGGCACAGTTGGTCAATCCCGGTAACCCTGTTGGCTATGGCACGGGTGCTGTCACTGGCAATCTGCGCAATGCCACCTATTGCAGCGGTTCTCCAGCTCGCGTATTTTTGCAATTGGGTTCTTTGGAGTTGGGCAAACGGATGTACAATCTACCTGCTCGTGTTTTAACATTTGGTACTGAGTCTGTCAACGTGGATGTGCAATGTGGCATTGAATGTTATGAAGGTTCCATGGCCAATATGTTGGGCGGCGGGGACTATATGCTCTCAGAAATCGGTACATTGGAAAGTCTGATGACCACATCCTATGAAAAAACCATTCTTGACGAAGAAGTTGCCGCCCGTCTTCTCCTTTTGCGCAATGGTATGAATATCTCCGATATGGCGGCCTCTGTGGAGACGATTCTTCGCGTAGGGAGCTGTGGTACATTCCTTACTGAATTGGATACTAGAAAAAATTGCCGCAAAGCATGGGAACCAACTTACACCCAATGGGATTCTGGCGTGCAAAAGCGTCCTGTGGAAGAACTGGATTATGTGCTCAAACGCGCCAATGCAGAATGGAAACGGCGTTTGGAAGAAGCCCCTGAGACGATGCTGGATGAAGGCACAGAGGAAGCTCTGGCTGATTATATCAAAACACACACAAAATAAGGAGGTCAACTTATGGCTAAGGCAAAAGCAACAGCCAATGTGGAACTTTGCAAAGGATGTCGGCTTTGTGTAGGGGTCTGTCCCCGACAAGCGATTATCCCAGAGGAAACGTTAAACCGCAAAGGCTATGAAATTATCTCTATCGATTTGGAAAAATGTATTGGTTGCGGGATGTGCTATAAAATCTGCGCCGATTATGTATTTACTGTAGAATAAGAGGATGGATTATGACAAATAATTATACATTGATGAAGGGTAATGAAGCCATTGCTGAGGCAGCAATCCGTGCAGGATGTCGCTTCTACGCTGGTTACCCAATCACTCCACAGAGTGAAATTTTGGAATACATGGCAGCTTATATGCCAAAGGCTGGTGGCACCTTTATTCAAGGTGAAAGCGAAATTGCCAGCATGAGTATGCTCTGGGGCGCAGCCGCCTGTGGCGAGCGCTGCATGACCAGCTCCTCTGGCCCCGGTTACGATTTGAAGCAAGAAGGCATTTCTTATATGGCTTCTTACAACTTGCCATGTGTCATCGCAGATGTGATGCGTTATGGCATCGGTGACGGTGAAATCACAGAAGGTCAAGACTCGTATTGGCTGGCAACCCGTGGCGGTGGCCATGGCGATTCTCGCCAATTGGTGTTGGCTCCAGCCTCTGTGCAAGAATGTGCTGATTTGACCTATCTGGCCTTTGATTTGGCTGAAAAATATCGCAATGTAGCCATTATCCTCAGCGACGGTGGCATCAGCCAAATGATTGAAAAAGTGGTGCTCCCTGAAGCCAAGGAACACGATAAATCCAAATTTGACTGGGCCATCAAAGGCTATAAAGCCAAGGATGAGCCAAAAGTCAAGGTGACCAATTTAGACCGCTCCATGGACTATGCTACATATGATGCCATGATGCGCGACAAATTCAAAACCATGTTCGAAACCGAACAACGCTGGGAAAACTTCCAAACCGAAGATGCAGAAATTGTGTTGGTGGCCTATGGGATTTCCTCTCGTACTTGCAAAACTGCAGTCCGCCGTGCTCGTGCCGCTGGCATGAAACTGGGTCTTCTGCGCCCCATCACTGTTTGGCCGTTCCCTCGCAAGGCATTTGAACAACTGCCTGACACGGTGAAGGCTTTGGTTACTGTGGAGATGAGCTTGAGCACCCAATTGGGGTTGGATGTGCAATTGGCCACCAATGGTCAAACACCACTCTATAGCTATCTTACATCTAAATACGTCCCCACCGCACAAGGTGTGGTCGACTACTGCCAAAGCGTCCTAGACGGGACAGCCCAGAAAATGGAGGTTTATTGATATGGCAAAAACACTAAAAAAGCCAGAGATGATCAACCAACAAGTGGGTTGGTGTGGTGGCTGTGGCCACGGGATTATCCAACGTTTAATCGCTGAATGTTGCGAAGAATTGGGTCTTGTGGAAAAGACCATCCAATGTGTGGATATCGCCTGTGCCTACTGGTCCATCGATACACTGAACTGTGATGGTATTGCAGGCCCTCACGGCCGTTGCGCCGCTGTGGCCACCGCCATTAAAAAAGTACATCCAGAGTCCAATGTCTATGTCCATGCTGGCGACGGCTGTTCCTATGTCATCGGCTTGTCTGAAACCTGCTTCACTGCCCAACGCGATGTGCCCATCACCATGATTGTGGTCAACAACGGCATCTTCGGCATGACAGGTGGTCAACTCTGCATCGCCACCACCTTGGTGGGCGATAAGACCAAAAGCTCCAAGGCTGGTCGTAGCGATGAGCAATTTGGCAAACCATTTGATATGCTGGAAGTGCTCTCTAACTACGATATTGAATATGCCGCTCGTGGCGCACTGTATGACCCCAAACACATTGACCAAACTAAGAAAATGTTGATGAAGGGCTTCAAAAACCAAATGGAAAACAAGGGTTTCTCCATCATTGAGATTTTATCTCCCTGTCCCACAAACTGGAAAATGTCACCTCAAGAATCTATGGATAAACTCCGTGATGAAAACGAGAAGATTTTCCCTGTGAAAGAATATGTAGACCGAGGAGGGGTGCAAAATGGCTGATATTATGTTGGGTGGCATCGGCGGACAAGGTGTTTTGACCGCTGGTAAGATTTTAACTGAAATCGCTGCTGCTGTTGGTGAAAACGTTTGTTGGACCAGCGAATACTCCGCTGAAATGCGTGGCGGCTTTGCTTATAGCCGTGTGGTTATCTCCCAAGAGGAAATCGGCAGCCCCTATCCTGACCAATTGGACGTTCTGGTGACCATGGATCAGGCTACATATGATAAATTCAATGAAACTGTGGTGCCCAATGGTTGCATTGTGGTCAACAGTGCCGCCTTCCCAGAAGGGTTTGCTTTCCGCTCCGATGTGAACATTGTCTCTGTGGATGCACCTCATCTGGCTGCCCAAGCCAAAAATCCCCGTGGCGCCAATCTGGTGATGCTAGGGGCTATGGTGGCAAATACAGATATCATCCCAGCTGATCGTTTTGCTGAAATTTTGACCCAGTATTTTACCGCCAAAGGCAAGCACGTAGAAGTCAATCTTCAGTGCTACTATCTGGGTTACGGTCAGCAGTAATAGGAGGGCATTATGAACTTAGAAAAACTTCTCAATCCACGGAGTGTGGCCATTGTAGGTGCCACTGAAAAACCTGGCTTCGGTGGTGATACCACACGGAACTATTTGCAATTCTCCAAGGATTTAGACCATCTCTATCTGGTCAATCCCCGTGGCGGCGAATTGTTTGGCCGTAAGGCCTATACCTCTTTGGCTGAAATTCCAGAAGATGTGGATATGGTCATTTTGTGCACACCTGAGAAAACCATTTTGGGTTTGTTGGAAGAAGCAGCAGCCAAAAACTGCGGCGGCGCAGTGGTGTTTGCCAGCGGTTATGGCGAAGTGGGTGCTGAGGGCAAAATCAAAGAGCAACTGCTGATTGAAACTGCCAACAAATTGGGCATCGCCATTATGGGTCCCAACTGTGGTGGCTTCGCCAACTATGGGTTGGGTCGCGTGGCCTTTGCCTTCTTGATGGAAGATCGGGAACGGGCAGGGAATATTGGTCTGGTGTCTCAAAGTGGACAAATTGCCTTGAGCGGTTTGGATACCATGCACTATGGCTTTAGCTATGTGATTTCCTCTGGTAACTCTTGTAACGTCTCTGTGGAAGAGTATCTGGAATTCTTGGTAGATGACGATGGCACCAAGGTGGTTTGCGCTTACATGGAAAGCGTGAAAAAGCCTGCTGCACTGGCACGGTTGCTAGATAAAGCCGCACGGAAGAAAAAGCCTGTGGTGTTGCTCAAAACTGGCCGTTCTACCAAGTCTCAAGAGTTGGCAGCTTCTCATACAGGCGCCCTCTCTGGCTCTGATAAGGTGTTGCGTGCCATGTTCAAACGCTATGGCGTCATTGAAGCAGACGATATTGAAGAGATGTATAGTCTGGCGTTGACATTCTCCACAGCCACATCATTGCCAAAAGGCGATCGCATCGTGTACATGAATGTCTCTGGTGGCGAAGCAGGGGTCACCGCCGATTTGGTGGATGATTTCAAATTACCTCTGGCAGAGTACAACCCCGAAACCAAGGCAAAACTCCAAAGCTTGGTGCCATCTTATGGCTCGGTGAACAATCCCTTTGATATGACCGCTGGCATTGGCTATAACACACCTGCTATGGTGGAAGCCATGGAAGCCATTTCTGCGGATGAAAATGTGGACGCCATCTGCATTGACTATACCATCACCCCTCAAATTTGGGATCAAACCATTGCCTATATGGTCAAAGCGGTGTCCATTGTCCGCGAAAAAGAGACCATGAAGCCTGTTTTCTGGTTACCCTTCGTCTCCCACAGCCGTCATGTGGAAAGCATTGAATCCTTGGCAGCCGCTGGTGTGCCTATGTTGCCAACAGGCTTGTATGGCTGTCGTGTGTTGCGCAAAGTGTTGGATTTTGCAAACTTTGAATACCAACCATTCACCCCCTCTATGGTAGCGCCAGTGGGTCAAACGGCCAAGGCATTGAGCGAAGTGGATAGTCTGTGCTTCTTGGAAAAACACGGCGTTGTGATTCCACCCCAAGCCACAGCAGCCAACACTGAAGAAGCCATGGCACAAGCCAAAATTTTGGGCTATCCTCTCAGCGCCAAGGTGGACTCTCCAGACATTCTCCATAAGTCTGATGTGGGTGGTGTGAAGCTCAATATCCGCAACGATGCAGAACTTTGTGCCGCATTTGATGCCATTATGGAAAGTTGCACCAAGGCCAAGCCTGATGCTATGATTCACGGTGTGTTGTTAAAACCCATGCTGGAACTCGGCGCAGAAATGATCATCGGCGTGAATAATGACAAGGACTTTGGCCCCATGATTGTGGTGGGTATGGGTGGCGTTTTCGTGGAATTGCTCCACGATGTGCAAATGCGACCTGCACCTGTCAATCACCAAGAGGCCATGGAGATGTTGGAACAATTGGTGTCTTATCCCTTGCTGACAGGGTATCGTGGCAGTCAGCCTAAAAATGTCCAAGCGCTGGCAGATTTGTTGGTCTCGATTAGCCAAATGGCCAGTCAATGTGCAGACCAAATCAAAGAGCTGGACATTAACCCTGTGTTTGTTACCCAAGATGGTGTGTCCATTGCCGATGCGCTGTTGATTGTCTATGAAGATGGGCAATAAGGCAAGTATCTGTCTTGTCTAGCTACAGATTGCAAGCCCCAGTGAAATGGGATGAAATCTGTATTTATATAAAGCTGATTTCAGCAAAGTGTAACCCTGTGTTGACAGACAGTTTTCTCTGTCTGTCAACACAGATACAAATAATGAGTTGGAAATTTTATTGAAAAGGAGATAAAAGTATGAAACTGCAAACCCTAGTAAGTCCCACTGCACCAGCAGCCATCGGCCCTTATTCTCACGGGCGTAAGTTCGGTGATATGATTATCACATCTGGTCAGGTGCCTTTCCGTAAGGATGGTACCATGGAAACTGACATTCAACTGGCAACACAAATTGTGCTGGAAAACCTGTTGTCTGTGGTAGAAGCTGGCGGCGGTCGCAAAGATTCCATTGCAAAAGTGGATGTATTTGTCCGCGATTTGGGTGATTTCGCAAAAATCAACCAAGTCTACAGCGCTTTCTTTGGAGAACTCAAGCCAGCACGCGTGTTGGTACAAGTGGCAGACCTACCCGCTGGCGCTGGTCTCGAAGCCGCTGTAATCGCATTCGTGGTTGACTAAGGACAATGTTTTAGTTTGCGTATAAGAGAAGAGGGTAGACAGAGTATGTTCTAGAAAGAAAGGAAATGCAACTATGAAAAAATTAATTGACGAAATAGATATACAGACATTTCTCGCACCAGCAATTATGGTTTTGATTGTCTTGACGTTTGGGGTCGTCGCCCCAGATAAGTTTGGTGACATCATCATGATTGCTTTTACCTGGATTACTACCCATTTCGGTTGGTTCTACGCACTTGGTACCACAGCTTTGATTTTCTTCTGTTTCTGGGCTGGCTTTAGTAAAGTCGGTAAGATTCGTCTTGGTGGCAAAAACGCAAAGCCTGATATGAAGATGGGCTCTTGGATTGCCATTACCTTCACCTCTGGTATGGCACTGGGTGTCGTTTTCTATGGTGTTGGCGAAGGCCTGATGAACTACATGACACCTCCCGGCTTCACTGGCTTGGAAGGTGGCACTGCACAAGCTGCTGAAGAAGCTTTGAAATATGTGTTCGTGCACTGGTGCTTCCAACCATATGCTATTTATACGGCAGCTGGCCTTGGTTTTGCCTTTGTTTATTGGAATATGAATCAAAAATTCTCCCTCAGTGCTGGCCTATATCCTCTGGTCGGGGAAAAAGCATACGGCTGGAGAGGTAACATTGTCAACTGGCTGTGCCTGTATGTGATGGTGGCGACTCTGGGTACAAACGTAGGTTTGGGTACATTGCAATTGACCAGTGGCATTGACTATGTGTTTGACTTTAGCTATGACGCTGTTGTTATGCAAATGGCTGTGATTATCACCTTGGCTGTCATCAGTATTACCGCTGCTTGTACTGGTATTCACAAAGGTATTAAATATATCAGTGTCACAAATATGTATATTTTTGCAGCTATTTTGATTTGGGCATTCTGCTTCGGTGGTACTGACTTCATCTTGGCCAACACTGTAACTTCTGTTGGTAAATATCTTGATATGTTCTTGCCACAAGCTTTGTATTTAGACCCCACTGGCATCAGCACTTGGATCAGCGACTGGACGATTTATTATTGGGCATGGTGGCTGACTGTGGCACCTTTGACTGGCTTGTTCCTTGCTAAGTTGGCAAAAGGCCGTACGATTCGTGAATTTGTTCTGGTGAATATGTTTATCCCCATTGGTTTTGTTGTTGTGTGGTTCGGTACCTTCGGTAGCTCTGCCATTTTCCAACAAATGATGGGTAACGACATTTGGGGACAAGTAGAAGCATTTGGTTTCCCTGTATCTTTGTTCGCATACCTCAACACTCTGCCTTGTAAGAGTATTTTGACTTTGTTGGGTTTCTTGGCTATCTTCTTCTCTTTCATTACACAATCTGAATCCATGACCTATACCATGGCTGGGATGACAGCGAAAGACAATTCTGCAGATGAAACTGGCGAACAAAAGTCTCCTCGTTTCTTGAAAGTTTTCTGGGGCGGTTCTATTTCCCTCATGGGCTTTATTCTCATTCAGTCTGGTGGGTTGAATGCTGTGCAAAAATCTGTTGTTATGTTGGGCTTGCCTATTTTGGTGGTTATCATCATCAACTGTATTTCTTTTGCTAAGGCTACAACCAACCGCGTGAAATATGACTATACCCTTTCTGACGAAGACCGTGAAAAATTGAAACTGGAAGCTGACGACGCTGTGTAAGCAACGTGTCATAAATCTTACAATATAAAGGCGTAATCATTATGGCTTATAAGAGCAAGTGGCAGACCTACCCGCTGGCGCTGGTCTCGAAGCCGCTGTAATCGCATTCGTGGTTGACTAAGGACAATGTTTTTAGTTCGCATATAAGAGAAGAAAGTAGACTCTAAGGAAGCTTTGCATCACAGATGCCTTAGTGATAGGCAATCTGTTGCCAAGTTTCGCAGAATAATCTAGATTTACCCCTTTGTGTGGAGGAAAATAAATTATTAGGAGTGTATTATGGAAGAAAACAAAATTAAAAGACGGGTCAACCCTTCGACATTTTGGCCCCCAGCAATTTTAAGCTTAATCATGTTATTAGTCGGTACCTTTTTCCCTGAACAATTCGGTGTAGCCGTTGGCTATGCTATGAGTTGGGTTACTACATATTTCGGCTGGTTCTATGCCCTTGGTACAACCTTGCTCATCGTTTTTTGTATTTGGCTGTGTACCAGTAAATATGGTAAAATCCGTTTTGGCGGTAAAGATGCAAAACCAGAAATGTCTTTCTGGAAATGGTTTAGCATCGTGTTGACTTCTGGTATGGCTGCTGGCATCTGTTATTGGTGCGTTGCAGAACCAGTCACCTTCTTCATGTCTCCCCCTTCTTTTAATGGCATGGAAGGCGGAAGCGCTGCTGCAGCTGAAGCATCTTTGCGTTATGTCTTGATGCACTGGACACTCCACCCCTATGCTGTGTATGTCACGGCAGGTGTTGGTATTGCCTTTATGTATTGGAACTGCCGCAAGCCATTTAGCATCGCATCTTGTCTGTATCCTCTGTTCGGTGAGCGTGTCATCGGCAAGATGAGATATTGGATTAACGCACTTTGCGTATTGTGCATCGTCATTGGTTTGGGTACAACCTTGGGTCTGGGCATCGACCAAATGACTGTTGGCTTTGAATATATCACTGGCATCCAAGCCGACCCCAATGTGGTAGCTTTGGTAGTTTGCCTTGGCTTTGCAAGCATTGCTATTTTGGCAGCTTGTACAGGTCTACATAAGGGCATCTCTATGATCAGCTCTTTGAATATGTATCTGTTTATTTTCTTGCTGGTGTATGCCTTTGCTTTCTCTGGAGAAACCATGTTCATCCTCAACAACACCGTCACTGGTATTGGCCAATATCTGCAAAATGTGGTTGGTCAAGCATTCTATCTGGAACCTGCCTATCAAACTGGCTGGGTCAATGGTTGGACTGTGTTCTACTGGGCTTGGTGGATTGCATTTGCTCCCCTGATCGGCTTGTTCCAAGTCAAGCTGTCAAAAGGGCGCACTGTGCGTGAATATATTGTTGTAAATATGTTTGCTCCATGCATCTTTATTGGCCTGTGGATGGGCGTGTTTGGTAGTTCTTCCATCGCTATGGAATTGGCTGGCAACACCAACATCACAGATACAATGGCTACCTTGGGCAGCTCTGTTGCCTTCTTTGCTTATATCGAAAACCTGCCTCTGTCTGGTATCATCATGCCTCTTGGTGTGATTGCTATCATCTTCTCCATCGTGACACAAACTGAAGCTGAAATTTTGACCATTGCTGACGTTTGCGTTGCAACTGATGAAGAACTTGCAAAATCTGATAACTTTGCACCTCCTCACATCAAGATTTTCTGGGGTTTGATGATGAGCTTGATTGCATTTGTGCTTTTGTATTCTGGTGGTTTGTCTGCTGTTCAAACGGCAAGTATTGTGATGGGTCTGCCCATGTTGATGCTGTTGTTGATTATGGCAGTGGCAACTATAAAGGGATTTAGAAACTATAAGGAATATGACAAAACCTTGGCACCTGGCGAAGATTACGACTAAATAATACTTTACATTTAAAATTTTAGGAGGATATTTATTATGGGTTTCAAAAGAATGTTTGATGCAGTAGAGTGTCATGAAGGCGAAGAGTTGCGCGTTATCACCAGTGGGGTTCCCTCCATTCCTGGTAACACTGTTTATGAAAAAATGATTTGGTTGCGTGAAAATGACGACCAATTCCGTCTGCTTATGTTGCGTGAACCCCGTGGTTTACCTGCCATGTGTGCAAACTTGATTGTGCCAACCAATAATCCCGAAGCAGCAGCAGGGTTTATCATCATGGAACAAACTGAATATCCCATGATGAGTGGCGGTAATGTTATCGCAGTTGCAACTGCTTTGCTGGAAACTGGTATGATTAAAATGGTGGAACCTGTGACCGAATTTAATTTGGAAGCACCTGCTGGCTTGATTCATATTGTGGCAAATTGCGAAGCTGGCAAAGTGAAACGTGTCACCTTCAAAAATGTTCCTGCCTTTATTGTGCACCAAGATGCAGTGATTGACGTGCCTCACATCGGTAAGGTCACTGTAGACATCGCATGGGGCGGTATGTTCTATGTGTGTATTGATGCAACCCAATTTGAAGGCCTACGCCTTCTGCCTGAACAAGGCCGTGAAATCACTCGTATTTCTTCTCTGGTCACCAAGGCTGCCATGGATCAACTTCCCGTGGAACACCCTGATTATCCCGGCGTTGGCATCACCTTGTCCATCATGCACGAACCCCCAACGACTGAAGGCACCTATATGCGTTCTTCCAATGTTGTGTTGACTGGCGATGTGGATTTTGACAAGCCCGAAACTTGGACTGGCGCACTAGACCGTGGCGTTTGCGGCACTGGTACTTGTGCTCTGATGGCTGTTGAACACGCTAAGGGTAGATTGAAAGTTGGCGATGACTTTATCAACGAAGGCCTCTTGGGGATTCAATTTGTTGGTAAGGCAGTGGAAGAAACTGAAATCCATGGCCATAAGGCAATTGTTCCTACCGTCGGTGGCCAATGCTGGATTTATGGCTATAGCAAATGGGTTCTGGATGAAACCGATCCATTCCCCAATGGTTACACCATCGGCGATATCTGGTAATTTCCTTTAACTACTGTGATATCTGGTAAGTTTCCTTAAATACTGCAAAAAACCCTATGGGGTTGACTTTTCTACTAGAATAGTCAACATCCATAGGGTTTTTTTGTGGGTTTGTTAGCCAAATAATTCATCCACCACATCTTTGACTGTGGAAATTTTATCAAGCCGATAGCCGTTGGCACCTGTGAACACAAGGCCTTCTTGCCCTTGCACCACGTCTACCAAATATCGTGAAATGCAAAAGGGAATTTCCTTGGGATTGCATTTGGCCATGCACCCAAAACAGTGCTCCACTGGAATGCCTTGGCTGTAGGCACGGCGTAAAAATTCGTTTTCAATGGCACGGGCAGGCAGACCTACAGGGCTTTTGATGATGCGAATATCTTCCTCTTTCGCTTGAATAAAGGCATTTTTAAAGTTGGGATGGGCATCGCATTCCTCCGTGGTGATGAAGCGTGTACCCAATTGCACACCATCTGCCCCCAGAGATAAAATCCGCTCCACATCCGCTCTCGTATGGAGGCCGCCGCCAGCAATGATGGGGATGTTCACCCCGAATTCTGCTTCAAATGGGGCGATTACTTCTTTTACTTGGCGGAGGTTTTCCTCCAAAGATAGGTAGGTGCCGTCCATGGCCTCTTGCAATTTAAACCCCAAATGCCCACCAGCCAAGGGCCCTTCTAGCACCATGGCATCTGGCATCCGTTGGTGTTTTCGCCAAGATTTTAGCAGGATGTTGGCGGCTCTGGCAGAGGAGATGATGGGCACAATCCGTGTTTGGCTTCCTGCCACCAAGGCAGGCAATTGCAACGGCAATCCAGCCCCAGAGACGATGATATCCACCCCTAAAGCCACCGCTTCTTTCACATAAACATCGTAGTTTCTCATGGCAACCATGAAATTCATGGCGATGATATTGTTTGGGTTTTCTTTGGCGATGGCCACTTCTTTGGCGATGGCCACTTCTTTGGCCATGGCGCGGAGGTTGGCTGCCAAAGGATTCTGGGCAAAATCAGGCTCACGAAAGCCCATTTGTACCCCTGAGATGGTGCCGATGCCCCCTTGCTCGGCTACGGCTTTGGCCAAGCCGCCAAGAGACACCCCCACCCCCATGCCGCCTTGTACCAACGGCAATGATGGCGTTAAACCGCCTATGTTCAATGGTTTCATATCCATGCTCCTTTGATAGTTCAGTTTTTTTAATTAACTAGTACTAGTATACCTAATTTTGGGACAAATGTAAAGTGCTAGATTGTAAAATCTAGTATTAAATACTAGATGTCGTATAACTAGGTTAGAACGCATTGGAAACAAGAAATCCGTCAAGATTACAAAATGTAATCTTGACGGATTTCTTGCAAGAATATGGGTGGTTTTGACAAGGGGAGTTGGTTGTATTACCTTTGCTGCTATTGATGAAAAGAGAGTAAAATCAAGGGTCTTTTGATGTTCTAATCCAGTTTATTTGGGAGGTTTTCTACGAATATTCATGGATGAAAAGAAATGTGCATCAATCAATACGAAAAGTTATCAACATTTTCCACAGAGTTTTCCACATCGAAAAACCCTGTCATATCAAGTGTTTTTTAAAATTTGGACAAATTGTATTGGAAAATGGGAACCTAAAAGTAGAAAAATTCAAAGGAAAAATCAAGGTATTTTCTCTCTTTTACACAAAATTAACATGGAGATATACAGTGCATACAAATTGGAAATTATGAATAATTTAAAAATGCAATCCTGTGATGAGATTCTTGCAAAAAACGAGCCCTTGAAGCGTCACTTCAAAGGCTTGTTTGGGGTTAGCTATTTTTGTTAATGAGCACATCTTCCATAGCGCCCGTTGCCACGTTGCGGCATTGGACATACAAGGAGATGCGGTTGTCAGCGTCCAATGCGTTCCAGATTTCGCTGGCGAAGTCTTGGGCGGTGTTGGCGGTGATGGTGACTCTGCGTGGTTCCCCTTGGAAGGCAGGCAGGGGGTCAAGGTTTTCTTGGTAGGTGTGGATGAAATGACCTGTGCCAGCAAGGGCAGTGTCATAGTCAAACACAGAGCGGACGCAACAAGCGTCGTTGCCGTCTAGTGCCTTTAAAATAGAGAGCACATAGCCGCCACCGTGGCGTTGCAGGCCAGAGATGCGAGAGGTAAAGTGAGGGGGATCTGGCTCGAATTCACGGGTATTCAAAGCGGATTTAAAGGTTTTACCAGCCTTCAAATGTTCCCAAATGGTGTCGGTTTGGTCGCCATTGGTGACGATGGTCATACCTTCCCATGTGCGGACAGGGTGGTAGATGATCAGGCTGGGGTCAACCATTTTGGAAGGGTCAAAAGCCTCAGTTTGGATGCCGTCGTCGGTGCGAGTGAACACACGGTTGCGGCTATTTTCACTGCGCCCCATAATGAAATAGGCCAGCAGTTGGGAGGCGCCGTCAGCGCTTTGTCCCAGCACGATGCCCCGTCCGGGATAAGGCTTGCCAGTGAGCAGTTGGGTCATGGTAGACATAGAATGGTCTCCTTTTTTGGATGTTGGATTACAAACGAAAACGTAGGGAACGGTCTTGACCGTTCCGCCCACATGGCAGACACTACCCTCGGGAGCGGAATGGTCAAGACCATTCCCTACGCTATATTTTTATGAATTTCTTACGCTTGGGAATTGCTGGTGCCTGCGTCTTTGAGCATCACGTCGTGGGCACCACCTTCTACGATGGACACAGAGGACACCAAGGTGATGCGTGCTTTTTCACGAATTTCTTCAATGGACAAAGCACCACAGTTGCACAGGGCAGAGCGGATTTTAGACAGGGTGGTGGACACACCATCAGACAATGCGCCAGCGTAGGGCACGTAGGAGTCTACCCCTTCTTCAAAGCTCAGCTTTTTCTCGCCACCCATGTCGTAGCGTTCCCAGTTACGGGCACGGGCAGAGCCTTCGCCCCAGTATTCTTTCATGTAGTTGCCACCCACCAGCACTTTGGAGGTGGGGCTTTCGTCGAAACGAGAGAAGTAACGACCCAGCATAGCAAAGTCAGCACCCATGGCCAAAGCCAAGGTCAGGTGATAGTCTTGCACAATGCCACCGTCGGCGCAGATGGGGACATAAACGCCAGTTTCTGCAAAGTATTCGTCACGGGCCTTTGCCACGTCAATGACAGAGGTGGCTTGTCCGCGGCCAATGCCCTTGGTTTCACGGGTGATGCAGATGGAGCCGCCGCCGATGCCAATTTTCACGAAGTCAGCACCTGCGTCAGCCAAATAGCGGAAGCCGTCACCGTCTACCACGTTGCCTGCGCCCACCTTCACGGTGTCGCCGTAGGTTTCGCGAATCCAAGCGATGGTCTTGCCTTGCCATGCAGAGAAGCCTTCAGAGGAGTCGATGACCATCACGTCCACACCAGCTTCCACCAGTGCAGGCACGCGTTCTTGATAGTCACGGGTGTTGATGCCGGCGCCAACCACATAGCGTTTTTGGCTGTCTAGGAGTTCCAAGGGGTTGCCCTTGTGAGAGTCGTAGTCCTTGCGGAAGACGAAGGACACCAGATTGCCCTCTTTAGACACGATGGGCAGAGCGTTTAATTTTTCATCCCAGATGATGTTATTGGCCTCTTTCAAAGAGGTGCCTTCTGGGGCGTAAATCAGCTTTTCGATGGGGGTCATAAAGTCCACCACAGGGGTGGTAACATCCATACGGCTGACACGGTAGTCACGGCTGGTGACCAAGCCCAACAGCTTGCCGTTGCCAGTGCCATCGTCGGTGACAGGCATGGTGGAGTGACCAGATTTTTCTTTCAAAGCCAGCACGTCCGCCAAGGTGGCGGTGATGGACAGGTTGGTGTCGCTGAACACGAAGCCAGCCTTGCGGTTTTTCACCTTGCGCACCATTTCGGCTTGGGATTCGATGGATTGAGACACGAAAATGAAGGCAATACCGCCTTCACGAGCCAGACCAACGCCCATTTCTTCCCCAGAAACAGACTGCATCACAGCACTGACCATGGGGATATTCATGGTGAGAGAGGGCTCTTCCCCACGGCGGAATTTCACCACAGGGGTTTTCAAAGACACGTTGGCAGGGATGCAGGTTTCATCAGAATAACCGGGCACCAACAGGTACTCACTAAATGTGCGAGAGGGTTCAGAATAGAAAAAGGCCATAAAAATACCTCACTTTTCAAGTTTTTCATTGCACTGTGCAAAGGATACGGGCGACCACAGGTCGCCCCTACGATACAAATCCATATAACCGTATCTATCCCTGAATTGCAACATCCCTGTAGGGTCGACCTTTGGTCGCCCGTTTTCAGGCATGGAACAATCCTCTTTAAAATGCAATTTTATATTAAACTATAGTATACCAAATTTTTATCAAATTGCAAAGTATTTTTTTGCAGATTGGAACAGCTTCATGTCGTAGTCGCCCATGACATTTTGATACAGGTTGGGGCCAATGCGTTCGCTGTGACCCATTTTGCCCAACACACGACCATCGGGGGAGGTGATGCCTTCGATGGCCCAGATGGAGCCGTTGGGATTGTGGGCAATATCCAAGGTAGGATTGCCTGCGAAATCCACGTATTGGGTGGCAATTTGACCGTTTTCAGCCAGTTTTGCGCACAAAGCTTCATCGCATAAGAAACGGCCTTCCCCGTGGGAAATGGGCACAGTGTACACGTCGCCAGTTTGGGTCATGGACAGCCATGGAGACTTGTTGGAGGCGATGCGGGTGGACACGATGCCAGATTGGTGGCGACCGATGATGTTGTGGCTCAAGGTGGGGCAGGTGTCATCGGTGTCCATGATTTCGCCATAGGGCACCAGACCCAGCTTCACCAACGCTTGGAAGCCGTTGCAAATGCCCAGCATCAGGCCATCACGGTTTTTCAGCAAGTCCATAGTCACATCGGTGACGGCTTGGTTGCGGAAGAAGGCAGTGATGAATTTGGCAGAGCCATCGGGCTCGTCACCACCAGAGAAGCCACCGGGCAGGAAGATGATTTGGCTGTCTTGCGCCAACTTTACAAAGCGCTCAGCAGAGGCCACAATGTCGCTGCTGGTACGGTTGCCAATGACCATGATTTCAGGGGTCAAACCAGCACGTTCCACGGCTCTTGCACTGTCAAATTCGCAGTTGGTGCCGGGGAAGACAGGAATCAAAACCTTGGGCTTGGCGATGCCAATCTTAGGCGCAGGATAGGAAGAAGCAACAAAGCTTGGGGAGGGCACTTCAATCTTGGCACAAGGGGTTTGGGTGGGGTACACAGACTCCAACACGCCATCATAAATGGCGGTCAAGTCGCTGACTGCCACGGTTTCGCAACCGCAAGAGAGGAACCCACCTGCGGTGATGGTGCCCAGCACGGTGCCCATGCCGATATCGCCAGTGACTTCCAACAAGAAGCTACAAGGCATGGCTTCAAACAAATCGCCAGCTTGGGTGTCCACACTGTAGGAGAAGCCGTAGCCGTTGCCCATGGCGGATTTCAGCACGGAGATGGCGATGCCACCTGCGTCCACCACCGTGGAGGAGACCACTTTGCCAGTGGCAAGGGCGGTTTCCATGGCGTTGAGGGTATCGCAAATATCAGTGGGGTTTTGAGACTTGGGTTGCACCAAAATCACGTTGTTGCCCACGGTTTTAAACTCGTTAGACAGGATGGCGTTGGTGTTGCCCACGCTGACAGCGAAGGACACCAAAGTGGGAGGCACGTCCAAGTCGTTGAAGGAGCCAGACATGGAGTCTTTGCCACCGATGGCGGCGACTTTCAAGTCAAGCTGTGCATCCAATGCGCCCAAAACGGCGGCAACAGGCAAGCCCCAACGGCTGGCATCGTTGCCTAGACGGGGGAAATATTCTTGGAAGCTGAGCCAACACTTCTCACGGTGACCACCTGCGGCAATGACTTTTGCCACAGAGTCTACCACTGCCAAATAAGCGGCACCATAGGGGTCGGACACTGCCATGTGGGGGTCGCCACCCCAGGCCATAATGGAGCAAGTGGTGGTTTCACAGCCCAACACAGGCAACTTTGCCACCATGGATTGGGTGGGGGTTTTTTGGTGCTTGCCACCGAAGGGCATCACCACAGAGCCAGCGCCGATGGTGGCGTCGAACCGTTGTGCCAGACCAAACCGAGAGCAGTGACGCAAATCGCCAGCTTGTTGGGTCAAGGTTTCCACAAAACCGCCCATGTGGATGGTTTTTTCAGCGGTGGCAACAGGGATAGACACGGTGGCTTCTTTGAACGCACCGTTGGTGTCTAAGAAGGCACGGGACAAATCAGCCACACGTTGGCCGTTCCAGTCCATGGTCATGCGACCTGTGTCGGTGACCTCGGCAACCAAGGTGGCTTCTAGGTTTTCAGCGTTAGACAGAGCGATGAACCGCGCTGCATCCTTGGCTTCTACCACCACGGCCATCCGTTCTTGAGACTCGGAGATAGCCAGTTCGGTGGCGTCCAAACCGTCGTATTTTTTGGGCACGGCATTTAAGTTGATGGCCAGAGACTCGGACAATTCGCCCACAGCCACAGACACACCGCCAGCGCCAAAGTCGTTGCAACGCTTGATGAGACTCATGGCTTCGCCATTGCGGAACAGCCGTTGGAGTTTGCGTTCTTCAGGCGCGTTGCCTTTTTGCACTTCTGCAGAGCAGGTGGCAACGGATTGGGCATCGTGGCTCTTAGAAGAACCAGTGGCACCGCCACAGCCGTCACGACCAGTGCGACCGCCTACCAAAATCACCACGTCCCCTGCTTCTGGGATTTCACGGCGGACATAGTCAGCAGGCACAGCGCCCACAACAGCGCCGATTTCCATCCGCTTGGCGGCGTAACCAGCGTGGTAAATTTCATCCACCAAGCCAGTGGCAAGGCCAATTTGGTTGCCGTAAGAGCTGTAGCCTTGGGCGGCGGATTGTACGATTTTACGTTGGGGCAGCTTGCCAGCAATGGTGTCTTCCAAAGAGGTGCGAGGGTCAGCGGCACCAGTCACACGCATGGCTTGGTACACGTACCCACGACCAGCCAGAGGGTCACGGATGGCACCACCGATGCAGGTGGCGGCACCGCCGAAGGGCTCGATTTCAGTGGGGTGGTTGTGGGTTTCATTTTTGAACAGCAACAGCCAAGGCTTCATCTCGCCATCTTGGTCAACGTCGATTTTTACGGTGCAAGCGTTGATTTCTTCCGACTCGTCAATGGCAGGCAGGTTGCCAGTTTGTTTCAGATATTTTGCGCCCACGGTACCCATGTCCATCAAGGTGACAGGGCGAGCGTCTCGACCTGTTTCCTTGCGGATGGCAAGATAGCGGTCATAAGCTTTTTGCACACGGGCATCTTCGATGGTGATGGTATTTAAATGTGTGCCAAAGGTGGTGTGACGGCAGTGGTCAGACCAATAGGTGTCCAATAACCGCAGTTCGGTGATGGTGGGGTTGCGGTGTTCGGTGCGGAAATAGTCACGGCAACACAGCAAGTCAGCGCTGTCCATGGCCAGACCAAATTCGCTGATAAGACCAGTCAAACCTGCTTCATCCAAGTCGGTGAAGCCAGTGAGTACCATGGGTGGTTGTGGAGCTTCTGTTTCCATCACCAAGGTGGTGACGGTGTCCAAAGAGGCTTCGCGGGCTTCCACAGGGTTAATCACATAGTCGCGGATGGCGTTCAATTCTGCAACGGTCAAGTCACCGAACAGCAGGTACACCACGGCAGAGCGCACCAAAGGGCGCTCCCCTTGGGTCATCAATTGGATGCACTGGGCGGCAGAGTCGGCTCGTTGGTCAAACTGACCTGGCAGATATTCCACGGCAAACACAGCATCCCCAGCGTCAGGCAAAAGGGTGTACACGTCGTCTAATTGTGGCTCAGAGAGCACGGTGGTGACGGCGCGAGAGAAGGCACTATCGGCCAGACCTTCCACATCATAGCGGTTAATCAGGCGCAAATCGCTGAGGGCTGTGACGCCCAAAATGGTTTGCAGTTCCTGCAACAGGCTCTCCGCTTGGTGGCGCAGAGCAGATTTTTTTTCAACGTAAATTCTTTCAACCATGGTTTAAACCTCCAAGGCTTTCAATGCCGTCTGGCCAATGTCGTGGCGCAGATGGGCATCCTCAAAATGAATGAAATCGGTGGAATAGTAAGCCTTGTCAATGGCTTGGGCTAAGGTGGGAGCAGTGGCTGTGACCCCAAGGACACGCCCACCAGCGGTGACCAAAGTGCCGTCCACCATTTTGGTGCCAGCATGGAACACAGTGACGTTTTCATCAAAAGTGGGGGGTATTAAAATCTCTTTCCCAGAGGCGTACTTGGCAGGGTAACCGCCAGAGGCCATGATGACGCAAGCGGCGCTTTCGTCTTTCCAAGAAATGTGGACTTCGCCCAGAGTTTCATTGCGGACGGCTTGCATAATGGTCAGCAAATCGGTTTGCAACAAAGGCAACACCACTTGGGTTTCTGGGTCGCCAAAACGGCAGTTGTATTCAATGACCTTAGGGCCATTGGGGGTGAGCATTAAGCCAAAATAGAGACAGCCTTTGAAGGGGCAACCCTCTGCCACCATGGCTTTGATGGTGGGTAGGAAAATGGTTTCCATGCAGACCGCGGCAATGTCGTCGGTGTAATAGGGGTTGGGGGCAATGGTGCCCATACCGCCAGTGTTGAGGCCTTTGTCGCCATCCCATGCACGCTTATGATCCATGGAAGAGACCATGGGCATCACAACGTTGCCATCGGTGAAGGCCAACACAGACACCTCAGGGCCAGTGAGGAATTCTTCAATGACCACGGTGTTGCCAGCGGTGCCGAAGGCTTTGTCCTCCATCATGCCACGGACAGCGTCTAAGGATTCAGACACGTTTTGGCTGATGACCACCCCTTTGCCCAGAGCCAAGCCATCGGCTTTGATGACAATGGGGTGGGTGGCGGTGGAGAGGTAAGCGCAGGCTTGTTCCACGTCGGTGAACACCTGATAGGTAGCGGTGGGGATGGCATATTTTGCCATCAAATCCTTGGAAAAGGCCTTGCTGGCTTCAATGCGCGCGGCGGCGGCGGTGGGGCCAAAGGCAGGAATGCCAGCGGCTTCCAAGCGGTCAACGCAACCCATAGCCAAGGGGTCATCAGGTGCCACCACGGCAAAATCGATGCTGTTGGCAGTGGCGAAGGACACAATGGTGTCGATGTCAGTGGCCTTGCAGTCGATGCAGATGGCATCTTTGGCAATGCCACCATTGCCAGGTGCGGCATAGATGGTGGTGACGGTGGGATTTTCTTTTAATTTGCAGATGATGGCGTGTTCACGACCGCCACCACCGATGACTAGAATGTTCATATTGAAAGTCCTTTCGGCCCCACAACACCGTAGGGCGGGGTCTTGACCCCGCCGCAATGAGGTACGCACCAACAATGGAGGCACACTGGACGGCAGGGGCAAGCCCCTGCCCTACGATGGGGAGGGGGGATAATTTAGTGGTGGAACAGCCGCATACCTGTAAACGCCATGACCATGTTGTACTTGTTTGCCATGGCAATCACATGGTCATCGCGGATAGAGCCGCCGGGTTGGACAATGGCAGTGGCACCAGATTTTCTGGCGCGTTCCACATTGTCACCAAAGGGGAAGAAGGCATCACTACCAACGGTGACGTCGGTCAATTGTGCAATCCATGCCTTTTTCTCGGCAGTGGTGAGAGGGGTGGGCTTGGTGGTGAAGGTTTGTTGCCAAGTGCCTTCTGCCAACAAATCATCCACTTCATCCCCTAAGAAAATGTCGATGGCATTGTCACGGTCGGGGCGACGAATACCGTCGACGAAGGGCAGTGCTAGCACCGCAGGATGTTGACGTAGGTGCCAGAAATCGGCTTTGGAGCCAGCCAAACGGGTGCAGTGGATGCGGCTTTGTTGCCCAGCGCCAATGCCGATGGCTTGGCCGTTTTTCACGTAGCACACAGAGTTTGATTGGGTATATTTCAAGGTAATCAGCGCCACAATCATGTCAAGAGCAGTGGCGTCAGTGATGGTTTTGTTGTCGGTGGGGCGGTTTTCAAGCAAGGCTTTGTTGATGGCAAAATCGTTGTGACCTTGGGTGAAGGTAATGCCAAAGACGTCCTTAGTTTCCACAGCAGTGGGAACATAAGAAACGTCCATTGCCACCACATTGTAGCCGCCTTTTTTCTTGGTTTTCAGGATTTCCAGTGCTTCTGGGGTATAATCGGGGGCAATGATGCCGTCAGACACTTCCCCTTGCAAATAGCGTGCGGTGTCAGCGTCGCAGGTGTCAGACAGAGCCACCCAATCGCCGTAGGAGCACAGTCTATCAGCGCCACGGGCGCGGATATAAGCGCAAGCCATGGGAGATAGTTCAGCGATGCCGTCCACAAAATAGATGGCACGTTCCACGTCGGTCAAAGGATAGCCCAGCGCCACCCCAGCAGGGGAGACGTGCTTAAAAGAGGCGGCGGCACAGTGACCTGTGGCAGCTTTCAATTCTTGCACCAGTTGCCATGCGTTGAAGGCATCCAGTAAGTTGATATAACCGGGGCGACCGTTTAAGACGGTGAAGGGTAAATCGCTGCCGTCCTGCATGGACACGCTGGCAGGTTTTTGATTGGGGTTACAGCCATATTTCAGTTCTAACATGGGTTACACTCCTTCGGAAAGTTTTTCACTCAATTCTTGGCACAGCTGGGCTGTGGCTTGGGGTAAGAGCACCCATTCGGCTTGCTCCATCACTCGTTGTTGCAGGGTTTTTGCTGTGTCATCGGGGCGGATTTCCACTGCCTTTTGCAGTAAAATTCGTCCACCGTCGGGAATTTCATTCACCAGATGCACCGTGGCACCTGTTAGCGTTACACCCCGTTCTAGGGCAGCTTCGTGGACTTTCAAGCCATAAAAGCCTTTGCCACAAAAGCTGGGAATGAGGGAGGGGTGAATGTTGATGATGCGCTCAGGCCATTTGCCCACAAAGTCGGCAGATAAAATGGCCAAGAACCCAGCCAACACTATAATATCAATATGACGTGCCATCAGCAAGGCTTGAAGTTCCTCTTCAAAGCCAGAGTTGCCACGGCTGGGGATGCAAACACCCTCCACGCCGTGGTTGTTGGCACGTTCCAAGGCGTATGCCCCTTGGGTGTTTGAGACCACCAACGCAATCTCGCCAAAAGGCATACCACCAGAAACTTCAGATTGGAGCAAGGCTTCTAAATTAGAACCGCCTCCAGAAACGAAAACAGCGACACGGGTTTTCTTTAGCATAGGACGACCTGTGCTTCATCGTTTGCGATGACTTCACCGCAGATGTAAGCGTCACAGCCTTCTGCCTTCAGGGCGGCAATGGCGGCATCAGCGTCAGCTTTGTTAACGGTCAAGGTCATGCCCACACCCATGTTGAAGGTGTTGAAGCATTCCGCTTGGGGGATGTCCCCTTCTTTGGCCAGCAAAGTGAAAATGGGGGGGATTTGCAAAGAAGCCACGTCAATCTTGGCGCATAAACCCTTGGGCAGAGCACGGGGGATGTTTTCAAAGAACCCACCGCCAGTGATGTGGCTCACGCCCTTGACAGTGACAGCGTCCATGCAAGCCAGCACAGGCTTGACGTAAATCTTAGTGGGGGTCAACAGGGCTTCCCCCAGAGACATACCCAGATGGTCGTTATAAGCCTTCAAATCAGCGTTTTCAACGTCTAAAATCTTGCGGACAAGAGAGAACCCGTTGGAGTGCAGACCAGAGGAAGGCAGGGCAATCATCACATCGCCAGCGGTGATGGTGGAGGTGTCTACCATTTTGGGCTTGTCCACCATACCCACAGCAAAGCCAGCCAAATCGTAGTCCTCGGCTTGGTACATACCGGGCATTTCAGCGGTTTCACCGCCCACCAGAGCGCACCCAGATTGGACGCACCCTTCGGCAATGCCAGAGACCAGCGTTGCCACTTTTTCGGGGATATTCTTGCCCAATGCGATATAATCAAGGAAAAACAGGGGCTTTGCGCCACAGCAGATGATGTCGTTGACGCACATGGCCACGCAGTCGATGCCCACGGTGTCGTGCTTGTCCATCAAAATGGCAAGGCGGAGTTTGGTGCCTACACCGTCGGTGCCAGAAACCAAAATAGGTTCGCTCATGCCAGAAATATTGGGAGCAAACAGGCCGCCGAAGCCGCCCAAACCAGAGACCACACCGTCGATTTTGGTGCGAGCCACGTGTTTGCCCATTTGTTTAACCCCTTCGTAGCCAGCTTCAATGTCTACGCCAGCAGATTTGTAACGCTCAGAAAAACTAGCCATTAGTTGGTCTCCTTATCAGTGGCGTTGTCGCCAATTTTTTCGTGAATTTTGCTTTCAAAGCGATCTTTGCCCCCTTGGGGAATGGCGGTGGGATAGCCGCCGCCGAAGCAGGCAGTGCAAAAGCCTTTGGCTGTTTGGTCTGCCAGTTTTACCACGTCGTTTAGGCTCAAATAGCCCAAGGTGTCAACCCCGAGCAGCTTGGCGATTTCCTCCACGCTGTGGTTGTTGGCGATGAGTTTTGCAGGGTCGTCAATGTCGGTGCCGTAGTAGCAAGGAGCCACGAAGGGAGGGGCGCTGATACGCAGGTGAATTTCACTGGCGCCAGCATTGCGCATCAAATCTACAAAACGCTTAGACGTGGTGCCACGGACGATGGAGTCGTCCACCAAAATGACACGCTTGCCTGCCACCACAGAGCGGATGGCGTTGAGCTTGATGTTGACTTCATTTTCCCGCATGGTTTGGGTGGGGGAGATGAAGGTACGGCCGATGTACTTGTTTTTAATGAAGCCAATGCCGTAGGGGATGCCAGATTGGCGAGAATAGCCAAGGGCGGCATCCAGTCCAGAGTCAGGCACACCGATGACAATGTCGGCTTGCACAGGGTGGTCTAACGCCAAAAAGGCGCCGGCTCGTTGACGGGCGATTTGCACGCTAGAACCGTCGATGACAGAGTCAGGACGGGCAAAATAAATGAATTCAAAGACGCAGAGTTTCCGCTCTTTTTGACCACAATGGGTGGTGATGGAGCGGATGCCGTGTTTGTCAACCACCACGATTTCGCCGGGCTCGATGTCACGGTCAAATTGAGCACCAATGGCATCGAGGGCACAGCTTTCGCTGGCGAATACCACACTGCCATCGCTGAGGTGCCCCATACATAAGGGACGGAAGCCGTGGGGGTCACGGGCGGCAATCAGCTTGGAAGGAGAGGTCATGACCAGAGAGTAGGCACCCTCAATCACGTTCATGGTTTCGCAGAGGGCGTCTTCAATGGAAGGGGTTTGAAGGCGCTTTTGCACCAAAATATAAGAGATGACTTCCGTATCAGAGGTGGTGTGGAAAATGGAGCCGCTTTTTTCTAGTTGGTCACGGAGCTCGTGACAGTTGGTCAAGTTGCCATTGTGGGCCAGCGCCATACGGCCTTTGTGATGGTTCACCAAAATGGGTTGGACGTTGCGCTTGTTGTCGTTGCCAGTGGTGCCATAGCGCACGTGACCAACGGAAATATTACCAGTGCCTAACTCAGCCAAACGACTGGCAGGGAAGACTTCATTCACCAAGCCCACATCACGGTGAGCGGTGTGCACACCGTCGTCGTTGACCACAATGCCACAGCTTTCTTGCCCACGGTGTTGCAGGGCATAAAGAGCATAATAAGCCAGAGAGCCCACGTCTGTGGTTTTAGGGCTATACACACCAAAGACGCCACATTCTTCATGAAGGTGGCGTTCTGGCAAAATAGCGAAGTTAGATTCGCATTCTGCGTTGTTTTTATGCATCGTGTTCCACCAATCGGCGCATGATTTCGCTGTAAGCGTCTTCAACACCACCCATATCACGGCGGAAACGGTCTTTGTCTAGTTTTTCGCCAGTGGCGGTGTCCCACAGACGGCAGGTGTCGGGGGAGATTTCGTCAGCCAGCACGATGGTGCCGTCGGTGGTTTTGCCGAATTCCAGCTTAAAGTCAACCAAGGTCACGCCACAAGAAGACCAGAAAGCCTTCAAAACATCGTTGACAGCGTAGGCATATTTGCGGATTTGTGCGATTTCTGCTTCGTTGGTGATGCCCAGTGCCAAAGCGTGTTCATCGTTCAACAGGGGGTCGCCCAAATCGTCGTTTTTATAAGAGAATTCAAAGGTGGGAGCAGAGAACACAATGCCTTCGTTCACACCGTAACGCTTGGCGAAAGAGCCAGCGGAGATGTTGCGGATGATCACTTCCAGAGGCACGATGGTGACCTTTTTCACCAGAGTTTCACGCTCACTCAATTCCTTGACAAAGTGAGTGGGGATGCCAGCGGCTTCCATCTTTGCCATCAGGCGGTTGGTCATTTGGTTGTTGATGACACCTTTGCCAACAATGGTGCCTTTTTTCTCGCCGTTGAAAGCGGTGGCGTCGTCTTTATAATCTACAATGCACAGAGTATCGTCGTCAGTAGCATAGACCTTTTTGGCCTTGCCTTCGTAAATTTGAGCTAACTTTTCCATGATGAGAGTCCTCTTTTCTAAAATGTATGTTTAAGATGCGGAACGGTCAAGACCGTTCCCTACATAAAGGGTGCGGTGATAAAAACTAAGAGCTAAGAACTAAGAGTGAAAAGCTATCGTCTCCTCCCCGCCCGTCAAGGTGAATTGCCCATCGGGCAAGAGAAGGCACCCTGGGGTGTGGCGGATAGTTTTTCACTATTCACCTTTAGCTTTTAGTTTGGTGGAATTTATTCCGCCAATAATGCTTGCAAATTTGCGTCTTTTTTGGCGATGGCGGCTTTCATGTCGATGCGACGCTTGTTCAAGGCGGCGGCGATGTCTTCATCGCAGATGGATAGCATTTGGGCGGCCAACAAGGCAGCATTTTCGCTGCCGTCGATGGCCACAGTGGCAACGGGCATACCAGAAGGCATTTGCACGGTGGCAAGCAGGGCGTCCAGCCCATCTAAAGTGGAGGATTTGACAGGGATACCGATGACAGGCAGGGTGGTTTGTGCGGCCACAGCGCCAGCTAAGTGAGCGGCCTTGCCAGCGGCGCAGATAATGGCACCAAAACCATTGTCACGTGCGCTAGAAGTGAACACTTGTACAGCTTCGGGGGTGCGGTGGGCAGACATAACATGGGCTTCGCAGGGAATGCCCAGTGCTTTCAAAGTGTCGATGGCAGGGCGTACGATGGGTAAATCGCTGTCGCTACCCATCAAAATGGCAATTTTCTTCAATTTTCTAGTCTCCTTGTAATCCTGTTTACATTAAAAGGTAATACCTCGAATTTGAGGCCGTATATATTCTACTCCATTTTCCCTTTTTAGACAATGGGCAAACCGTACAGAATACAGCAAAATTTATAGTGTACCTTTGTGTTTAGAAGTACTGCTTATATCAAATATTAAACGCATACGTTACCGTTTTAGGCTGTAAAAGTGAAAAACATTGATACAAACCAGACAATCCTTGCTTTTTAACAGGACACCATATATAATGAGTACGACATAATTAAAACGTGTTGATCCAACGATTGGGAGGCAGTATGAAAGCATTTCAAAGCAACGAAACGTATATCGCATCAGAGGGTTTGATGCGCAGTGTGGAGGTGGCGCGGGCGCTGAAAAAGCCTTTGCTGGTCAAAGGGGAACCTGGCACGGGTAAAACCATGCTGGCACAGGCCGTGGCGGATCAGCTGGATATGGAACTATTTATCTGGAACGTGAAATCTACCACCAAAGCCCAAGATGGCCTTTACGTCTACGACACGGTGGCACGGCTCTATGACAGCCAATTTGGTGGGGATGGGGTCAGCGATATTGGTAAGTATATTAAGCTTGGCAAAATGGGGGAAGCCTTCCGCAGTGACAAGCAAGTGGTGCTCCTCATCGATGAAATTGATAAGGCCGATTTGGAATTTCCCAATGATTTGCTGTGGGAACTAGACCGCATGGAGTTTTATATTCCCGAGACCAAGGAGACGGTGAAAGCCAAAAGCCGTCCCATTGTCATTATCACCTCCAACGCAGAAAAGGAATTGCCTGACGCCTTTTTGCGCCGCTGTATTTTCCATTATATCGATTTTCCCAAGCCTGAGATGATGGAAGAGATTGTCCGTGCCCACCATCCTGACCTAGACAAGCGGCTTTTGGCACAGGCCATGGAGGCATTCTATATCCTCCGTGACCGTCAAAGTCTGCAAAAAAAGCCCAGCACGTCGGAGTTAATCGATTGGGTGCAAGCGCTAGAAATTGGGGGTATTGACCCCAAGGATATCAAAGCCACCCTGCCCTTTGCAGGGGTACTGCTGAAGAAAACCGAAGATTTGAACCGCATTGGCGATTTGCTCATGCGTGGCAGAGGATTATAATGTGTTTACAGGTTTTTTCTATTTTTTAAGAGATGCTGGGATGCAGGTGTCCATGGGGCAGTGGATGGCTCTGATGGAGGGGATGTCTCTAGGGCTCCACGATGCCACCTTGACAGGATTTTACCATCTGTGCCGTTGCACACTGGTGAAATCTGAGGCAGAGTTTGACAAGTTCGACCGTGCTTTTTTCACCTATTTCAAAGACATCCAATCCTTTGAAACCTTGCCCCAAGCATTTTTAGACTGGCTCAACACCCCCATGGCACAAAGGGAATATGACAAGGCCGCCGTGGATGCACAATTTGCTGGGATGGATTTAGATGAAATCCGTCGGATGATGGAGCAGCGGCTCAAAGACCAGCATGAGCGCCACGACGGTGGCAACCACTGGATTGGCACGGGTGGCACGTCGCTGTATGGCCACGGTGGCTACAACCCCAACGGTATTCGCATTGGAGGGGATGCTAGTGGCCACCAAAGCGCAGTGCAGGTGGCGGCAGAGCGGAAGTATCAAGATTTCCGTGAAGACACCACCTTGGGATTGCGCCAATTTCAAATGGCCTTTCGCCGTTTGCGCCAACTTTCTAGCCGCAACGAAGGGCCCAAAGATGAATTGCAATTGGAAAAATCCATCCAAGCCACTTGCGACAACGGTGGCTATTTAAAACTGGAGTTTGACCGCCCACGCACCAATGATGTGAAGCTATTGTTGCTGTTCGATTCAGGCGGTTCGATGTGGCGGTATGCCCAAATGTGCAACCAACTCTTTGCCGCCGCCAACCAGTCGAATCACTTCAAGCAATTGCGCACGTATTACTTCCACAATTGTTGGTATGACCATTTACACACAACACCCCATTGCTGGTACGAGCAAAGCGTAGACACCCAATACGTGCTGAACAATCTGTCCTCGGACTGGAAGGTGATTGTGGTGGGGGATGGGTCTATGGCACCTTCGGAGTTGCTGAATGTAGGGGGCTGTTTGGATTATTACCACTACAATCAGGAGTCTGGCATAGAGTGGGTGCGTCGTATTCGCGCCAAATTCCCCCATATGGTCTGGCTCAACCCAGTCAGTGAAGAGGCGTGGATGTACAGCCGTGGGGCACGCTCCATCAGTATTCTTCGCCAAGAGGTGGAGATGTACCCTCTGAGCCTAGAAGGGCTAGATAAAGCCTTAAAGCGATTGATGGCGACAGTTTAAAAAGGAGACGTCTATGACTTATACAATCCCTGCCCATGGAAAACTCAATCTCACCCTAGACATTGTGGCAAAGCGCCCTGATGGGTATCACGATTTGGAGATGGTGATGCAGTCGGTGGCGCTTCACGATGTAATCCACTTGACCTGTGGCACTGGTACAGGTGAAATTGCGCTGAGCTGTGACGATGAGCGTCTGCCTTGCAATGAAAAAAACATTGCCTACAAGGCGGCGGCAGTATTTTTCGCGGACACAGCCATCCCTTGTGATGGGGTGGACATCCACATTGAAAAACGGATTCCCATGGAAGCTGGCATGGCTGGCGGTAGCGCTGACGGGGCGGCTGTGCTCCGTGGGCTCTGTGCCCATTATGCCCCTGATTTATCTTTGGAAACACTGGAAACCATGGGGGCAAAGGTGGGCAGTGATGTGGCATTTTGCGTCCGTGAAGGCACAGCCTTGGCGCAAGGACGGGGCGAGAGATTGGCAACATTGCCCCCTATGCCAGCTTGCCATTTGCTGATTTGCAAGCCAGAGTTTGGGCTGTCTACCCCAGCCCTCTTCGGGCGCGTGCGTCTTGAAAAGTTGACAGTACGCCCTGATACCACAGCCATGATACAGGCCTTGGAACAACAAAATCTGCCCCACATTGCCCAGCATCTAGGCAACGTGTTTGAGCAGGTGTTGTCTCCAGAGGAAGGGGCGGAAATTTTTGCAATCAAGGCCACCATGGCTGTCCATGGGGCATTGGGCGTCTTGATGACAGGCTCTGGCCCCACAGTGTTTGGGATTTTTAAAGAGGAAACGGCCTTGAAAGAAGGGAAAACAGCCTTAGAAGGCAACGGACGGCAGATTTTCATCACCACCCCTGTATAAAATAGAACCCCCTTGCCCATACTGCACCATAGTCTTAACGGCGGGCGACCACAGGTCGCCCCTACGACGGAACATGGAGGTTGTTGCAATATGGACAAGGGAGTTTCACATAGATTACACAAATGGGAAGTGGCGCTGGGGATTGTGCTGGCACTGGTGCTACTGAGCGGAGGGTTATCTCTCCAAAGTCAAGCCGCCTTGGCGCAAGACGTGGTACGGCTTCACGTGCTGGCAAACTCAGATACAGAAGACGACCAAGCCTTAAAGCTATTGGTCCGCGATGCAGTGCTGGCACAGGCCACAGAGGTATTACGTGGTGTGACCACCCAAGAGCAAGCCACCCAGACTTTGGGTAACAATGCCCAAGCCATTGAGGAGACCGCCCAAACTGTGGTAGACGCACAGGGCTATGATTATGGCGTGACGGTGTCCCTCCAATTTGAGGATTTTCCCACCAAAGACTATGAGGATTTTTCTCTGCCAGCAGGGGAATACCTGTCCTTGCAGGTCATCATTGGAGAAGGAAAAGGGCAAAACTGGTGGTGCGTGGCCTTTCCACCGCTGTGCACCACTGCTACCACGGACATTGCGGTCACCGCCATGGCTGTGGGGCTAGACGAAGGGGAAGTTGCCCTGATTACCAAACAAGAGGGCTATGAATTGCGGTTCAAAACCATGGAATTGTGGGGCGAATTGGCACAATATTTTGAATAATTTACAATGATTGGGCGTAGGGGCGACCTGTGGTCGCCCGTTTACCAAATGGAGGATTTACATATGGCAACCTTACGCATTGACAATATCAAAGCCTTGGTATCCTGTGATAGACAGGATACCGTGTACGAAAACGTGAACCTTTTTTGTCGTGATGGGTTGATTGTATCCATCGGGCCAGACAAGCCAGAGGCAGAGCGCATCATCGATGGCACGGGAATGCTGTGTTATCCCGGCTTGGTGAACACCCATCATCACCTCTATCAAATGTTCACACGCAACCTGCCTCAGGTGCAGAATTTAGAGCTGTTTGACTGGTTGGTCACATTGTATGAAATTTGGAAAGGCATCGACCAAGAGACCATTGCCTTGTCGTCTATGGCTGGCATGGCAGAGCTGATGAAAAATGGTTGTACCACGGTGTTTGACCACCATTATGTGTTCCCAGCCAATGCAGGGGATTTGTTGGCTGCCCAGTCTCACGCTGGCAAAACATTGGGGATGCGGATGCACTATAGCCGTGGCAGTATGGATCGGTCGAAAAAAGATGGGGGACTGCCACCAGATACGGTTGTCCAGTCCGTGGATGCTATTTTACGAGACAGCGTAGACTTGATTCACAAATACCACGACACCAGCTTTGGCGCCATGGAGCGTTTGGCTTTGGCGCCGTGTTCGCCCTTTTCTGTCTCGGCAGATTTACTCCGAGAAAGCGCCAAGTTGGGGAGAGAATATGGGGTGCGTCTCCATACCCACCTCTGCGAAACGCTAGACGAAGAGCGCTACACCATGGACACGGTGGGGATGCGGCCTTTGGCCTATATGGAAACCTTGGGTTGGACAGGCAGTGATGTGTGGTATGCCCATGGTATTCATTTTAATGACGCAGAATTGCAGTTTTTGGCAGATACCCAAACAGGGGTGTGCCATTGTCCTGTGTCCAACATGAAGTTATCGTCTGGGATTGCGCGCGTACCAGAAATGTTGAAGCTGGGGGTGCCAGTGGGGCTGGGGGTAGATGGCTCAGCGTCTAACGATGGGTCAAATCTACTGGAGGAAATTCGTGTGGCCTATCTGCTCCATCGTTTAAACTCCAGCGCACAAGCGCCCAGTGGGTATGAGATTTTAAAAATGGCCACTATGGGCGGTGCCAAGCTGTTGGGTCGTGCGCAGGAAATTGGCTCCATCGAAGTGGGTAAATGCGCGGACTTGTTCATGGTGGATAGCCGTCGGTTGGAGTTGGTTGGCGCTTGCTATGACCCCAAATCTGTGTTTGGCACGGTGGGTTTCAAGGCGGCGGTGGATTATACTGTTATCCACGGGAAGGTGACTGTGGAAAAAGGAGAATTGGTTGGCATAGACGAGGAAAAATTAGCATATGAAGCCAATTTGGCAGTGGAAACATTGCTGCATAAAGTGTGAAAAAAGGGGCTGTGACACAATCAATGTCATTAAGTTAAGCTATTGAAACGCAAGAACAGCTAATAAAAAATCATCGGAATCTAAAAATGCGCAGGACAAGCAAGCAGATTTTTCAATCTGCTTGCTTGTCCTTATAACGTGGCATTACGCCAAGCGATAGAAAAAAGAGGTGTCGGTTCTGGGGTTCGTGTTGCGTCGCTTGCGTGGGTTTGAGGGCAAATTTCGCATGGGTGTTAGGTTTTTTGCGATGCAGGCTTCAACTTCGGCGACGGGTACATTCTTCCCAAAGAATTTACGACAAATTTGAGTGGCAACAGCGAAATTTATTTGATAAACCCGCTTTCTGGTAACTTTTTTTACAGCAATGCACGAGGTTATCAACTGTGTAAAATTGTATATAATCAACTTGGCGAAGATTTCTTGAAGAAGAAGCTTCGTCTTTTTGCTGTGAAAATACCAATGTCATTAAGTTAAGCTATTGAAACGCAAGAACAGCTAATAAAAAATCATCGGAATCTAAAAATGCGCAGGACAAGCAAGCAGATTTTTCAATCTGCTTGCTTGTCCTTATAACGTGGCATTACGCCAAGCGATAGAAAAAAGAGGTGTCGGTTCTGGGGTTCGTGTTGCGTCGCTTGCGTGGGTTTGAGGGCAAATTTCGCATGGGTGTTAGGTTTTTTGCGATGCAGGCTTCAACTTCGGCGACGGGTACATTCTTCCCAAAGAATTTACGACAAATTTGAGTGGCAACAGCGAAATTTATTTGATAAACCCGCTTTCTGGTAACTTTTTTTACAGCAATGCACGAGGTTATCAACTGTGTAAAATTGTATATAATCAACTTGGCGAAGATTTCTTGAAGAAGAAGCTTCGTCTTTTTGCTGTGAAAATACAGCAATCCGACGGTGAATTTCAAAGAGCGGAAGGACGTTTCGATACCCCATCGCTTGGCGTACAAATCCTTGAGGGCAGCAGAATCAAATTCACTTTTATCCAAATTTGTGGCAACCGTTTCGTAAGAATTTTCAGAAAGTTTAAAGCAAACGAGGCGAATATGTAACGGATATGGCTCGATTTTTTCATTTTTCTTTGTTTTGCAGGGTAAAAAATCAAATGGTGAACTATGGGCGATAAATTTCAGGTTTTGATTTTTGGCTTGCGCTGTTTGCTTGCGTGAAATGTGTAGCGTCAGTGAAACGTCAAACTCCTCACCAACAGGCAAAGATAATCCGTGACAAATACCGTTGCGTGAAGCAGAATCCTTCACTCTGACAAGGAATTTTTGCCCTCTTTCTTGCACATGAGCGAAATTATTGTACGATTCGTAGCCTCTATCAGCAATGTAAATGGTGGGTACTTTTGATTGATTACGTGCCACCATGGTGGCAAAGGCCTTGTTTTCACCCTTTTCAACCGTTGCATCCACGTAGGTTTTGCGCAAAATATCGTACATGGCGTTGAGGTGCAAAAGGTTAAAAGGCTTGGAGTCATTGGCCTTTTGATGGTAAGAATCCACTTCCTTTGGGTTGGTGGGAACGTGCAAACTAGAGCCATCCACAGCCAAAAGGCGGTAGCCACGGTGGGTGATGGGTTGGTTTGTTTCGGCAACAAATTGGTGGAATAAATCCTCGAAGGCAGTTGATTTGATTTTGTTTCGTTGTTGCACAAAAGCGGATACTGTAGGTGAGGATGAATGTATGCCGAATTGTTCGGATAATTCCCCATATAGTGTTTTTCCTGTGAGAGATAAGGTTGTTTCAATTACTTTTTCAAATGGTAACTTCCTATTTCGGGTGAAGTCTTTTTCTGGATTTTCAGCATATTTTACAGCGTTTTGCGAAAGGGCTTTTATGGATTTTTTTAGTGTTCTTTTTATGTTTTTTGTTGTGAATGTCATGTGTGCATCTCCTTTGTTATCAGCGTTATGCTCAATAACAAGGGTCGCCTTCATTGACTTTGGTCAATGAAGGCGACCGCACATTTTTTTGTAATTGTCAAGCTTTTTTTAAAAGGTTCTGGGTGTTTTTCTTGTAGCACCCAGGCTTATCTTAATGACATTGGTGACACAATTGTAAAATTGCACAACAACTCTAGAAAAACGTAGGGAATGGTCTTGACCATTCCGCTCCCCATGGCAGGATTTGTCTGGGAAAGCGGAACGGTCAAGACCGTTCCCTACGCTCGTATTATTAGAGTTCACAAAGAGACTTACATTGTGTCACAGTCGTCATTTTTGCGTCAATTTTCCATGTGCTTGCCTAAAAAAGTGGCTAAGGTTTGGGCAGTTTTCAGCTCTGGTTCTCCAGTGGGCTGGCCTTCTTCGGCAATCAAAACCACAGCGCCCAACACATCCCCTTCGGATAAAATGGGCACCATAATGGCGGCGGTTAAGGCGTCGGAAATATCGGTGACTGGGATGGCGGTGCTTTGGCCTGCATACTGATAAGCGCTGCGTTGTTCCATTAAGGTTTCCAGCTGGGGAGACACAGCGCGCCCCAATAGTTCACGCTTGTTGCCACCAGCCACGGCAATGATGGCGTCGCGGTCACTGATGGCGCAGATGACCCCACTGGTGCGGCTGAGCGCTTCGCAAAGTTCAGTGGCAAAGCTATCCACACCCCCCAATTGGGAGTATTTCTTAAAAATCACTTCCCCCTCACGGCTTGTATAAATTTCCAACGGGTCGCCTTCTCGGATACGCATGGTGCGGCGGATTTCTTTTGGGATGACCACGCGACCTAGGTCATCAATTCTGCGGACAATGCCAGTTGCTTTCATCGTTCTCCTCCTATGGTGCTTTTTTGGTTGGTGAGGATATTATTTGCAACTTTGTTGCAATTATGCAAAAGCCACATGGTGTGGGTAGATTTGTATAAATTACTTCCATTTTTTCACCCATTGTCCGCAGAAAGCTGTCAAAGTAGAGAATTTCCAAATTTTTGTTGAATAATCTATTATTTTATGATAAACTAATGTTATATTGAGGAAAAAAGGTGTATTTTTTGTATGATGGGAATGGTAAGCACAATCAATGAATTTCTGTATTATCCAATTCTAATTATAATATTGTTAGCGGCAGGGTTATATTTCACCTGTCGCACCCAATTGGTGCAACTGCGTTTGCTGGGAGAAGCTGTCCGTGTGGTGATGGAAAAACCAACAAAGGAAGGGGCTACCTCTTCGTTCCAAGCGTTAATGGTTTCCACTGCTTCTCGCGTGGGAACAGGGAACATTGTGGGGATTGCCAGCGCCATTTGTCTGGGCGGTTATGGGGCGGTGTTTTGGATGTGGATCATCGCCATTGTGGGTGGTGCCTCTGCCTTTATCGAAAGCACTTTGGCGCAGATTTACAAGCGCCGTGATGAAAATGGCGACAGCTATGGCGGCCCTGCTTACTACATCGAAACGGCTCTGCGAAACCGTGGGATAGCGGTACTCTTTGCCGTTTGCTTAATCTTGACTTATGCGGTGGGCTTTAATATGTTGGGGTCCTATAATCTCCAGTCCACCTTTGCCACTTACGACTTTTACGACCCAACTGTGTCCCCATGGATTATTGGCGGTGTTTTGGCGCTGGTGGTGCTATGGTGCATTGTAGGGGGCGGCAAGCGGATTATTCGTGCCACCAGTACTGTGGTGCCATTTATGGGCATTACCTATGTGATTATCTCTTTGGTGGTTATTGTGTTCCATATCCAGTTAGTGCCATCGGTGTTTGCCCGTATTTTTGAAGAAGCCTTTGATTTTCAAGCCATTTTCGGCGCCTTCGCTGGCTCAGGCATGATGTATGGCATTAAGCGTGGGTTGTATTCCAACGAAGCTGGCGTAGGCTCTGCCCCCAATGCGGCGGCTGTGGCTGATGTAAGTCACCCTGTGAAACAAGGTTTGGTGCAGATGTTGTCGGTGTTCATCGACACTTTGCTTTTATGCACGGCAACGGCTCTGATGTGCCTGTGCTCAGGTATTGAGCCAAGTGAAACCATGGCTGGCGCACCGTATGTGCAGGCGGCTATTGGCACGGTTTTTGGCAGTGCAGGCCCGATTTTCGTCACCATTGCCATGGTTTTGTTCGCCTTTACTACCTTGCTGGGGAACTTGTTCTACGTGGATAACTGCTTGATATTCATTCATAAATCTGTGCCGAGCAAGTCGTTCATGATTGGGTTTCGTATTCTGTGTGCGGGAATCATTTTTTTGGGAGCAGGCCTCAGCGCCTCTGCCGCATGGGATTTTGCAGACTTGATGATGGCCATTATGTGTTTGGTTAACCTGCCAGCCTGTGTGATTTTAAGCCATGTGGCGATTAAGGCCTTGCAGGATTATCAGCGACAAAAGGACAGCGGTATAAACCCAGTTTTCCGCGCCAAAGATATTGGGATGTATGAAGACGATGTAGAGTATTGGAAATAAAATGACAGATTTAAAAGGATGTATCATTTTGATACATCCTTTTTTGTATATATCACACAAAAACTTGCAGCGTTTTTTAGCTGTAAACGACAGAAAGTTAAAAAATGGCGAAAATAAAATAAAGGGGTTGCAATTTGAAAATCACAGGACTATAATCATCCATGCCCAATAGAAATGTGTTTACGATGTGATGACATCGACGAAGGAGCGTTTTCCATGTCCTATGATTATTTGATTGCGATTTGTATGGTACTACTGTCCACCAAGGTGTTTGGTCTCATTACAGGGCGATTACATATGCCCCAAGTGGTGGGCGCCTTGTTGGCAGGGTTGATTATGGGGCCAGCTATGCTGAATTTAATTCAGCCCAGCGAATTGTTTGACCAGCTCTCAGAGTTGGGGGTCATTGTGATGATGTTTTGCGCTGGTATGGAAACCAGTGTGGATGAATTAAAGGCGGCAGGGAAAACCAGTTTTATGGTGGCTTTGTTAGGGGTGCTGTTGCCTTTGGGCATGGGCACTGCGCTGATGATGGCCTTTAACCCCACAGGCCCCATGCTGGAGAATGTATTTGTAGGTACGGTGCTGACGGCCACCTCTGTCAGCATCACTGTGGAAGCTTTAAAAGAACTGGGACGTTTTTCCACCAAGGTGGGCAATACCATTTTGGCCGCCGCCGTCATTGATGACGTGCTAGGGTTGATTTGCTTGACTGTGGTTACCAGTCTTGGAGGTCAAGGCGGCAACATTGGATTGGTACTCTTAAAGGTGGTGCTGTTTTTCCTTTGTGCTATGGTGCTTGCCTTTTTGGCCTATCACTTTTTCCTCTGGTGTGAAAAAAAGTTGGATGACCGAAAACTCAATTATTTCCCCATTGCCGCCTTTGCCTTGTGCTTATTGATGGCGTGGGGCGCAGAAGAATTGTTTGGTGTGGCAGATATCATCGGTGCGTTCTTCGCTGGTTTGATTATCTCCACCACCAACAAAGGGGAGTATATCACCTCTCGGTGCGCGCCCTTGTCCTATTTGTTGCTAACCCCTATCTTTTTTGCCAACATTGGGTTGAGCGTCACGTTGCCTGCCATGAGTGGCTCGTTACTGCTGTTTACTGTGCTGTTGATCCTAGTGGGTATCAGCTCTAAGCTAGTGGGTTGCGGCATCGGTGCACGCTACTTTGGTGGCTTTGAAAAGAAGCAAGCCGTACAGGTGGGTATCGGCATGGTGTGCCGTGGGGAAGTGGCATTGATTGTGGCAAACAAAGGGATGGCCATGGGGGTTGTGCCAGCAGAATATTTTAGCCCCATTGTGATTATGGTCATTGTGTGTACCGTGTTGACCCCTGTACTGTTGAAGGTGGCCTTCAAAGGCGATTCTCCTTACGAAGGGTTGGAAGTCAGCACGTTGGCAGAAAAAATGGTCATGCGAGAGCAACTGGATATGGTGGCCCAGCAATTGATTACCAAAGAAAAAGCACGTCGCAACAAGCAATAAGCAAACAACAAACCACCCCACGGTGTCATCACCGTGGGGTGGTTTACGTGTGTGGTGTTTGTATTCGATGGTGCAAATTTAGTGCATATGTGCTTATTCAAATGTAAACAGTTCATTGGGTGTCTTTGTCAACTTAAAAATACACAAAAAGGGCGCGTAAAAGTGCATAGGGTCAGCGTTGGGGAATAACATTAGCGAGAAAAAACTTAAAAAATTGCTGAAAAATGTCGAAAACGGAAGTGGGCTTCCTGTTATTTGCTAAATTCTTCTTGTATAATGAAAACAAGAAGGAGGTGTGCACAATGGCTAGAAATGAACTTGGCGTTGCTTTAAAAGGGTTCCGTATAGAACAAGGGATGACGCAGGAAATGGTAGAGGGTCGCAGTGGAATTTCTGTTAGAACAATTCGGGATGCAGAGCGAGGAAGCAAAGATACAAAAATGAGTACACTTCAAACATTGGGCAATGTATATGGCATGGAACTGGGGTTTTACCCAAAAACCTTTCAGATGGAGAGGGGTGAGTTGCAATGGGTAGCGTAGACATTGCAGAAATTTACAGCCTGCTTTACTCCTTAGGCATCACCGCCAACTATCGAGGTTTTTTCCATACCAGCTACGCCGTCTATCTCGTCATACAAAATCCAGAAAGGCTGCTCCTCATCACCAAGTGGCTGTACCCAGAGGTAGCCAAACACTATAAAACCACTTGGCAATGCGTTGAGCGCAACATTCGCACAATCACAGAGCTTATTTGGATACACAATCGAATTTTGTTAGAGCAGATGGCGCACCATCCTATGGAGAAAAAACCTAGGAATGGTGCTTTTTTGTCCCTTCTAGCCTCAACGCTCACGTTGCCTGGACATGGATTGTGTCAAGCGGTAGCTCTCCCCAGAGAAGATGACTATGTGCGAATGGTGTACCAAGCGGTCAATGAGAGCTGCCGTCAAGCGGTTATCCCCAAAGACTGTATTCCATTGAGAGAATTCCAGATTGGATGTAATGATGAGGCTTTTCCGCTCATAACAGTCGGCAATCACTTGGAATAACAGCTCTGCTGCCGCTTTGTGCAACGGTACAAAACCAATTTCATCAATGACCATTAACTGCACCTTTTTTAGCGTAGATAAGAAACTGTTCAAGGTGCCCTTGTTGTTCTTTTCCAATAAAATATTGGCAAGAGATGCAGCTGTAAAGAAGCGAACAGGCCGTCCTTCTTGGCAGGCGTTCAACGCCAGAGCTGTGGCAAGATGGGTCTTGCCTGTCCCAACGGCGCCCATAAAAATAAGGTTTTCCTTGGGTGCCAAAAATTGCAAATCTTCCATATACTCTCGTGTTAGTCCAACTGGCAGTGCTATTTCATTGCGCCAAGTGAAGTCATCCAAGGTTTTTAGCACCCCAAATCCTGCACTTTTTACCATGCGGTTAATGCGGTTTATTTCTCGTTCTCGCAACTCCAGTTGTAATAAATCGGTTAGATATTGCTCATTATTTCGGTATTCCACACTTGTCCACTCTTTTGCCAAACCACCTAATTTCAAGGTTTTCATGTATTGCTCAACCATGTAAATCACCTCCTATCAATCCGTCGTAAGCGCTCAAATTTGGCGTGTAATGTAGGTCAGGCGTGGTAATATCCAAAGTCAACGGCTCTGGTCGGTGTTCCTTTTTGGCAATCATGTAGTAGCATTGGCGGACACTATCCGCATCGGTGCGGCCATTCTCATGCGCCAACTCTAGCACTTCGTCGCAAAAGGTGGCGTTGCCATCTTGGACGATTTCATCCAGTAATTGTAGCGCACTTTTTCGTGCCTGTCCTTGGGCTTGGTGGAGATGCTGTTGCCAAAGAGGTGGCATTTGGTTGAAGAATCGAGTGTGAGATACCCCGCCAGGCTTTCTGCATAAAACGCCAACATACTGTTTCCAATCATAGTACTCTTGGTGTGTTTCATAACTTCTTTTATAACTTCCAACTAAGGTATGGTCATGGTAAAATTCAATGCAGTCATAATAAATTTTCGCTTGCACAATCTCTCGACTCAGCGCTGGTGACAGACCATACTTATTGGTGTCAATGGTGACAAAGCCATATTTATTCACCGCCAAGCTTTCGTAACGGAACACCGAAAAAGGGTGCTCTGGCAGGGGTAGTAGCGCCTCACGATCTGCTTCCCACAGTTCCTGTATCTCAATCTGATGCTTGTAATGGAGACGCTGTGCATCCTGCTCGCACCAGTCGAAAAGCTGTTCGTTGAAGGTATCGAAGGAGGTAATGGTCGGCACAGGAACAAAGGCGTTTCTGCGGCTATATCCCACTTTATTCTCCACGTTGCCTTTCTCGTTGCCAGCGGCAGGATTGCAGAATTCAGCCTTAAATCGGTAATGCAGCATGAATCGGGTGAATCCATCGGTCAGCACTCGTTCACCATGGTCTAGGACCTTCACCACGGCGGTAGACATATTGTCGAAGCGGATGACGGGTGGCACGCCACCCATGTGCTCAAAAATCTGCTTCATGCCTTCTAGCAAGCATTCTTGGTTTTGGGCTGGGAAATCTTGGGTGTATCCCTTGTTGGAATTGGGGAAGGACAGGGTTAGGGCGTAGCCTGTCCGCACTTTGGATGAGGCGTCGTTGTAGATGTGCTCGCCAAAATCCACTTGCCCACTGCCGTGGGGATGCGCCAGAGGCAGATAACCATCGGTTTGGCTGCTCATGGCGAATTTCTTCTTGCGCACATAACGCTTTACGCTGGAGTAGCTACCGAGGAATTTTTCTTCATCTCGTAAACGGCAATAGATTCGCCAAATTGTGTGTCGTTGCTTGCGTGGAATTTTGGTGTCATCCTCTAACCATTGGTCTATGATAGGGATGAAATCCCCTAAAATTGGATAGCTTTCTGCTTGAATGTTGGGTAGATGCTCATCGTTCCAGTCGTCTTTATGGGCGTACTTGCGCACCGTGCGATAATTGAGTCCTGTGATTTTTGCGATTTCATTGAGACTTTTCTCTTGGTTTTCGTACAAATCTTTGATATAATTCTTTTGAGCCATTCTTATCACCTTTCCGCTACCTCCTTAGTTCTAGACAAACTAATGGTAGCTCTTTTTTGAGGTGCTGACAATGGCTCTTTTTTTACGAGCCCAACCTATGCACTTTTCGCGCCCTTTTTCGGTACTTTTATTTTAGTGGAAACATGCCTATGAGTATGGTGGAACAAATCTGATTGACTTCATGATCCCCACCATCGCCTATGGATATCAAAGCAGTTCCAGTACAGTACAAACCACCACAACCTATAATTCAACAACGAGTATAACCCCCACTTACAGCGACGCAACCATCTATCCAGATTTATGGGCTGATGTCTATACCCCCACTGTTTCATACACCTCAGCCGCATCGCTCACCCAGAGCGATGGGAGCATAGGAACCCTTTCTATTCCATCACTGGACATCTATATGAGTGTCTATGACGGCGAGACATTGGACAATATGACTAAGGGTGTGGCACACTTTTCTGACACGTCATCTTGGGATGGGAATATTGGATTGTGTGGACACAACCGTGGTGCCACCTATGTGATTGGTGATATTAAAGACCTAGAGCTGGGCGACATCATCCAATACACAACCAGCTTGGGCACCCGCACCTACGCAGTCAGTTTGGTGACTACGATATCTGAAACCAACTGGAGTTACCTGAATGCTACTTCCGATAACCGAATTACGCTGATTACTTGCGTCGAAAATCAAAGTGAGCTACGCTGGTGTGTCCAAGCCGTTGAAATCACATGATTCCTGTGCTACACTGTTTTTGTAAATCATAGACCGTTTGGGTTATATGAGATGACCTCGAAAATATGATTACAAAAGGAGATGAGCCATATGAAGCACACACCAAACTCTATTGGAGCATTCTTATTGGGACTCGCCATCGGCGGACTGACATTAGGGGGATCTGTCGCCTATGCGTCAGGGATTGTTGCCACCTTATCTACACAACCCATTTTTGTGGATGGCGAGCAGGTGGAGATGACGGCGTACACCATCAACGGCAACAATTACGTCAAGCTCCGTGATGTGGGGCAGGCAGTGGGGTTCAATGTCAGTTGGAACTTCGATGAAAGTCGAGTGGACATTGATAGCAACAGCCCCTATTTTGCTGACGATGCCGATGTTGTAGTGGAAGAAATCACTGTCCCCCAGACCGTGGCGGATATGGTGACACAAGTATTTGTTCAGAGTGATGATGAAAAAGCAGTCTACCGCATCCGAGTGGACAATGGCACAAACGCAGGTCTTTTATCCACAGGTCAAGAAGCTACTGTGAACAATATTGTTTCCATGCTTGATCAATTCGAAGCATTATACCCCAACGGAACATCATGGGGTGATAACACAAATTCTGGTGACATCTATTGGTATGACCGCAATTTAGATGCAACCATCGGTGGCGCATTTGGATGTAATTCTTATACCTACGCTTTGCGTGATGTGCTTTATGGTCGAGAGTGTGAGGCAATCTACACCCATAACGACTTGAGCCAAGTTCGAGTCGGTGATGTGGTTTTTCTGTGGAATGACAGCACAAAACAAGGACATTGGATTGTTATTTCCGAGATTGGCGAAAATTCTGCTGGTACCTATTTTAAGACCATGAGCGGTAATGCAAATGGCAAAGTTTCAACCGATGCGCCATACTACACAGAAGCAAATATGGTATGGTACCCGGATTCCACTGTGTATTGTTTTTACTAACCAGTACACAAAATCAATTGAGCAGTCGATTCCGTTCTGGAGTCGGCTGCTTCTTTATACCCAAAATTTAAGGAGGATTCTATTATGGCAACACAAAAGCGATATATGTCGCTATTTCTCGTTTTGGCACTTGTGTTGGGACTATTCAGCCCCATGACAGTGGCCTATGCCGCAGATACCAGCGGCACCGCCCCCACCGATGTAACGGTTCAGTACGACAATGACATTGACTGGCTAGGTAAATACTATTCAACGAATCTAGGAAGCAATGTCAATATGCGAACCATTCGGAGCACCTACAACTATGGCGGTGAGTTCGTCAGTAGCTACGCATTTTGTCTTGAACATGGTGATGGTCTGGACGAGGACGACACCTATACCTTTGTTGAGGAACGCTCTAGCTACGCCGCTGCACCCTTTATCGCATTCATGCTCACAGGTGCTAGAGTCAATGGTTGGGATGCTGCCACAATTAAGTCTGTGCAGGGTTGGGTAAATGCAGTTGTTTGGCTTGCAGAAGCAGGACTGTTTATTGACCCTACAAATGCTGATCAGATTGAAATGGCAGCCAAAGAGCGAGTCGCCGCTCTTACGGCAGCTTTTCCCAGTACAGAACATACGCTAGAGGATTCCATTGAGCTATTAAACATGATTGTATCTGGTTACAACAAGGGCGATTATGGTAGCTGGTCTTTTTATGTGTATGAGACGGATAACGCAGCAAATCAAAATTTGATGATTGCAGATTACACGCTAAACTACGAAACTTACGAGGCTTATGTAAAGCTTCAAAAAACAGATGACGATGGGAACGCTTTGTCTGGTGCAGAATTCACTATTTATGAAGGAGCAGTCGCAATAGGGACAATCACAACTGATTCCAGTGGCTACGGAATTTCTGATGTGCTCCAACTCTCAAGCGCAACTGCTACGCTAACCGTGGTGGAGACTAAGGCGCCATCAGGCTATGTGCTTTCAGGTCAGACCTATACCGTTAGCGTTGACAGTGTAGCGAATGCTACTGCCGACACAGCCGCATGGGTCAATGGTGGCAACGCAATTCCCAATACTCCTTATGAAATCCCTACGGAATATGTCATTTTGAAAACAGATGCGGCCACTGGAGAGCCACTGGCTGGAGCTACATTTAGACTTGAGCATGTGAACAACACCACCACCTATGATTTGGTGACTGATAGCAGTGGCTCCATTCAGCTCCAGTGGCTTGATAGTAGCGCAGATAACTATATTACCCCTGGCACCTACACAGTAACCGAAACCAGCCCTCCCGTGGGTTACTCTCTGTCGGAAGCTAAAGTTGAAACACTCACTTTTGAGCTGATTGCTGTATACGATGACGACGGTGACTTTGATTACTGGGAGCAGAACGACCCTGGTCAGTTGATTTATGAAAACCCTGCCGATAACACTATTCGCTTCACCAAAATTGATGCCGACGGCAATGTGCTGGACGGTGGCACCTTCAATGTCTATATGAACGGCGCGTTGCTGGGTCAGTACGAGGGCGGAACCATTGTCTTGAGTGACCTCAAAACAGGCTATTACACCTTCGAGGAAATCAGCCCTCCTTCTGGCTACGTCATGTCCTCCAACCCCTACGCAAGCGTGTATGTAGATGTGACTGACACGGCCACAGATACCTACTATCTGTCCATGATTAACTACGACTATCCAGACATTCAGATTCGCAAGTCTGACCCTACTGGGCTAGGATTGTCAGGGGCTATTTTTGATGTGAAAATTGATGGAACATCCATCGGGCAAGTGGAAACCAATTCTATTGGCGTGGCCACAATTTCTTATGCCCAGTACGGCGCTTTTTTGAACGGCGAAAATAACAGTTGGACTGTCACTGTGACAGAAGTACAGGCCCCAGAGGGCTATTTAATGAGCGACACCAACGTTATCACCGCGGAAATCCAGAAGGGGCAAACACTTTCCACCATCGAATTTGTGAATGACCCCATTCCAGAAATCCAAATCGCTAAAATTGACTCTGCCACTGGCCTGCCCTTGGCTGGCGCAGAATTTGCGGTCTATATTGACGGCACTCAAATCGGCACCTATTACTCCGATGAGGACGGCATTGTTTCTTTGAATTATAGCGACTACGGAAATCACCTCGACCTCACCGCTAATAGCTGGGTGATTAAGGTCATCGAAACAGCTGCACCGTCTGGGTATAGCATCAGCGATGTTTACGAACAGGAACTAACAGTCGTCCGTGGACAGACAGTGGCATCTTATACCTTCGGCAACTACAGCTATCCCCAAATTGAGATTTACAAATCCGACGAGGACACCAATCGCCCCCTGTCTGGCTCATTGTTCAAAGTCAGCATTGACACACAGGTGCTGGGCTATTTCTCCACAGGCTCTGATGGTAAAATCCTCATTTCCTACGCTGATTACTACGAATATCTGGGTGTCACAACAGATGATGAGTGGACAGTTGAAGTAGAGGAAATCAGGGCACCCAGTGGGTATTTGCTTAACGCCAACAACGTCCAGAGCGCTGTGCTGAACCGCAATCAGGGGTTACTCACATTCTCATTCCAGAACGAGGCCTATCCCGAAATTCACATTTACAAGACCGACAACAACGGTAATGCTCTAGCAAACACCCTGTTCTCCGTCAGCGTGGATGGCACCGAATTTGGGCAGTTCTGGACAGACAATAGTGGCATGATTACCCTTACCCATGACACCTATGGTGACTTCTTGGGCGATAGCGGAGCCGATAGCTGGACGGTCACTGTCACCGAAGTCCAGCCCACCACAGGCTATCTGCTCAGTGGCACAACCACCTCCACGCAGGAAGTTCTTCGTGGGCAAGCAGTTGCGACGTTTACCTACTCCAACTACGAAGTGCCAGAAATTCAAATCCTAAAGACGGATTCCTCAACAGGTGAACCCCTTGCAAATGCCGAGTTTGAGGTGTTCATCAACGGTCAGTCTATTGGCAGCTTTTATAGCGATGCCGACGGCCTTGTTCTGCTGGATGAAGCCAATTATGGCACTACTTTTGACCTGAGTGCAGACAGCTGGCTATTCACAGTCACCGAAGTCAACCCGCCCGCTGGGTATATTACCAATTATGAGACAACTCAGTCTGTGACCGTCACCGCAGGGCAGTTGGTTGTGCAATTTAATTTCTCGAATTACGAATATCCCGAAATTAAAATCACCAAAACCGATGCAGATACCAATGAACCTTTGTCAGGGGCAGTATATACGCTGGCCATAGATGCACAATCCTTCGGAAGCTTTGCTACAGGAGAAGATGGCACTGTGACCATCACCTACGCAGATTACTACGAGTATCTGACCCGTGATGCCGATAGCTGGACAGTTACAGTTGAAGAAACCAGTGCCCCGGGTGGATACCTGCTCAACGAAAACGATGTGCAAACGGCAGAATTATCCCGTAATCAAGGGCTGCTATCCGTCGAATATGATAACTATGCCTATCCAGATATTCTGATTACTAAGACCGACGTATCCAACGGCAATGCTCCCATTGCTGGGGCCATTTTTGAGATTTACATTGACAATGCATCTCGTTGGTCGCTGGCCACTGACGAAAACGGTGAAATCTGGATTACCTACGAGGAGTACGGTGCTTTCCTAGACCAAAGCCGTGGCCAGACGGAGTGGGATATTCGTGTGGTGGAACGCTCTGCTCCTGACGGATACCTTATGGACCCAAACCGTAGTGAAGATACACACACCCTTATTCTCGGCGAGAGTTTGGTGGAATTTGCCTTCGTCAATGCAGCTTACCCCGAGATAGTAGTCGAAAAACGGTGTAGCGTGACCAATGAACTGCTGGAAGGTGCCACATTTATGGTTGCCATTGACGGCACATCTCTTGGCACATGGACCACCGATGAAAACGGTCAATTTACCATCTCTCACGATGTCTATGGAGCCTATCTCCAGAATGAAAGCAACGATAGCTGGACAGTTGAGGTAACCGAAACCAACCCACCTTATGGCTACCATGAAGCGGAGATTGACACCCAAACCGCCCAACTCAAATATGGGCAGGAATTGGCCACCTTCGTCTTTATCAATGTGCCTAAGCCCACTCTGACCATTACCAAAATCGACAGTGTGACCCGTGAACCTTTAGAAGGTGTTTTCTTCGATGTGTATCTGGACGACCTTTTTATAGGGGAATATGAGACAGATGGAAATGGTGAAATCTCCTTGGTCGATATTGATCCAGGGACATACACTGTGACCGAAACCCGTGGCTTAACTGGCTATGTCATTGACCACACCAGTCGTACCATTGAAGTACAGGCAGACGATGGTATTTTCCTCTACACCATGGGCTTTGAAAATGTGCCCGAATCCGCCATCGTGATTACCAAGCGTGATGCCGAGGACTCTAGCATTGTCCTTCAGGGGGCAGAGTTCGAGGTCGCCTATCTTGCTGCCAATTCTGGTACAGGGGGCAATGTAATTGGGCGATACACCACTGGAGCCAATGGGTCTATTACTGTCACTGGGCTTCAGCCTGGCACCTATGTGATTACCGAGACTGTGGCACCCGCAGGATATGAACTCAATCAAACCAGTCAAACCGTATACATCTCTGGCAACAATCAGGATGTTGTAACCGTCGATTTCTATAATTACAAAATGGCCGACCTAGTTATCATCAAACAGGACTCCGTGACTGGAGCAACGCTCTCTGGTGCCAAGTTCAAAATCACCTATTCCGATGGTACCGTAGTGGGTAACTCCAACGGCTACTACACGACTGATGCCAATGGACTCATCACCATCAGTGAGCTTGACCATAACGCAACGGTCATTGTGCAGGAGGTCACCGCCCCTAGTGGTTACCAGATGGATGAGACGCCCCAGACAGTTCAGCTTTCACAGGGCGAAGCCTTTGTCCTGACCTTCGAGAATGATCCGCTGGGCAATCTTATTATCCAGAAGCTAGACAGCGTAACAGGTGAAGCCTTGTCTGGTGCAGTATTTAAGGTGACAACCTCGGATGGCACTTATGTCGCAAACTACGGCGGTACAGTGTCCTCTAATGGTCTCTACACCACCAACACCTATGGTCAAATTCACATTGTTGACCTCGACCCCGATACCTACATTGTCACGGAGGTGACAGCACCAGATGGATACATTCTCGACTCCACCTCCCAAACTGTCCGCATTTATGAGGACGACACCCAAACTTTGACCTTTGAAAACACGCCAATCGGTGGGTTGACTATCATCAAAACTGATGAAGACGACGGCGACCGCATTAAGGGCGTAGAGTTTGAAGTACGAAAGATGAATGGCGAAATTATTGGCTATTATACCACCAACTCAAATGGCACGATTTACCTGTACGAACTGGAGGCGGGCTGGTATCAGGTCCAGGAAACTGAGCCTGCCACTGGCTATCTACCCAACGACACCATCTATACCGTTGAAGTGGAAGACGGTGAAACAACCGTGCTGACAGTGAAGAATGAAAAGGCCTCTGGTATCCTCATCCACAAAGTTGATAGCCAGACAGGAGAAGGGCTGTATGGCGCAACCTTCTTGTTGTATGACTCTGGCAAAAATCCCATTGGACAATACACCTCAGATCAGTCTGGTTATGTCTACATCGACGAGGATGAGTTGTCTGCCGGACGATATTATCTTCGTGAAATTGATGCTCCAGAGGGGTACACGCTGGATGATGAACTAAAAACCATCTATGTCAGCGCAGGTAAGACCGTTGAAATTGAGTGGGAGAACGATCCCATTCTCGGGCAAATCCAAATCACAAAATACTCCTCTGAAGACAATGCTATCACAGGTGAAAAAGCTGGTACTGCACTGGAGGGTGCTGTATTTGAAATCAGTAATGCCCGCAGCGGATCCGTGGTGGGCTATATTGTGACAGATGCTAGAGGTGTGGCCGCATCGGAGCCATTGCCTCTTGGTCGCTATCTGGTGACAGAAGTATCGGCACCTGCCTATTACGCCGCATCCACCGAAACTTATGAGGCGGAGTTGGAATACGAAGGCCAGATAGTGAAGTTAACAGTATTCAACGGTAGTGTGGATTTGGGTGTAACCATCCAAAAGGTCGGCAACCAGGAAGTCATTCCTGGGGACACTATGCTCTATGAGTTCTCCCAGATTGCCAACACATCCAATGTGTCACTCAGCGACTTTTATTGGCACGATCGGATTCCGACCGACGCTGTAAGAGCCGTGACCTTAACAACTGGTACCTATAACGCACGGGTTAGTTACCGCATCGTATATCAGACCAATTATTATGATTACAGAGTGCTGGCCAGTGACCTGCTCTCCACAAATGAGTATAGCTTCAACCTATCTGATGCTGTACTGGGATTGATGTCAGGTGAGTATGTCACTGATATCCGTTTTGAGTTTGGCACTGTACCTTCAGGATTTGCATCGGTCAATAACCCCCTGATGACTGTATCGGTATTGCCCACAGTAACCAATAGCTATCAAATCACCAACCGAGCTGATATCGGCGGATACTATCTGGGACAGTGGCAGACGGCCACCACCACATGGATTACCATCACCAAGAAACTAACCCCTGACCCCGAACTTCCCAGAACAGGCTATTAACATCAAAGGGGCAGTCCTTTTTGGACTGCCCCTTGCTCGTGTCAAAGAAATGAAATTCTATTTTTCGCTATGTGATATACCGTTTCATCGTCACGTACCGAGATGACGATAATATTCATCTCATCACCCTCTTGAATCAAACGGTACACAACACGCAGGCCAAGCCGTAATAACTTGATTTTCAGATACCCTGTCAAATTATTTCCACTATGACTACCCAATGGCTTACCCAGCCCCCCTTTTGTTGTGGGCAATGGGTTACGAGAAACTTTTTCGATGGCTTTCATCACTTGAAGCTGTTGCGTGCGATCTAGCCCTGAAAAATCTCGTTCTGCTTCTGGTAGATAGGTGATATGCCATTGGCTCATTCTATCTCCACCTCGATATCTTCCAAGTCCTCTGGTGTAATAGACAATTTTGCGCACAGCATATCATGAGATAACATTTCTCCATCGTGAGAAGCCAATCGCTTTTCTGCCTCGAAAAATAGTGCGTAATCCTCTAAAGCTTCAACCATAGCTTCATAACGACCAGGTTCTACCAAAACGCAAGAGGGTACATTATTCTTCAATACAATTTTTGTCCCAGACGCATGAACTTCATCAAAAATTTTAGTTGCTTCCCCACGGTTAAATCGTGTGATGGGCACAATGGAATCCATGACTGACTTGACCGAAAATGTTGATTCTAGCATATTATCACCTCACTATATCATTCAAAGAGTACTCACCATTAGTATATGCAATATCGTTCTTTTTGTCAATCTATTTATCGTTAAATGTTGGATTTTATGATCCTCAGTGCTTTGAGCTGTGTGGATGTCTGAATCATGGTAGCAATACCTCCAAATATGGTTTTAGAATGCGCTCGACTCGAAACTCCTTCGCATAGCGCAGTAAGAGCGGAATGTTCTTATCCTTTTGCCACACATACTCACGCATGGCAGAGGTGATATCCTGCACCTCCACCTGACTACGACTGCGCAACAGGTCACACAAACATCGCTCAGGATTGTAGGTATAGACCTTATGGCCATTGGGCGATAGGGTTTCTGTTTTGCCCAAGTCATAGAGTTCAGCTTTGATCTTATAGACTTTGATGCCGTCGTCACTTAGATTGCTGACATTACACCCTGCGGGTAGCGTTACCGTCATAGGCATAGGCTCACGTTCTGCCACCTTCCAAAGATACAGCCCAGCTTCGTGTGAAAAAATCGCCTTTGGCCAGCGAGCCTGCAGAAGATAAAACCCATCGCACCAAGCATTAGCGGCCAGATAAATCCCATGGGCAACTCGCTCCATACCACGATTTTTCACATAGGACGCTAGATAGGTGCGTGAAATATCCGCATCCACAACATCTGATGTTCGCAGAACACCATGGTTATCCTGCACAAGCTGATCCAATAATTCCTGCTTGGACAAACACAACACCTCACTTTCATACTCTGAGTATACACCATAAGAGTACGAAAGTAAACATTGAGATGCGGAATTACATTTATTTTCTATTACTATAACAATCAAAACCTTGCCCATTGGCAAGAATGGAGGTGAAATGCGTGAAAATATCTCGTCGTACCATGGGAGGCCTTATTGCTATCTGCATGGCTATATCCATGTTGGCGCAAATGCAAATGATCTATGCTACCGATGAAGCAGATGCCAACGTCTTAATCCCTGAGCAGTTGACCATTGAACTGGGAACCCAGTGGGCAGGTGCTGAATTTGAGTTGGAGACAGAATACGGATTATATCCAGGTGTCATACCTGCTGACGACCAAGGAGTCTTGGCATTGGAAATCGGAGGCAGTAGCTTTTACACCCTACGCTATACTGGAACGGGTGTGACTATAGAACACGCTGCCAGCCAAGAAGATCAACCCATCAATGAGACATCCCCAGAACTCGAACCAGAAGTCGAGCCAGATACTACCGAGGACATGGACATCATTGCTGTATTAGGCATAATGATAGCAATCACAGCACTGATTGTTTTGGTTCTGGTTGTGTACTATTGGCGACACTACAAAGTGCAAAGTAAGTATCCAAAATAATCGCATTTGTAAATAAATTATGAAACTGGAATTATTATTTACAAATACGCTTGACAACATAGGGAGGCTGTGCTATGCTAAACCCAGTCAAGGGTCAGCACCCCAGGCTTCCTATGCGGAAAGAGTGTCCGCCAACACACGCAACCCATGTGAGGATGCGGGGAATAGGAACGGAGCTGCAGTGAGCGCTCCATAAATGGGTGCGACCTAATTGAATATATCTGCCGAACGGTAGAAACGTAAAGAGTCAATGCTGATGAGATGCAAGAAAATCAGCGTCTGGTTCTTTATGCTTTCTATCGTTCGGTTTTTTTGTTGCACAAAAAAATTATAATGTACCATTTTCTCGCCACCCTACGGGTGGCAACCGAAAATGATGTGCAAAAACTCCATGCACGAAACAGCTCAATTTACTTTGCTTCGTCAGTTGTGCATGAAGTTTTATTTCCAAAATGGAGGAACAGAATGATGAAACGAAAAAGAAAGGGAATCAACGGCTACTTTGATGGCCATCAAATGCGGTGTTCCTGTGGGGCGCCAGCTATTTTAAGAAGTGCCGATGGCATTTACAAACATAATCCAAATGGCACCATGCTCTATGTCTGCGCACGCTATCCAGCCTGCAATACTTATGTGCGCACACACGCAGGCACAAAGCAACCCGTAGGCACCATGGCTGGTCCCGAACTGCGCCGACTACGCAATGAGGCCCACCGATATTTTAATCAGATCTATCTATCTGGCATCATGAGCAAGCAGGATGCCTACGCCTGGCTCGCCGATGTGATTGGCGCAACCAAGTCCCACGCCCATATTGGGTATCTGAGCGAGTATTACTGCAAGGAAGTCATCGCCCAAAGCAAACGGGTATTGGCAGCACGGGCTACCATCCATCCATCGGCCGCTGAACCATCTCGTAAAACCATTCCATTTCCAACGAAGGCAGGTGATTCTGCATGACATTAACCCAAGAGCAAATACATCTGGTTGAGGACAATATGGGTCTCGTTGGTCAAGTGCTCAAGAACTGCGTGACGGTACCCAAAGGATCCGTCATCACATTAGAGGACTTGGAGCAGATTGGCCGCATAGGACTTTGCAAGGCGGCCTATGCGTATGAGCAACGAAATGCGCTTTTTAGCACTTATGCGTATATCGTCATTCGCAACGAAATCTTCAAAGAACTATCCAAGCAGTGGCGCCGCACCAAGCACGAAGATGACTGGATTGAAGATACCGAAGGGGTCTATCAAGACCGACTCTCCAACATAGAGGAGTTGGTATCCATCCTTCGCAAAGAGAGCGAGTCCATGCCGCAATCCTCTGCCAAAGGGGTCAATGCCCTGATTTTGTTGGCTGAAGGATACACCTGCAAGGAAATTGCCGCCATCTATGGCTGCACCCCAAATCTGGTGACAGCGTGGATGTCCAATGCACGGCGGATACTGAAAAAGTGTGAAGCGTTACGGGATTACTGCGTGGGATAGCAATGCGGTGCGTAAAATTTATTTTCAAAATCATCATGCTTGGTGTATACTTTTATGTTAAGTAATGATATAATAGTTGACATTAAAGTATAGGCGGTGATGCTTATGACACATAGCGAGACAATTTTAGCGATGACTACTGAATTGAACGGGATGATTACAGCAACGCAGGTAACACAAGCAGGAATTCCACGCTATGCACTAACCAAGTTGGTTAATCGTGGTGCGCTTTGCCGTGCAGATCGAGGCGTTTATGTGTTACCCGATGTATGGGAAGATGAGCTTTTCATTTTACAGTATAAATATGGGCAAGGCATTTTTTCCCACGATACAGCGCTATATTTACATGGATTGATTGACAGGACACCTCATCAGTATACCATGACCTTTCCCATCGGCTATAACCCAGCGGCCGCAAAAGCAGGCGGTCTTGCCACAAGATTGGTGAAAGCTGAAAATCATGAGCTAGGAAAAATAATGATAGACTCACCTTGCAAACACAAGATTGCGGTATATGATGTTGAGCGCACCCTTTGCGATATTGTAAAACCTAATTCTACCAGTGACATCCAAATCGTCAATGGTGCAATGCGAGCCTATGTGCAACAATCAGACATAAATATGACTCGGCTGTATCAATACGCTGACCAGCTTAGAGTAACAGACTCAATTGCACGTTATATGGAGGTGCTATTATGAAGACGAAAAACCCTATGCAGTTAAAGGCGCTAGTAAAGAACAAGGCAGCTGAGAATCAAATATCCGCTCAGCTTGTTATGCAAAATTATATGCTAGAGCGGCTATTAGAGCGAATTACGCTCTCAACATATCAGTCAAACTTCATTTTGAAGGGTGGCTTTCTAATTGCGGCGATTGTTGGGTTGGATACCCGTGCGACGATGGACTTAGATACCACCGTAAAAGGAATCACCCTAACCCATGAAAAGTTAGAGGAAATATTCCGTGAGATTTGCCAGATTCAAGTCGATGATGATGTGACTATGGAAGTAATGGGGCTTACAGATATTAGAGCGCAGGATGATTATCCTGGTATTCGAGTGAGCCTGATGGCCAACTATCCCCCATTGCGTGTTCCTCTTTCTGTAGATGTAACCACGGGGGATAAGATTACACCCAAGGAGATAGAATACACATTCCGTTTAATCTTTGATGATCGAGCCATTACAATATGGGCATATAATCTTGAAACTGTTCTGGCCGAGAAATTAGAAACCGTCCTAACACGAGCGATGGCGAACACACGACCAAGAGATTTTTACGACATTTATGTCATTTATAAGATGCGTGGGCATCTATGTGATTTTGCATTATTGAGAGAAGCGCTTGAGCAAACCGCTACAAAACGAAAGAGCACCCGTATTCTGACCCAGACAGAGGCCACTGCCACTATGGATCAAATCCGGTCCAGTGAACGGCTACAAAGTTTTTGGACAGGCTATCAAAAGGATTTCCACTATGCTGCAGAAATTTCATTTGCTGACACCTGTACGTGTATTGACGAGATTTTGCGTAAGATTGGTATATAAAATGAAATTGAGCTTAGCATCGACCATCGGTGCTAAGCTCAATTTTTTGCGTTAAGGAGGTATATATGCATATAAGATCACTGCTTGCGAAGATGAAACCCATTGTACTCCCTGTACTGATATGCGGTATTGTCGTGGTGCTATTTCGGGTTGTATTTTTATTGGGATATGTGCCCACGACATCAATGGAACCAACGATTCCCGCGGGATCTATCATCATCGGGTATCGGCTTTATACAGAACTGGAAACGGGCGATGTTATTATTTTCAGCTGCGCAAATGGGCGTACTCTGGTAAAACGAATTGCTGCAGGGCCACTAGAACTAGCACCTAATGGAGAGACCGTCCCAGAGAACTGCTATTATCTGCTGGGGGACAATCCCGAGAGTTCCATCGACTCACGCTATTGGGATGAGCCATATATTCACCAGAGTCAGGTGGTTGCAGTGGTGCTTTTCCCGTAGCAATACCACGGAGGGGTAGTAACAGTGTTTTTATGAAAGCATTGTGTTATGGGTGGGTTAGTGGTATATTTGACATAAGATTTCAGCTTTTTTAGATTGCAACCATAATGCAACCCATATTATCGCAATAGTTGGTGGTTGCAACTGCATGAATTTGTTAAAATATACCCACCAAGAAAGGGGATGTGAGTTATGAGATTAACACTAATCATGGGAGTTGTTAATTTGATTTTCTTTGTAGGAATTATTATAGGGCTTATTTTTCTGTTCTCACTAATATGTCGAGCACTTTTGAAGTATATTAAGTCAACAGATATTCGGCAAGAAAAATCTAAAACAAGAGTCTCTCTTGGAGAAGCCTTAAAACAACATCGAACAAAATGTAAAATGACACAAGAGTTTGTAGCGGAAGCTATCGGTGTTAGTAGACAAGCAGTTTCTAAATGGGAAAGCGGTGCTTCTGACCCGAGTACATCAAATTTAATAGCACTTGCGAAACTATTTGGCATTTCGGCTGAGGAATTGCTAAAAGAAGTTGAGTAGTAGAGCGAATTTATATTAGTTTTGGAGGGAAAACAGCATGAAAAAAAGTATTTTAGTTTCGATAACTCTTGCGGTGCTATTTGTTATTGTGTTGAATACAAAATTTATGAATTCAGGTTATAGCATCGCTATTGGAATTTTGTTAGGCATATCGATTTTTCTTACTGGAACACTTCTATTCAAAAAACTTGATAGCAAAGGTAAAAGTGACGAAGATAAGTTGTAACTATTATGAGCATTGAACTGTGTAAGGAATACAAGAAATTTATATTATGTCGATAGGAGGAAATGAGTATGTCTAAATGCAAAGGATATTTTATTACTGGTTGTGTGCTTATGATTATTGCAATTGCCTTTATTCTCTATGCAGTTAATAATCCACAAGCATCTTTTCCTTGGAGTAATTCAGTGACTTATGCCATTTATTCGGTATATGGTTTGTTGACAGGGTTGATATGGGGCTTGGTATTCAAACACAGACCTAAGCAAACAAAATGAGCATTCGCTTGATATGAAGCCTTTCCCATCTACCAAAGACAATCTGGATAATAGAAAAGTGGGCAACCTGGCCGTTTATGGCTTGGTTGCCCACTTTTTTTGGTTTAGGTGGCGTGGTTTTCGGGTTCGTCAGAAATAATATCAGAAAAGAGCTTGTCAAAATCACTTTGATACAATGCATCTTGCGGGATACGGTATTGTTCAAACTCGCTTTCGGCGAATGCTTTGGCAATAGCGGCTGTTACCTTTCCTCTATCCTGTAAAACCTCGGCATCGTTGAACTGTAAAAAGGCATCCAGTTTCGTCGCCCAGTCTTGCATCGTCATAGGAATATGCCGTCTGGCCTGTCTTGTGGCATAATCAAGATACATCGTAACTATTTCATTTAATTCCGTCAGCTCGTTAGAGGACAAGTAGTTTTTCGCTATGGAAACATCGGTTTTTACAATTTTACCATGGGGAGCATTCTTCCACGAAGTAAGTCCCATATTGTCTTTTTGGTGATCCGCTCTGCTGACAATCACCTCAGCGGCAGTGTTGCCGTGAATCGCAAAGTGCATCTTGTTTTGCACGGTTGCAAAGAAATCTTTTGTGGTCTTGCTATCAACTGCATAATCAACCGCCGTAGCATAAATGTCAGTGATTTTCTGATAAAATCGACGTTCGCTTGCCCTGATTTCTTGAATTTCAGAAACTAAGTGATCGAAATAATCATCGTCGAAAAGCTGGCCATTGATCAACCTATCTTTATCAAGAACATAGCCTCGCTTGGCGAAACTACTCAGAACCTTTGTTGCCCATTGCCTGAAGCTGGTGGCCCTTTCGGAATTGGTGCGATAACCCACCGCAATAATGGCCGACAATGCGTAGAATTTATATTGATAGGTTTTTCCGTTATCAGCAACTTGTGCAAAATTTGCACAAGTTGAATTTTCGTCAAGCTCCTTGCTATTAAAAATATTTTTCAGGTGTTTTGTCACAACACTTCTATCCACGTCAAAGAGTTCTGCCACCGCTTTTTGAGTCAGCCAAACATCACCGTCTTGTACTCTGACTTCGATTGTGTCATTACCCCCATCTTTGGTAAAGACAAGGAAATCAACTGTGCTATTTCGTATTTGCAAATGTTTCTCACTGTCTTTGCTGATGCCCATAATCCATATCCTCCCGCTTTCAGGTTGTTAATCTAAAGTGAATCTTCAAAAGCCAGCCATGTGGCACCGTAGCGATCTAAGTAGAAGCGATTGCCAAATTCATTGGCAGCATATCGCTGATAGACCGTATACCACCCACGGAGTTCATTGCGTAAAAGGGGGTCGGGAGAAATGGGTTCTACCCATAGTTCTTCAAACGAGGATATCTCATTCCGTGTCAGTGGCATTCCCTCACCAGTTAAGGGGCGAGCGAATACGGGTGGCATCCCCCAGACTGGTTCATCAATCTGAGCAAATGGTATGGCGGTCCCATCTGTGCGTCGCAGAATTTGCCCAATTCCATCGACAAGCACCCAGATGTCCTGTCGTTCCAACCACACAGGGGCACCGTGTAGCGCCGGGAGCTGGCAAACATCAATTTGCTGGGTCAAGTCCTTGGACTCAATGCGAGCCTCACTACGTCGCAGCAAATAGTCCAGAGAGACATGAAAGAAAGTGGCTATGCGAAGAAGTGTTTCTACAGGAGGCAACCTACGCCCTTGCTCCCACAAATTCACAGAAGTCTTGCTGGTATTCAGCGCATCTGCCAACTGGGTCTGGTTCATCTGCAAGGCTAGGCGAAGTTCTTTGATTCGGTTATCCAAGTAAACACCTCCTACAATATAAATTAAGGTTTAAGGCACGGCAGCCAGCCGTGTCTTTTATCTTTTTGTTGCCTAAGCTGTTAGAATGGGAGAGAACAGGTCTGGCGCTTAACACCAAGGGCTTACACGCCCGCATTGGAGTCCGTCAGCCGCCTCTCTCGTTCGCAGCATTCGATTTACGCAGGTTGTGCCACCATCACTGGTGCGTTCGTGTCACTCAGGAGATTGAACAAGCAACGAAGAAAGCGGGATGCCTAATCAAAATACACGGAGGAAACAATATGAACGCAGTCGGGATTGATATTTCCAAAGAATTCAGCGTGGTAGCCGCCCTGCGGCCAATGGGTGAGGTGGCGCTCCCACCTCGTACTTACCAGCACGACAGCCAAAGCATCGACGTACTGGCGCAGGAAATTCTTGCTCTGGGTGAGGACACCCGTGTCATCATGGAGGCCACAGGGCGCTACCACGAGCCAGTCGCCCAGGCTCTCAGTCAGCATGGCATCTACATCAGCATCCTCAACCCCCTTCTCATCAAACAGAGCGGTGGTGGCTCCATCCGCAAGGTTAAAACTGACAAGGCTGATGCACTGAAAATCGCTAAATACGGACTTGACAACTGGGTGGATTTGAGGGAACATACACCTATGGAAACTTTAAGACAACAATTGAAACTCTGCACACGGCAGTACAATTTGTACATGAAAACCATTGTTTCGTTACAAAATAATCTGATTTCTCTCTCGGACAAGACCTTTCCCGGCGTCAATGAGCTGTTTTCTAGCCCTGAACGGAAGGATGGTCATGTCAAGTGGATTGATTTTCTGACCACATTTTGGCACTGTCACTGCATTGCAAAAGTCAGCGAAAAATCCTTCTCAGACCGCTACCAAAAATGGTGCAAGCGAAAGGGGTACCATTTTCAACCCAGAAAAGCGGCTGAAATCTACGCAAAAACCCAGCTCATGATTGTCACTCTGCCCAAAAATGACTATGCAAAATTGTTGGTTGTGACGGCGGCAAAGCAGCTCACAGCCTCCAAGGAGACCCTCTCCGAGATGAAGGTTGAGATGAACCGCATGGCGCAGGAGTTGCCTGAGTACGACACTGTCATGGCCATGTACGGCGTGGGCGAGGCCACTGGCGTACAGCTGATGTCGGAAATTGGAGACGTCCGCCGCTTTGCCCACCGCAGTTCCATCGTGGCTTTTGCGGGGGTGGATCCGTCGGTTAACCAATCGGGCAAGCAGACCTCCCAGAACGGTAAAACCACCAAGCGTGGTTCTCCACATCTGCGTAAGACGCTGTTTCAGGTGGTCTCCACCTACGTCAAGAAGAAGCCAGAGGACGAGGCGGTGTACCAGTTCATAGACAAGAAACGTGCCGAGGGCAAGCCCTACTACGTCTACATGACGGCCGCACAGAACAAGTTCCTGCGGATTTACTACGCTCGGGTCAAGGAGTGCATGCTGGCTCTGGAGACCGCTAACGAGGGCTAGGTGACACTAATTTCATAGTTTTCTAGGTCAGTGAGCATCCTTCTCTTCCTGACCTGCTTTTCTATACCCATTTTCCATCTCACAATTTTTGTGAGATTTTTTCATTTTAGGGCTTGACTTTTATTTGCAGGACTCCAATCTATCGTAGAGTTTATCACAATTCGTTAATTTTTTCAATGGAACTATAAAAGTTTACGGATAGGACAGAAATGAAATCTGGAAATTTGCTAAAAAATGTCGTATAATATGAATATTAGAAAGCAGGTGCCTAATATGCCAATTACCAAAGAACACAAATCTATCGAAGACAGAATTACAATACTCGAAAATAGAGGACTAAAGTTCAGAAATAAACAACGAGCCATTTGCATTCTTACTAAATACAATTATTTTGATATCATCAATGGATTTGAAAGTATACTATTATCACAGTCCAGTCCGACTAAAATGTTTGATGATGTTTATTTTGAAGATTTTTACGATTTATATCAGTTTGATATGTGCCTGAAAAAGCATACATTGTTTTTGATTTTGGATATAGAGTCACGCCTTAAAACATCTGTTTCATATCACTTCACTGGAAAATATTGCGATACCGCGGCTAAAACTTTAGAGTATGTAAATCCGCAAAATTATTGTACTCCTGTGCCCAATGATACACATTTATCAAAAGCCTTTTCAAAGCACGAGCTATTTGAAACGACCCAGCGTTACAATAATGGGACTTTCAAATCAAAATCGTTTTTGGATCGATACAATAAAAAGCCAGCTTACATGGGACAATATCAAAAGCCGCCGTTCTGGGTTGCAATTAAACAACTTACATTCGGTCCCTTATACTATTTATTTTTGTTCTTAGATAATAACACGCAGGCAAAGGTACTAAACGATTTCAACTTCGATTCCCATGATCTAAAGGCGTATCAACAAGCTATGTTTATCTTAAATAAAATGCGTAATGAGTGCGCTCACTTGGAGTTGGTTTCTCGGTTCAAGTTGAAACACGATAAAAATCTGAATTTCTTTGCTGAAATTATTGCATTATGCAATCTTTCTAAAACAGATATATGTTATAGAGACGTTTTGAAAATTTTACACGCTTTGGGTTCTACCCTTCATATTCGTATTGCTATCGGACTCTTTTATTTGAAAATGTCGCTAAAAGGGCGTCGTAAAATCGCTCAAAAGATTCTAGGTAAAATGGGAAGAAAAAGCATTTATGAGTGGCTTGTACTATAAGTAATTGGGTTTGAATAATTTTTTTCAAAAAAGCTTGCATATTTTTGAAAATCGTGTATAATAATAGTACAGTAACGCTAGCTCTTATAGCTAGTAGCCATGCATTTGGCGTTAAAAACACCCCTCGTGAGAGGGGTGTTTTTGTTTTTCAAAAGCCGAATCATTCAAATTGTATTATAAATATTTCGGAGTACGTTTCATAGTATTACTTACGAATGCACTGAATCGACCACAGTGAGCGCAATAGATACGATCACGGTGGGTTTGCGCTTCAGGGGCTTCGAAAGGATCATTGCAACACTCAGTCACCACCGTGACCAGTGACACAAGCTTCAGGTGGTCAGGACGGTACGCCTGATTGTACTCCACGAACGAGGCCCATTGGGGGTTGTTGTGCATCTGGGCTACGCAGTGGCGGAGTGCGTCTCTTTTCAGTTCTGTCTTTCCTGTGGCACGAGCGTAGTGCCCACCATAGTCGTGCTTGCGCAACATTTCTGATAGGCATTGCAGGTGGTACAAATCATCATTTGCTTCAACAAGGTGGTATGCGATTTTCTCCCATACGGATACTTCCATGTCACCTAGCTTTGTCAGGACACCCTGGCGGTAGGCGTAAGTTTTATTGCGGCCAGTTCCGTGGGTGATGGATACGCCTGTCCCACACTGCCACCGAATGTCATCGTAGGTCAGTGTGGACAAATCTAAGCCTGCTATCTTGTCAATGTGTTCAGTCCCCATGATGGTGACCTCCTCTCGAAGATAGTATGGCAGATGGAGTGGTTTCACCGTTGAGTAGCAGTTCCACATCCTGCGCAGTGGTATGGATATGACACCCCTGCTTGGGGCATGACATACAGCTGGGCACGGTATTCAGGGGGCTTTCTGCCTCGGTAGCCCTACAGTGATAGTGGAGGTGTTTATAATAGGGCGTACACACTATCTGATCTCCGTGGCAATACTGGATGGAATTGCGCAGTACATTGCCGTCATTCTCCAGTGCCACTTGGAAGCTATGTCCACAGGCATCACAGATGCTCTGCCATGTGGCATTCTCCATCCGTAAAACCTGGAGGGTCTGTGCATGGCCACAGTGTGGGCAGTGGTAAACAGTGCCGCCGTCCATACGCATATGCTCATCCATTTTGGTGCGAATGATTGCTTTTTCGCGGTTGCTCAATTGATACGACAGATCCGTGCAACTGTCACATTGCCACAGGACAATAAGCAGTACATCCTGTACCGAACAGGTTTTCAAATCCAGAGTGGCATACACGTTGATATAACCATCGTTGTGGTCGGTTTCAACATGTGTGCCGAAAATCTCATCCACGTTACAGGAGAACACTGTGTAAAAAGAAATGGTATCATCCGATGCCTCTACTTTACCGTCGAAGAAAAAATCATTGGCAGAGATGGGTCTCACACCTTTTGTGAGAGGGATGGCGTTATTATCTTGTTCCATAAAAAGTCCTTTCCATAGAGCAGTAGGCGGTGGGGATTCCCCAACCGCCTACTGTTTTTTAATATGGTTGTATATTACGGTGTATGGCTTATCCCATCGGACAGGAGTTGTACCGCCGTGCGAAAACCTTGGGTAAAGGTTTGCTCAAACTCTACGGATGCTCTTGCGATGAGTAGCTCGTCATACGCTTCTAAATCAGCTACAAAAGTGGAGCCGTACTTATCCGTTAGCCGCTTGCGACAATCCTTGATAGCATCGTTCCACTTGATATACTCAGGCATATCAGCGGCTGGATTGGTGGCGGAGAACTCCAATTCCCCATGATATAGAAGCCTAATAATCTCGTCAGGTGCCGATGTATCCAACGATACAGCTACCTGCTTTTGTGGCGCTGCTAGTTGCTGCAGTGCCTTGATGAGTTCAGGGATTTGCTTTTGGAAAAAGTGTGAACCCATATGGGTTTGGTAAAATGGTGTATGCATCAGAAACCTACTTTCAAATATGGCAATCCACGATGGTAATAATTCCATCGCAATCAATGGCGGGCTGGATGAAGCGATTCCAGTAGTTCTCAACCCACTGAGCATGTTCGTCCGCTTTCTCACTAGAAATACCAATCCAACTCATTTCACTAGGTGAGTGCCATACCCCGTTGGGGGTGATAACGGCATTGGTATGGAACTTGATATGACGCTGGATATAAATTTCCACAGTGGGATAGCGGTCTTCAAAGGCCGCTGACCCTAGTAGATAATTGGCCTTCGCCTCTTCGTAGGAGGACAAGGGATTCTCCAAATCCTGCATTCTAGCGAAATCGATGTTTGCAGCTACCGCTGAGTCCACAGCGGCACCACCATTGGGTACAACATCGGGCTTGAGATACAGGCTATTTGCCCAACGTCCACCAATGGAGTACCAATCCCATTTAGACTGAGGATTATAGGTGCTCAAAATATCCCCATCGCTATTCAGCTCATCGGGATCATAGCCATCAATGGCACGGAGATACAGTTCTTCATCAGATAGCTTCAAGAGATCAGGAACAGTTTCCAGAAACTCTGCATGTACAGCCGCCTTTGGGGTCTTGTTTTTATAAGCGGTGGGATCAGCGACCCACTCCTGATATGCAGGGGTATCTAAGATTTGCTTGAGATGCGCTTTTTGCTCATCAATAATCTGCGCTTTGGTACGACAGACATAAGGTGCGACGGTGATACCCTCGTAGTAAGGTTCCAGTAATTCATCCACACTGGCACCGTCTGGACGGGTCAGCACAGCTACGTTGAAATGGCTCATAAAGTGTTCCTCCAATTTTAAGATATGGGGCACCAATTCGACAAAGCGAGTTGGTGCCCCTGGTACGCCTGATGATTCAGGCAGGAGTTGTGTTATAGACGATTACGCCTCAAGCATGGCCTCAAACTCAGCCTCACTGAGAATGGTGATGCCCAACTGCTGGGCCTTAGCCAATTTGCTACCAGCCTTTGCGCCGACGATGAGGAAATCCGTGGTCTTCGTAACGGAGCTTTGGGGTGTGGCATCTAAGCTGAGGATTTTGGCCTCGATGCTCTGACGGGTGTACTGCTCCAGTTTGCCAGTGGCGACAATGTTCTTGCCGGAAAAGGGATTGTTAGTATGAGTGGACATAATTTGTTCCTCCTGAATAAATGTAATGTGCTGGAGCAATGGACGCCAAAGCTTATCTGCCTCGGCATCTGCATACCAGCTGTAAATATTGTTGTGCATGGTCTCCCCAAAGTCTGGGAGCGTGGTGAAATCAAAGTTTTCTTGGATGGCCAGCTCAAATGCGGCCCAGGAACCGTGGAAATACTGCGCTAAATCACGCCCTGCGTGACGACCCACCGTGTGGATCCCAAGTCCAGCAATAAACTGATTCATGGTACAGCAGCGACGCTTGTCGATGGCAGCTTGCAATCTAGCAAAGGACTTTTCTCCAAACCCATCTGTGGCGACAATTTGTGCCTTATAGCGATCCAACTCATAGAGATCCGCGAAGTTCTTCACCCAGCCATGCTGAATGAATTTTTCCAGAGTGGACTCAGAAAGCCCTTCAATGTCCATCCGAGTTTTACTGCAGAAATGCACGAATTTGCGAACCAGTTTGGCAGGGCACTGGGTATTCTCGCAAAAGAGCTGTCTCGTTCCGCCTGAAGTTTGGTGGATGACAACAGGTTCACCACAGCAAGGGCAATGGGTAGGAATGGTCAAAGTGCCACTGCGTGTGGTGTTCTCCGCAATCTGGGGAATGATTTGATTCGCCTTATAGACCTGAATGCGATCCCCAATACCCAGTTCCAGCTTATCCAGAATATCTAGGTTGTGCAGGTAGGCGTGGTTCACAGTAGAACCGTCGATTTGGACATCATCAAAGACACCCGTTACACTGACCATACCCGTTCTGGTAGTGGCAAGCTCCAGGCCTCTGAAGATGGTATCATAGAGTTCATCCTGCCATTTCAGGGCAATCAAACGGTTCTCGTGATGTCCTGTGGAACCGAGAGAGCGACCGTAGGACAAATCATCATACTCAATGATTAGCCCATCCACTGGGTAGTCATACTGTTCTGGGTTATACAGAGCGACCGCATCTGAAAGTGACTGGTGGGACGCACCGACAGCCAAGACAGAATGTCCGACCACATCAAAACCCAAACTGCGCAGATGGCGAAGCTGTTCCCATTTACTAGAGCTATCGGCGTGGTCACTAATGAGATTGAACGCTAAAAACTCCAGACGGCGATTGCGCATGGCCTCTGCATCCAGCTTGCGAATACTTCCTGCGGCCAATCCTCTAGGATGGCTATATGGCTCCTCCAGCCCATCGTTGAGCTGTTTGAATGAGTTCCAGCCCACCACGCATTCACCACGCACCTCTAAGTCGTCGGTGTAGGGAATGCGTAATGGGATGTTGGACATCAGCTTGGCGGTGTGGGTGACATCTTCGCCCACAAGCCCTTCACGGCCTCGGGTAATTGCTTGGGTGAATACCCCAGCGGTATAGCGAAGTACCAGTGTAAGGCCGTCCAGCTTCCACGAGAGCACCATCTTGCGCCCTTGGGCAAAGCGGAACACCTCGTCGATGGATTTGGTCTTACCCGCAGAGAGCATGGGGCGTGTGTGGGTCACTTCAGCCAGTGACTCTAAGAGTTCGCCTGAAACCTTATGGACGGGTGAGCCTGCCAATAAGACGCCAGTTTTCTCCTCTAGCGCAAACAATTCGTCATAGAGCAAATCATATTCTCGGTCTGACATGATTGGTTGATCGTGCTTGTGATAGGCGGTATCCGCCTTTTGTAGAGCAAAGATAAGCTCTTTCATTCGCTGCATCATAGCAACTGTGCCTCCTTTTTTTCTGTGTAGGATAGGATGTGATAATCTGTGTTTTGGGGTAGTGCAACTCGATTGGTAGCTTGTACCTCAATGCACACCTCATCAGGTGGGAGATTTGAGTGGATTCGAGAGGTGCCATCGTCGCAAAGTTGAATGACAATGTGGACTTGTTTCGCCCAGAGCAAGGTAGGATAGACTTCCAGGCATTCACCATTATTGAAGACCCACCGCCAAATAGAATCATCTTCACCAGACATTTCTACATAGCTGCCAGAACGAACATATGGAGCGATGCGTTTGAACATATCGTCCATACCACTTAATTTCTCGCCATCAAACTCAAGACTGATGATATTACCTGCATCGTCTAGTTCGGGGCCATAGCTCTCGCTTTCCAGTTCTTCACTGACCTGAGCGACGTGTTCTGCGTTGACAAAGAAATTGTTGTCTCGTAGTGAAACATAATAACCCATGGATAAACTCCTTTCGCAATTTAATGATATATAAAACGAGCCAACGGCTCGGAATACAGGGGAGAGCTTCCGAGCCGGAAGCCGAAATCTATATAAAAAAGCGCACAGAACTGGGAAGCTCCGTGCGCCTTGTTGCCATATATGGCAGAGATATCGATATGCAATTTAGGTAGAAAACAAAAAAAGTGCCACCTATCCCGTGAAGGATAAATGGCACTTTGTTACATTGAAACTTTCGTTGTACGAGACAACATAGAAACTTTATAAATGGATTATATCTTATTTGCTGTTGGATTTCAAGTCTTTTTTGGGAGCTGGCGGCGAAACAGCCGATCCAACTGCTTCCATACGATACGTTCCTGCCATACTGGGTCAAAAAACATTGGCATATACCAAACGTCATGTGACTCAGTGAAAGCTGGTGCAAGTGGATCCCCCACAACTGGGTTTAATAATGCGTCGGCAATGACTACATAGCCAGCACAGCCCAACAGTGAGAGCTGAATATAGCACATGAGACCAGCTGTGCGGTCAATATCCTGCGCTACATAAAAGACGGATGTGTGTCCAAGAGACTGCTCTTGAAATACATTGCGGGCAGCTATGAGCAATGCTCCAGCACCGCAACAGCAGTCGTTGATGGTGAAGTAGCCCTTTTCCAAAACTTGCTGCTGTGCACCACCTGCCTCTAATTGGGCCATCAGGCGACACACACAATAGGGCGTGAAAAACTGCCCTTTCCAATGGTTCCCCAACTGCAATTCCATAAATTGCGCACCGAGGAAATCCTGCTCAGGGTCAGCTTCTAATGCGCCTACCATAGCATGAAAGAGCGGTGGAAAAAGTGCTTGCTCATCTGAAGTATAGTCTTTCATAATCTCAAGATACCGCTGTTCTCGCTGAAGGTTTACATCCCCGTGATCCAAGGTGTTTGCAATGGAGATAGCGGATACTTCAATGAAGTCGGACCAGGCTCTCCAAACGTGCCTAGTTTGGCACAGACCTGCGAACAATGTTTGAAACTCTTTTTTGTCCGTATGCTGATTTCGAGGCATGTTATTGCACCTCGTTTCTTTGTTGCATCAGAGCACGACGCTCGTGGTAGAAGGCGGATAGCCAGCCCTCATAATGCACCTTGGTGATGAGTACAAACTTCGTCAGTTCTGGCCAATTCATGGCGATGGACACACGATTTTCGGGCTTGCTCCCGTATCGAGGGACAATCAGCCCCTTTTGATCCGTCTGACCGGCGCCACTTTGGGCGGTGAGTAGGTAGTCTTTCTTCTCACCCACAAAAAGCTGGACAGAGCGAGATAAACTCATCCCGTCGGGACGTGCTTTCCCACGTCTGGTCAATACTTCGGCACTGACACCCCCAAGGCTCTGGAATAAGGGCGCTGTTTGCCCACGGCCTTGTGCCATTGCTTCCTTTTGGCTCTTCATGCGGATGTGCATGGAGTCATTGAGGATCGTATGTGCCAAATGGAGGAACTCCGCCATATCCATATAAATATGAACGTGGTTGGTAAAGCGTTGCCCCTCTGGTCGGCTAGTATCGTACTGGGCGAACTCCAAATGGGCTTTGCCAATTTCGAAGCAGTCGCTTTTGCTTTCTACGAAACAGTTGCGCCCATCTTGACGGGCGATTTGGAATTGGTTGCGTTCATCATTCTTTGCCATGTGGTTCCAATCCTTCCTCTACCAGCTTTTTCACCGTATCGGCCAACACACGCATATTGCGTTGGAATTGCCAGTCGAAGTCCAAGTCAGTCTGGTAGTTTTCATAAAGCATCTCACGCAGGAGATAATAGAATGCCAGCTGTTCCTGTGCGGGCTTCTGCTGGATGAGAGCTTGCATCGCCAAGCTCATGGTGCTGAGAATGGTGGTCCAAGAGACATAAAAGCGATCATTCACTGGGATATTGAACCGAGCCAGCCACGAACGGACAGTGTGTGTCTTACTAACCCCGCCGCAGGACATGGGCTGAAGCAGATACTTGATTTCATTTGTATCATCGTTGGGGCGGATATACCGCCCCAAGGGATAGAGTGCGCAGACCTCTGGCTTGACGGGATGGACCGCACACTTGCGGTTTTCCATAAAGGGGCAGTGCTGGGTCGTACCCACCGCTTGCAAGGTGACAACGGGTAATTTAGAGTTTGGCCCAAGTGACACACAGCAGTATCGAGCCAGCACTTCTTTCGTGGACAGCTTCAAATACTGTGCAATGCGGAAAATGTCCCGTGACTTCAAAATGATGTCATGGCGATCCTTACAGCACTTTCCGCAGCTGCGGCACTTGAATTGAAATGGGATATCTAAGTCTAGGGTCATTTCTTGAATTTCTTCTGGTGATAACATTACTTTGTCCTCCAAAAACAAAAAAATAGAGAAACAAATCATTGCTTCTCTTCATGCGCCCGATTTGGGCAGGTATTCAGTTTGCTCTGCAGTCGCAGATACAGGGATATTTCCAACAGGAAATCAATTTGCCGTGTGGCGTCGTACACCACCTCCTCTAAGCTAGACTATCTATATAAAACAGGAAAATTCCTGTAGAAAACAAAAAAAGTGTCCAGAACCCGTAGGCTCTGGACACTTCGTAACATTGAAACTTTTCCTTGTGAAATACAAGTAATGAAACTATTGAGGATAGTATAGCATAGATGAGTGGGTTTGGGAAGAGACACTTTATCAATTATAAAAAATTTGAGAGCGGTAAGGCTTCGTTTATCCTCATGCCTTGGAATCTGGAATCATCTGAATGATTGAACACACAACCTCTTTTGGTGGCAGTGACGCCAAAAGAGAGAGGCCACTTGTTAGGGTGGTCTCTCTCTTGGTGGCTTTTAAGCTCTTTTCGGGAAGGGATAACGGATTACTCAGCCAAATTGCGGTACAGGAAGGTCACGATTTGACCACGGGTACAATCGTTGTTGGGGCCAAAGGTGGTATCGGTGGTGCCGTTGGTGATGCCGTTCTCCACAGCCCAGAGGACTGCATCGTAGCAGTAGCTATCGCTATCCACATCGGTGAAGGTGCCATCAGTGGACACTTCTGGCTCGCCAGCGGCACGGTAGAGGAAGGTCACAATCTGTCCACGGGTGCAGGTTGCGTCGGGGCTGAAGGTGGTGTCAGAAGTGCCAGAGGTGATGCCCTCGCTCACTGCCCAGAGGACTGCTTCGTAGTAATAAGCGTCACTGCTGAGGTCGGTGAAGGGGTTGATATAATCAACCACGGGACTACCGTAGGCCTTCCACAGTAGAGTCACAGCCTGTGCTCTGGTACAGGTTGCGTTGGGACTGAACGTGGTATCAGTGGTGCCGTTGGTGATTTCATTTTCCACTGCCCACATGACTGCATTGTAATAATAAGCGTTGGGGTCAACGTCGGTAAAGACGTTGGTGTCGTGGATGATGGCATAGATGGAGAAGTGGGGGGTAACAAAGGTGACGGTGCCAGATTCTTCATCATAAGTGGTTTCCATAGGGGTGATGTTGCCCAAATCGTCAATGTACCACACCACAATGTTTTCAGCACTTTCGCCCTCTTGCAAGGTATAGGGCAGGGTCACGGTAATATCTTCACCGCCAAAGGAGGTGATTGCTTCATCGCCAGAAGTGATAATCAAGTCAACGACTAGAGCATCGCCTACCACAGCTTGCTGTGCTACGTTGAGGTGTTCCTCTACATCCAAATGTTGCACAATGATGGTAATATCAGTGCCAGTGGCCTGCCCTGCAATGGATGCCAGTGCGTCAGAGGGAATTTCCACGGTGCCCAAGTCAGAGGTGACAATCAATGCGTCCACATCGCTATCCACCAGAGTTTCCACCGCATCGGTGGAGAAGGTAGCGGCAACCGTGTCGGTGGTGGTCTTTGTGGTCACTTCGATTTCCACATACACGCCGTCCCCTTCGTCAGCGGAAACAGCATTTTCAATGGCGGTTTCCATGTTGGAATCGCTGACGGATGCGGTCACGGTGGAGCCAGAGGTTGTGGTGGATGTGGTTGCCGTTGCGGTGACGGAGCCATCGTCATTGGTGGTGGTATCGGTAGTCGTAGTGGTGGTTGTGGTCGTGGTGCTACCAGAAGAACTGGACTTAGTTGTGACGGTCAAGGTGCCATCCTCAGTGGTGATGGTGTAGTTGTCCCCTGCATCGGCACTGATGGTCAGGGTATAGGTGCCGTTGGTGGTCATGTCCACTGCGGAGCTATCAATCAAAGGCTCGCTAGTCCAATCATCGCCATCGAACAAATCGCCAGTCTTGGTATAGGTGTAAGTGGGCTGGTCATAATTCTTATAGGCGCTTACATCGTCCACAGACAAGGTGATTGCATAGGGGGTGATGGTGACGAAAATATCGGCGGTGGCGGTGGTGTAGTCCTCTGCATTATCGGGGGTAAACACCACGGTAAAGGTGCCATTTTCGCTGACGTTGGTGGGTGCTTCATCCTCAAAAGCCCATGTGCCAGCTATCTCCACACCGTCCACGGTGGCGGTGCCAACGATGGCGCTGTCTGGGACGGCTGTGCCGTTATAGGTTTGAGAAATGTTCTCCACACTGAGCACAGGTACTTCCTGCTTGGTAACGGTCAAGGTTGCGGTGATAGTGAAGTCCGCATAGTTGGTGGAGCTGACGGTGATGTCGATGGTGGCGGTTTTTCCCACGTTGTCAGCATCATTCTCGAAGGTAAATACCAAGGTATCGTTGCTAATGGCGTAGCTTGTCAAATAGTCGCTACCAGAGGTCACGGTGTCTACTGCAAATCCAACACCCAACAAATCTGCCCAAGCGGACAGGCTGACGGAGCCCTCTTTGCCGTATCTAGCAGAGCCAGTGGCGGTTTCGTTGTCGTGGGTGGCTTGGGTGATGTTACCAGTGATATTCTCTGGGAGAGAAACGATATAATAGCTAGTCTCGCTACCAGATTGGCTCATGTCACTTAAAGTTACATCAATACCATCCGCTACGTTCACGCTGTCGTAGGTGGCGGTGGCAGTGAGGGTAACTTCGTCATCAGCGTGAACCAGTACATCGGATGGGATATTCAATGCCACATCGCTGAGGGTTGCGGTACCGTCATAGGTCATGGTGATGGTGCCAGTCACTTGGGCGGTGACTGCTTTGGCCTCTAGGGTGACGGTGATGGTTTCACTGTCAGAACTGTTCAAATTCACGCTACCGCCATAGTAGGCCTTGATGGTGTTATCGCCAATGGATAGTTTCTTATCGCTGGTGGAATAGACCAAGGTTGCAGTGCCTGCCTCTGTGGTTTCTGCACCGCTGGCATCCACTACAGTTGCAGTGCCCAACAGCTCGTCGGTTTCTTCCACATAGAAGCTGACGGTATTAGCGGTGGCTATGGACATCAGCCCACTGTTAGCGGCGGTAGCTACGCCCACCTCTGCGGTGAGGGTAATGGTCTCACCGTAGGTGTAGGTGGTGTTGGTTGTAGGTGCGGTAGTTTCGGTGGTGCTGTCACCTTGGACAATGGTAAACTCCTTACTAGCAGAGCTGCCATAGTTGCCCTTGCCCGTGATGGTCACAGTGGCGGTGCCAGCAGCGGTATTATTGCTGTATTCCACGTCGTAGTCATCACTGGTGATAGTTGCATCATCGGTAACGGTGATGGTGGGGGTGATGGCACTGCCTGTGTAGGTCTGGTCTGCAATGGCGGTAATCATGCTATCGGCCAGAGCCTTGACTTCAATCTTCAAGGTGCCGTCTGCATAGGTGATGTCATAGTTGCTATTGCCACTGGAAATAGTAGCACCAGATGGGGTGATTGTGTAGTTGTCGTCACCAGAAACATTGGTTGCATTTTGGGTCAAGGTAACGGCGGTGATGCTGTCGTTCCCAACCAAATCACTGTAGCTGATGTAATCAGTGCCAGTAGAAATGGCGGTGCCGTATTCCACGGTCTGATCATCGGCGGTGATGGTGATGGCCTTTGCGTTCACCACCAAGGTCACAGTGCCAATGACGGCGGCATAGTTGGTATCGGTTGGGGTGAAGGTGACCGAGTAACCACTGTTGGTAACGGTGGGTACAACCGTACCCTCTGTCCAAGCGAAGGTGCCGTTTGTATCGCTATCAGACAAGTCGCTGGTGCTCAGGGCTGCGCCATAGGTAATGCCACTGGCGGTGGGCCAAGTGATGTCATCGGGGTAATCCACGGCAACAATGGTGAAGTTCCACTCAGCGCTACCAGCGTAGTAGTTGGTGCTTGCGTCCACATAGGCCTTCACGGTGTAGCTACCCACATCGGTGGGTTTCGTTTCGCTGTAGGTATCATCATCCGCATCCTTTTCCTTATACTCGAAGCTGACGGTGGTACCATCGGTGGCGTTTGCCACAAAGGAGATGGTTGCGCCATAATCGAAGCTTTCGGTGGGATTGGTATAGCTGATGATGTTACCAGCTTGCTCCACGGTGATGGTGTAGCTGGCTGTGGCTGCCAAATAATCATCGGTTGCGGCGGCGGTGGCGGTGATGGTTGCGGTGCCAACGCCCACGATGGTGACCTCGCCATATGCATCCACAGTGGCAACGGTGGTATCATCGCTTTCGTAGCTGATGGCGCCCTCCACGGTGGTTTGGGTCAGTGCGTTGGTGAATTTATCAGCGCCATAGGTTTTGTCCACTGTTGCGGTTGCGTAGGAAATGGATTGTGCAGACTTAAAGGTAGCAACCACTTCCACAGCTTCGGCTGGCATGGTGAAGGTGAAGGTGCCATCGCCTACGTTGGTGACGGTCAAAGCGCCCACAGTAACCACAGCAGAAACCCCTGCGGTAATGGTCACGGTGTCGCCAGCGGCGGCATAGTACAAATTGGTGGTGGCGGTGCCGCCCTCACCAGAGGTAACGGTGATTGGGTAGATGTCCACAAAGTCGGCTGGGATTGTGGTGCCAACTTCCCAAGCGTAGTAACCCACGGTGTCGCTCTTGCCATTGGCGGTGGCCACCCACTTGTTAAGTTCAGCAACCAGGGTGGAGTTCAAACCGTTCTCTGCATCCTCCACATAGGCGAAGTCGTAAGCAATAGCAGTGCAATCACTACTACTATTTTGAGCACCGATGACCGTACTTGATTTGCTATCATCATAATAGCCAGTGATGTCACCTTTGGATTGATAGCCCACCAGTGCGCCTGCGTAATCATAATCACCATCGCTGGTGACGGTGGCGGCGGAGTAGCAGTTGGTGACGGTGCCAGATACGTAGCCTACAATGCCACCAACTACGTTATTGCCCGTGATGTCGCCAATGTTATAACAGTTTTCGACGGTGCCACCAGATAAATATCCCACAATACCACCTGTGTAATTGGTACTAGCTTTCACCGTGGCCAAGTTGCCGCAGTTAAAAATGGTACCGCTTGTTAGTTGGCCTACAATGCCACCCACATAGGTTTCGGAGCCATTGATTGCGCCGTCCACGATGACGTTTTTCACCACGCCACCTTCGCCGACAATGCCAAACAAGCCTTGATAATTGCCATTGGTCCCATTGTCGATGTACAAGCCAGATATGGTGTGGCCTGCCCCATCGAAGGTGCCTTTAAATGCATAATAGCTGTTCTCATTCCCAATGGGCATCCATTCGTACGCGCTCAAGTCAATATCGTTGGCGAGGACGATGGTGCTTCCAGAGAAGTTGTTGTAAGAATTGGATTTTAAATAATAGCTAACCCAGGCCAGCTCTGCGGCGGTGGTAATGGTGTATACACCATCCACTGCCGTCACGACCGTATAGTGATCTGTCCAGTAATCAGGACTGAAGGTGACGGTGATGGTGACCGTATCGCTGGGCATGGCGAAGGTGTAGGTGCCATTGCCCTCATCGGTGACGGTTTGTGGCGTACCATTGGTGTCAGAAGTCACAACCACCGATTCTACCTTGTAACGTGTGTCGGACGCTGTGGTGATGGTGACCGTTGTGCCCACGGTGGCGCTGTCGAGATTCACCGATACTTCGCCATCTTCATAGCCCTCTGCCAGGGTGATGGCGTAGGACAGTTTTTTAAAGGTCACGGTGACGGTCACGTCCTCGCTGGGCATGGTGAAGGTGTATTCATTTGCCGTTGTCGTTTCCGCTACGGTGACAGAACCTTCTTCCCCATAGGTGACGGTCACGGCGTCCACTTCATACCCTGCATTGGGGGTGGCGGTGATGGTGACGGTTTCGCCAGCCGTTGCGCCAGAGTCCACTGTAAAGAAGCCGTTTTCTGCGTCTGCTTTGGTGATGCTCAAAGGAGCCAATGTAAAGCTGGCAGATGCAACCACATCCCCTGCTGGCATAACGAAGGTGTAGGTATCGGTAAATTCGATTTCTTCATCCACATCCCCATTGATTGCCCAAGCAACAATGCTACTTGCAACCACCACATAGCCTGTGTCGCCCACAGGGGTGATGGTGACGGTGTCGCCAGCCACGGCACGATCTTGGCTAAAGGTCAAGGTGCCGTTTTCCATATCGTCGCTCTCATCGGCGGTGATGCTATAGGTGGTGGAGAACACAGGCAGAGCCTGATTGCTCCAACGGTCGGTGTTATCAGTGTAATCTGCGCTTGTTTCCACCCAGGTGTTCAGTGCATCGGCTAGGTTGGTGTAGTCGGTGCCTTGGCCAGAAGGGATGGCGCCTGCGTCGTCGAAGGAATAAATGCTGATGTTACCACTATTACTATAAATGCCAGTGGTGTCAGTCAGGTAATAGCACCCACTCACAGTGCCGCTAGGGCGGTTGTAGGCCAAAAGTGTGCCTGGATAACTCCCAGTTACAGTGCCGACGCCGTAGCAGTTTTCAATGGTGCCATAGTTTTCCCCAGCAATACCGCCAGCGGCCCGCTCACTGATGGCGCCCAGGTTGCGGCTGTTGCGGATGGTGGAATATGCGTTCACACTCCCAGCGATGCCACCTGTGTATTGAGGGGTATATCCTTCGGCATCGGTCGCTTTGATGATATCCACGTTGCTGGTGCAGTTTTCAATCACGACTGGTTCGGAGCTAGTGCCGTATAGATAGCCTGCAATACCGCCAGCATAGGTGATGGAGTTTGCAGAGCAGGTGCCAGAGATTTCGCCTTCCACGGTGAGGTTTTTCACCGTACCACCATAACCCAACACACCAAAGAGCCCCAAATATGCCTCACCGTTTTCAGCGGTGATGGTCATGCCTTTGACGGTGTACCCTGCCCCATCAAAGGTGCCATCGAAGTTGTAGCTACTAGTATTGGTAGCATACGACGACATAATGGGCACCCATTCATAGCCAGACAAATCAATGTCGTTGGTCAGGGTGATGGTATAGTCACTAAGACCGCTGTAGGAAGTCTTGCTTATCGCATAGGCCACCCAAGCCAGCTCTGCAGGCGTGGAGATGGTGATGTTATAGCCATCAATGGTTGGCTCTTTGTAGTTCTCAATCCAGGAATTACCTAGGAAGGTGACATCAATGGTAACCCCTGTGGCTGGCATGGTGAAGATATAGCTATTGGTCTCATCGCCATTACTGCATTGAATCACTGTGCCATCTGTTGCTGTCACCACAATGTCGCCGATGGTGAAGGTGGCATTTGCCTCAACGGTGAAGTAAATACCATCCCCTGCTGCCGCAGTGGTAGGAGACACCTCTACCGTGCCGTAATCTGCCACGTAGGAGGTGGCAATGGCATAAACAGGTGCAAACTCAGGCAGTGCATCGTCTGTCCAGCCGTAGTAAATGCCGTCGTCATTGTTATCTGCAACCCAAGTATTGAGAATGGTGCTCAACTCTGTGGAGTTGCACACGCCCGATGCATCAAAGCTGTAGCAATCGGTGGGTGCTGTACCAGTGCCACAGGCCACGGTGTCTACATTCCCCAAGTAATAGCAATTGGTGAAATATGACCCAGAGTTTTTGCCCACCAGCGCACCAGCATTACCAGTATATCCCCAATTGTCGGTATAGGTGGTTGCTGTACTTGTGGTATAACAGTTGACAACATAGCCGGAGTAATTATACCCCACCAGACCGCCAGCATAATAGCCCGTTACATCCCCTGTGCTATAGCAGTTGTAGATGTAGCCTCTGTTATACCCCACCAGACCGCCAACGTAATGATCGCCGTCGTTGGAGGAGATGTTCACGTGGCTGGCGCAGTTGTACATGGTACCGAAGGATAGATACCCCACAATGCCACCGCCGCAATCGGAAGTGGCGACGATGGAGCCTTCCACGGTCACGTTTTTCACCGTGCCAGTAGAGCTCACATAGCCAAACAGGCCGAAGTTATCGGAGTCGGTCACCAGGCTCAAGCCAGAAATGGTGCGCCCATCCCCATCAAAAGTGCCTGAGAAAGTATAGGAGCTACTGTACCCAATGGGGGTCCAGTTGGCACCAGACAGGTCAATGTCTGCACCCAAGGTGATGGTTTTGTTCAAGAAGGTAGTCCCAGCGTTCACCAAGGATGCCAAACCAGCCAGCTCTTCTGCTGTGGTGATGGTGTAAGATGTGGCAGTGGTATCGTCGTCATACCACTCGGTGTCTGCAACAGTTGCCCAGGCCGTTTCAACATAGTTGACGGTGATGGTCACTGCTTCATTGGGCATGGTGAAGGAAACTTCACCCGTTTTTTCATTATAGCTGATTTCCTTTTCATCAATGCCTGTGCAATCAAAGCCACTGATGGTGTAGCCATCGCCCAAAGGCGTGATGGTGAAGGACACTGTGTCCCCTGCGACATAGGAACCAGATGCACCCGTCACGGTGCCATAGGCGCCTGGATCTACGGTCATGGCATAGGTGGGAACCAGCGCCAGGGTACCCAGATCCCACTTGTAATGCTCGCTATTATTTTGGGTTTCCACCCAGGTGTTCAAAAGCTTGAACACATAAGAGCTACTGTTTCCTGAGAAACCGTCATCATTATAAGTGTCGCAGTTGTCGCCCACGGTGCCGCCACTATTATACCCCACGGCCGTGGTACCCTCTGGATAGTAGCAGTCATCAATCGTTGCTACGTATAGGTAGCCCACCACAGTGCCTGTAGCGGTGCCATCTGGTGCATAGACCGTGACTCCACTGTAGCAGTTATACAAATAAGTAGCACCATCCATGTACCCCACAAGGCCACCCACACGGCACCTGGTAGCAGTGGTATTGTTGTACTCTGTAACTGTGAGGTCGCCAGTGGCATAGCAGTTGTCAACGGTTGGACTAGTAGTAGAGCTGTGCTTGTATAAATAGCCCACAATACCGCCCACATAAAGGTAGGAGTCAGCAGTGTCCACGGTGATGTCCACATCGCTAGAGCAGTTGCGCACCGTGATTACTCCGTTCGAAGGATAAGCATATCCCACCACGCCACCAATGTATAAGGATGTTGTAGTAGAATCCACATCAATAGTGCCTGTCACGTCCACGTTTTTCACTGTGCCACCTGTCACATAGCCAAACAGCCCCAAACATGTGATGGTAATCAACGCACCTTGGTTGATGGTCATGTTTGTAATTTCATATCCATTGCCATCAAAGGTGCCTCGGAAACTATAGGTGGAACTATACCCAATGGGGGTCCACTCTGCGCCAGCAAGGTCAATGTCATTGCCCAAGGTGATGGTTTTGCCAGAGAAGGTGACGGCACTAGAAACACCCTCAGCCGTCCCATTCACCAACGCTGCCAAGCCAGCCAGCTCCGCCGCTGTGGTAATGGCGTAAGATGTGGCAGTGGTGTTCGACGTATACCAAGTGGTGTCTGCGCCATTGGCCCAAGCCGCATCGCTGTCTAGGTCGCTGTCGGCAGTTGCCACAGGATCGGTTTCATCATCGTTGCTGGCAGGAACGACCACAACGTTGTTGGTGGTGTCGTCCACGTCGGTGGTGTCATCCACATCGTCGGTGTCGTCAACATCGTCGGTGTCGTCAACATCGTCGGTGTCATCCACATCGTCGGTGTCGTCCACGTCGGTGGTGTCGTCCACGTCGGTGGTGTCGTCCACGTCGGTGGTGTCGTCCACGTCGTCGGTGTCGTCAACATCGTCGGTGTCGTCAACATCGTCGGTGTCGTCAACATCGTCGGTGTTCACTGCGTCCACGTCAGACTCGTCATTGAGCTCGATCTCCTCAATGATGGACGGCAAGGGTGTCACCACCGCCATCTCCTCGGTGGCAAAGACCGACGTGGGGAGCATCCCCAGCATCATGGTCAGTGCTAAAAATGAGCTAAGTAGTCGTTTTTTCATGTTCGTTTCCTCCATTTTCAATCCTGTATTGAGTGCGGTTTGCGGTCTTATGCTACGCATAAGACCAAGGGGGTACCCCCTTGGAAAATTTTTTGCGCACCTATGGCACAATCTTTCAATACAATTTTATCACGAATATTTTTATTTTCCAGTACGAAAAACAACAATTTTTCTGCAAAACTCGTACTTGACAAATTGACAAACTTGTGCATCGGGTGTATAGTGAAAGAAAAAGCCCCCCTAAGGAGGTCAACCTATGAGCCATTTACACATCGCCCTGTGCGAAGATGATGCCACAGAGCGCAGTCATCTGCAAGCCCTGCTAGACAACAGTGGTTATGAACTTTCGGTGTCGAGTTTCGCCAGTGGAGAGGAATTTCTCGCCCAATTTCAGCCAGAGCAATACGATTTGATTTTGATGGATATTTTCATGGATAAGCTGACAGGCATTGACGTGATTACCCATGTCCGCACCATAGATGACCAAGTGCCAGTGGCGTTCATCACCACCAGCATGGATTTCACTCGGGAGAGCTATCAGCTGGATGCTATCAAATATATCGAAAAACCTGTCACCGCCAAAAGCGTGAAAAATTTGCTCCAAATGGCCCAGTTGCAACGCCAGAGCGTGGATACACTGGACGTGCACATCAACAACACCCCTGTGTCCATCCCCCTGCATCGCATTTTGTACTTAGAACAACAAGTGCGCAATCTTGTGATTTACCAAAAAGACGGCAAACACATCATCCCCAACAAAAAGATTGCAGATGTAGAACCACAATTATTGGACAAACACTTTCTCCGATGCCACAAAAGCTATCTGGTAAATCTCGCCCATGTCTGTGGCATCAATCGAGAGCTGCATACCTTTGAACTCCCCGAAGGCAACATGGTACACATCCGCAGAGAGAGTTTTGCGGCAACGAAAAAGGCCTTTGAAACCTATCTCTTTGCCAAAAGTCAGGAGGTGCCCCATGGGTAAGTTGAAAAAATTGCTCCTGCCCCTGTTTGTGGTGGTAACCCTTCTCCCTCTGGTCTATCTCTTAGGGGCGGTGTGTCCATTCGGCGTGTACGGGGATTGGCGAGAAATCTCCGCCGTAGAACTGACGGAATTCACCCTAGAGATGAACAGTGAAACCACGGAAATCACCCTGCCCACCGTCCTAAATGATGGCACAGCAGGGCAATCGGTGGTGCTGACCACAACCCTCATAGGTATGGGGGATGAGCGACTTTATTTCAAGAGTGTGTTTGCGCCCTTGCAGGTGTATATCAACGATGAACTGGTCTATGATTACGGCAGTGCAGGCACCATGCCCAGCTTTTTGCAAGACCCTGCCACCAAGAGTGCCACCATTGAACTGCCCGATGCAGATATCATGGAGCTTCGTCTGGAATATACCTACCCCACCACTCGTTCCGACTTGATTTTAGACACCCTCATGGTGGGTGGTTATCCCGCTATTTTCAATGGCCTTTTGGACAATAGCGACGCCAATTTATTTGCCTATTTCGTGTTTATCTCTATGGGGTTGTTCCTGTTTTTAATGGGACTTGTCATTTGTTTGATGGAGCCAAAAGGGTCGTTTTTTGTCTGGTTGGGGCTGATTTCCCTATGCTGTGGCCTGTGGGGTTTTGGCGAATGTGATTTAATGGGGCTTATCGTCCATAACGAAACACTGCTAAATCTGGTCGCCTTCACCAGCATCTTTTATCTGCCTGTTTTCGTTCACTGCTTTTTCCGCTCTACCGTGGGCTATCGCAACGAAAAACCAGTGACCATCTGCATCTATCTGAGTCTAATAACGGCCTGTATCGTCGCCATTTTGCAGGCAACTGCTCTGGTTTCGTTCTACAATTCTGTACACTATTTCACCTACGTTACGGTGGGCACCACCCTCTTTGCCATGGGCTACACCTTGCGTGAGTGGCGTGTGCATGGCAATGTAATAGCGAAGCAATCCCTGATGTCATGGGGGATTTTGATTGTGGCGACCATCATCGAGGGGATCCGCTTTTCTATGGGGTATCTCCACACGTATGGGCAAATTTTCTGTCTGGCGGTGATGGCGTTTATCATCATCAACGCCATGATTGGTGCCATGATTCTCCGAAAAGCCTTTGCTCTGCGAGATGAAAACCGCCGCATGGAGCATGAATATAAGCTGATGGAAGTGCAGGTTGCAGGGCAACAACGCTATCACCATCTGTTGATGGATACCAGCCAAACCATCCGCCAACAGCGTCATGATTTGCACCATCAGCTGGCTGTGATGCACAGCTTGGCAAAGCAAGGAAAACTGGACAAAATGGATCAGATGGTCGCCGATTTGAAGTCGAATATTCCTGCCGAACTGCAAAGCTATTGCGATAATATTACGGTCAATACCATGGTGTCCTATTATGTCGCCAAGGCAAAGGCAAACGGTGTCACCGTCACCGTGAACTTAGTAGTGCCAGAGCTAACACAGCGCATCAGCGATAGCCACCTCTGCGTGATTTTTGGCAATATTTTAGAAAATGCCGTGGAGGCTTGCGGACGGATGAGCGATGGCGGTAAATTCATCACTTTGAACAGCCATCTCCACAACGGAATGCTGGTTATCACCCAGAAAAACAGCTTTCAGGGTGCCATCCACAAACAGGATGATAATTTCTACTCCTCCAAGCGAGAGGAATTTGGCATCGGCCTAAGCTCTGTCCAATCCGTGGCGCAAAAACACGGTGGCGATGCCACCTTTGAAGTAGAGGGCAGGGTGTTCCACTCCTCGATTTATGTGCAAATTTGAGTTTGAGCCTTCAAGTGCAGGAAATTGCGTTGCTGTGACCGTTCCAATGATATAGCCCTCGCACAGTAGCTAGAGCCAACAGTGGCTTTTGTCTGCGGACAAGGGCTTGGTTATCAGGAAAAACAACTTATCAGGAATTTCGTAAAGATATCTTGAAACACAGGGGATTTCTCGAAAAAATTCCTGATAAGTTGCAGGTGGAATTCATCGAATCTCAAAACTTTCTGATAGGACAAAAAATCATTTTAGACCTTATTTTACCATAATAGATGGTGAATTGAATAGGTCGCCTGCTAGATTGATTAAATGCCTTCTAACCTTTTATGCTTTACTTAAAATACGTTTACTGCAAATCCCATGGCATAGAACTTGGCAGTATCGGCGGCATTTTATTGTAAAAAGAATCGTGGTATAATCCTAGTGTAAGGTAGTCTGCTTAGGCAACCAGTGCATGAAAGGATGGAACTTATCATGAAATATTGCCCCTCGTGTGGTGCGGCTGCCCAGCAGGTGGCCGCATTTTGTATGTCTTGCGGGAAAGCGTTCCCCCAACTGAAGTCAGAAAGCCCCTTGGATTACCACAAGAATGGCGCACGCATCAAAAAGAGAAAGTTCAAACGGTATAGCCCGCAGCAACCCCACGAGACCGATTCCGTACCATCTTTCGCCGAGGAAGAACAGGTAGAAGAACACACCCGAGAGGAGGCACCGTATGACGGCTACTACGATGATGTAATCCCTCTGGATGATGGCGCAGTGCCCAACCAAGTTGACAAGGCCATGATGAAACAGGCCGCTATCATTATCGGTGTGGCGGTACTGATTATCACCCTGACAGTTGCATTGATGCAATTCCTATGAGTTTATTGTAAAACAGCCACCTAATGGGTTTAATGAAGAAAAACCATATGAGGTGAGCGAGTATGAGATATATATCCAAGGGTGAATTACAACAGCAAACTGGTGATATGATTACAGTGATGCACTATGGACAGCGGTTATCCATCGGCGATGCTGATGCCCAAATCTGGTTGGCAGGTCAAGGGGGATTAAATCAGGCGGAGGAGAGATTGTTATGCAATTTAGCAGGTCGAGGCCTCATTTCCTGTACTGAAACAATCGGGAACGAGACCATTGAGGTCTTTCGGGTTTTATCTGGCTGTATTTTAGTACCACGGCGCAGATTTGCCATTGGTAAGAAAACCAGTATAGAGCGAGAGGTGCTGACATGGCTCCGTTTTGCTGGGCTGCGGATGACCATTGCTGAATTAGTCCAGTTGCGCACACAGGGAATCGCTCCCGTAGCGACGCTACTGGGAGAATCCAATCGTCAGGCGTTGGTGGAAACTTTGTATACCACAACCAATATTGCTGACCTTGTACTGGAAGCCCAGATGGAGCATAGCCCCAGTATGCCATTGGTGGTAGACGGCGTCTTGCAACTGATTCGGAAGGGGGCTGTGAGTGTACTTTGAGAATAACAACTCAAATACCCACCTGTATAGAACGGCAGGTGCTGGGCAGTCTTGTGGGTGCAGTCGGCTGTTTTTTCCTCTTGGGTGTGGGTATCTGCTGTGGGATAGAGACAGCTATGCTTTTCCCATTGGGCTTGCTGGCCATTCTGCTCTTAGGACATGCCCACCAGCGGTATCGAATGGCGATAGACGGTAGCTACACCATGGTACAAGGGCGATGTACGGCTATTCAAGCTGTTCGCCTGAGTCGGCGAGCAAAGAAAGTGGTGATTCAGGGGGATGAGGGTGTACTCGTAGTACGGCTGAACCGACGGCTCCCTACGGGCATTGCGGTGGGCACTGCTGTCCGCCTCTACTTATCAGAACACACCGCCATTTATCAGCAGGATGGCGCTTATTACATCACGGCTTATCTTGCTCTTGAAGTGGATAACAGAGAGGCTGACCAAACAAGTTGAGAAATGGGATTGACGAACTCTTTTATATTTGGTAGAATGAGAACATAAAGTTTCATGTTTTCATTTGAAAACAAAGTTTCAATGTTACGAAGTGTCATTTACCTATGTGGGTGAATGGCACTTTTTTTGTTTTCTACACCAAATTAGGTGTTTGAAATATATCATTTTAATGGGGCTAAAACCCCCGAAAGGAGAAACAGTACCATGATCAAAATTATCGCAACAGATGCAATGATATCTCCAGGATATCAAGGCGCACAGGCCATCTGGACCTCAGAGAGCGGAAATGCCAGCCAATTTCGAGTTGGATGCCGTATCTTTGACCCCAAGGCGGACAACAACAGCCGTTGGGTGAACATTCAGGTCAAAGCATTTGGCAAACTGGCCGAAAAGGTCGTCAAAATGGGGCTGAAAGAGAAGTCTGTCATTACCATCTCTGGTCGTCTGGATGAGGATGTCTGGCAGAAAGACGGGGCAGAGCATCGTCGCTTTGTGATCGTCGCAGATGACATTGAATTCTCTTACGGCAACAACGGCGGCAACAAGAATGCCTCTGCATCCAACACACCCGTTCCCGATCAGGCCACTGGTGGCCAGTATGGTGGAGCACCGCAAAACGGCGGATACGCCGCCCCAGGCCACGCCAACAACCCAGCTGCACCTGCACCTGCCCCCAACCCCAAGGTGGGTTTACTGGCTATGAAAACTTCGGTGGGGATAATCCCTTCTTCGGAGGCTAAGTAGCAAAATGAATCTAGCGCACTGAGCGCACACGAACCATTTCTTTTGGTACGTGTGCGCTTTTTTTGCGCAGAAAGGAGCTTGAGATGAAGAATTCCACCTTCGCAACCTGCCCAGTAGAGCGTCGCCAGCGCAAGCTGACATCCTATCTACGGCAAATGTCTGATAATCGACTGACGATGCACCAGATGTTTGACCTGATGGCCTCGGTGTCATTTGACTTGCAGTATCTCACCTATATCCATTGCAACCACGATACCTTCATCCGTGCCATTGAAAATCTGGCACTGGTGGACATCACCGTTGTTTTTGGCGAGATTATGCCAGGCAATGCCCAGCATCCACCCTACCTGCCGAACCCTCAGCGTGAAATGGCCATCGTCGCAAATACGCCTGACCACCCTGCAATTTATCTGTATCTGCCCAATCAGGCATAACACCACGGAGAGGAGATTGACCATGAAACTCAAAACGCGTGCTTTGGCACAAGATGTGTTGACCACCATTGGACTCATCATACTGGTTCTACTGTTCCTGCGGTTGTGGCCTCTGTTGCTACTGGCCATTGTCTGTGCCATTGTTGCGGCTGTTCGGCTGCTTTATATCAATCTGGACAAGTATACTGAACCAGTGGAGGAGATTCCACCCGTTCCAGTCTACCGCAGTGTAGAAAATGAGGCGGAACTTCGAGCAGCAGCATTCCAAATCCTGCAAAACCGCATCACACAACAGCTTTGTGAGTGCTATCCCGATGCCCGTTGGGTCTGGGAGACTCATGCACCTATCAATGCACTGGCAAATGGAGATGTGCTTGCTATCCTGCTCAATCATGCGGGTGGCTATCGTAGAGCGACGATTGTAGTGAAGGAATTGCAATTCGTCACACTGGTCTTTGACGGACTCTCGAATCCCACTCCCTGTCAAGAGCATAAGGATGAGGACGACGATACAGAGGACGATGAGGAGGACGAGACACCTGCACCCACAGAACCAGAACCCCCCACCGACTACTCATTCCTCGCCTATCATTGGGTGAACGACCATTTGACCATGCTCAATGCGTTGTGCAATGAGGCGATTTCCAAGAACGAGTATATCGTTGTCCTCACGGCGGAACAGCTTCCCGAGATGGAGAGTTGGCCAGCAATCTGTGATTGCCTTGCGGAGAACGAGTTGGGTGCCACGGTAGAAGATGGTGCCATCCACCTGAAATTAGACTAAATCAATGCCTGTGTGCAGAAAGGAAATTTACACTTATGAATTTAAGTGCTTCGAAATTATTCGCCTACTCATATCCACTTCCGGCCCCCTATGACACGCTGTCCAGCAAAAAGGTCAGCGCCGCTTCAGCATACTCTTTGGGAGGGACAGAAGCCACCTTGTCACCCAGCGTGATCAAAGCCCTCCATGCCGTGATAAACTGCATGAATGGCACATCCTACGGGGCCCTTGGCCTGATTGACCACCGTAGCGTGGTTGAGTACCAATCCGCCATCCCAGATGACTATCATCTGGTTGTCTATGACCCTGTGAGCGGTCAAATTCATGCCAGTGTGTTTAATATGAACACAGATTCGTCGGGCGCCTATTCCTTTACCAACAACAAAGGAAAGCGTGATGGTGCCGCTGTCTTTATGGCGGCGTTCCCCACTTTGATGGAGGATGAGGAGTTCAAGGATGCGTTTGAGTTGTACAAGGATGCCCATGATAAATCCCTGCCCGACTTGGACGCAGCAAGCAAGCTCTTAGGTTTGCTCTGCGACAATGCCTATCGCCGTGTCACGGATGAGAATTGTGCTGTCCATGTCAAATTGAACATTGACGCCGCTGGGAATTTGACCCGCATCCCCAAAACCCAGATTGATGCAGGAAAATACACACCCCGTAGCGTCATTGCTGGTGCATTCCAAGTGTTTGCAAAAACACCCACGAGCCATACCATCCAGCGCATCAAAACACTGGACCATCGAGATTTTCTTGGTCAGTACACCCTGAACCCCAGTCGTGCCTTATCGGTCAGCGAGCAAAACCTAGTCCCTGCACTGGAGCCTTGGTATATCATCCCCGACGAGGTGGTGGGTGTTTGCAAACATGCTGTCGCCACCACCAGCAAGCATCTACCCATGCGGAACTTCCTCTTGCGAGGACCCGCAGGTACGGGCAAAACTGCTGGTGCGAGAGCCATTGCCGCAGGCTTGGGACTTCCCTATGTGAAGTATACTTGCTCTGCCAACACAGAAATTTTCGACCGTGCGACCTGTTCCTGAACAGATAACATCACCCGATGTTAAAAATTAGGCCGTTCCAAAATGGAACGAGAACTGTCATTTCAACAGGTGGAATGAAGGGGTAACGCCCGGAAACGCCTGCCCTGATACTCCGACATGCGTATACTGAAAATCCGTGTAATTAAGGACGTATGCGTATGAAGCTCGGTGAAGTCAGCTGAGAACTGCCGAAACAGGAAAATGTTATGTCCTGACGAAAGCCATCCAGAGGTGGGTGGTGCAGTCTATAGGCTGGGGGTCTATAAAATATCTATGGTTAGAATGTGGCCTTAATGGGGTCACTGACGAAAGCCCGAATGAAAGTGTCTATAAGATTAGCCAGTAGAAATGCTGGGGCACGCCATGAGCGTGGTATGTGAGGATAAGTAAAACTGGTCGATATGAAAGTCCTTATGTCGTTACAGGCGATATCAAGCATACAGGCACAAAGGGAAACCTAAGGGTATATGTACAGATAGAAATGACGGAACAGGGAAAGGTTGGAACATGGAGCGATTACACGCTGTGAAGTGTTATTGGGGAAAAGCTTGCTATAACCCAATTTTATCCAACTGAGAGTGATGCCATAGTACTGATGATGCCATGGAAACATGGTGGAGGGATGGGCATTAGTCAGCCGCAATGACAAATTTATACTACAGAGTATCAAAGGTTCGAGTAAGACTAAGAAAAGCGGTTCCGAAAAAGGAGTTGCTGACTTTGACAAGCCAAAATAAGAAAAGACAAAAGCTGAGAAATGCCGAATATTATGGTGTCCAAAGCTTACTAGACAACCTGTATGCAGACAGCAAAAGCGGAAAGATATTCACTAAATTAGTAGAACAAATTACTTTACCGCAAAATGTAGAACTTGCATATAGAAATCTCAAGAAAAACAGCGGAAGCAAAACAGCGGGGGTCGATGATAAAACCATAGACGACCTCGCTGGACTAACCAATGAACAAATTACTGATTATGTGAGACAACGGTTGAGATACTATAAACCTCATAGAGTTCGCAGAGTAGAAATTCCAAAGAAAAACGGTAAAATGCGCCCGCTTGGTATTCCAACTATCTATGACCGTCTGATTCAACAGTGCATTCTACAAATCTTGGAGCCTATATGTGAAGCAAAGTTCTATCCACATAGTTATGGTTTTCGACCTAACAAGTGTTGTGAACACGCTGTGGCAAGGGCATACAAGTTGGCGCAGAATCACAAGTTGCGACATGTTGTGGACATGGATATCAAAGGATTCTTTGACAACGTGAATCACGGGAAACTACTCAAACAAATGTGGGCACTAGGGTTAAGAGACAAAAAGCTTATCTGCATCATTTCCCAAATGCTGAAGGCAGAGATAGTGGGTATAGGTGTACCGACAAAAGGCACACCGCAAGGTGGGATTCTATCCCCTTTACTTGCAAACATTGTTCTTAACGAGTTGGATTGGTGGATAGCGTCGCAGTGGGAGATATTCCCTACAAAACACCAGTACGAAAGCAAAGTTATGCGAAATGGTAACTCAGGTGAAAACCATGGAAACCGCTATGCAGCGCAACGTAATTCCAACTTAAAAGAGTGCTTTATTGTCCGATATGCCGATGACTTCAAAATATTCTGCCGAAGTAAAAATGAAGCAGAGCGGATATTCCAAGCTACGACACAGTGGCTAAAAGAAAGGCTATTTCTAGAAATCAGCCCCGAAAAATCCCACGTGGTAAACTTACGAAAGGGATACTCGGAATTTCTTGGAATCCAGTTCAAGTTAATCGCAAAAGGCAAAGAAAAAGACGGTTCCCCGAAATACGTCATCCAGTCACACATATGCGAAGCTGCCATTGAAAAGGTAGCTGAACGTATGCATATGTCAGTGAGTAATCTTGCTCACTGTTCGGATAGACGGGAACAGCATGTCGTAATTGATAATATCAATATGTATGTGTTCGGGGTCCATCAATACTACCAAATGGCTACTCACATAGTCAGAGATCTAAACCCAATAAACCGCTCAGTCTTGTCCAGACTCGATCATAATAAAAATCTGAAATGCCTACTTACTAAGCAAGGTGAAGCCAAACTACCCAAATATGTGGTGCAAAAATACAGCACATCTAAGTGCATACGCTATATCACTGGCAGGACGTTAATTCCTATAGGATTTGTGAAAACAAAACCGCCTATGTTCCCCAAACGTGGTGTAAATAAATATACCGCAAAAGGAAGGGCGTTGATACACGATGACTTGCGGACAATCAACATCTCAATCTTGCATTATTTGATGAATAATCCAAATCGAAATCGCAGTATAGAATTCAACGACAATCGCTTGGCTCTGTACTGTGCTCAGAATGGAAAATGCGCTATCACAGGAAAGATATTGGAAATTGGTGACATGCACTGTCATCATGTGCTACCACTACATGCAGGAGGAACTGATAAATACCATAATCTAAAAATTGTTTGCGTGGATGTTCACAAACTAATCCATGCAGTAGACAAAAATACCATTGGCGGATTACTGGGAAAAGTCAAACTAACTGCGTATCAACTAAAACGGCTAAATCACCTTCGCACAATTGCGGGCAATCAGGAAATACAAGCTCAAATGGCTTGAAAACTCTGTAATGAAACACAATCTGTTATTCGGTTGATGGAACGCCGTGTGCGCTGAAAGGTGCACGCACGGTGTGAAGCCAGGGAAAAGTTAGAGATTATATCAAAGATTTACCTATGGCTATTAATTGGACAGGTGTTCCCTGACACAGCGACCGCCACCACAGGCGACGCTGACCTTGACCGTCAGCGTGATGAACTACAGGCTATGGGCGGTATCAACACTGAGAATGTGATGAAACTGCTGAAATTACCTGATATGGACGACATCGCTTACGACCCTGCTGGTTCCTATATGGAGCTGACAGGGATGGAGAAGGATACGGCCACTCTACAGGACTGTATGTGTGTGATGCTAGAGTATGTCGCTGAGCGTATGCGCCTACTTACCCAAGTGCAGGAGTCTGACAAGGGGCAGGCCTATGTCTATGTGGAAACAGATTTCGTCCGTGCGTTGCGCAATGGGTGGCTCGTAGAAATCCAAGAGCCTGCAACCATCATGCAACCCGGTGTGCTGGTGGGGCTGAACTCCCTGCTAGAGCAATCTGGATCCATTACCCTCCCAACCAATGAGGTCATTGGACGGCATCCCGATACCGTGGTGGTCATCACCACCAATATCTCTTATGAGGGGTGTCGTGGGATCAACCAGTCCGTGGTTGACCGTATGAATTTGGTGCAGGACATTGAATTGCCCAGCGATGAGATTATGGCGGAGCGTGCCATGCAGGTCACTGGATGCACAGACCAGTATCTGGTCTCGCAGATGGTGGGTGTTGTGCGAGAAATCGCAGAGTATTGCCGTAGCAATGGGATTACCGATGGTAACTGTGGCATCCGATCTCTCATTGATTGGATTATCAGCAGTGAAATCACAGGGGACCCATACACATCGGCACTCTACACCATCATCAGCAAGGCAACCTCAGACGAGGACGACCGCAATGCACTGCGTGAAACCATCTTAGAGCAGCAGTTCCAACCCAAAACACTGCACAATGTGGTGTAAGGGAGGGAATGATATATGGCTCGTATTACCCATAAAAACATCCGCAAAATGCTTCAAGAGGAGCGCAGCAAAGTGACTGACCGACAATTTTTCCAGTCTCGGCTTCTGGCTGGTCACTTCGAGGATATAGCGGCAGCGCAAAGCCGTCGCTACCACAGTAAATCTCGTGTTCGGGTTCAGGTGATATGGAAACCAAACGATCCCCTGACCGCTGCCACCAATAATCTCAATATCGTAATCAATGCTGGCTTTCGGCTTGTTAAAAAGCAAAAGACCAGACAGGCACGATACGAGATGGTGTGCGGTTTGTTCAGCCATGAGCTTGGGCACGTCTTATTCACGGATTTTCTCCAATCTCAGTCCTACACAAACCACCTGCACGGGGGAATTGGTATCCCTGCGAACCCGTATGCCCCACGGCTACCAGCCAGTATAATCTGCGAGAAATCGCAGATTATCTGGCAATCCCCGATAACCGCCAACGATTTATCAGTATGGCGCACAATATCTGGAATATTGTGGAGGACGGCTATATCGAAGACCAAATGCTTCGGCGTTACCCGGCAAGCTAGGGTATACCTTAGAAAAACTGCGCCAGAGCCACTATGGGTTAATCCCCACTGTCTCACAACTTGAGGATGATGAGGAAACCCCAGAGAGTATCTGGGCGAGCATCCTTCAGCTCATCCTCTCCTATGCCAAGTTTGGCGAAATCAAGTATGGCGAAGCCACCGTTGCAAACCCAAGGGTGACGGCGCTATTTCAAATCCTTGATACCATTGACGAAGCGGTGCAAACCACAGACATGCGCATTCGACTAGATTGTGTCAACCGCATCATTGTCCATCACTGGGCCTATATCCGCAGTTATCTGGATACACTCCCCGATGAAAGCGACGGTGCCACAACAGGCACTGTGGTTGTGGTCGGTGGCAGTGCCATCGGTAGCGGTAATAGCTCTGGTGTTGCTGGAGGAAGTGCCGCCCCGAAAAACCCAAGCCCCACAGCACAAAAACGAGGCGCTACATCCGAAGCGGCAAAAGAAGCCGATGAAGAGCCTGAAGAGCCTAAAGAGCCTGAAGAATCTACCCTGGATACAGAGCAAGAAGAAATCCCGCCCATTTCACCAGACCCAGATGAAACAGATGAGTCTGAAGGGGCAGCACACGGTTCTGAGCGAAGTGATTCCGTACAAAAAGCCAGTTCTGAGGAAACAGGGCGTATGCCTCTGGAGCAAACTTCAGATCTTGATATCCCAACCGGTGGCGTATGTGAACACGACGATGGCTATACTGGTTCTGGTTATACAGACGCAGCCAGTGATATCGACCGTATTTTAGATAATATGGCTTGCGAGGAACTGGAAAATCAGCGCACTCGCTCTATGAATGAGTTGGCCAACAATATCTCCTATGGCAACATCCATGATGGTGTCGATATGCGAGTGCATCGTATCTCGGCAGTGGATTCTGACTTGGTTGAGCAATACAATGCGATTGCAAAACCACTGCTCCATATTTCCAAGCAGCTTCAAAGAAGCGTGCTCCAACAGCTACAGGATCGCCAGCGTGGTGGCAAGCAGACAGGCCTCTATTTGGGGCGCAGACTTGATACCCATGCTCTTCCTAGACGGGATGGGCGTATTTTCTGTAAATCCTCACTGCCCAATGAGACACCTGAATTGTCCGTTGGACTACTGGTGGATGAGTCGGGGTCTATGTGTTCTAGAGATAGAATTACCTATGCCCGAGCAGCGTCCATTATCCTCTATGACTTTTGTAAATCCCTCAATATACCCATTCTGATTTACGGTCATTCCACTGGGTCAGGGGTAGACTTATACTCCTATGCAGAGTTCGAGTCCTATAAAGGGGACGATTGCTATCGACTGATGGATATGTCCTCCAGAGGGTGTAACCGTGACGGCGCCGCACTGCGCTATGTGGCTGAGCGACTATTCGCACGACCAGAAGAAGTAAAGATACTGGTGCTTATCTCCGATGGGCAACCCTCAGACGGCGGCTACTACGGCACAGCGGCAGAGGAAGACCTGCGAGGGATTAAGCACGAGTATAAGCGAAAAGGTGTGCAACTCATTGCCGCCGCAATCGGTGACGACAAGGAAAGCTTGGAACGGATTTATGGAGATTCCTTTATGGATATTTCTGATTTGAATCGGCTCCCTGTGCTCTTGTCCAGCCGCATCAAACAATTTATACGACTGTGAAAGGAGGCATTTGAAAATGCCTAACTGGTGTTCAAATCAATTCACCGTGACGGGTAGTCACGAAGCCCTTGCGGATTTTGTAGGCCGAGCATTCGGGCTACCTGCAGTCTATCCACCCAGAGAACACGATACTGAGGCAAACACACCCTGCACTACGAAATACCTGTGCTTCAATGCCACGGTACCCACGCCCCAAGAAATCATTGACATTGGCTTTGATGGTCGGGGGGTTGTTGACATCACCAAGTTCTATGCGGGCGATTATACAGAACCATTGGACGGCTATCACTGGAATCTCCACAATTGGGGGACGAAATGGGATATCTACGCCGATAACATCGACCCCGAGTCCATGGGCTGGGATGAAGACTGTGAAGAACTCGGTATGTATTTCCTCACTGCATGGAGCCCTCCCATTGCGTGGGTCGAACAGCTTGCGACGCTATTTCCTGAACTGAATTTCCACTTGGAATATGAGGAGTCTGGAAGCTATTTCGCAGGCGAAGCAACCGTAGAGAAAGGCTGTATCACCTACCGTCAGTATACCGATGAGGAGTGTGATGCACTGTTCCATCGAGATGATGACGACGAAGACGACGAAGACGACGAGGATGACGATGATGCGTCCCCAGAGGAACCGTTAGAGAAAACCTAATATGACAGCCACCCATAAGTGGTGCAATACAAAGGGGCAGAGTCGATTGCGACTCTGCCCCTCATCTAAAGGAGGACGATAAGATGTCCCAAGAAAGAAATCAACTGACATCAGTTGTATCATACCCAGAACGAGGGGCAGGCGGTAACAATCGCTATCGTGGGAATTGTTCCCCCAAACTGCTACTCGACCTTATTGACCATTTCCAGATCAAAGATATTTATGATTATATGTGTGGGAGCAACACCACGGGTGCCGCTGCCCAGCAACGGAGTATTCATAGCCACACATATGACCTGCATAGTGGATTTGATTTGGTGAATCATGAGGTCCAAGAACGTCCCAATTTTATTTTTTGGCACCCTCCTTATTGGGATATCATCAAATATTCGGGTTCTATGTACGATAGCCAAGCAGTACAAAAGGCCTATGGATACGACCCCAGTGTATCGGATTTATCCCGTATCCCAGACTGGAACCAGTTTGTGCAGGTGATGAATTACTGTATGATGAAGCAATTTAGCGCTCTGGAGCGAGGTGGTCGGATGGCAGTGCTAGTGGGGGATATTAAGAAAAAGGGATCCCTTTATAGTATGCTTTTCGAACTCATTAAGCCCGGTATGCTAGAAAATGTGATCATCAAAACACAGCATAATTGTAATTCCAGTTCCACATCGTACAGCGGGAAATTCATTCCCATTGTCCACGAATACTTGCTGCTAATCAAAAAAGAACAGCCATTGGCGGTACCCATCCTTATCACCAACCGTGTCCAAGGTGACCTGCGAGATATGCCAGGATGCACATGGAAGGATATTGTGTCCGCTGTCCTAGAAGATTGCGGAGGGCAGGCCAATCTGTCTTGTATCTACGACAAAATCTCCAACCACAAGCGAGCCAGAGAGAATCAGTGGTGGAAGGAGAAGGTGCGCCAAACATTACAGGTTTATCCCAAACTGTTTGCATCTACACAACGTGGCGTGTGGTCATTGCAAAAAACAGGGTAAGCGTATACAGCCAGCAATTTTCGCTTTCTAGTTGACTGCTACCTGACAAGATGGTATAATGCTAACATAAAGTTTCAATGATTGGCCTAACAATCACAGTTTCAATGTTACAAAGTGTCATTTGCCCATATGGGCGAATGGCACTTTTTTTATTTCCCAACTAAATACCATTGGAAATTAGCGGAGGCATCTTACATAGATGACCTCCGCTTTTTTTATATCAAGGCGGCAACCCCGTCAAACTTGAAAGGAGCTATGTTTATGCAAGCAAACACTCTCACCCCTAGTTGTGATTCTTATTATCGCAACTTCTCGGATGCCAGCGACATGATGTTATACCATCACGAACAGGCCACCCAGTCCCTGTGGAAACCTGTCCCCATCTCCAGCATTATCATCGAATCACTGGATGGTGATTCCCCTTGGCCAGCGACATGAGTCGCTTTCCTATCGAGGTGAGTCCTAATGCGGTCACTGACACGGTGCGTAATTTAGGGCTTGCAGCAATGGTGGATGGCACCTATTTCCCTGTGCGCACAACGGCGTACAAATCCCTGTTGGATCGAGCCAAAATCAATGGCACGGCACTGCCCAAACTACCACGCCCTGCGCTGGCAGAGGTGCTCAACGCCTGCTTGCAACTCTTTCCCACAAAGCAAGCGTTGGTGCTCATCCGTGATGAGAAGGTTGCCGCATTCCATGGTGGTGACCAACACGACTACTCTGCGCTTCCCATCGACAAGCTGATGTCCGTTTTGCAGGAGCATTTGGACGAACGGTTCCCTGGCAACATGTTTCAAAGTGGTTATACCGATCATATCCTCTCCACTGCCATTTGGGAATTCCCCATGCAACGCACAGAATTGCTGGACACCTATATCGACGCACTGACCAAGTGTGGGAAGGCGACCATGGCGAGTAGACTGGTTCCTGGCATCCGCTTCACCACATCTGATGTGGGTATGTCGGCGGCATCGGTATCAGCCCTGCTGTTTGGCGTTGGCCGTCCCATCCGTATCGGAAGTGTCGTCGCTGTGGAGCATCGGCGTCAGTCCTCTGTTGATCAATTTGAGACGGCAGTGGATATGCTGTTTTCCCAGTATGGTGACACAGTTGCGCAACTGTGCAAGCTGATGGACATCTGGCTCCAGTACCCTGTCCATGCAATGAAAGCGGTCTGCAAGAAACTGACTCTGCCTAAAAAAGCCGCACTGGAAGCAGTGGCGCTCTTTGAAGTAGCTGTCCAAGACGAACCTGCAACCGCCCATGATGTGTTTTTGGCCATGCAAGAAATTCTCTACTTGGTGAAAAATACTGAGTCCGCCAACAAACTACTCTCTATTGAGGAATCTCTCTCCAGAGCGATGACCTTGAAATGGTCAGACTATGACTTTGCCAAGGAGGTGAGCTGGTAATGGCAGCACCTATCCCACTTTGTGACACCAAGGGAATGCCCCGTGCAACATGGTTGGCCGCAAGAGCACATGGCCCTGATGGAAGCATCCCGTTCACGCTGGGTGGCTCTGACATCTCTGTCATCTATGGCATTAACCCGTGGAAAACACCACTGGAGCTGTGGATGGAGAAGACAGGGCGCATTACCCCTGACGATACCACCAATCTCTATCAAAAGGAGATGGGGCATCTGATGGAACCCATTGTAGCCCACTGGTATGCAGAACTGACTGGCAATGAGCTGATTGAAGATACCATGATGTATCAGCACGCCAAGTACCCCTTTGCCTTGGGCGATTTGGACTATCGGTTCCGCCAGAAGGGGACGGGTCAAATCGGCGTTTTCGACTCTAAAACCACCACCTATCATAAGGCGGCTGACTGGAGCGATTCCGCTTGCCCTCCCTACTATGAACTGCAGATGCGCTGGTATCTGGCCATTATGGATTTGGAACTGGCTGAACTGGGTTGCCTGTGGGGAATGAACCCCCAAAATGACATGGCGATCCGCCCAGTCAACCGTGACATCCCAACGGAGGACGATATGTTTGAGCGTGCAACGGCATTCATTGATTGTTGCCGCACCGACACACCGCCTGTGATGGATGATGTACTACCCGAGGTGGCGATGGCTGGCTTGCAACGGATTTACTTGCAGTCGCAGGCAGGGCTACCCACCATTGAGTTTGGTGCCAGCCACGAAAAAGCACTGCGGCGCATTGCCCAGTTGCAGATGGAAAACAGCCAGCATGACGCAGCTGTTCGAAAAAATGAAAAGGAGGTCACCGCACTGTCTGTGCAAATTGCCGCACTGATGGAAGACCATGAGCATGGTGAGCTAATCTTACCCTCAGAGAAAATCATTGCGGATTACAAAACACGTATCACCCGTCGGCCAGATAGCGATAAGCTGAAAAAAGATTATAGTGCTGTCTATCAGGATGTCTTGAAAGAAAGCTGTTCCAGAAAGCTGAAAGCATCCATTAAACCCTTATAACTGGCACCGTAGCTGGGTGGAGACGTAATCTCCGCCCAGCTACTCCTAAAAGGAAGGAGTTGACCCTATGAAGATGGTCACACACGGAGGCGCAGGCTATGCGCTGTAAATTCCAACGAGTCATCTATCCCAAAGATGGCACCACATCGGACAATGGCTTTATGATTGTGCTCTATCGTCCGCTAGATCGTGTACCAGATGCCCACGGTGAGCCAATGGATGCAATCAAAGCGGTCGGTTATTATCTGCCCACAGCGGAAGATATTGACTATGACCTGCAGGGGCAGTGGACACGTGGAAAGCATGGTATCCAATATCAAGTGGATACCTATGAAGAACTGGTTCCCCCCACACGGGAAGGGATTGTCCGCTATCTCGCATCTGGACTGATTAAGGGGATTGGACAGAAAACGGCTGAGCGCATCTTCGATACCTTTGGGGCACAAACCCTACAGGTGTTGGATGATACGCCAGAACGGTTGATAGAAATTCGTGGTATCAGCCAGACGAAACTGGAAAAAATCAAAACCTCTCTCATTGAAAGCCATGGTGCCCGCAATATCATTGCCTTACTTGCCCCCCACGGAGTCACCCCAAACTGCGCTGTTCGCATTTTTACCCAGTATGGAGCCGACGCAACGAAGATTGTGCGAGAACACCCATTCAGGCTCTGCCATATCCATGGATTTGGGTTTAAGACCGCAGATAAGATTGCACAGGCGTTGGGCTTAGACCCAACGTCCCCAGACCGTGTGGATGCAGGTATCCTCTATGTATTAGAGGATGAGGAAAGCACAGGCAATCTGTGCTTGAACAAAGGGCTACTGATGAAGAAAGCCCTCGCACTACTGGATACAGAAGCACTATCCCAAAAGATGCTGGCAACAAGAGCCTATGCCTTATTACAGGAAGGAGAAATCACGCTGTATGGCGATGATGCCTATCGGAAATCCACTGCGAAGGCAGAGGAGGATGTTGCTAGATGTGTCACAGAATTGCTCCAATCCTGTTCTCAAATGGGTAGGGCAGAAATTCAAAAAGAAATCGTGTTGGCGGAAGCACGCATCGGTTTTACCCTGGCTGCAGAACAGCAAGAAGCGGTGATTACCAGTCTGGCCGCTGGGCTGAGCATTATTTCTGGTGGCCCAGGCACAGGCAAGACCTCTATCCAGAAGTTCATTCTGGACATCTACCACACCCTCTACCCAGAGGGTAAAATCATTTGCTGTGCTCCAACAGGGCGTGCCGCCCGACGCATGCAAGAGTCCACGGGCTATCATAGCACCACAATCCATAAGGCATTGGGGCTATTGGCTGGTGAAGACGGTAGCTACAACGAGCCAGAAATGTTAGATGCTGACCTCATTGTTGTAGATGAGGTATCTATGGTGGATATCTATCTGGCGCGGAACCTGCTGTTATCCACACCGCCAGGAGCGAAGCTGGTACTCATCGGCGATGCTGACCAGCTTCCATCTGTTGGCCCAGGTGCGGTGCTCAGCGAACTCATTCGCAGTGGGTGTATCCCACTGGTCAAGCTAGATAAAATCTATCGACAAGCCATTGGAAGTCGCATCCCGGTCAACGCATCCATCATTCGCCATAATGCCACCCACTTGGAATACGGCGATGATTTCCGCCTCATCGAAAGCAAATCATTTACTGAATCGGCCGAAATTATACAACGCATCTACGTGGAGGAGGCAAATCGGTATGGGGCAGAAAATGTTCTCGTCCTCTCACCCTATCGTGGAAAAACTGAGACGGGGGTCAATGAAATCAATGGGCGATTACAAGGACTTGCCAATCCACCAGCCCCAGACAAAGCAGAAATCCAGTCTGGTAGATTACGCTTACGCATCAACGATCGTGTGATGCAAATGCAAAACCAAGGTGATATCAACAACGGCGATGTGGGGCTCATTCGTGCCATTCATTTCGATAGAGATGAAGTGGTTGCTGAAATGGACTTTGGTGATGGCAGGGTTGTGGAGTATGATGCCACACAGCTGAAATCACTTGATTTGGCCTACGCAAGTACCGTCCATAAGTCCCAAGGTTCTGAGTACACCTCAGTGATCTTATCCCTACAGACAGGGCATTACCCCATGTTAAAACGTCCACTGCTCTATACGGCCATCACCCGAGCAAAGCGCCGTGTGACCATTGTGGGTGAACGGCGTGCGCTCTGTATGGCAATCAAAACAGTTGACGCTGAAAAGCGTAATACCAATCTGGCCAATCGAATCAAAGAACGCCAGTAAAACACAATTGAAGGAGGAATTTTTGTGGCTAAATTATTGCATGAGTATCGCAACCATCGTGAGCAGTTACAGCAAAAGACAGCCGACGTCACCATCGGTGATTTGCGTGTCCACGGTGAACTGACCTACCGCATTTCCGTACTGGAATCTATGGAGTTTCTACTGCAAAAGAATCCAACAAAGGAGGATATGCAGGCCTTTGTAATTCACTACCAGCTTTTCGACGCACTGGTAGCTCAGCTGTTGGGTGAACGGCGTTGCATGACTTCCGACCAGAACCAAGCGAAAAATTGTCTAGCCGCCTATCAAAACCTGCAGGTCGTGCGACAGGACTATCTGCGCAAATTTTCTGGTTGTGCAACCACCGGGTACACTGCAGAGCAGTACCACACGGATATTTCCAACGCAATTCAGGTGGTTTTGATTGCCTGGATTTCCTATCGTAACACACTCATGTCTTTGTCAACTTAAAAATACACAAAAAGGGCGCGTAAAAGTGCATAGGGTCAGCGTTGGGGAATAACATTAGCGAGAAAAAACTTAAAAAATTGCTGAAAAATGTCGAAAACGGAAGTGGGCTTCCTGTTATTTGCTAAATTCTTCTTGTATAATGAAAACAAGAAGGAGGTGTGCACAATGGCTAGAAATGAACTTGGCGTTGCTTTAAAAGGGTTCCGTATAGAACAAGGGATGACGCAGGAAATGGTAGAGGGTCGCAGTGGAATTTCTGTTAGAACAATTCGGGATGCAGAGCGAGGAAGCAAAGATACAAAAATGAGTACACTTCAAACATTGGGCAATGTATATGGCATGGAACTGGGGTTTTACCCAAAAACCTTTCAGATGGAGAGGGGTGAGTTGCAATGGGTAGCGTAGACATTGCAGAAATTTACAGCCTGCTTTACTCCTTAGGCATCACCGCCAACTATCGAGGTTTTTTCCATACCAGCTACGCCGTCTATCTCGTCATACAAAATCCAGAAAGGCTGCTCCTCATCACCAAGTGGCTGTACCCAGAGGTAGCCAAACACTATAAAACCACTTGGCAATGCGTTGAGCGCAACATTCGCACAATCACAGAGCTTATTTGGATACACAATCGAATTTTGTTAGAGCAGATGGCGCACCATCCTATGGAGAAAAAACCTAGGAATGGTGCTTTTTTGTCCCTTCTAGCCTCAACGCTCACGTTGCCTGGACATGGATTGTGTCAAGCGGTAGCTCTCCCCAGAGAAGATGACTATGTGCGAATGGTGTACCAAGCGGTCAATGAGAGCTGCCGTCAAGCGGTTATCCCCAAAGACTGTATTCCATTGAGAGAATTCCAGATTGGATGTAATGATGAGGCTTTTCCGCTCATAACAGTCGGCAATCACTTGGAATAACAGCTCTGCTGCCGCTTTGTGCAACGGTACAAAACCAATTTCATCAATGACCATTAACTGCACCTTTTTTAGCGTAGATAAGAAACTGTTCAAGGTGCCCTTGTTGTTCTTTTCCAATAAAATATTGGCAAGAGATGCAGCTGTAAAGAAGCGAACAGGCCGTCCTTCTTGGCAGGCGTTCAACGCCAGAGCTGTGGCAAGATGGGTCTTGCCTGTCCCAACGGCGCCCATAAAAATAAGGTTTTCCTTGGGTGCCAAAAATTGCAAATCTTCCATATACTCTCGTGTTAGTCCAACTGGCAGTGCTATTTCATTGCGCCAAGTGAAGTCATCCAAGGTTTTTAGCACCCCAAATCCTGCACTTTTTACCATGCGGTTAATGCGGTTTATTTCTCGTTCTCGCAACTCCAGTTGTAATAAATCGGTTAGATATTGCTCATTATTTCGGTATTCCACACTTGTCCACTCTTTTGCCAAACCACCTAATTTCAAGGTTTTCATGTATTGCTCAACCATGTAAATCACCTCCTATCAATCCGTCGTAAGCGCTCAAATTTGGCGTGTAATGTAGGTCAGGCGTGGTAATATCCAAAGTCAACGGCTCTGGTCGGTGTTCCTTTTTGGCAATCATGTAGTAGCATTGGCGGACACTATCCGCATCGGTGCGGCCATTCTCATGCGCCAACTCTAGCACTTCGTCGCAAAAGGTGGCGTTGCCATCTTGGACGATTTCATCCAGTAATTGTAGCGCACTTTTTCGTGCCTGTCCTTGGGCTTGGTGGAGATGCTGTTGCCAAAGAGGTGGCATTTGGTTGAAGAATCGAGTGTGAGATACCCCGCCAGGCTTTCTGCATAAAACGCCAACATACTGTTTCCAATCATAGTACTCTTGGTGTGTTTCATAACTTCTTTTATAACTTCCAACTAAGGTATGGTCATGGTAAAATTCAATGCAGTCATAATAAATTTTCGCTTGCACAATCTCTCGACTCAGCGCTGGTGACAGACCATACTTATTGGTGTCAATGGTGACAAAGCCATATTTATTCACCGCCAAGCTTTCGTAACGGAACACCGAAAAAGGGTGCTCTGGCAGGGGTAGTAGCGCCTCACGATCTGCTTCCCACAGTTCCTGTATCTCAATCTGATGCTTGTAATGGAGACGCTGTGCATCCTGCTCGCACCAGTCGAAAAGCTGTTCGTTGAAGGTATCGAAGGAGGTAATGGTCGGCACAGGAACAAAGGCGTTTCTGCGGCTATATCCCACTTTATTCTCCACGTTGCCTTTCTCGTTGCCAGCGGCAGGATTGCAGAATTCAGCCTTAAATCGGTAATGCAGCATGAATCGGGTGAATCCATCGGTCAGCACTCGTTCACCATGGTCTAGGACCTTCACCACGGCGGTAGACATATTGTCGAAGCGGATGACGGGTGGCACGCCACCCATGTGCTCAAAAATCTGCTTCATGCCTTCTAGCAAGCATTCTTGGTTTTGGGCTGGGAAATCTTGGGTGTATCCCTTGTTGGAATTGGGGAAGGACAGGGTTAGGGCGTAGCCTGTCCGCACTTTGGATGAGGCGTCGTTGTAGATGTGCTCGCCAAAATCCACTTGCCCACTGCCGTGGGGATGCGCCAGAGGCAGATAACCATCGGTTTGGCTGCTCATGGCGAATTTCTTCTTGCGCACATAACGCTTTACGCTGGAGTAGCTACCGAGGAATTTTTCTTCATCTCGTAAACGGCAATAGATTCGCCAAATTGTGTGTCGTTGCTTGCGTGGAATTTTGGTGTCATCCTCTAACCATTGGTCTATGATAGGGATGAAATCCCCTAAAATTGGATAGCTTTCTGCTTGAATGTTGGGTAGATGCTCATCGTTCCAGTCGTCTTTATGGGCGTACTTGCGCACCGTGCGATAATTGAGTCCTGTGATTTTTGCGATTTCATTGAGACTTTTCTCTTGGTTTTCGTACAAATCTTTGATATAATTCTTTTGAGCCATTCTTATCACCTTTCCGCTACCTCCTTAGTTCTAGACAAACTAATGGTAGCTCTTTTTTGAGGTGCTGACAATGGCTCTTTTTTTACGAGCCCAACCTATGCACTTTTCGCGCCCTTTTTCGGTACTTTTATTTTAGTGGAAACACATTGGGCGTACAATTTAAAATTTGACAGAGTGCGTCAATATTTTCAAATCGAATGGACTCGGTTTGGTTATTTACCATTTTGTTGAAATTTTGATAACTCAAGCCCATCTGTTTGTACAGCCAATATTTTGTTTTCTGTTGCTCATCCAATATTTCTAAAATGCGTAATTTCATATCTCACCTCTGCATAGCATATGTACCTAACTTAATACATATCTCATCTTTACATATAGTCTTACACATTATGTGATGTGTACATTCGATATGGAGAGGTGAACATATATGGATTATTTGAAAGAGTTGGAAAAGCAGCTCCCAGAATTACGGAGGAAGTGTCTGATACGCTTTGATGCTGACACCATATCCATTCCCTATGCCACAAAGGGGACGGTAGAGGATGATGTGGAGGACAGAACCGAGGGCGGGTAAGCCTTGCATAGGCGCAAAAAAACGGTTGCAACTTGCGTTGCAACCGTTTTTTTAAAATCATCACATAATGAAGAAGAAGTTGAAGCCTTCGCCCACGGTGACCAGATCCAGCAGGTAAGGAATACCCATGGAGAACAAGGGCACGTAAGTAACCAACAGCAAGCACACAACCACCACAAAGAAGTAAGGCAGCAGAGGCTTGACAATTTGTTCAATCTTTACGTCACCAATACGGCAACCAGCGAACAAGATGGCACCCACAGGAGGTGTGATGGTACCCACGCACAGGTTCATAACCATCATCAGACCAAAGTGAACAGCACTCATGCCGAAGCTTTGGACGATGGGCAGGAAGATGGGGGTGAAAATCAACACAGCAGGGGTGGGGTCCATGAAGGTACCCACGAACAGCAAAATCACGTTCATAATCAGCAAAATGACAATGGGGTTTTCGCTCAATTGCAGCATACCGTCAGAAATCATTTGAGGAATCTTAGCGAAGCTCAGCACCCAGCTCATGATGGAGGACACACACACTAAGAATTCCACGATGGCGGTGGTTTTCACAGAGTCCAGCAAAATGCGAGGCATATCGGTAATCTTGATGCTGCGATAAATGGCAGACAACAGCAAAGAGTAGCACACTGCGATGGCAGAGCCTTCGGTTGCGGTGAACACGCCACCCAAGATACCGCCGATGACGATGACAATCAACAGCAAGCTGGGCAAGCCGTCCCACAAGGTGCGCAGAGCGCGCTTCATGGTGTAGTGTTCTTTACTGATATAGCCGTTTTTCTTAGCGGTGAAACCAGCCACGATCATACAGCCCAGACCCCAGAGAATACCGGGGATGTAACCAGCCATAAACAAAGCGGTAACAGACACAGAGCCAGCCACGGTGGCGTACACGATCATGATGTTAGAAGGGGGAATCATCATGCCAGTTGGGCCAGAAGCGATGTTAACAGCGGCAGAGTATTCGGGGGTATAGCCTTCTTCTTCTTCCAGAGGACGGAGAATACCACCCATTGCAGAAGCAGCAGCCACACCAGAACCAGAAACAGCACCGAAGAGCATGTTTGCCACGATGTTGGTTTGAGCCAAGTGACCGGGCAGACGGTGGGCAAAGATGTTTGCACAGCCGATAAGCCGCTTGGCGATACCGCCGTTGTTCATTATGTTACCCGCCAACACGAAGAAGGGGATAGCCAACAAGGAGAAGGAGTTTGCACCAGTGAAGGTACGTTGAGCAGCGGTGGTCAAAGCAGCAGAGCCAAAGCCCAAAATGACCATCATAGCAGCAGTAGAAGAAGCGCCGATAGAAAGACCGATGGGGAAACCTAGAATCAAGGTAACCACCACGCCTACGATCATAACGACCGCAGCAGTTGTTGCAATATCCATGGTTACCCTCCCTTACATAGTGCCCGCAGTGTCGTCAGACTTGCGGACAGTGTGATTTTTGTATTCTTGAACAGCCAGAGCGATGTTATAAATGGCATAGAACACCATAAATGCACCGCTGATGGGGATAACGGCATAAATCACGCCCATGGGAATGCCCAAAGAAGCGTCAGTTGCAGCCATTTGCAACACAGTGTTGGCCATGCCACCCTTGATGCAAACCCCATAAGAGAAGGCAATCAAAGTGATGGCGATTAGGATTTCAGTCAACATGTTCAGCAGAGGGGGCATCTTGTCTTTCAAGATGGTGATGCTCAGGTGCTCACGCATGCCGAATACATAAGCGCTCCCCAACATAACAGACCACACGAACAGATATTGTGCCAAGATTTCAGAGACGGCACTGGGATTGTTGAAAACGAAACGAGTGACCACTTGGTAGGAGACCAAAACAGTCATAATGGCAAGCACGATGATACAAAACCAAGAAATGATAAAGTCTAACACGCGCTTAATGCTAGTTAAAATTTGCATTATTTTTCTCCTTCTAAAGATTGATAGACAGGGCTTTTGGGGCAAAGTCCCACAAAAACCAACGACTAAAGTGCTATTGCTGAGATAGATACCTCATAGACAGCATATTGCAGTGGAAAAAACCCTCTACAAGCGCCTGTCCGCTATGTCGCTTAAAAAACCACGGTATGGGGTCTGCTTCCACAGACCCCATACAATGTATTAAGTTTGCTTAAAACAAAGATTAAAGCTTATGCCAATTCGCGGATTGCGTCATAGATAGCTTGGCTTTGTTCGCTGCGGCCAGCAACTTCAGCGATGAAGTCAGCCAGATTTTCTTGGAAAGGAGTGATGTCGACTTCGTAGATGGTGAAGCCCAGTTCGTCTGCCATTGCATAGTATTCAGCACGCAGGTCTTCAGCGTAGTCGAACATGACAGGCATGGAGTCCTTAGCGCATTGCATCAGAGCAGCTTGGTCAGCTTCGGACATGGAAGCCAGCACGGTGGAGTTGATGATCAGTTCATCGGGGATCAACAGGTGATTGGATTCGGAGTAGCAAGGAGCCACTTCGTATTGCAGCAGGTCAACATAGGTGATGATGTTGTTTTCGCCGCCGTCCAAAGTACCGTTTTGGATTGCAGAGTACACATCGCCTTGGCCCATAGCAACGCCAACGCCGCCCATTTCGTTCAACATTTGAACCATGGTGTCAGATTGCATAACGCGAATCTTTTGGCCAGAGAGTTCTTCGGTGGTGGTCATGGGAGAAGTACCGTACAGGTTACGAGCGCCCAGGCTGTAAGCAGACAGCACTTGGAAGCCGTTAGCAGCGGTGGAAGCGAACAGGTCGTCCAAAACGCCAGAGTTGAAGACCACTTCTTGATGTTCGATGTTGTCATAAACATAAGGAGTACCAATGATGGCGAATTCGGAGTTCACAGTTTCGATGATGGAGTTAGCAACGATAGCCATTTCGATGGCACCAGATTGCACCAATTCCATGGATTGTTGTTGTGCGCCCAGTTGTTCAGAGGGGTACACTTCGATGGAATAACGGCCTTCGGTAGCCACGTACAGGTCGTCGCTCATGTCCAGCATAGCCATTGCTTCGGGGTTTTCCAGAGTTTGGTTGAAGCTCAGTTTGAACACGGTTTCGCCAGTCTTGTCTTCGTCAGCAGCGTAGTCGTGTGCTTCGGTGGTAGCAGCTTCAGTGGTGGTGGTAGTGGTGGTGCTTTCGGTGGTGGTGGTGCTAGAGTCGCTGGAGCTACAAGCAGTCATACCGACTACCATAGCAGTTGCCATCAAGGCAGCAAGCAGTTTCTTCAAAATCATCTTCTTATATCCTCCTAGATATTTGTTTCATCGCATATTTAAATTTTGACCCGAGGGTCATAATGAAACCATTGTAAAAGGGTTGCTAGAGATGCTAGGGACAATTAGCGTTGCACGCGAGCGCCAGCGCCAGACATCAGGCGTTCCACTTCAGCCTTGGAGACCATGGTGGTATCGCCGGGGGTGGTCATAGCCAGTGCGCCGTGAGCGGCACCGTATTCCACAGCAGTTTGTGCGTCTTGGGTGGTCATCAAACCGTAAATCAAGCCAGAAGCGAAGGAGTCGCCGCCGCCAACACGGTCCATGATTTCCAAGCCGTCATATTGATGTGCCTTGAACACTTCGCCATCAGCATAGCACAGTGCGCTCCAGTGGTTCACAGTTGCGCTCTTGACTTCGCGCAGGGTGGTTGCAATGGCTTTGAAGTTGGGGTAGGTTGCTGCGGCTTGGTTCATCATAGCCTTGTAACCGTCCAAGTTCAGGGTCTTCAAATCGTCGTTGCCTTCGATTTCAAAGCCCAAGCAAGCGGTGAAGTCTTCTTCGTTGCCGATCATGACGTCCACGTATTTTGCAATTTCCTTGTTCACTTCTTGTGCCTTGGCGTGGCCACCGATGGACTTCCATTGGGAAGGACGGTAGTTCAGGTCATAGGACACCAGAGTGCCGTATTTCTTAGCGGCCTTGATGGCAGCAATCACGGTTTCAGAAGCATTGGCGCTCAGAGCGGCATAGATGCCACCGGTGTGCAACCAACGAGCACCCAGAGTACCGAAGATGTAATCGAAATCGAAGTCTTCGGGACGCATTTGGGAGATAGCGGTGTTGGCACGGTCAGAGCAACCCACAGCGCCACGGACGCCGAAGCCACGTTCGGTGAAGTTCAAGCCGTTGCGGCAAGAAAGGCCGATGCCATCATAAGGAACATACTTAATCAAAGAGGTATCCACGCCACCTTGGCAAACCATGTCAGTGAGCAAAGAGCCCACTTCATTGTCAGCAAAAGCAGTGATGACGCCAGTTTTCATGTTGAAGCACTTGCGCAGGCCACGAGCCACGTTGTATTCGCCGCCGCCTTCCCAAGCTGCGAAAGAACGGGTGGTGCGGATGCGGCCTTCACCGGGATCAAGGCGCAGCATGATTTCACCCATAGACAGTTGGTCGTAGTAGCATTCTTCTTTTGGTCTCAGATTGAGTTCCATAATATCCTCCAAAAAATATATAAATATTGGGTTAACGAATATAATTGTGATTAGCCGTTGACAATGCCATAGATTTCTTGGCACTTTGCAACAATGTCGCCCTTCATCATCCAAGAGCCGCCCACTGCTTCGATTTTGTCCCAAGCCAGATATTCTGCCAAGTTAGCAGCATCCACACCGCCAGTGGGGATGAACTTCACTTGGGGGAAGGGGCCAGCCAAAGACTTCATTGCCTTCAAACCGCCATAGACGTTTGCAGGGAAGAACTTCAGGGTGGTCCAACCGTCAGCGATGGCTTCCATCATTTCGGTGGGAGTGACACAGCCGGGGAAGTAAGGCACGCCGCGTTGCTTGCACAGAGCAGACACTTCAGCGTTGTAGCCAGGGCCAACGATGAACTTCACGCCCAAGTCGATGGCTTCTTTGCATTGTTGCACGTTGATAACAGTGCCAGCACCGATGAGCATATCGGGGAATTCTTTGATGCCCAGAGCAATGGCTTCCTTGGCGCAAGCGGTACGGAAGGTGATTTCTGCGATGGGCAGGTCACCGTCAACCAGTGCTTTCAAGGTGGGGATGGTATCTTCGATGTTGTTAATGACCACCACGGGGACAACTTTGTATTTTTGTACGCGTTCCATAATCTATAGACTCCTTTTAAATAATTAAAATATTAAACGGGGATTTTCACCACGAATTTACGCAGTTTACCGGGAGCTTCCACACAGCAGCCAGGTTTGTGGCCGTCGTGAGGCAGTACCACACAGAACATACCGGGGTTGATGGTCACATATTGGCCAACGCCGTCCAGCATTTGCATATCCTTGGTTTCGTTAAAGTCTTCCTTGGGAGTCATGACGGCAATGTCATCATAGCCCAGAGATTCTTGGCCTTCCAACACCACGTGCACATCGGCATATTTGCGATGCAATTCGTAGTCTTTGTCAGCAGGCATTTTGGTTTCAAATTCTTGCACCAAAACAAAGTAATCATCTTCTTCGTAGCGGCCCACAGGGGCATCCACCAAAGTTTTGGCAAAAGCCATAGCTTGGGCAAAGTGAGGAAGAACGCTTGCGTAGGCATCAACGCGGGTCATGTAATCTAAGATCATAACAATTTCTCCTTAAAATTATTTGACAAGATAGCCGCCATCCACAGGGATGATGGCGCCGCTGAGATAATCGGAAGCGCTAGAGGCCAAGAACAGGCAGGGCCCCTTCATATCTTGACCATTGCCCCAGCGTTGGGCAGGGATACGGCCAGTGATTTCTTTGAAACGGGGGTTTTCGGGGTCAGTCAGAGCAGTGTTCATATCGGTGTCCATGTAGCCGGGAGCCAAAGCGTTGACTTGAATGTTCTTAGAAGCCCATTCGTTGCACATTGCCTTGGTGAATTGAGCTACAGCGCCCTTACTAGCTGCATAAGCAGGCACGGTTTGACCGCCGAAGAAGCTGAGCATGGAAGCCACATTGATGATTTTGCCACCGCCGTGGGTCATCATGTCTTTGGCAGCCAATTGGCACAGATGGAAAGGAGCGGTTTGGTTCACTTCAATCACGGCGTCCCAATCGTCTAAGGGGAATTCTTCGCAAGGATAGCGGCGTTGAATACCTGCCACGTTGACCAGAATGTCGATGCCGCCACCCAGCAGTTCTAGGCTTTTTGCAAAGCCTTCAGTGCGTGCGGTGCGGTCAGCCAAGTCAACAACCAAGCCTTGGCATTGATAGCCTTTATCGCAAAATTCTTTCGCTACAGCGTGTACCTTTTCGTTGGTGCCCCAAATCACAAGATTGGTGCCTTGTTCCAACAGGCCTTCAGCCATGTCTTTACCCAAACCACGGGTGCCGCCAGTGAGCAGAGCGCGCTTGCCAGTTAAATCAAATGGATTGTTCATCAGTAAGTACCGTCCTTAAATTTTGTTGACAGGGTAGCGGATGGGTTGACCCAGAGCGAAAGCAACACCTTCTTGGGCAGCCTTGGTCTTCAGTTCCAAAGCGGCTTCGTGGGAGTGCCATGCCATGTGGGGGTGCACAGGAAGTTTTCAAAGGCGAACAGAGGATGACCAGGGCTCATGGGTTCTACGTCAACCACGTCCAGACCAGCGCCAGCAATCATTTTTTCTTGCAGGGCAGTCAACAGGTCAGCTTCGTTGATGATGCCGCCACGAGCGGTGTTCACCACGTAAGCGGTATCTTTCATTTTCTTAAAGGTATCCAGATTAAACAGGTCACGGGTTTCGGGAATCAAGGGGCTGTGGATGGAAATCATGTCAGAGCGTTCAATCAAGGTTTCAAAAGAAACGATTTCAACGCCATTCACGAAGGTGCCGATTTCATAAGCGGGGTCAAAGGCGATGCGTTCCATGTCAAAGCCGCTCATGCGCTTTGCAAACACTTGGCCGATGCGACCCAAGCCCACGATGCCCACAACAGAGCCGGGGATACGATAGACGGGCAAGCACTTGGCATATTCCCAAGCTTCTTCCTTGGTGAAGCGGTTCATCAGGCAAACCTTACGCACCAGAGCCATCATAAGAGCCACAGCTTGGTCAGCCACTTCGTTCATGCCATAGTCAGGCACGTTGCAAACTTGCACGCCGTATTCGGTAGCGGCTTCCAAGTCCACGTTGTTCACGCCCACGCCATAGCGGACGATGTGCTTGAGGTCGGGAGCCAGCTTGGAGATAACGTTGCGGGTGAAAGGAGCGTATTGGTTCAACACGACGTTGTAGCCAGCGCAGTTGGCAATCAGGTCGTCTTCGGTTTTGCAGGCGGCTTGTACAAAGGGGATGCCAGCTTCAGCCAAAACGGCTTTTTCTTGGTCCATACTTGCGTGGTCGCAATCGCTGATGATGATTTTCATGCTCATAAATAATATCCCTTTCCTATTTAAAAATTACAAATTACGCTTAGCGCAAATCAGACATTGCCAAGTGGTCCATGTCGTCGAAATCTTGGTTTTCGCCGCACATAGCCCAGATGAAGGTGTAGCGCTTAGAGCCGATACCAGAGTGGATAGACCAACTGGGAGAAATCACGGCTTCTTCGTTTTTCATAATGATGTGACGGGTTTGGGTGGGTTGACCCATCATGTGGAACACACGGGTGTCTTCTTCCATGTCGAAATAGAAGTAGACTTCCATGCGGCGTTCATGGGTGTGGCTGGGCATGGTGTTAAAGCCATTGCCTTCCATCAGTTCGGTCATACCCATAGACAGTTGGCAGGTTTCCAACACGTCGGGGTGGATATATTGGTTGAGCATGCGGTGGTTCATAGAGGCTTCCTCGCCCAGTTCCTTGTGCACAGCATCGGCATAGGAAATCAAACGGGTGGGATAGGTGTGGTGGGCAGGCGTAGAGACAATATAGAATTTAGCGCCAGCTTCGGAAGCGGCGAAAATGATTTCTTCGTTGCCTTTACCCACGTACATACCAGCCTTGGGGGTTAGTTCATACACAGTGCCGTCTACAGTGACGGTACCAGTGCCAGAGCCCACATTGAAAATACCCAGTTCGCGACGTTCCAAGAAATACTTGGCACGCAGTTCATCTCCAGCTTCCAAGCGCAAAGCCTTGCTCACGGGATACACACCACCGAAAATGATGCGGTCTACATGAGAATAAGACAGTTGGATGTCATCTTCCACGAAAACTTGTTCCACCAAAAAGTGGTGGCGCAGTTCTTCAGTGGTATAGCGCTTGACTTCGTCGGGATGGTTGGCGTAATACACGTTCATGTTCATAATATAGTGATTCCTCCATAGGTCGCTGATGTTAGTGTGGGCAAATCTCTATCAGCGACAGACTTAGAGAGTTTACCATATATTTTGTGCAAATGCAACAAAAATTTTATTGGATTTTGTTGGAAATGTTACTCGCAGTCGATTAAAACCTTCACTGTAGCGATGGAAGGATCGGCAATCATGTCAAATACGTGCATACCTTGTTCCATGGGAACGATATGAGTGACCACCTTTTCAAGCTTGTCAGCAACCTTCACAGCGAATTCCACAGCTTGTTGGTATTCACGCTTGGTGTACACACGGCTGGAGACCAAGGTGATTTCCTTGAAGTTCATTTCTTGCAGGTTCACCTTAGAGGGTCCTTTGTAAATGGCGGTGATGCACACGGTGCCAGACACGCGACAAATCTTGGTGGCATCCAAGGTGCAGGGTTCTGCGCCAGAGCATTCAAACACCACATCCACGCCACGGCCATTGGTGGTTTCGTCCACGTAGTCCACCAAACTTTGTTTCAAGGAGTTGATGGTTTCGTAGCCCAGTTCTTTTGCCAGAGCCAAACGGGAATCGTCTACATCAGAGATGATAACACGGCTTGCGCCAGCGGCTTCTGCCACGATGGCGGTTAGCACACCGATGGGGCCAGCGCCAGTGATGGCCACCGTGTCCAGTGCTTGCATCTTTGCTTGGTGCAAGGTGCGCACAACCACAGCCAGAGGTTCCAAAACAGCGGCGGCACGGTCGCTCAGAGCATCGGGGATTTTGAACAGCACATCTTCGTCACAGCACACGTATTGACCAGCGCCACCGTCACAGTCGATGCCGATGAGCTTCAAGGATTTACATACGTGGGGGGTGCCATCACGGCAGGGGTCACAGTGACCGCAGGAAATCAAGGGATAGGGGCTGACACGGTCGCCCACTTTAAATTTATCAGAAGCGGCGGTTTCGATGGTGCCGATGAATTCGTGACCGAAAATCAAAGGGGCTTGTGCACGGGGGTGCTTGCCGCCGTAAATGCTGATGTCGCCGCCACAGATGCCGCAGTGAGACACGCGAACACGGACCTGACCAGCTTTGGGTTCGGGCATGGGTACTTCGTGAAGTTCGACAGTTTTAGGGCCAGTGTAAACAAGTGCTTTCATAAGGGAAACCCTCTTTTCAAAAATTGTCATAATTTTCGTATATGCGAACGCATATCGCAAATGTGGCTTATACATAATAATATACCGTTTTGGTCACGAAAAGTCAATATGTCTGGATTTTTTCGGAGGAACGCCCAAAAACAGGTATGATGATTTATTCAATTCGCCTAAATGTGAATTTTGCTATTGTGTAAAAGGTACAATATGTGCTATGCTTTTAGTACGAAATTTGAAATTACTGGAAAAGATATTTGAAAATATTCGTCTTTAAAGTGAGAAAGAGAGCAGCGAACATCCATGAAGCATAACCGAACCGCGTACCGTACGATTGAGATATTAAAATACATCTCTACCCATAAAGAGGCAGAGATGAGTGAACTTTGCCAAGCCTTTGAACTGCCAAAAACCAGTTGTTACGACATCCTTGAAACTTTAATGGCCACAGGAATGGTGCAGGTGACCCAAGAGCAGAAAAAGAAGTATCATCTGGCTGTAGGGGCTTATCAATTGGGCATGGGGTATTTGAGTCATTTCTCTTTGGAGAAGTCTTTTGAGGCGCCAATGCAGCGCTTGACAAATCAGCTAAACAAAACCTGTTTTTTTGGTATTCCCGATAAAACCAATGTGGTGTATCTCATTAAAAAGGAGCCTGCCAACCCTATTTTAACCTTAGGGAAGGTTGGCGCTACCAATCCCATGTATTGTACAGGCTTGGGCAAGGCTATGTTGGCCTTTATGTCAAGCGATACATCTGATGACTTGCTTGATAATATGCACTTTCGGCCCCGCACGGTGTTTACCCACCAATCGCCAGAAAGTGTGAAGCGTGAGTTGCCCGTCATCAGACAACAGGGCTATTCTGTGGATTTTCGAGAATTAGAGGATCATGGCCTTTGTGTGGCGGCGCCTGTGTTCAACGCGCAAGGCCGTGTGTACGGTGCGGTCAGCGTGTCAGATTTGTACCGTCCAGACGAAGATGTGGATGCCATTGGGCAAGCGGTGAAGGCCACGGCCAAGGAATTGTCCATTATCTGTGGCTATATAGAATGATGGTATTAAAAACGAAAGACTAAGAGTGAAGGACTATGGGAACGCAATTGTTTTCTATCGTCCTTCATTTTTTTAAAATTTTCCAAATTTGAGGGAACATTTTAAAATTTTTTCCGTCTATGGTAGTAGAGACTGAAAAATAAAGGAGAATTTTATGAAAAAGTTGATTTGCTTATTGGCATTGACCCTTGCCTTGACAGGCTGTAGCTCCAGCTCTGACTCTGCTAGCTCTAGCTCTAGTGTTACAACCACCACCACTGAAAGCGCCATGGAGGACACAGTCACCAGTACAGGCGGTGGCATGACCACCACCAAAGAGACCCAAGGCAATAAATTTATCTACACGGTATACTTAGAAGGGGAAACCATTGATTTTGAGACGGATGCCACCGCCTTGAAAGACTTGGTGGCCTCTATGGATGGTTATTTTGAGTATGCCAGCGAAGAAAACTACGGCTCCTACCGTCGTGGGAGCTACACCATCCGTTTAGAAACCAGTCAGCTAGATGCCTTCACAGAGCAGACCAGTGCCGTTTTGCTCATTACCGACTTCACCTCGCAGGTGGAGGATATTAGCTACCAATATTACGATACCCAAGGCCGTTTGGAAACCCAACAGCTGAAGCTGGAGCGGTTGCAAGCGTTGCTAGAGCAGGCAGAGACCATGGAGGATTTGATTACGCTGGAGTCTGCCATCTCTGAAACCCAAGAGGCCATCGACAATTATTCTGGTACCATGGTGTACTACAATTCCCAAGTGGACTATGCCACGGTGGAGTTGACCCTCCGTGAGGTCAGCACTTTATCTAATGTGGAGTTGACCCCTGTTGGTTTTGGCGGTCGTCTGGGCAATGCCTTTACCAATGGCATCACCAATTTCATCGATGGACTGGGTGACATGGCCATTTGGCTGGCCTATAACTGGCTGGGTATGGCAGTGTGGCTGGTGGTGATTGTGGTTGCGGTGAAGGTGGTGCGCCGTAAGAGCAAAGTGAAGGTGCCCAAGATGAGAAAGTTAGATTTAAAGGACAACGAGGATAAGGAAAACTAAGAGTGAAAAACTAAAAGTGAACAACTATGGGACGAATACCGTTCCCATAGTTGTTCACTCTTTTTGTAGGGGGCGGCGTCCTCGACGTCCCGCTTTGATTTAATCTTTTTTCTTCAGCTTTTCTTCTGTGCCTTTGTCATCCACCAGATAGGTGTTGTCCAAGTGGCCTTCTAGGCTACCCACCACGGCGGCCACATATTCTTTGCGGAGGGCGGCACGTTCAATGGTTTCGGCTTGGGTGAGGCCTTCGGGGGATTTGGCTTTGCGCGCCAAGGCGTTGATGCGGTCAATCTTTACTTGTTCCATGGAGACTCTCCTTACATTATAAATAGCGTTCAATCACAATGCCAGTGCGTCCTTTTTTGGACAGGCCACCGATTTGTGATAGTTTCATTTTGCCCAGACCGCGGACGGATACCTCATCCCCAGCCTGTAAAAGTTTGTCAGCTTTGGCGCATTCTTTATAGTTCACCTGCACTTTACCACCTTGCACTAAGGTGGTCATTTTTCCACGGGAGGTGGAAAAACCACTGGCGGCAACGGCATCAAGGCGGAGACTCATGACGGTATCTTTGACGATTTGCACCTTTTGTTCTGGGATGTGCAATTGGTCAAATTCGATTTGGGATACGGTGACTTTTTCCCGTCCTGCACTACACCAACTTTGAAGCAGATAGTCCCCCAAGCTGGCAGAGACAATCAAATCGCAGTGTCCATCGCCGATGAGAATATCGCCAATGCGTTCACGCTCAATGCCCATGCCCATCAGACTGCCCAGCACATCGCGGTGAGTCAATTCTTCACGGTGCTTGCCACGCAGACAGGTGAGATTTGCTTCATCCATGGCTTGCTCTGGTTCCATCCAGTCTGGTAAAAACACGGCTACACACCGCTGGGCGCTTTCATAGCCACCGAAAAAACAGTAGCGGTCTTGGCCATAGTGGGCAATGGCGAGCAGATCTCGTGCCAGTGCTTGCTCTTGGGGGGTGAGAAATTCGGTGGCGGTGGGGATGTTGCGATGCTGGGCTTGGGTGGCGCGGTCGAGAAGGTTTGCCAGTAGCATTCGTTCTTCCCCAGTGGCACCCACACGGTCTAATAAGGTTGCTTTATCCATTGGTCAGCTTTTGGGTGGCAACCAAGGCGGCATAAGCACCGTCTTGTGATAGTAACTCTTCGTGAGAGCCTTGCTCCACAATCAAACCATTTTCCACCACCACAATGCGGTTTGCATGGCGGACGGTAGACAGTCGGTGGGCAATGATGAGACAGGTGCGGCCTTGGGTCAACTTTTCAAATGTTTCTTGGATGCGGTGTTCAGTGACGGTGTCTAGGGCAGAGGTAGCTTCGTCCAAAATCAAAATGGGTGGGTTTTTCAGGAAAATACGGGCAATGGAAATCCGTTGTTTTTGTCCACCAGAGAGCATGACCCCACGCTCACCCACATAGGTGTCGAAACCTTGTGGCATACCGCAGATATCGTTATAAATCTCAGCCATTTTGGCGGCTTCAATCACTTCTTCTACAGTGGCGTCAGGGCGTCCGTAGCGAATGTTTTCTAGCACGCTGCCAGCAAAGAGGAACACATCCTGTTGGACAATGCCGATGTTGCGGCGCAAAGACTGTTGGGTGACCGTGCGAATGTCTTGGCCATCGATGGAGATGGCACCGCTGGTGACGTCGTAAAAACGGGGAATCAGCTGGCACAGAGTAGACTTGCCACCGCCAGAAGGCCCCACTACAGCAATGGTTTCCCCTTTGGGAATGTCAAGGCTAATGCCGTGGAGTACGGTTTCGTTTTGATAGGCAAAGTGGACATCGTCCACGGTGATGTTGCCTTTCACATTGTCCATGGTGGCGGCATCAGGGGCATCTTGCAGGGAAGGCTCCGTGCCCATCAGTTCCACAAAGCGCAAGAACCCAGCACTCCCGTTGGCAAATAGCTCGGCAAAGGTAGCCAGCTTGCGCATGGGGGTGATGAAAGTGGCCACATACATATTAAACACGATGATGTCGATGGTTTGCATTTGCCCCTCCATCACCAAATACCCACCCACAGCAATGACGGCCAAAGGCAGGGTACACAGGAAAAATTCCATGGTGCCGATGAATCTACCCATGGCCTTGTGGAATTGCTTTTTAGAGGTTTTGAAGCTGTCGTTGGCAGATTCAAACTTTTGGATTTCAGCCCCTTCACTGGCGAAAGCTTTGGTGGTGCGGATACCAGAGATACCAGACTCAATGTCGGTGGAGATGGTGGCGATTTTCTTTTTCACTTGGCTAGAGGCCGCTGCCATTTCACGCCGACGTTTCCAGACTACAGTTAAAAACAGGGGAATCATCACAGCGATGACCAGTGCCAGTTGCCATTGGATGGTGAACATCATCACCAGTGCACCAGTAATGGTGACCGCAGAGATGAGCACATCTTCTGGGCCGTGGTGGGCAAGCTCTGTGATGTCGAACAGGTCGGAGGTGAGACGACTCATGAGCTGGCCTGTGCGGTTTTTATCGAAGTAGCCAAAGGACAGAGATTGCATATGGCGGAACAAATCACTGCGGATATCAGCCTCCACCAAAATACCGAAGGTGTGTCCCCAAAAGGCCACGACATAGGTCAGCACAGCACGGAGGAAAAAGGCCAGCGCCACGCAGGTCATGGCAATGAAAAAGGTGTTGTAATCGTTGTTTGGCAGCAGGTCGTATAAGCTCCAACGGGTGATGAATGGGAACGTCAAATCGATGATGGCAATGGTAAAGGCGCACACCATATCGAAGATAAATAGCTTTTTATGGGGTTTAAAATAGGCAAAGAAAATTGCCACGGGGGAACGCTTTTGGTAATCACGAGTGGTCATAGGGATCTCCTTTTAAAATTTACATAATGCCTGCTGAACAACTGCAATTCGCAAATTGCAGTTGTTCAGTGGACATTACATACGATATTAGTATAGCATAGCTATTTTTCAATAGCTAGTGGTTTTTGCAACTTTTTAGTTTCAACTTCAATTGCACTTTTTGCCCCTTTGTGCTACACTGGGGAAAAGAGGTGAGGACATGGCGTATTATATTTACATCCTTTGCTGTGGAGACGGCACGCTGTACACGGGCAGTACCAATGATGTAGAGCGGCGTTTGGCGGTGCATCAAGCTGGCAAAGGCGCCAAGTACACACGGGCTAGATTGCCAGTGACATTGGTGTATCAAGAGACGCATGATGACCGCTCCTCGGCGTTGCGCAGAGAAGCGGCCATAAAAAAACTGTCACGACAGGAAAAGTTAAAGCTGATTGAAACGCATTAAGTCCCCATTTGGAACGCGATGCCAATCACGGCAGAGAGCACCACAAATAAAATGGGGTGGAGGCCTTTGGTGGGCTTGACCCAACGGGTCAATATCAAAATCAATGCCGCCAAGGCCAATTCTTTCCAAAGAAACAGGTCTAACAAATTGCCGCTGGTTTCAAAGGCAGTGAGATTGACTAAGGTGGCAGAGACCAACACCATGCCAGCGCTGGCAATCAGTGCCGTAGATGCTGGGCGCATCCCGTAAAAGGCGTCTTTCACCTTCTGGCTGTCTTTGAATTGGGTCAAAATACGGGCGATGATGGAAATGATGATCACCGATGGTGTCACCAAGCCCACCGATGCTACCACAGCACCCAAAACTCCTTCTTGCAAAAAGCCGATGTAGGTGGCCATGTTCACCCCGATGGGGCCGGGGTGGATTCAGACACGGCAATGAGATTTGCCAATTCTTCGTAGGTAAACCAGCCAGTTTTATCAGATAAATCGTATAAAAAGGGCAACGTTGCCATGCCACCACCGATGGAAAATAGCCCAATGTGGAAAAATTCGTAAAACAATTGCAGGTATATCATGAGGCCACCTTCTTTCCTTGGAGATAGATGCCAGCCAAGGCGGCACCCATGACAAACCAAGCAGGGGAGGCGGAGAAGGCGGTCATGAGGATGAAAATAAGCAAGAAAATCACCGTGGTGGCTTTGTCTACCACGGCTTTTTTATACAGTCCCACCACGGCGTTGAAAATTTGCACGCAGACGCAGACCCGAATGCCTGCAAAGGCATAGTTCACCCATTGCAAATGGCTGTAGGCGGTGATGACCCCAGCAAGAATGCTGATGATAACCAAACAGGGAAACACCATGCCCAGTGTGGCAAAGATGCCGCCCGGCACTTTTTTTTGCTTGTAGCCCACAAAGGTGGCCACGTTGATGGCAATGATGCCAGGGGTGCATTGTCCAATGGCGAAGTAATCGGTTAACTCCTCTTGGGTGACCCAACCATGCCCCTCTACCAGTTCGCGTTGGAGTATGGGTAGCATGGCATAGCCACCGCCAAAGGTCATGGCACCAATGCGGGCAAAGGTGATGAATAAGTGCCAATACAGGTTCATAGTGGTTCCTTTCCGTAAAAGCCGTGGATCGAAACTTCGCCAGATTGGAGGGTTTCCAAAGTTCCATCCACATGGCGCACCACCAAGGCAAATGTATCGTCAATGGCGTGGCCTGTCACAGGTTGGCTGGTGCCGTCCAGACGGACAATTTCCAGCGCTTTGCCTAGATTGACACAGCGCTCACGATAGGGAGCCAAATAGGTTTGGGGGGCTTGGAGGCTTTGCGACAGGGCGTCCAAATGTTTGAGCATCAAGGCTGTCAGTTGGGGACGAGAGACGGTGTACCCCATCTGCTGCAACGATACGGCGCAGGCGGTCAGTTCATCGGGAAAGGCTGTTTGACCCACGTTGATGCCCATGCCCAGCACCACATAGTCCACCCGACCTGTTTCCCCTTCGATAGACAGCTCTGTGAGAATACCGCAGAGCTTTTTTTGCGCCACCACAATGTCGTTGGGCCATTTGATTTGGGCTTGCAAACCACAAATTTCTTCCACAGCACGGCAGATGGCCACCGCTGCCATGGCAGTCAGAGGCATCAACGCTTGGGGGGCGCATTGGGGGCGGAGTAAGAGGCTCAAGTAAATGCCAGTGCCAGCAGGGGAGTGAAAACTACGCGCCATTCGTCCCCGTCCTGCGCTTTGGCAATCGGACACCACCACTGTGCCATGGGGGGCGAGTTGAGCGCCTTGGACGGCAAGGGTTTTCAAATAAGAGTTGGTGGAGTCCACCGTTTCAAGGGCGTCTAAGGTGTGGGCAATGGTCAGCCCTTGGGGCAGATACGACTGGATTTCCCCTTGGGTAAGCAGGTCGGGGGTTTGCCCTAGGCAGTAGCCAAGGCCCGTTCTGGCTTGGATTTCATAGCCATCTTTGCGCAGACCATCCACTGCCTTCCAAACGGCGGCGCGAGAGAGCCCAAGGCGTTGGCTGATGGCTTGACCAGATACATAGCCCCCTTGACGGAGTAACGATAAAACAGCTTGACGACTCATGGGTGCACCTCCTTTTTATCGGTGTAAGAGCTTGTGCAGTTGCTCCTGAGCAAGGCGCACAGGCACGGCAGGTAATTTGTAAAACCGCTTGTACACAGTTTCAAAAGGTTCCACAGCATAGGTGGCAAAAAAGCTGGCACGCTGTGGAGAGCGGGGCAAGGGTGCCGACAAGGCAGCATTGCCTGCAACCGCTTTGTTAAGACAACATTTTTTCTTTTCCATAGGCAACTGGTCAAAGATATAGCTGCCGTGGGCGGTGTTCACCATCAGCAGGGAGATTCCTTTGTCGTGTTGGTCAGGGAATTGGTCTTTGTCCAAACCCCAGAAGTCTCCAAGGGTCAAATCTCCAGGGCGGGTGGTGGACGCATAGCGACAGTTGTGACAGCTAGGACGGAGAATCAGCCCTTGATTAATGGCATGGCCATAGGGGGTTTCATCAAAGGGAGCAGAGTCGATGCAACCGTTTTCGTAGTGGATTGTCAAATGGCTTTTTGACCAGCCAGTTACTTTTTCGCTAAAGTCTACACGGGACACGGGGCTTTTGGCTTTTTGTGCCCAATAGGCCACCGTATCGCCCCATACAGAGGGAGAGGGCACCCCATGACACACCACGTCGCAGGTGGTGAGATTGTCGGGGCGAGCACCTAGATATTGGTACAGACCATCCACTTGGCAAGGGGTGCCAGAGAAGAGCACAGGGCGTGTTCTCAGCCACGCTTTGATTTGGGGATAGACACTGGATAAATCGCTTTGCACATATTTGGCGCCACGGAATTGCACGCATTGCTCGGCGGTAAAGGCGGCAGTGTGGCGCAGATGGAGTTTGCTGTCAAAGGCGGCACCGAACACCACGCCACCTTGGGCAATGGTATCTTGGGCCAGCAAGGAGAAAATCCCACCAGAGCTAGAGTCCTTGCGGACTTGTTGATTTGGATTCCAAGCCCCGTATACCACAGGGACATTGGGGGTGGACTTGGGTTTTAAAACAGGGCAAACTTGGGTGCATTGATAGCAGGACACACAGCCCTCCACGTTGATGTGGGGGTAAGAAAACCCTTCGCTATCGGGCACCATTTCAATCACCTGCGTGGGGCAGGTGGTGGCGCAGGCGGTACAGCCAGTGCAAACATCATGGGGCGCCAGCTGGGGAATGGTTGGGGGGTGGAAGCGCTTTGCGGCACAAAGGGAACGTTTTGCAAGGCGGCTTTTAAATAGGACAAGGAGTGGTCTCTGGCCTGCGCCAAAGTGTTTGCCACGGCTTGATAATCGATGGGATCTAAAAGGCCAGCGGTGTCGCCTTTGCCGATGATGCGCTGGGTCAACCCTAAGGTAGAGAGGAGATTATAGGTGCGAGAGCGGTTGGGAGAGTGGATTTCTGCCAGAGACACCGAGGAGAAAAAGGGTTTTTCAAACACGGTGGAAAAGACTGTGCCATGGAAGGAGTTGGTGCACACATAGCTGGCATTTTGGAACAGACCCAAAAACTCTTGAGGGCCAGCATCTAGCACACAGGTGGCCTTGGGGTGCACCTTTTGGCTCACACCGCAAAGTTGCACGATGGGCAAACCAGTGCGCTTGGAAAGCTGGCGCACGTAAGAGGCCATGGCGCTTTCTTTGTGGATGCAATAGCATAAAATATAGCCCCCTGTTTGTTTGGGAGGCACCGCCAGCGCCGCCCATTGCTTTTTGGAGAGCAGTAGCGTAGGGTCTAGCACCACAGGCACATCTTGTCCAGTGGCGTCTTTGACCATCTCAGCGCCTTGGCGTTCGCGGACAGAAACGTGGGAAAAGTGGCTTAAATAGCCAGCCAAATCCCCAGATAGTTGAGGCGGCAGTTGAGAGGAGCCAAAGCTGGGGGCGTAGGCGATTTTCCGTTTGTGGGAAAAGTCGCCGAAAAACACAGGGTCAAACTGACCACTGGGAGACAGCTTGGCATTCCAAATTTGGTTGCTACCAGTCAACAGCACATCCACTTCGGGACATCCCTTGGCCAAATCCAAACTGGAGTGAAAACGGATAGAGCTTTTGCGCAGATGGGTGGCTTTGGCTTGTTCAAAGCGGTCGTAACGGCGCTTTAAATCTTTATAATGAGCGGAGGTGTGAAGGTTGTCCACAGCAGAGCCTACAGATTGTGGTTTGCGAAAGAGGGTGTTTTTCTTGCCAGTGTGATAGTCTAGCAAGGTGCATTGGGCACCCAAAGCCTCCACCGCTTGTTGGGTGGCATATGCTTGCAAAAAGGTGCCGTAATGATGGGTGTGATAAAAGGTGAGCAGTCCAGCGTTCAAAGCGGATGGTTCCTTTCTGTAGAAATTACGTTAATCAGGGTCACGGGGCAACAATAAATCATCTTCGGCAATCCAATCGTCCACATTGACCACAGTGAATTCTGTGGGGGTGCGACGGATGACCACACGGGCAAGGCCAGCGTTGATAACTTGACGGCGACACATGGGGCAGGAGGTGGCATCGGGCAACAGTTCCCCTGTTTGGGCGTTGCGCCCCACCAAATAAATGGTGGCACCCACCATGTCACGGCGGGAGGCGGAGATGATGGCATTGGCCTCAGCGTGGACACTGCGGCACAGTTCATAGCGTTCCCCGCGGGGCACCTTCATGGCTTCACGGGTACAAAACCCCATGTCCACACAGTTGGCGCGACCACGGGGGGCGCCATTGTAGCCAGTGGAGATAATCTCATCGTTGCTAACGATGATGGCACCGTACACACGGCGCAAGCAGGTGGCGCGCTCTAGCACGGTTTGGGCAATGTCTAAGTAATAGTTTTCCTTGGAAATACGGTTCATATGCACCTCCGTTAAGGATTGCGCTGGGCAATGGTGGCAAAGCCGAACCAACCCCGCGCATCTCGGGTAATACCAGTCATATCTTCGCTTAACAGCCAACCTGTTTGGGTAGAATATAAGGGGATGAGGGCAAAATCTTCTAGCAAGAGCTCCTCGGCATCGTGGAGACAGCCCATGCGACCACTGGTTTCAGAGGCGGTGGCGGCAATGGTTACCAAGGTGTCATAGGCGCTGTTTTCATAGCCGATGACATTGAGGGGACTGGTGGAGAGCCAAGGGCTGAGATAGGGCTCAGGGTCGTTGACTTGGGGGCTGAGGCTGGTCAGTGCCAGTTGATAACTACCCTCAGACATGGCTTGCGCCAAGGTTTGGGCATCCATGGCCACAGGGGTCACGGTGAGACCCAAAACAGAGCTCCACTGTTGGCACAGCGCCGTGGCGATGGCCTTGTTATCCCCTTGGTTGGTGTAAAACAGTTCTAGGGTGTATGCTTCGTTATCCCATGGATAGGTGGATTGGGCCAAGGCCAGTTGGGCAGCGGTTTGCCGCTTGGCATAGGTATCGCTGTCGGTATCCATGGCGGTGTAGGCTTGGCGGAAGCTATCTTGACCCACTTCGGCAATGCCCTCTGGCACAATGCCTTGGGCCACTTGAGCGGTGATGCCTGCCACGGTGGCCACGGCGGAGAAATCCACAGCATTGCTCAAGGCTTCGCGCACCAAGCTGTCTTGCAAAATTTCATCTTGGTTGTTGATGGCCACATAGCGGATGTCCAGTAAGTCAGCCACGGCGTAGGAGATTTCTTCCTCCAATAGTTGGGTGTAAATATCATCAGAGACAGGCCACACAAACGATACCGTTTGGCTTTCGTACCAATCCCAAGCGGTGGTGGCATCTGGGGCCAGAAGAACTTGGATTTCATCAGCAGTGGCGGCAGTGCCATAGTGACTTTCAAAGGCGGTTAAGGTGATGGTATCATCGTCCATGTCACTCAAGGTGTAGGCCCCGCAGGTGACCAAGGTTTGGTTGTTTTCGGCTTCTACCACGTCTTGGCGTTGTGGCAAGGTGGCAATGGCGGTGCAAACTTCTTGCAAAAACCAGTCGGTTTCCCCTGTGACCACCACTTCTAGCACATCGTCGTCTAGGGCGGTGACTTGCAAATAATCGGGGTTGCCAGTTTCTAGCACGTCTTCATAGCCTGCCACCATAGACAGCAAGGCGCTGTATGGGGTGTTGGCCTCTGGGCTGACCAAACGCTTCCAAGCGTACTCAAAATCTTGGGCAGTGACCAGTTCGCCATCAGACCAATAGGCGCGGCGCAAGGTGAAGGTATAGGTGGTGGTGGCGTCAGTGTTGGCGGTTTCTTCCACAGATTTCGCCAAGGCGTTGCTTATCTCTACTTGACCGTCAGCATTGACAGTCTGGGTCATCAAATTGTCGTAGAGGTTATAGAGTAAGGTTTGGCTGGCGATATCCGTGGCGCTGATGGGGTCTAAGGAAAGATCCTCCCCCACCAAGGCCACTTGGAGGGTAAAGGGTTGAGAGTCTTCTTCTTGGGCTTGTTCGCAGCCGCTGAGAATTGGCAATGCCAAGGCCAAAAGGGCTGTAATCCATAGGCGTTTCATAAGTGCTCCTGTTCTATATCGATGAATGGGATAGTAGACGTCATAATAAATCCATTTTATAATAAGACATTATACCCATTAGAGGGGGCAATGTAAAGAAAAAACGACAAAAAAATAGCAAACGCAACCCATTGTTTACGTTTGCTCTTTATAAACTTCGTTTTTTAGTTACATATGTAAGAAAAATTGGAAAATAAACACCATAATGGGCATGGTAACAGCGCACAATAAGGTGGATACCACGTTGATGGCAGATACATAGGGAATATGCTTGCTTTGGTAAATTTGAGAGAGCTGTACCACAGTGGAGGCCGCAGGGCCTAAGGCGCAGATGAACATAACAATGATGATGTTCTCGATGTCGGGATGTGCCCAGACCTGTGCCAACAGGTAAAAGGGAATCATAATCACCGCAGGCAAAATCAGCAAGCGTAAGGCGGCAACGCCATAGACGCGCTTGTTAGAAAATACAGATTTTAAGTCTTGTCCGCCTAAGCTCAAGCCGATGACCAGCATACAAATGGGGCCAAGGCAGGCGGCTAGGTTGGACACGGTGGTAGCAATGGGGCCAGGGAGGGTGATTTGGGTGAAAAAGAAGAACAGTCCCACAGCGATGGAAATCATGCAAGGGTTTTTCAGGATTTTTTTCACGTCAACTTTGGCAGACCCACTCATTAGCGTCACACCGTGAGACCAAAGGAGTGCGTTTTGTGTGGCAAAAAAGGCACTCATGTAAAACACATAGCCTGCACCTAAAGAAGCAATGCCAGAAATCAAAGGGATGCCAAAATTACCAGCGTTGCTATAGACGGCGGAGGCTTTTTCTTCAGAGGTGATGCCAGCTTTGCCCAGCAGGTGCATGATGGGAATGGCCACCAAATGGATAACTGTGGCGCAGATAAAGGCCAGCGCCAGTCCAGAGAGTTGGTCGTGGTTCAGCTCACTTTGGAAAGACTGCATAATGGTGCAGGGGGTCAAGGCATAGACGGCCACCCGTGAGAGAATATAGCTTTGGTCGGGGGAGACAATGTTGAAACGGGCGAGAATATACCCCACACAGCAAATCAGCACCATGGATAAAATCTGTTGGGCAAGGGCAAGACTTAATTCCATAGAAGTATGCTCCTTTCGGTTTCTAGTAGGATTTTTTACAATCTATATAGAATAGCATAGTTTGGAAAAAAAGGAAAGAAGATTTTCACGTTAAACGGCAGAAAATTAAACGGTAGAAAATTCCACAGCATGGCAGATGCAGGGGATTGTCTCTCCTTGCAGGCTGGTTAGAGGAGATAAGAGGGCGCCAGTGGGGGCAAACAGCACGCGGCGAAAGGTGCCGTTTTGCAATTTGGGTAGCACATGGGCGCACAGTACGCTGGCGCTACACCCTGCGCCAGAGCCACCGGCGTGCATATCTTGGGCAGTGGCATCATAGAGCAGCATACCGCAGTCTTGATAATTACGGGTCATGTCCACACCGCGGTTGCAAAACAAATCCTGCACAATAGCATGACCCAATGACCCCAAATCCCCAGTGAGAATCAAATCATAATCGCTAGGACAGGTGCCAAGGGCAGCAAAATGTGTGCGTAACGTCAGATAGGCAGCAGGAGGGAGTGTGAATTTAGGACAATGTGAATCCAACCACCTGTCTGATGAACTTAGACAGGTGGTTGGATTTATAGGGGGTTACAGGGACGAAGGCAATGGGTGGGTCAATCTTCGATGACTGCCAATGCTTGTTCTTCAGTTGCGAAAATTCGTTTTGACAAGGGTTCGTGGGTGCTATCAATGTGGTAGTTCATCGATTTGTTCAATTCTTGTTGGATTTTTTGGAGTTCTGTAATTAACTTGCAAAACGCATTTTTATCAATGTCTAATTTGTTGAGTGCAAGAGACTTTTTCCCATATTTTACATCACCGTTTTTATCTAATTCCAATGCGGTGTATGGGATGATTGCACCCACTGATTTTGTAAGGATGGAATACCCAAGAACGCCAAGAGCGATGGCTGGTGTTGCAAAAGCGGCGACAGTAGCGGCGGATAGAGTAGATGCTGCTACGCCTGCGCCTACCAAAGAACTTGTTGCCCAAGATGTTGCGGTCAGTGAGGGGATGGTTGCAGTGGCGGTGGCAGCGCCTGCACTCGCAGCACCTGCGAACCCTGCTGTAGCACCTGCAGTGGCAGCACCTGTCGCAGATAAAGACTTTGCTCCAATGGGGTGATGATAAGAGCAGAGCCCATGGATGGTCAACAGCCAATCTTCATCGGGGATTTGGGTGTTATCTAGCACCAATAGCGTTGCAGATTTATAGGTGGCCAAGTTTTTTTGATGTGCCTTAAAGAAGTCATTAAATTCACTACTTCCAGCGTAATACAATTTGACATTCTTGGCCTTTTCTTTTAGTAAGCTGTTTTGTTTCGATGCGATACAGTTGGACATACGTTCTTTTAGCTCATCCTCCTGCATATCTATTTGCGCATATTGTGAAAAGGCTTTCCAAGAAATTTCATTTTTGTTATAGTCAGATGGCTGATGGTCAAAAAAGATTTCTTCGCTCTGATTGGGGGTTTTCATGGATTTATACGAGAGTAACTTCGTCTCAGCAATAGAAATATCCTTCATTTCGGTACAATTTTCCAGACAGCTGTGTGCTTTTTTAATCACAATGCGGAATGCGTCTTCCATGAAAACGTCAAAGGATAGGGATAAGAACAATTTGTAGATAATCTCCTTGTTTTTAGCCAGATATTGTAAGGCGACTTTTTTGTGCGACAGCTTTTTCAAAATAGAAGAATGTACTTCCTCCAGGGTTTCTTCAGATGTAAAGGGCAAGCTGGCTAAATCTTCATAGCATGCATTGATAGTAGCAAGCATATTCTCTGTCAGCTCTTTGCCATTTGTGAATATGATTTCTTTGCGTTCGTCTTGCTCGTGGGCTTGTATCGCCAAGGCTTTGGGGGTATCTTCAAAAACAAAATCAGCAGTGGTATCGTCAAATATCTCTGCAAAGCGCATTTTGTTATATTTGACCGTGTATTGGTCTGCCAAATCAGAAACAATGCTGCGATAAGATTCGTATAAAGCAGTTCTGCGTAATAAAATGAATTCTCTAAGTGCTTGTTCACGGGCGGCATTTTGTTCTGCCGACGTAGCAAGTGGCGTTTCACAGGGAGGAAGGCGAAGTAAATATTCTTCCGGAACTCGTGTTTTGAGTGTTGTGTATAGTATTCGTAAATCGGGATCTCGGTTTGTTAAATACCCTTCCACATAATAGCTACTGAGGAATTGGGCGTTGACAATTTGGTTATGTCCTTCATTGACCAGCATCCGCATTAAATTTGTGGCATTGTCCCAGTCACTGATGCGAAGATAGGCCATGGCGCACAGTTGCAGTACATCGTTGGCATTGCCAGCACTTTTGCTGGCACGTTGCAGTAGAGCGCTGAGCTCGGCTTTTTTCGAGTCAGTAATTTGTTCTTTTCCTTGTAAGCGCAGCTCAAAATATTCCAAAGCACAAGCGGCAAGAATTTGGTCTTCTCGTAAAATGTTTTGGCTGGCTAAATTTAGCAACTTCTCAAAATGCACCATGGCTTTGTCTGGATATCCGGCTTCATTGGCGGCATGACCGATGTAGTAATGGAAAGGTGGATAGGCTTGGAAGTTAGGCTCGATATAGAGTAGGCGTTCATAACGGCGCAGGGGGTCCTTATCCAATAGGATTTGGTTGTATTGGGTGATTTGGCGCTCAGTTAAGCGGTATTCGTCAGGGAATTGGTAAGTGTCGGCCAACCGCCAAGCAGTTTCAAACAATTCACGGCGCAGACCGTTCAGTTGTTCCATGGCAGAGCGCTGCAGTTGCCATTCGTTTTTTTCTTTGGCTAAGAGTAGGGATGCTTTGGTTTTACGGTAATTCATATAGCCAATGCCAGCTTGTGTGGCCAAAGAAGCGGCTACAGCCAAAGGACTACCGCCCATAATCACGCTGAGGCTTGGCACTGCTGACCAGATAGCATTTTTTATGTTGTGTTGGTATTCTTGCTCCAGCATGGCTTTTTTGCCAGCTTCGATGCGAAAATAGGTAATGGTATCCAAAAGGTGCTTGAGAATATCTAATAACGCTTCGTCTTTTGGCATGTTTTCAATGTTGAGATTGTTGAGGATGGCTTCATACTCCTGCTCCATAATCCCAAGGTCATTATAGTCCACAATTTGAGAAACGGACACCGTGCAGAGATTTAATGCATAGGCGGCTTTTCGCTTGTCTTCATCGGAAACCACGGGGGATTGGGCATTGTTGCTTCCTGCCACTTGTGCAATTTGTGCTAAGCTTTCTTGGATTTTTGCCAGTGCGAAGCGATCATCACCGGATGTAAAAATAGACATAGATTATTCCTCCTACAATATAAATTAAGGTTTAAGGCACGGCTGCCAGCCGTGTCTTTTGTCTTTTTGTTGCCTAAGCTGTTAGAATGGGAGAGAACAGGTCTGGCTCTGTTTTCCGAGGGCTTACACGCCCGCAAAGGAGTCCGCCAGCCGCCTCTCTCGTTCGCAGCATTCGATTTGCGCAGGTTGTGCCACCAAGACTGGTGCGTTCGTGTCACTCAGGAGATTGAACAAGCAGCGAAGAAAGCGGAATGCCTAATCAAAATACATGGAGGAAACAATATGAACGCAGTCGGAATCGATATTTCCAAAGAATTCAGCGTGGTAGCCGCCCTGCGGCCTATGGGTGAGGTGGCGCTCCCACCTCGTACTTACCAGCACGACAGCCACAGCATCGACGTACTGGCGCAGGAAATTCTTGCGTTGGGTGCGGACACCCGTGTCATCATGGAGGCCACTGGTCGTTACCACGAACCAGTCGCCCAGACACTGAGCCAGCACGGTATCTACGTCAGCATTCTCAACCCACTACTCATCAAGCAGAGCGGTGGTGGCTCCATCCGCAAGGTTAAAACCGACAAAGCCGATGCCCTAAAAATCGCAAAATACGGGCTTGACAATTGGGTGGATTTGCGAGAACATACACCTATGGAAACCATACGACAACAATTAAAGCTCTGCACACGGCAGTACAATTTGTACATGAAAACCATTGTTTCATTGCAAAACAACCTAATTTCTCTCTCGGATAAGACCTTTCCAGGCGTCAACGAGCTGTTTTCTAGTCCTGAGCGCAAGGATGGTCATGTCAAGTGGATTGATTTTTTGGCTACATTTTGGCACTGTCACTGCATTGCAACCGTCAGCGAAAAGTCCTTCACAGACCGCTATCAAAAATGGTGCAAGCGAAAGGGGTACCATTTTCAACCCAAAAAGGCGGCTGAAATTTACGCAAAAACCCAGAAAATGATTGTCACTCTGCCCAAAAACGACTACGCAAAATTGTTGGTTGTGACGGCGGCCAAGCAACTCATAGCCTCCAAAGAAACCCTCTCTGAGATGAAAATCGAGATGAACCGCATGGCTAAAGAGTTGCCCGAGTACGACACCGTCATGGCGATGTACGGCGTAGGCGAGGCCACTGGCGTACAGCTGATGGCGGAGATTGGGGATGTGCGTCGCTTCGCCCACCGCAGCTCCATTGTGGCGTTTGCAGGGGTGGATCCGTCGGTCAACCAGTCAGGCAAGCAGACCTCTCAAGGCGGAAAGACCACCAAACGTGGCTCGCCCCACCTGCGCAAAACGCTGTTTCAGGTGGTGTCTACCTACGTCAAGAAGAAGCCTGAGGACGAGGCGGTGTACCAGTTCATAGACAAGAAACGTGCCGAGGGCAAGCCCTACTACGTCTACATGACGGCCGCACAGAACAAGTTCCTGCGGATTTATTACGCTCGGGTCAAGGAGTGTATGCTGGCTCTGGAGACCGCCAGCGAGGGCTAAGTGACGCTAATTTCATAGTTTTTCAGGTCAGTGATTACACCTTCTTTCTCTGGCCTGTTTTGTTATGCCTGCTTTGTCATCTCACAATTTTTGTGAGATTTTTTCATTTTAGGGCTTGACTTTTATTTACAGGACTCCTTTAATTCTAGTGTCATGGAAATGGGGATGTGGTCTGAACAATGTCATTAAGATAAGCCTGGGTGCTACAAGAAAAACACCCAGAACCTTTTAAAAAAAGCTTGACAATTACAAAAAAATGTGCGGTCGCCTTCATTGACTTTGGTCAATGAAGGCGACCCTTGTTATTGAGCATAACGCTGATAACAAAGGAGATGCACACATGACATTCACAACAAAAAACATAAAAAGAACACTAAAAAAATCCATAAAAACCCTTTCGCAAAACGCTGTAAAATATGCTGAAAATCCAGAAAAAGACTTCACCCGAAATAGGAAGTTACCATTTGAAAAAGTAATTGAAACAACCTTATCTCTCACAGGAAAAACACTATATGGGGAATTATCCGAACAATTCGGCATACATTCATCCTCACCTACAGTATCCGCTTTTGTGCAACAACGAAACAAAATCAAATCAACTGCCTTCGAGGATTTATTCCACCAATTTGTTGCCGAAACAAACCAACCCATCACCCACCGTGGCTACCGCCTTTTGGCTGTGGATGGCTCTAGTTTGCACGTTCCCACCAACCCAAAGGAAGTGGATTCTTACCATCAAAAGGCCAATGACTCCAAGCCTTTTAACCTTTTGCACCTCAACGCCATGTACGATATTTTGCGCAAAACCTACGTGGATGCAACGGTTGAAAAGGGTGAAAACAAGGCCTTTGCCACCATGGTGGCACGTAATCAATCAAAAGTACCCACCATTTACATTGCTGATAGAGGCTACGAATCGTACAATAATTTCGCTCATGTGCAAGAAAGAGGGCAAAAATTCCTTGTCAGAGTGAAGGATTCTGCTTCACGCAACGGTATTTGTCACGGATTATCTTTGCCTGTTGGTGAGGAGTTTGACGTTTCACTGACGCTACACATTTCACGCAAGCAAACAGCGCAAGCCAAAAATCAAAACCTGAAATTTATCGCCCATAGTTCACCATTTGATTTTTTACCCTGCAAAATAAAGAAAAATGAAAAAATCGAGCCATATCCGTTATATATTCGCCTGGTTTGCTTTAAACTTTCTGAAAATTCTTACGAAACGGTTGCCACAAATTTGGATAAAAGTGAATTTGATTCTGCTGCCCTCAAGGATTTGTACGCCAAGCGATGGGGTATCGAAACGTCCTTCCGCTCTTTGAAATTCACCGTCGGATTGCTGTATTTTCACAGCAAAAAGACGAAGCTTCTTCTTCAAGAAATCTTCGCCAAGTTGATTATATACAATTTTACACAGTTGATAACCTCGTGCATTGCTGTAAAAAAAGTTACCAGAAAGCGGGTTTATCAAATAAATTTCGCTGTTGCCACTCAAATTTGTCGTAAATTCTTTGGGAAGAATGTACCCGTCGCCGAAGTTGAAGCCTGCATCGCAAAAAACCTAACACCCATACGAAATTTGCCCTCAAACCCACGCAAGCGACGCAACACGAACCCCAGAACCGACACCTCTTTTTTCTATCGCTTGGCGTAATGCCACGTTATAAGGACAAGCAAGCAGATTGAAAAATCTGCTTGCTTGTCCTGCGCATTTTTAGATTCCGATGATTTTTTATTAGACGTTCTTGCGTTTCAATAGCTTAACTTAATGACATTGGTGGTCTGAAAGCCCCTTTTTATGTTCTGCAACATTACCGTTATAATAGTCAGCAAGGGTATTTATTCTTTGGGTAGTTGGGGTAGGTATTGTCTGAAATCGATTTTGGTCATATGAGAAGTGGTCATAATTGCTTGCGAATGCGCATTCACCATCAGCTGGTGTGTCTTTTTTGAGCGTAGTTAATTCTGACTGGACGGTGATGATTTTTTTGGTTTTATTGCTATCTGTATTATCTTCCACTATAACTTCCTCTAGCTTTTCTAAAAAAGCACCTTTTGTGCCATAAATTTTAGAAGCGCTCAAATTCAAGTTGTAGTCACCTAGCAAAATTGTATAAGCTGGCATGTTGTCGCCATAGCGATTGTCTGCCTCTTTGGCATAAATATATTTTGTTAAAATGGTAAGCTCATTTCTTCTTGTTGTAATTGCACCTTGCGTGTCTTCGCCTGCCTCTGATTTGTATTTGCTAAAGCGAATATGTGTGTTGATAATGCGGATTTCAAATGATGGACCCCCGCAATCTCGTGGAGTGAAGCGTGCGAAATAAGGTTCGTGATTGAGCTTGCGATGCTGTTCGGTTTTGTCAATTTTATATTGTTTATAAATGCGAGGGCTATAGGTTCGCTTTTGTCCATTATCTAATTTAGTTTTTACCAAATCAACTCTGCGGGTGTTCCATAAAAAAGCGTAGTCATACTCATGGGAGGTGTTTTTAACATATGATGTTTGGTCGGACTTTCCTTTCCAGTGGGAACCAAGGTTATCGAGAATTGCTTTTACGCTTGCTGTCCCTTGGATTTCTTGTAAGGCAATGATGTCGAATTCCTGTGTTTGAATCATTTCAGCCATCTTGGATAGGTCTTTCCTAGATGCGTTTTTCATATTCAAACAATTAAAAGACCCAATCTTATATCCCATATAGTATCAATCTCCTTTCACCCAATCCCCCTGACTTCTCAGCCACATGTCAATCCCATCGCCGTACACTTCTGCTCTCACCACATAGCCGTCATCGCTCGTTGACACCACTTCTGCGGTGGGGAGTCGGTCTAGGACAGCTTCGATGGAGGGGCCTTTGTAGGTGAACTGGACGGTGTGCAGTGGGCCCGAGAACATGAACTGTACTCGTTTGCGGAACTCGCCATCGCTGAAGCGTTCTCGGTATGGCACGGAGAAATGTTGCCCTGTGCCTTGAAAGCTGGCGATGCGATCAATGCGGAACACGGTGGGGTAGTCTTTGCTGTCATCCGCCATGTAGCAAATCAAGTAGAAATAATATTCTGAAAACAGCACCGCCACAGGTTTCACCTGATGGGTGCGGTTGATGCCATCTTTGCGGGTATAGGCCAGCTCCACAATTTCTTGCTTGGCGATGTATTGGGACAGCTGTGCCACTGGCGCTATCAGCGCCTTCCCGTGGTGGAGTGGCACATAGTGGAACCGTTCACTTTGCAGGACGGATGCCACTTCTTTTTGACTATCTGGTGCCACCTGCATCAGCAGTTTGGAGAGAATTTGTTCCAGCTCATCTTTGCAAAAGGCACGACTTTCCAGTAGCACTTTAGACAGCGCCAATACTTCCTCATCGGACAGCCATTCTCGTGCCATCCGCACCAAATGATAAGCGTTTTGTCGCTTGTCATAGACGATGGTGGTGTCGCCCTCAAAGAGGTGGGTTTCCGCCATGTAAGCACGTAAATCCTCGATGTCACGCTGGATGGTTTTCTCACTGACGCCGTACTCCAGCGCCAACTGGTCTTTGTGTAAATATTCACCCTTGTTCAGCCGCTCCGACATCCCAAGCAGACGAAATCCTTTGTTTTCTTTGTAGTTTAAGTTCATATACAGCCACCGCCTATTGTTATTCTACCATGATATACAGAAATTGGAAAGAAATTTTGTAAGTTTTTGTATATTCAGAGTATACCATTATAGGTGGACAGTAAATGTCCTTCTTGGAAGGTTTCGAAATAATCCGTTTCATAAAGATAACGATTTATAATATCCTATGTCATATTTTAACATATCTACTTTCTGTTTACAATAGTAAAAAAGAGGTGGTATAAGATAATGGAGAAAACACAATTAACTGAAATTGGACATCGCCTTCGACAACGGCGGACAGAGTTGGGCTTAACCCGTGATAAAATGTCAGAACTGGCTGACATCGGCAATGGCTATTATGGACAACTAGAGGTAGGCACGTCCCAAATGTCCATTGACACCCTGATTAAATTATCGAACTCCATGCACTTATCCATGGAATATATAATCTTCGGAGAAGACAAAAAAACAGGTGATGCCTCGCCTGTTTTGGAGCTGTTGAAAGATTGCACACCAAGGGAGCTAAAGCTGGCTGAGGATGTGCTGAAGCTGTTTTTGATGAAGAATTGAAAGACTTATACGCAACAACACCCACTGGGTACCAAATGGTATCCAGTGGGTGTTGTTCGCTTATAAGAAATGGACTAATCTAACATGGTAAGATAGCCGTCTAGCCGCTCATCCACGTACTCCGCCAGCATGGTGACCATAGCGCCAGCATCGCCGTCACGATAATACGCATCGAAGGCATCATAGTACCGCTTGCGGTGGGTGAACTTGATGTTCACTGGAGGATAGCCGTTGCGGATTAGTTCGAAGTTCATCAGCAATCGCCCACAACGACCGTTGCCGTCGATGAAGGGATGGATGCCTTCAAACTCCAGATGAAACCGTGCGATGCGCTCGATAGTGTGGATGGATGCCTTTCTCTGTTGGTCACGCACCAGCAGCCCATCCATTTTTTCAGCAATCAAATAGGGCTCCGCAGGTTGGACAAATGCCCCAAAATAGACACAGGGATTTTTCGATACACGCCTTTATCCTCTGGGCGATGTATCAGCATCAGTGCGTGGATGTTCTTGATTTCCATAGCGGTCAAATCACTTTGCCCTTTGGCCAAGTCCTCCATGTAGAGGTAGGCATCTCGATGGCCAACCGCTTCCAGATGGTCTTTAAGAGGCTTGCGGTCAATGGTGATGCCCTCCAGCACCAGCGCCGTTTCCTGCAAGGTGAGGGTGTTGCCCTCGATGGCGTTGGAGTTGTAGGTAAAGTCGATGAGGAAGTCATCTCGCAGGCGTAGTAGCTCCCCTTGGGTCAAAGGACGATGGCTGTCTAGCTGTTCCTTTTTGCTGTCAATGGATTGGAGCAGACTGCCATAAGGCTGTTTTAGGAATGATACCGCCCTCCGCCGCCCATCAGCAGGCTTAGGTGCAGTTTCGGGAATCATATACAGCTTCCCTTGACGGATAACCCCCTCAATCTTCCCCTCAGCACAAAGAATCCGCACCCGACGAGGCGAAATCCCCACTTCTGAGCAGCTTGAGAAACTTTGATGTATGTCATAGCCACACCTCCTAGCGGTTGTATTGTTCCTATTATATGCTAGTTTTCGGAATAATACAAGCGAAAGTTTGGTTGTTTTATGCCGAAGCTGAGATTATTTTTGATGAAAGATTGATTAGAGTTTACACAAGGTGGTCTATAAAACGACCAAATTGCATGAAAATCCAGATTTTACTAGAAATATCTACTGTGACTATGTTACACTGATATCAATCAGAGAGCAATTGTCGTAGGGGGTGACTTTATGTCTTGGATTGCACATCGACGAGAAGATGGCGAAGAACAAAGCTTATTGGCGCATTTAAATGGCACAGCCAGGCTATCAGGTCAATTTGCCAAGGCTTTTAATAGCGAAGACGCAGGCTATTTAGCAGGTATGTTTCACGATATCGGTAAATACAGTGATCATTTTCAAAAACGAATTCGAGATCCAGACCACGTTCCACCTCATGACCATGCCACAGCAGGGGCTAAAGAAGTAGGAATGAATCCGTTGGGATTTGCCATCGCTGGACACCATGGAGGGTTACCAGATGGAGGAAGTCGTAGGGATACACCAGCAGAATCTACCCTTTCAGGTCGACTTAAGAAGAATGTAGATGATTATTCAGCATGGAAACAGGAATTAGAATTAACACAGCCCCAATTTCCAACCTATCTGCAGCGAGCTGATAGCCTAACCTGGGCTTTTTATACTCGGATGCTCTATTCTTGTTTGGTGGATGCAGATTTTTTGGATACAGAGTCATTTATGGCAGAAAGCATCTCGAGAGGAAACTATGAAACTGTAGAGGTCTTATTGAAACGATTAGATGCCTATTTTGCAAACTGGGAAAAATCTGATACAAAATTGAATCAAATCCGCAATGAAATTCTTGGTCACTGCATCCGTGGTGCAAGTAAAGAGCAAGGGCTATATACCTTGACAGTGCCCACAGGCGGTGGAAAGACTTTGGCTTCTCTGCGCTTTGCCTTGGGGCACGCTGTGGAACATGGGTTGGAACGTATTATTTACGTTATTCCTTATACAGCAATTATTGACCAAACGGCACAAGTATTTCAATCTATATTAGGGGACTCCCAAGTCATTGAACATCATAGCGGTATATCTTACACGGATGACAAGTGGGATTCCATGGACAACCACAAACACTTAGCCACTGAAAATTGGGATGCCCCTATTATTGTTACCACAGCAGTCCAATTTTTTGAATCGTTGTATAGCAATCGATCTTCTCAGTGTCGAAAACTCCACAACATTGCCAAATCAGTGGTCATTTTTGATGAAGCGCAAACATTGCCAATCCCTTATTTATCCCCATGTATTGCCGCTATTTCTCAACTTGTAAAACAGTATCACACCACGGCTGTTCTTTGCACCGCTACGCAACCAGAGTTGGATGATATGTTTCAGCAAGAAGGATTGTCTACAATGGAGATTATTCCCGATGCAGCACTTATTTATCAGCAATTACAACGTGTTACATTGCAAAATAGAGGAGCTCCACTTTGGAGTGAGTTGGGTCAAGAATTGGCCAGCATACAGCAAGTGCTCTGTATTGTCAATCGCCGCAAATACGCCCAGCGACTTTTTGAATGCTTACCAGAAGAAGGAAGCTATTGCCTCACCACGTTGATTTGTCCCAACCATCGAAAAAAACAACTAGCGGAAATTCGCAATCGGCTAATACAGGGGCTTCCGTGCCGAGTCATATCCACCAGTCTTATTGAAGCAGGTGTGGATTTGGATTTTCCAATAGTGTACCGAGAAAAGGCAGGGCTAGACTCTCTCTTACAAGCAGCAGGACGATGCAATCGAGAGGGAAAATACGCTAAGGAAGATAGTATTGTCTGGTATTTTGAATCAGAAGAAGGTGCACCAGCCATGTTAAAGCAAGGGATAAGTGCATTGGACGCTACAGCGTTGCACCACGGTGACCTGACTGCTCCAGAAGCCATTGCCGACTATTTTCACTTCCTCTGGTATATCAAAAACGAGGAGGCATTTGACGTGAAGCAGATTTTGCCTGCGTTCCAAAAAGGCATTCATGGTAGTTGTTTCCCATTTTGCCATGTTGCGCAATCTTTTCAATTGATTGAATCTGCTGTGTCCACAGTTTATGTTCCTATCGATGAAGGTGCAGAGCTTATTCAGCGATTAAGATATGGCATACCTCATCGCAATCTGTATCGCAAATTGAATCAATATGGTGTAAGTGTATATCCAGACCATTTAAAACGTCTTCAGCAAGCTGGCAGTGTGGAAATCCTAGCCTCTGGAGATGTTGTTTTAAGGGACTTAATGGTGTATCATTCCAAAACTGGTCTTGCATTGGATATTGAGACTGGCATTGGGTATTTTATGTAGAAAGAGGTGACAAGTATGGCAGTAAAAGTAGAGGTTTGGGGAGATTACGCTTGTTTTTCTCGCCCTGAACTAAAAGTGGAACGGGTGAGCTATGATGTGATGACACCATCGGCGGCCCGTGGACTTTTAGAAGCAATTTATTGGCATCCAGGTCTCAAATGGGTGATTGATACTATCTATGTGCTGGCGCCCATTTCTGTGACTAGCATTCGTAGAAACGAAGTCAAAGACAAACTACCTGCAGGTGCAGCAAAAGGCGCCTATATGGGCAACGGTAAACCCTTGGCATTGTATACAGGGGAGAGTATTCAACAACGAGCCACGTTGGCCCTTCAAAATGTTCATTATGTAATTGAAGCCCATTTTGAAATGACCGACAAAGCGGAGACGGGTGACAATCCAGGGAAATTCCAGGATATTATGCGCCGTAGATTGGAAAAAGGGCAGTGCTATCACCAACCTTGTTTTGGCACCCGTGAATTTCCAGCTCATTTTCGAGCATGGCCTAGTCCCACGGTGCCCACCATTCCAGATACATGTGATTTAGGGTATATGCTCTATGATATGGATTATTCCAATCCAGAAGATATCCGCCCCATGTTTTTTAGAGGGAAACTAGAACATGGTGTTTTGCATGTGCCTTCCGTTTACAGTCAGGAGGTGGTGCGATGATTTTACAAGCACTGACTGCTTATTATGAAACATTGGCAGAAAAAGGTGAAATCTCTAAACCTGGTTGGGGCTTGAGTAAAGTTAGTTTTGGGGTGAATCTTGCTGATGATGGGACTATTCTTTCTTTGATTCCATTGAAAGTTGAAAAGCAAATGGGCAAAAAAACCGTGATTGCTCCCCAAGTTTTTGAAGTGCCTATGCCAGAAAAACGGACTGTGGGCGTGGTGTCTAATTTTCTTTGTGACCATAGTGGGTACATTTTAGGTGTGGATAACAAGGGGAAGCCCAAGCGATCCCTCCAATGTTTCGAGGCTTGCGCTTTGAAACACAAAGCTATTTTAAGCGGAATTGACACACCTGCCAGCAAGGCGATTTTAGCATTTTTCGATACATGGAATCCTGCAACAGCTGCACAGCAAGCACCGCTAGTATCTGACTGGGCTGAGTTGATGGAAGGTGGCAATTTGGTTTTCTTCCACAATTTTCGTGCTGTGTTAGAAGATGTAGCAATCAAAAAAGGGTGGCAGGCTTACTATGATGGACAGAGCAGTGGAGAGGATACGGGCACAGTAATGCAGTGCCTTGTGACAGGGGAAGACACTGTCATTCCCAATGTGCATCCGTCTATCAAAGGGGTGCGAGGTGCCCAACCTTCTGGGGCTTCTCTTGTCAGTTTCAATGCCCCGGCTTTCACGTCATACCACAAAGAGCAAAATTTCAATGCGCCTATTGGACATTATGCGGCCTTTGCATATACAACGGCCTTGAACTATTTGCTGGCCGACCGCAACCACTGCAAAACCATTGGGGATACCACCTTGGTCTGCTGGGCGGAGACGGGGGATACCGCCTATCAAGATGTGGCCATGATGGGGATGATGGGCCAATCGCCCCAAGAGGAATTGGAAAGCGATTTGATACGTACCATCTCATTGTTGGCTGATGGGATGCCTGCTCAATGGGATGATGTGGAACTCTCGCCTCAGACATCATTCTATATTTTGGGGCTCGCACCCAACGCCGCTCGCATTAGTGTGCGGTTTTTCCTGAGGAATACATTTGGGCAATTTCTCGCCAACGTACAAGCACATCAAGAGCGATTGGACATCGTGCGCCCAGCTTATGACAGACATGAAACCATTCCTCTATGGCATTTACTGCAAGAAACAGTGAATCAAAATTCCAGAGATAAAAATCCAGCACCTCAGATGACAGGGGATGTTCTCCGTGCAATTTTAGAAAATCACCGTTACCCAGCTACCCTACTCAATGGCGTTACACTTCGCATCCGTGCAGAGCATACCATCACCCGTGGCAGAGCCGCCATCATCAAAGCCTATTACTTACAAAATCCACATTCACAATGCCCAAAGGAGGTTTTAACTGTGTCATTGAACGAAACCAGTACCAATATCCCTTATACCTTAGGACGTCTTTTCGCTGTATTAGAAAATTTACAAGAAAAAGCCAACCCTGGTATTAACACGACTATCAAAGACAAGTATTTCAACTCCGCATCTGCTACCCCTAACGTCATCTTCCCTGTGCTGATTAACTTGGCACAAAAGCACTTACGTAAATTGGACACAGGTTACAAAGTGTATTATGACAAGCAAATCCAAAGCTTACTCAGCATTTTACAACAAGAATACCCCCAGCGCTTAACACTCCCTGAGCAAGGCACCTTCCAATTAGGTTACTACCACCAAACCCAAAAGCGGTATGAAAAAAAGGAGGAAAAATAATATGTCTGTTATTAAAAATCGCTATGAATTTGTCGTCCTATTCGATGTAGAGAACGGTAATCCCAATGGTGACCCCGACGCTGGTAATATGCCCCGTATTGACCCTGAGAGTGGTCACGGCTTGGTGACGGATGTTTGCTTGAAGCGCAAAATCCGCAATTTCATTGAAACAGCCAAAGAAGATGAACCCGGCTTTGGTATTTACATCAAAGAGGGCGTACCCCTGAACACATCTGATGCTAAGGCTTGTACTGCTTTGGGTGTGAAATCTGACGACAAATCCCTTAAAGCGGCGAAGAAAAATGATCCTACTTTAGATGTAAAACTGCGTGACTTTATGTGCCAAAACTACTTTGATATTCGTACGTTTGGCGCTGTGATGACAACCTTTGTCAAAGGCGCCCTCAACTGCGGTCAAGTTCGCGGACCAGTGCAATTGGGATTTGCAAAATCTGTTGATCCAGTGGTCCCTCAAGAAGTCACCATTACCCGTGTGGCCATCACTACCGAAGCGGATGCAGAGAAAAAAGGCACGGAAATGGGGCGCAAATATATCGTCCCTTACGGTCTGTATCGTTGCGAAGGCTATATATCTGCTAATTTGGCTCGCAAATCTACAGGATTTTCTGACAGTGATTTGGATCTGCTGTGGCAGGCCATTTTGAATATGTTTGAACACGACCATTCTGCTGCCCGTGGCAAGATGGCTGTTCGTGAGCTAATCATCTTTAAGCATGATAGCGAATTGGGAAACGCCCCTGCCCATAAGCTGTTTGAAGCTGTAAAAATCACCCGCAATGAGGATGTGGCACTACCTCGTTTCTACACGGATTATTCTGTTTGTGTGGATGAAATGCCTGCTGGTGTTACCTGTGTGCGTATGGGGTGATGACCTACCATCCAGATGACTTTCTTCTGCTCTCAGGGCTTCAGCATTTTGTGTTCTGCCGCCGCCAGTGGGCGCTCATACATATCGAACATCAATGGGCAGAAAATTTCCGCACAGTAGATGGAATGATTCTTCATGAAAAAGTCCATGACCCTGATGCGGATGAAACCCGTGGGGACTTGCGTATCACCCGTGGTATGGCTGTGTTTTCTGCCACGTTGGGCATTTCTGGCGAGTGTGATGTAGTGGAATTTCATCGTCAAGATAAAGGCATTGCGCTACATGGCAGAGATGGATTCTGGCAACCCTTCCCTGTTGAGTATAAACGAGGTAAGCCGAAAGAAAATCTTTCAGATAGTCTGCAACTTTGTGCTCAAGCCATGTGCTTAGAGGAAATGCTCTGCTGCACCATCCCCAAAGGTGCCCTCTATTATGGAGAAACCCATCATCGCTTAGCAGTTTCTTTTACAGCCCAATTGCGCCAACAAGTAAGTGAATCTTTGCTGGAAATGCACCAGTTATACCAGAGAGGTCACACTCCAAAAGTGCGTCCCACCAAGGCTTGCAATGCCTGCTCTTTGAAGGAAATCTGTGTACCTAAGCTGCTAAAAAAGAAATCAGCAGTTGCTTACCTGAAAGCTGGATTGGAGGATGGTGCATGAGACATTTACTCAACACGTTATTTATCACTTCCGAAGATGCTTACTTAACACTAGACGGCGAAAACGTGGTTGTAAGTCGAGGCCAACAAGAAATGGGGCGATTCCCGCTCCATACTTTATCTGCTATTCTATCCTTTTCCTATGCAGGGGCATCCCCGGCGTTGATGGGCGCTTGCGGTAGTCGTCAAATCAACTTGACTTTCTGCTCACCAAGAGGTCGCTTTTTGGCACGCGTGTCTGGACAAAGTCAAGGGAATGTGTTGTTGCGTAGAACCCAATATCGCATGGCAGATGACCCATTTCAAAGCTGCAATCTAGCCACCATGTTTATCCAAGGAAAGATTTACAATGCACGTCAAGTAATTGCACGCACAAGGCGAGACCATCCTATGCGTGTGGACGAATCGACCCTACTTGCCGCTTGCGATACCCTCAAAGAGTTACAAGGTCAAGTGGCACAAGCAGAGTCCTTGGACAGTTTGCGTGGCCTAGAAGGGGTGGCGGCCAGCACATATTTCGGTGTTTTTGACCACTTGATTTTAAATGAAAAAGAAACATTTTATTTCCATGGTAGAAATCGTCGCCCGCCCTTAGATGCTGTCAATGCCTTGCTGTCCTTTGCCTATAGTATTTTAGCTGGCGATTGTGCTTCTGCCTTAGAAAGTGTAGGATTGGATGCCTATGTTGGTTTCCTTCATCGAGACAAACCGGGGCGTACATCTTTGGCTCTGGATTTGATGGAAGAATTGCGAGCACCCATGGCAGACCGATTTGTGTTGACATTAATTAACAACCGCATGATTTCACCTGACGCATTCCAGGTGCGAGAAAGTGGTGCGGTATTGCTAAGCGATGCTGGGCGAAAGTTATTTTTGCAACAATGGCAAAAAAAGAAGCAGGAGCAAATCACCCATCCATTTTTAGAAGAAAAAATCCCATGGGGCTTGGTGCCATATATGCAAGCGCTTTTATTGGCACGATACTTACGTGGCGATTTGGACGGGTATCCTCCCTTTTTGTGGAAATAAGGCGGTGATTGTGTGTTGGTTTTGATTACCTATGATGTCAATACTGAAGATGCCGCTGGTCGAAAGCGATTGCGGCAAATCGCTAAGCAGTGTGTCAATCATGGTCAGCGCGTGCAAAATTCTGTCTTTGAATGCTTACTAGATGCCGCCCAGTGTCGTATGTTGCAAGCAAAGCTGTTAACGATTATGGATGAAAAAAGTGATAGCTTGCGGTTTTATTATCTAGGTAAAAATTATCAGACAAAAATAGAGCATTTTGGCATCAAGGCTGGGTATGACCCTCAAGATATCTTAATGCTTTAGCCGTGCGAAGGGGAAGCACACAGTGATTCGACCTAGGTTCGCACTTGAAAACAATAGGATTTTATCTGAAAAGAGTATATTTTGACGGCTGTCAGTGGGAATACTTGCAGATGAAAATCTTTTGTTTGTGCAAAACGTTGTAAATCAGGCAACTGTTTTATGAAGTTTTGCTGTCGCTCCCCCCAAGGGGAGCGTGGATTGAAATGCCGTTTGGTAATCTGTAATCACCCGTACGCTTATCGTCGCTCCCCCCAAGGGGAGCGTGGATTGAAATAATTTTAGACAAGGGGGAGCAAATCCCACAAAGGTCGCTCCCCCCAAGGGGAGCGTGGATTGAAATTACCTTGGCGAGGAAACTAAAAACACCCAAGGTGTCGCTCCCCCCAAGGGGAGCGTGGATTGAAATAAAACTGTTATGCGGAACGCAAAGCAGAAATGACGTCGCTCCCCCCAAGGGGAGCGTGGATTGAAATAAATGGGCATTTGCTCAACCATGCCCAATTGGTCAAGGTCGCTCCCCCCAAGGGGAGCGTGGATTGAAATAGTACCAGTCATAGTATAATCTCCTTTTTTAAAATGTCGCTCCCCCAAGGGGAGCGTGGATTGAAATCGCAACGGTAAACATATCGCCTATAGCCGTACTGTCGCTCCCCCAAGGGGAGCGTGGATTGAAATAAAACTGTTATGCAGAACGCAAAGCAGAAATGACGTCGCTCCCCCCAAGGGGAGCGTGGATTGAAATATCAACACTAGACCAATTACCGCAAGAGCCTATCGTCGCTCCCCCAAGGGGAGCGTGGATTGAAATATCAACACTAGACCAATTACCGCAAGAGCCTATGTCGCTCCCCCCAAGGGGAGCGTGGATTGAAATCCGAAGAGGTTTAGCCAGACGGCAAAAGACTTGGGTCGCTCCCCCCAAGGGGAGCGTGGATTGAAATATCGGACATGCACCAATAGGCGATGTGATTAAAGTCGCTCCCCCCAAGGGGAGCGTGGATTGAAATAACAAAACCCATTTGGTCAAGTTTGTTAGCCCAAGTCGCTCCCCCAAGGGGAGCGTGGATTGAAATCTATTCAAATCGTACACCATGTCTGAATACGGGGCCAAGGTCGCTCCCCCCAAGGGGAGCGTGGATTGAAATAAATCACCGATGGCGGCCACAGTGGAGGTGGTCGTCGCTCCCCCCAAGGGGAGCGTGGATTGAAATGGCTTAACGGTTGTAAAGTACACCGTGGTTAGTTGTCGCTCCCCCAAGGGGAGCGTGGATTGAAATCATCATCTAGCAGGTAATCAAAGCGGTGCCCTGCTTGTCGCTCCCCCAAGGGGAGCGTGGATTGAAATTGAGGTCAAGCCAACCAACTACGGTCAAGCCTTCTGTCGCTCCCCCAAGGGGAGCGTGGATTGAAATTTGGTCATGGTGCTCACAGCGACGCATTCATCGGCAGTCGCTCCCCCTCGTCGCTCCCCCCAAGGGGAGCGTGGATTGAAATACACATCATATCCGCTAATGCTTTATTGGTAATAATGTCGCTCCCCCCAAGGGGAGCGTGGATTGAAATTGAGGTAAAGCCAACCACCTACGGTCAAGCCTTCGTCGCTCCCCCCAAGGGGAGCGTGGATTGAAATCCGCTACCCCCATAGTCCCCCCATCACCAAACGTCGCTCCCCCCAAGGGGAGCGTGGATTGAAATTGGCAAGGCAGTGATGGCTGTGTTGCTGAGGTAAAGTCGCTCCCCCCAAGGGGAGCGTGGATTGAAATTGAGGTAAAGCCCACCACCTACGGTCAACCCTTCGTCGCTCCCCCAAGGGGAGCGTGGATTGAAATTGGCAAGGCAGTGATGGCTGTGTTGCTGAGGTCAAGTCGCTCCCCCAAGGGGAGCGTGGATTGAAATATGCCTTTGGGCATTGTCACGCCGATGCGCTCGGGTCGCTCCCCCCAAGGGGAGCGTGGATTGAAATTCTTGCCATAGGTGTGTCCTCCTTGTGTGGTGCTGGTCGCTCCCCCCAAGGGGAGCGTGGATTGAAATGCTGATGGTGATTCTATCGGCTCCGAATTGTATGGGTCGCTCCCCCCAAGGGGAGCGTGGATTGAAATAACGAAGGCACCTTTAAGGTGTGGCAACAAGCCAGGTCGCTCCCCCCAAGGGGAGCGTGGATTGAAATTTGTAACATCATATTGTATACCCCTTTCTGGTTGTCGTCGCTCCCCCCAAGGGGAGCGTGGATTGAAATCGTGGAGAACAGGCCTTCGTCTGCCATCTGTTGGGCGTCGCTCCCCCCAAGGGGAGCGTGGATTGAAATGTATTTCCAACACTTCCAATCAATCAATCAATCAATCAGGTCGCTCCCCCCAAGGGGAGCGTGGATTGAAATGTGTATAACCAGCCCGGCAACGTCTGTGTCGAAATGTCGCTCCCCCCAAGGGGAGCGTGGATTGAAATTATGGCTGTACTAGGAAGGTGTACAAAATAGACAGTCGCTCCCCCCAAGGGGAGCGTGGATTGAAATGTCCTGCACATGCGTCTGCATCCCTGCACCCCTAAGTCGCTCCCCCCAAGGGGAGCGTGGATTGAAATTATATTTCTATATTTCTATTTCCAACACTTCCAGTCGCTCCCCCCAAGGGGAGCGTGGATTGAAATACCTAAATCTCTGATTACCTGGTATTGGTCTTTAGTCGCTCCCCCAAGGGGAGCGTGGATTGAAATATCAGGCACAAATGTAAATTTACCCACATCAATATCGTCGCTCCCCCAAGGGGAGCGTGGATTGAAATCACTGGAATCGTAAACTACCACGCCTGCGGTAATCGTCGCTCCCCCCAAGGGGAGCGTGGATTGAAATAATTGTGTTTAGTTGACCTGATTGAGAACCTACAGTCGCTCCCCCCAAGGGGAGCGTGGATTGAAATTTGGCAGTAGAATACTCGCTCTCCGCAATCTCAGTCGCTCCCCCCAAGGGGAGCGTGGATTGAAATTCCTTATTTTTTATTTTATAGGTGATTTTATATCAGTCGCTCCCCCCAAGGGGAGCGTGGATTGAAATTATATAATCATTGTTTTTACAAGCTACCATTAAGTCGCTCCCCCCAAGGGGAGCGTGGATTGAAATCTGCCATAAAGCATAATATATACCCCATAAACTCCGTCGCTCCCCCCAAGGGGAGCGTGGATTGAAATATATTATCATAGGAGATGACTTAGTAGGGCTAGAGTCGCTCCCCCCAAGGGGAGCGTGGATTGAAATATAGCTAATTACATAGGTGTAATGAAATATAAAGTCGCTCCCCCCAAGGGGAGCGTGGATTGAAATCCAGAGTGAGTTAGCTTATGTTATGGGGGTAGAGTCGCTCCCCCCAAGGGGAGCGTGGATTGAAATCACATAGCAATTCCACTTTCCAAAACATCGTCCTTGTCGCTCCCCCCAAGGGGAGCGTGGATTGAAATTGGCAAGGCAGTGATGGCTGTGTTGCCGAGGTCAAGTCGCTCCCCCCAAGGGGAGCGTGGATTGAAATAAAAGAAATATCCCCCGTGCTATTGGAAAAGAAATTAGTCGCTCCCCCAAGGGGAGCGTGGATTGAAATACTGCCGTTATAAAGGCTTCGTTTTGCGTTTGTTTTGGTCGCTCCCCCCAAGGGGAGCGTGGATTGAAATAGCAATAAAGAAAAGGGAATTGTCGGCATTATCGTAGTCGCTCCCCCAAGGGGAGCGTGGATTGAAATGTGAGTTTGCAGGAGGTGCACGGATACAGAAGGGGTCGCTCCCCCAAGGGGAGCGTGGATTGAAATTTACACTATTTGATCCAAATCTTAGCATAGGAAGTCGCTCCCCCCAAGGGGAGCGTGGATTGAAATTCCAGCCTGACCAGCAGCGAGGGGTGAGCCTATGACGTCGCTCCCCCCAAGGGGAGCGTGGATTGAAATGTCATCGGCGATTTGAAGGAAGGTATTGCACTCGTCGCTCCCCCCAAGGGGAGCGTGGATTGAAATATGATAGACCAACCAAGGTTATTTTGTTCAGACCCCGTCGCTCCCCCCAAGGGGAGCGTGGATTGAAATTAAGCAATTTGCAAAAGATTTTTTTTCTCGCTCTGTCGCTCCCCCCAAGGGGAGCGTGGATTGAAATGGCAAAGGTGACACCCTTGGCAGACGGGGCAGGCAGTCGCTCCCCCCAAGGGGAGCGTGGATTGAAATATAGTTACTTGATTTCATTTTGTGCCATGATGACGTCGCTCCCCCCAAGGGGAGCGTGGATTGAAATATCCCCGACAGAGGGGGCATAACCCGCTAGCTTATCGTCGCTCCCCCCAAGGGGAGCGTGGATTGAAATCATAGTCTACCAGTTGGCGCCAATCGTTTAGGCTATCGTCGCTCCCCCCAAGGGGAGCGTGGATTGAAATATAAAAAACTCCTCCAGTCACGCCTATCGTGACCGTCGCTCCCCCCAAGGGGAGCGTGGATTGAAATTCTAAGTAAAAATAGCCCACACGCTTGCCAAGGGCAGTCGCTCCCCCAAGGGGAGCGTGGATTGAAATATTAAAAACAATGGGCTAAAAAAAGCATGGGAGCAAGTCGCTCCCCCAAGGGGAGCGTGGATTGAAATTTGGCGGTGTGTAAATATGTCATGGTGTTCTCCTGTCGCTCCCCCCAAGGGGAGCGTGGATTGAAATTGGCAAGGCAGTGATGGCTGTGTTTCTGAGGTAAAGGTCGCTCCCCCCAAGGGGAGCGTGGATTGAAATTACACGGCCCACTGCACACAGCATTTCGCTATCTGTCGCTCCCCCCAAGGGGAGCGTGGATTGAAATTTCCATGGTTTTGATACATTGGTTAAAGCCGCCGTAGGTCGCTCCCCCCAAGGGGAGCGTGGATTGAAATTGGAGGAAAGTTTTTCGATTGATTGGAACTAAACGTCGCTCCCCCCAAGGGGAGCGTGGATTGAAATTAGCACCGTTTTGTTATACGATATTAGGTTTTTGCGTCGCTCCCCCCAAGGGGAGCGTGGATTGAAATCCTACTGATACAGAATTAGCAAATATTATTCAACCGTCGCTCCCCCCAAGGGGAGCGTGGATTGAAATAAAGTAGCCAAATACAAAAGGCCGTTGTCATTGGGTCGCTCCCCCCAAGGGGAGCGTGGATTGAAATAGCAGCAAATTGGTCTGCTTCTGCTTTGGTATCAGTCGCTCCCCCCAAGGGGAGCGTGGATTGAAATAGGGTCGACACTCAAATATTGAGCATCTGGAGCAGTCGCTCCCCCCAAGGGGAGCGTGGATTGAAATTGCTGACAACATCACCACTGACATTTCTGCTGGTAGTCGCTCCCCCCAAGGGGAGCGTGGATTGAAATTGCTGACAACATCACCACTGACATTTCTGCTGGTAGTCGCTCCCCCCAAGGGGAGCGTGGATTGAAATCCGATCTAGGGGAACGGTGCCAGCATGGGTGGCAATTGTCGCTCCCCCCAAGGGGAGCGTGGATTGAAATTGGCAAGGCAGTGATGGCTGTGTTGCCGAGGTCAAGTCGCTCCCCCCAAGGGGAGCGTGGATTGAAATTGGCAAGGCAGTGATGGCTGTGTTGCTGAGGTCGTCGCTCCCCCCAAGGGGAGCGTGGATTGAAATTGGCAAGGCAGTGATGGCTGTGTTGCCGAGGTCAAGCGTCGCTCCCCCAAGGGGAGCGTGGATTGAAATCATCAAGGCGCTTACAAGGTCAACGTCTGCTTCTGTCGCTCCCCCAAGGGGAGCGTGGATTGAAATTGGCAAGGCAGTGATGGCTGTGTTGTTGAGGTAAAGTCGCTCCCCCCAAGGGGAGCGTGGATTGAAATCGGGGTGAACAGGCCTTCGTCTGCCATCTGTTTGGCGGTCGCTCCCCCAAGGGGAGCGTGGATTGAAATTGGCAAGGCAGTGATGGCTGTGTTGCTGAGGTAAATGTCGCTCCCCCCAAGGGGAGCGTGGATTGAAATGGCTTAACGGCTGCAAAGTATGCCGTGGTTAGTTGTCGCTCCCCCCAAGGGGAGCGTGGATTGAAATCCTTATAAAATGTGTATTCACCAACACTCTTTTGTCGCTCCCCCCAAGGGGAGCGTGGATTGAAATCGAATTGTATGGCGCATGGGATTTTTCGAGTGCTGTCGTCGCTCCCCCCAAGGGGAGCGTGGATTGAAATGTGAATATGCAGGGGGCGCACGGATGCAAAAGGGTGTCGCTCCCCCCAAGGGGAGCGTGGATTGAAATTGGCAAGGCAGTGATGTCTGTGTTGCTGAGGTCGTCGCTCCCCCCAAGGGGAGCGTGGATTGAAATTGGCAAGGCAGTGATGGCTGTGTTGCTGAGGTCGTCGCTCCCCCAAGGGGAGCGTGGATTGAAATACCGCCACATTGGGCACAGTGCCAGCCAACAGCAAGTCGCTCCCCCAAGGGGAGCGTGGATTGAAATAAAAATAATAACATCTTGTCCGTCATAGGTATCAAGTCGCTCCCCCCAAGGGGAGCGTGGATTGAAATTCCCACGGTGTCCGCCATGGGTCGGTGTTGTTTGGTCGCTCCCCCCAAGGGGAGCGTGGATTGAAATAAATTGGCTCAAAGGCACATAGTTGAGGGATGCTTGGTCGCTCCCCCCAAGGGGAGCGTGGATTGAAATCATGGTGATACGGGCATAATAGGTAATCAAATCCAGTCGCTCCCCCCAAGGGGAGCGTGGATTGAAATTTGTAGGAATGCGAGTTTATATTGATATACTACCGTCGCTCCCCCCAAGGGGAGCGTGGATTGAAATCACTGATGGTCACCTCCCCCAGCACTGGCACTTGGTCGCTCCCCCCAAGGGGAGCGTGGATTGAAATTTGTGCTTCGGGCGGTGTGCCGTATTTCACTTCGTCGCTCCCCCCAAGGGGAGCGTGGATTGAAATTCGAATTGGTCTGCTCCACGGTCACTTGCTGTTTTGTCGCTCCCCCCAAGGGGAGCGTGGATTGAAATTCGAATTGGTCTGCTCCACGGTCACTTGCTGTTTTAGTCGCTCCCCCCAAGGGGAGCGTGGATTGAAATAAAAGAAATAGGCTCGTCCATGGCTAATTTCTCGAAGTCGCTCCCCCCAAGGGGAGCGTGGATTGAAATTGAGGTAAAGCCCACCACCTACGGTCAAGCCTTCGTCGCTCCCCCCAAGGGGAGCGTGGATTGAAATTTGGGTCACTCGTTGCTCTGACATAACACCACGGTCGCTCCCCCCAAGGGGAGCGTGGATTGAAATTTTGGTATCAAACCAGTCAACGTAAAAGTCATACGTGTCGCTCCCCCCAAGGGGAGCGTGGATTGAAATGGGTATCACTTTCGGGAGTGATGACGCTACTCAAGCCGTCGCTCCCCCCAAGGGGAGCGTGGATTGAAATTGGCAAGGCAGTGATGTCTGTGTTGCTGAGGCCAAGGTCGCTCCCCCCAAGGGGAGCGTGGATTGAAATCCTTTCTCCCTCATGGGTTTTATGGCGTACACTAGGTCGCTCCCCCCAAGGGGAGCGTGGATTGAAATCTCCCTCATGGGTTTTATGGCTGTACCAGACAAGTGGTCGCTCCCCCAAGGGGAGCGTGGATTGAAATTTGGCGCAACTACAACACTAACGGTGCAGACGGCGGCGTCGCTCCCCCCAAGGGGAGCGTGGATTGAAATTTGTAGGAATGCGAGTTTATATTGATATACTACCGTCGCTCCCCCCAAGGGGAGCGTGGATTGAAATTGGCAAGGCAGTGATGGCTGTGTTGACGAGGTCAAGTCGCTCCCCCCAAGGGGAGCGTGGATTGAAATGCCTTGGATAATGCCGTGGTGCTGGACGCTGACGGGTCGCTCCCCCCAAGGGGAGCGTGGATTGAAATAAAGCAACTTAACAGTGTTTTTGGTGAAATATCATGTCGCTCCCCCCAAGGGGAGCGTGGATTGAAATATTGATAGATAATAATTTATCTGCATCGCAGACAAGTCGCTCCCCCCAAGGGGAGCGTGGATTGAAATTGGGTAGTCTTCGGGGCTGTGGACGTTATTGTCGTCGCTCCCCCAAGGGGAGCGTGGATTGAAATCACCTGCTGGACGTGGATGGCGTGGTGGACTACACCGTCGCTCCCCCCAAGGGGAGCGTGGATTGAAATAAATAATGAATATCCAGACTTTTTTGATGACATAGTCGCTCCCCCCAAGGGGAGCGTGGATTGAAATATGCAGCCGTTGGCACCATTGATGGCTGTCAGCGTCGCTCCCCCCAAGGGGAGCGTGGATTGAAATAAATGGACGGACGACCCCACCCAAGCCACGGAGTTTGTCGCTCCCCCCAAGGGGAGCGTGGATTGAAATGGCTTCTAGGGCGGCGACTAAATCAAAATCGTAAGTCGCTCCCCCCAAGGGGAGCGTGGATTGAAATAGCGACTTGGCGGTCATCTTGGCACTGTCTTTGTGTCGCTCCCCCCAAGGGGAGCGTGGATTGAAATCTCTACTGCTGTTTGCAAGTCGGCAGTCAACTGCTCGTCGCTCCCCCCAAGGGGAGCGTGGATTGAAATCACCACGGTGATGGTGGTACCGTTGACGGCGGTGTCGCTCCCCCAAGGGGAGCGTGGATTGAAATCCTTTGATGTTGTCTGGCCAGAGAAACCCAGCAGTCGCTCCCCCCAAGGGGAGCGTGGATTGAAATCGTTCTGCCACTGGTGACATCAAGGAGCGAATCTTGTCGTTTCCTCTACGGGGAGCAACTTACAAAAAAAGATTATATCTGCCAAAGCGCGAGATTACACATAATGCACACTGCTGCTTAGGTTCAAATACGAGGGCATTACAACTATCAATGCCCTCGTATTTGTGGTGTCGGCGAGGAATTCACCCTCCGATAAAATGTACTACTACTCATATCCAGCCGCTTCATCGCCTCCACCGCCGTCATGTCACCGCTTCTCCACTTAGCTACCACACGGTCAAAGTCTGGGTGGTGGATGGGTTTGCGACCTTTGTATTTGCCTTGTGTTTTGGCAATATCGATGCCTTCTTGTTGGCGTTGGAGGATGTAGGCACGTTCTAGTTCTGCTACGGCACCGAAGATGGTGAGCATGAATTTGCCTGTTGGGGTGGAGGTATCGATGGCTTCTTTTTGGGAAATGAACTCTACCTGCTTAGATGAGAGCTGCTCCACCAAGTCTAGCAAATCTCTCGTATTACGAGCAAAGCGGCTGATGGACTCCACGATGACGGTGTCCCCTTGGCGGACATAGTCCATCATTTTCCTAAGCTCTGGACGATTGGTGTTTTTACCGCTGATGCGGTCGATGTAGACTTCGTCCACGCCAAGGGTGCGCATCAATTCTTCTTGGCGGATGGTATTTTGCTCCTGGGTAGACACACGGATGTATCCGATTTTCATAAGGTTTTCCTTTCTGTCCCACTAGGGTTCCCTTCACCGATGGCATATGCCAAAAGGCGAAATGGAACTCTAGTGGGACGGTTTTTTACTATGTCGTTAGGGTGTAGTCTATTGGGTCATAATTCTGCGCCACAATAGAAATAATCCTCGATTTCTTCGGGGCTAATACCGCTTTTCACCAAGTCGTCAATGTCCTCTGGGGTGTAGCCAAAGGCGGTGGCGATGTTTTTTAGCTCTTGCAGATAGCTGGTGTCCTTTGCGCTATACGTCATAGGGAAGTAGCCGTAGTAGCGAGGGTAGAACTGATACAGATGCCCACAGTCGAAGGTGGTCATAGACAAATGGCCGTGGCGGTCGATTTCCAGAATATCACCGCAGTCTGTGTCTACGGTCACGGGCTTTGGTAGGCGGAATTTCAATCGTGACAATGCTGTCTGTAAAATGGATTCCGTAGAGGCATAGACGTATAGTCCCAAAGATGGATAATGATAAATGCACAGAGGATTATCTCCACGAACGAAGTACAGCGAGTTTTGGGCATCCAGCGCCGTAAATACAAACGAACCCTCCACTTGCTCTGCCATGGTGCGCAGGCTTTGCAAGTGGAGGGCTCTTTCTTTTTCGATGAGCTGGACAGCGATGTAGCTGTCGGTTTCGATGGGAGTGTCGGGCAGGTCAAGGGTTTGCCGCAGAAAGTGATCGTTGTGCAAGACCCCGTTGTGCGCCAATGCAAAGCATTGGTCAGGCAAGGTGCCACGGAAGGGATGGTTGTTGTGGTTCTTCTTCTCGCTCCCTTGGGTGGTGAAGCGTGTGTGTCCCATGACCACCTGCACATCGTGGGGCAACCGCATCCGCAGTTTGTGGGCTGGGACAGCTTTCTTGTAAATCCGCAACTGTCCTTCTGTGTTGTAGGCGATGCCAGTGGCGTCGGTGCCTCGTGCTTCACAGGCGGTGCCCAAAACTTTCAAAAGATGGTGCTTCTGCCCTGATGACAGGTGATTTTTATAGTCTACAAATCCAAATAAACAGCACATTATTTTTCGTCCTCCACTTCCACAGGCTCACTGACATACAGCCGACGTTCTTTCAGATATTGAATCAAGGCTTGGTGCTTGTCCGCATCCAAATCACGGACGAAAGCTGTCCAAGTCAGCTCTTGCATTTGGGCATCAGAAGAAGACAAAGCCACGCTACAGAGTTGATTCACAAGCTCTAGCGTGGCAATGATGGTGTTGGTTTTCAGCGTCCCACGGAAAATGCGGAATTCGATGGTATCGGTGTTGGTAAGATTGACGCAAGTGTACCGACTGCCACCGCTGTGTTTGGCGGTGTCCAAAACCTCTTTGGGGCTGTCCTTGCGCCCATACCGTGCCGCCCATTTGTTCAACTGACGTTGGGTGCGACGGCTGAAGCACAGCAACTCATTCCAATGGGCTTCCACGAAGTACAAAATCCGTGCAATAGTATCCTCTTGGGCAATAGCTGTATCGCCAAGGCTGTTGCGGTTCACATGGACGTGCAAACCACAAGTTTGAGCACGGTGGGAGTAGTAGCCTTGGCGCAGAGCTATCTGGGTCAGTTCCTCCCAAGGCATCCTATCACGGTGGAAGTCCAAGGTCATGGGGTGAGTGACGATTTCCATACCATCGTCCAGAGAGCCGTCGTGTTTGATGTAGATGTAATCATCCTCTCGGTTGCCGATGCCAAGGAGCAAGTCGGCTACAGAGTCGGATTCGCCACCATTGTCAATCTCCAGCTCCACGCCAAAATAGCGATTGCCGTTTCCGTAGAAGATGGGATTTGGACGGTAGTAATAGCTTTGAATACCGCAGTCGGTGCGGTGGTTTTCAACGCAACGGTGGCAATAGGGATTGTCGCTGTCATCGCTAACATAACAGCAATCATCATTGTGGATCAAAGCACCGCAGTCCTCGCAAACGCTGTAATGAGACTCACAACAGCTTTGGCAGATGGGAGTGTATTCGGTGGCAGCGTTGTCACGGTTCCAAATGCGGTCGCCACAGTGGGCGCAAATGGTGGTTTCGGACATGAAACAATCGTGGCAAATGGCGGTTTCGTCGAAGATTTCTAGGGCAGATTGGGGGCGAGTGCCTCCGCAGTGGGCGCAGATAAAAGTTTGGGTCATGGGTCGGGTTCCTCCTTCAAAATTGTGTCAATAGCCACACAAAGTATGGCGGCGGTAGCAGTGAGCAAGATACCAATCAAATCGCTGGTATCAAAGGTTAATTTATCATTGGGACTTACCTCCTTTGGAAAATTTGGCGTTTAGGAAAACACCATGTTGGAAACCATGCGTGAAATGAATTGAGCGAGAATGGTGCGAATCAGGGATAAAATTGAGCGTAACATAGGGTGAAATCCTTTCTTTTTTGATAAAATGTAAAAAGGCTCAGAGGTCGTGGATGTCAGCAATCCATGACCTCTGAGCCTTTCTCAAAGAAATGATATATAGTTGTAGGGGACGAAATAACGCAAAACAATCCCATAAGGGAAATCCCTAATTTGATGAAAATGAGGTGCAATTATGCGCAAATATCACGATGATTATGAAGAAGAAACCACACCAGAAACCCAATTCCTCACTCCACAAGAAGTGATGGATATCCTCTGCATCGGTCGCAACACCTTCTACCGCCTAGTCAATTCTGGTGATTTGAAAGCGTTTCGCATAGGGAAACTGTGGCGGGTGAAGCGGGAGGATCTGGAGGGATTTGGGGCATTATAAACCTTGGGCGGATGGGCGGAGAAAACTTTGAAAAAACAGCTTAAAATAGAGGGGTTTTCCTTATTTTAAGCTAAAAAATCAGTTTTCCACCGCCCATCCGCCCATCCGCCCGTGGGGGTTAGTAAAGATTTACGATTCGCCTCGGTGATGGTACACGGCAGCGAATAGATGTTTTGTGATATTGAATCGCTTTCCATTATCTTTTAGATCTAGATGTTCTTCTAGCTTTCCAATAATGAATTCAGATGCTTCTTGTTGCTTTTTTAGATTGCAATCACCAATTTCCCCAAGCATACCAAGGAAATCAAAATCGAACTCTAACTCTGGTTTCCGAGCACTTCTTTCCTTGGAGGCTTCATTTCGCTGAACTCTATTTAAACTTTCCTGATCATATATATTAATCAAATCATGCATTGACATGAACAGCGAACATTTAACAAGTTCAAAATTACACCATTTTTCATATGTCCCATTCCTATACCGCTATAATGGACCCTAGAAACCAAACCAGCACTCGAAAAATTATCGTGAACGTGATACAATATCAAAAACGATAAACGAGAGGAGAACATATCATGCCACGAAGCAGTTACAGCGCCGAATATAAGGCCAAGATCGTCCTAGAAGTCCTCCAGGGTGAGAAGGAATTAAACGTTATCGCTGCCGAGCAGGGGGTTAATCCCAACATGATTCGCAACTGGAAGAAGGAATTTATATCCAATGCCAGTCAGGTTTTCGATGAGAAAAAGCAGGTCAAAGAAGCACATCGGAAGGAGGTTGCCCTGAAAAAAGAGAAGGAGCAGATGCTCCGCACCATCGGCCAATTGACACTGGAGCGAGACTTTATTCAGGGTGCCTTTCGGGACTGCGGCATCCCCGTCCCCAAGTTCCCTCAGGACTGACGCAGACCTGTCCATCCGCCGTCAATGTGAGCTGCTGGGTCTGCCCCGAGGGCAGGTCTACTACCAGCCTGTGGAGGTCGACCAGGAGGCCAAGCGCTGGCGGGAGCACATCATGGCACGCATCGACTACTGGCACACCCAAATGCCCTACATCGGCTCTCGAAAGCTGGTGACCAAGCTGGCCACCGACCAGATTTTTGTGGGTCGCAAGCTGGTTAGGCGACTGATGTGCGAGATGGGAATTCATGCTCTCTATCCCAAGGCAAATCTCTCAAAACGCAACTTTAAAGAGTCTATCGTACCATATTTGCTGAGAAATAAGGTTGTCTCGTTCCCGAATCAAGTGTGGTCAATCGACATCACTTACATCAAAATGCACCACGGGCACATGTATTTGACGGCGATTATCGACTGGTATAGCCGTCTGATTGTGGGCTGGAGTCTGTCCGATACGCTGGACACAGATAACGTCATCGCCGCTGTCCAGCGCGCAATTTCTAGCCACGGCACCCCCGCTTTTCTCAATTCTGACCAAGGATGTCAGTTCACAAGCTCCCAATATAAGGGGTTTTTGAAGGCAAATCACATTGTCCAAAGCATGGATGGTAAGTCCCGTTGGGCGGATAATATCATGATTGAGCGGTGGTTCCGTAGCCTGAAAACCGAGGAAATTTACCTCAACGAGTATCAAAATCCTAGGGTATTGCGCCGTGGAATTGGAAATTATATCAAGCAGTACAACACCTTCAGACCCCATCAAGCACTGGGAAATCAGACTCCAGAGGCCGTGTATGGGGCAGCCTTCACAACGCCAACCAACCACCTTGACAGTCTGGCACAGGCTGGTTGAGGACTGGTGGCGACGGGAGGTCGTGGGTTGTAGGCGGAGGCCGTTCCCCTCGCCTTTCCCATTGTACCAGCCTGACCCAGTCGGTCAAGGCAACCCTTCGGGCGGCTACCCTGGAGGTAACCACAACCAGGCTTGGCTCAGGAAGCAAAATAGGTTGTTGTGTTCACGATAAATTTTGAGGAAGTGGTCTTGACAGGGGGACCATTATACGCAGTGCATTTGAGCATTCCAATGCTTCGACGCTTTCTGAAAGAAAGGATAGTGTATCTTTGAATGTATCATTCTTAATATAGTTATCAGAAAAATATGATAAGAATGTATCATTTTTTAATTGCTTAGTATAAAAGCTTTTTTTAATGTCATGTAATGAAAAGCGTGCGTCTTGGTCTAAATGGAGATGAAATGACAATGTATGTTCTTGAAACAATGCATATGACGCAGTGTAATCAATTTTATCTTGTAATTTAGAATCTTGAAAGCACGCCAAAGTAAATACGGAATATAGCATAGCTAAGTATAGATGTTTAAAATATAACTTTTGTTCCACTGGACTAGATCCCTCATAATAGGAAAGTCCTTCAGAATAAAATGGTGTAAAGCTTTGACGATAGACTTTACTTTCTATGCGTTGGGAGATGCTGCTTGATTGCGATTTCTCCTTCGTTTTATCAGATAGAATAAATGCATCTAAAACCTCTTCCCTAATGCTCCTTAGGCACTCTAAAGTAACTGGATTTATCTCTAACTTTTGAATTTTTCGAAAAAACTCTAGCGGAATTTGAGTGATTAACTCTGCAACAATTTTTTCAGCCTTTTCTGTTTCCGATTTTTTTGAGCGCATCACGCTTTTAATGGTAGCATGCAGATTCTCAACGGTTTCTTGTGAATACCCTAACCCAAGCAGCAACCCCAACAACTTTTGTTCTTTATAATAGCGATTGATTAAATGCGTTTCTAATACCTCTCGATAAATCGCTTGAAAGCCAGCGTCTTCATGGCGCAGTACTGGCTTGGTTTTTTGGTAGTTAATACCGTCATTCCGATGAGTTACACCCGATAGAGTAAAAAGGGTGTTGATATCCTTCCGTATTTTTGTTGGTAGGTTATCAACAACTGTTTTGCGATTAACCTTTTCACTTTTTGTTGGTACGCTATCATCATCTGTTTTGGGATTATACTTTTCAATTTCTTCAAGAAGTCTTGGGAATTTAATGGTCTGACTATTCCAGTAAAAAGCGGTCATTACATAAGGCAAGTATTTTAAGAGCGTATCATTATCCTGTACAATAGCATAGCAAAAATCTGCATGAAGCGCAGGAAACAGTTCTATGGTTTGAGAATTTTCTTTTTCCTTTATAACTTGATTTATCTCTCCCAAATAGTTTTGGGCATACCTAAAAGCTTGGGACTTCTCTGATAATTTTGCATTACGTGTTTCCACTAAAATAAAAGTACCGAAAAAGGGCGCGAAAAGTGCATAGGTTGGGCTCGTAAAAAAAGAGCCATTGTCAGCACCTCAAAAAAGAGCTACCATTAGTTTGTCTAGAACTAAGGAGGTAGCGGAAAGGTGATAAGAATGGCTCAAAAGAATTATATCAAAGATTTGTACGAAAACCAAGAGAAAAGTCTCAATGAAATCGCAAAAATCACAGGACTCAATTATCGCACGGTGCGCAAGTACGCCCATAAAGACGACTGGAACGATGAGCATCTACCCAACATTCAAGCAGAAAGCTATCCAATTTTAGGGGATTTCATCCCTATCATAGACCAATGGTTAGAGGATGACACCAAAATTCCACGCAAGCAACGACACACAATTTGGCGAATCTATTGCCGTTTACGAGATGAAGAAAAATTCCTCGGTAGCTACTCCAGCGTAAAGCGTTATGTGCGCAAGAAGAAATTCGCCATGAGCAGCCAAACCGATGGTTATCTGCCTCTGGCGCATCCCCACGGCAGTGGGCAAGTGGATTTTGGCGAGCACATCTACAACGACGCCTCATCCAAAGTGCGGACAGGCTACGCCCTAACCCTGTCCTTCCCCAATTCCAACAAGGGATACACCCAAGATTTCCCAGCCCAAAACCAAGAATGCTTGCTAGAAGGCATGAAGCAGATTTTTGAGCACATGGGTGGCGTGCCACCCGTCATCCGCTTCGACAATATGTCTACCGCCGTGGTGAAGGTCCTAGACCATGGTGAACGAGTGCTGACCGATGGATTCACCCGATTCATGCTGCATTACCGATTTAAGGCTGAATTCTGCAATCCTGCCGCTGGCAACGAGAAAGGCAACGTGGAGAATAAAGTGGGATATAGCCGCAGAAACGCCTTTGTTCCTGTGCCGACCATTACCTCCTTCGATACCTTCAACGAACAGCTTTTCGACTGGTGCGAGCAGGATGCACAGCGTCTCCATTACAAGCATCAGATTGAGATACAGGAACTGTGGGAAGCAGATCGTGAGGCGCTACTACCCCTGCCAGAGCACCCTTTTTCGGTGTTCCGTTACGAAAGCTTGGCGGTGAATAAATATGGCTTTGTCACCATTGACACCAATAAGTATGGTCTGTCACCAGCGCTGAGTCGAGAGATTGTGCAAGCGAAAATTTATTATGACTGCATTGAATTTTACCATGACCATACCTTAGTTGGAAGTTATAAAAGAAGTTATGAAACACACCAAGAGTACTATGATTGGAAACAGTATGTTGGCGTTTTATGCAGAAAGCCTGGCGGGGTATCTCACACTCGATTCTTCAACCAAATGCCACCTCTTTGGCAACAGCATCTCCACCAAGCCCAAGGACAGGCACGAAAAAGTGCGCTACAATTACTGGATGAAATCGTCCAAGATGGCAACGCCACCTTTTGCGACGAAGTGCTAGAGTTGGCGCATGAGAATGGCCGCACCGATGCGGATAGTGTCCGCCAATGCTACTACATGATTGCCAAAAAGGAACACCGACCAGAGCCGTTGACTTTGGATATTACCACGCCTGACCTACATTACACGCCAAATTTGAGCGCTTACGACGGATTGATAGGAGGTGATTTACATGGTTGAGCAATACATGAAAACCTTGAAATTAGGTGGTTTGGCAAAAGAGTGGACAAGTGTGGAATACCGAAATAATGAGCAATATCTAACCGATTTATTACAACTGGAGTTGCGAGAACGAGAAATAAACCGCATTAACCGCATGGTAAAAAGTGCAGGATTTGGGGTGCTAAAAACCTTGGATGACTTCACTTGGCGCAATGAAATAGCACTGCCAGTTGGACTAACACGAGAGTATATGGAAGATTTGCAATTTTTGGCACCCAAGGAAAACCTTATTTTTATGGGCGCCGTTGGGACAGGCAAGACCCATCTTGCCACAGCTCTGGCGTTGAACGCCTGCCAAGAAGGACGGCCTGTTCGCTTCTTTACAGCTGCATCTCTTGCCAATATTTTATTGGAAAAGAACAACAAGGGCACCTTGAACAGTTTCTTATCTACGCTAAAAAAGGTGCAGTTAATGGTCATTGATGAAATTGGTTTTGTACCGTTGCACAAAGCGGCAGCAGAGCTGTTATTCCAAGTGATTGCCGACTGTTATGAGCGGAAAAGCCTCATCATTACATCCAATCTGGAATTCTCTCAATGGAATACAGTCTTTGGGGATAACCGCTTGACGGCAGCTCTCATTGACCGCTTGGTACACCATTCGCACATAGTCATCTTCTCTGGGGAGAGCTACCGCTTGACACAATCCATGTCCAGGCAACGTGAGCGTTGAGGCTAGAAGGGACAAAAAAGCACCATTCCTAGGTTTTTTCTCCATAGGATGGTGCGCCATCTGCTCTAACAAAATTCGATTGTGTATCCAAATAAGCTCTGTGATTGTGCGAATGTTGCGCTCAACGCATTGCCAAGTGGTTTTATAGTGTTTGGCTACCTCTGGGTACAGCCACTTGGTGATGAGGAGCAGCCTTTCTGGATTTTGTATGACGAGATAGACGGCGTAGCTGGTATGGAAAAAACCTCGATAGTTGGCGGTGATGCCTAAGGAGTAAAGCAGGCTGTAAATTTCTGCAATGTCTACGCTACCCATTGCAACTCACCCCTCTCCATCTGAAAGGTTTTTGGGTAAAACCCCAGTTCCATGCCATATACATTGCCCAATGTTTGAAGTGTACTCATTTTTGTATCTTTGCTTCCTCGCTCTGCATCCCGAATTGTTCTAACAGAAATTCCACTGCGACCCTCTACCATTTCCTGCGTCATCCCTTGTTCTATACGGAACCCTTTTAAAGCAACGCCAAGTTCATTTCTAGCCATTGTGCACACCTCCTTCTTGTTTTCATTATACAAGAAGAATTTAGCAAATAACAGGAAGCCCACTTCCGTTTTCGACATTTTTCAGCAATTTTTTAAGTTTTTTCTCGCTAATGTTATTCCCCAACGCTGACCCTATGCACTTTTACGCGCCCTTTTTGTGTATTTTTAAGTTGACAAAGACACATTACGAGAGTATTCAAGCTTATACACTTTGCGCCTAGTCTCGGTAACTGCCTTGTCGATATCGCTCTTCATTTTCTTAAAATCATAGCTCGTATCATTTGGCGTTGGCTTCTTCATATGTACTCTCCTATTTAATTCTAACCTTTTAATTTACAATAAGTATGCCTATCTTATCAAGGGTGCAAAATTTACCCCAAAACTATTTTTGGGGTAAATTTTGCACCCTCTAAAAAGCCCGTCGGATGGTGTATACTACGCTTAGATCGCACTCATCAGGAGTCGATACTATCAAAACACGAAATGGAGAAATATTATGAACCAAAATTTCATGACCAGCACCATCCAAACCGGCACCCCTACCCTCGCACACACCCCTGCAAACACCTTCGCACACACCCCCGCAACCGCTCCCGCCTCCGCACCTTCACCTATGACTCCAGAAGAAACCCAACTCATGTCAAAAATGGGCGCAGGCCTTGCCGTTGGTAACCGCGCGTATGGTGTTATCTGTTGCAATCCACATCTTGCGCAACAGCGGGATTTTATCGTTCAAAACAGCAACCATCCGCTGAAGGCACTGATGGGCAAGGTGTCCACACCAGAAGGTATCATCACCTTCGACTTAGCATCATACGATGCTCGCCTCTACTTCATCGCTGGTTCGGACCGCACTACGGCAGAATATATTCTGACCGACAACGCAAAAAATGTGTTGGCCTCATCTCAAAGAGATGGGTGTGCACTGCAAATGTTTGCAGTTGCAGATATCGCCAATGCTACCAAATCCGACTCCACCATGGAAACCCCAGAACTCCTGGGGGTAAACATTCACTTCGACGCAACTGCTCAATCCCTCCCTATGCAGGTGGCCGCCCTGAGCACCAATTCCGATATCATCCAAATGTGGTATTATGCTGCGCTCCGTGAACACGGGGCTAGTGGTACGGAACAATCCCATCAACTTCAAGGCTGAAAGGAGCTTCTATGCATTTTGATGAAGAACTAAAGTCCATACTATCCAACACGGGAGATACAACCATCACCCATGACACATTTGATTCCTTGCCTGATTTAGCCGGCACTTGTGCCATCGAAGAACTCTTGTATGTACTCCCTGCAGTTGACAACCAATCCTTCGAAGACCCCATCTGTCTGCAAGACGGTGATATGGACCCAATGCTATGGCTATCCTATTTCCCTGCAGGAGACCCTATCACAGTAGAGGACTTCAATGAACCACTCCTGCTTCCTGATGGTCAAGATGGGACGGAGCTTCTCCAAGCCCTGGGGATCACTACCAACCGTTCTCCTTCCAAGTATAAGCCATCTCCACCCGTTATGCAATCAAAACCTGGTACGAAGTTTACCGATGCAGATATGGTGGAATTTGCTAAAAAATGTGCCATAGCACTGCAATTGATGATTTATAAAGAAGAGGCGTATCAATACACAGGTACCCACTGGAAACAGTTGTCTGTCCATCAGCTGCATGTAGCGTTGCGACAATATTTTTCTGAGCGTGGTATCGATGGTACACTGGTGCCTCAAACCTATAAATCCATTGATTGGTTGATACGCCATGCGCCAGAAATTCAGCGCGACGAGCCATTGCCTCATCATAGTCATCTGTTGAACTTCACAGATGGCACGCTCAATCTGTACACTGGGGAATTCTATCCTCACATGCCTGAGGATTACCTGCTCACCTGTCTGGACTTTGCCCATGCGGACATCCCCTGTGCTTCTGGTGAAACCTTCGAGCAATTTATTGCTTGTGCTGGACAAGGAAGTGAGCTGATACGCCGCCAGGTCCTCCAGATGTTGATTGTGGCACTGACAGGTTTGCAATGCAAAACCTTTTTTGCCATCATTGGCCCATCTGGCACTGGCAAAACCCAATTGGGGCGATTGATTGCTTCTCTTTTAGGGGAAGATACCGTCACCAGTCTCTGCGGAATGAGTAGCTTCAAAGATAAATTTGCGCTGGGCAACATCCGAGGCAAAAAAGTCATCTTATGTATGGATTTGGATGACACCATTTTGCCCAAAGCGGCTGTGGGGATGCTCAAGCAATTGGTTGGCGATGATGCCATCCGCATCGAGCCGAAGTATAAAGACGGCATTACCGTCTATCATAAACCTATCTTCATCTGCGCAGGCAATCATCCCATTCGGCTGAATAATCTAGCGGAAGAAGAGGCTCTGTTAAAGCGTATGGTCATCATTCCCTTTATGGGAACACCAGTGGAAGAAGACCGCATTCCCCAACTCTTTGAAGCCTTGACGGAGGAGCGCGCCTACATCGTGGGACAAGCCATCTTGGAATATAGCCGCCTTATGGCGGATGGATGCCAACCCATCCGAGCTGAAGTGCCTGATGAATACCAAGCAAAAGATTCTCGCATTGGCTATGACTCGGTGAAGAGCTTTTTGAAGGCCTGTTGCCTGCTAAAAGTGGATGCCTCCATCACCTCCGAAGCCCTGTATCAACACTATTGTGCCTACTGTGAAGGCGAAGCAATTCCTCTAGACAAGCTAGAGTTTGCTCGACTTTTCAAGTCATTGATATTGGCTGAAAAGTTGCCAGTCCAACATGTAAAACGGGTTGCATCTGGCAACAGAGGCTATCAAGGGCTTACAGTTAGGGACGACATGTAACCCCTTCCCCACGTTCTGTTAAGGTTGTGGATTTCCTCCATATATCATTCCCATAGAACACACCCACTTCCCATTGATATCACATGGAATAAAACACCAGTCAATGGGGTACATTGAACATGAAAGCGAGGCGATGATACCTATGACCAATCAACCGCACATTGACCAAACACTACCTGTGCAAGAGCGGATTGCATCTTTCTTGCGTGCCACCGACAACCCTTATCAAATGCAGATAAATGGGATGTCTGTGGAAATGCGGTATTGCAATGGGGCACCCACATTGCAAGAAAAAATGACCCGTATCTGCCAGCAATAACACTGGGATTTCCATCTAAAATCTAACACGAAAGGGGGCAGGATACCATGCCACGCAATAGCAAATTTCAAGCAAATTCCCTTAGCAACACACCGTCCACTGCAAATGCCAAGCTATGGCATCCTGCCCTCTACATTCGTCTGTCCCGTGAGGATGGCGACAAAGAGGAAAGCGACAGCATCGCCAACCAACGCACCCAACTTGAGGATTTCCTGACCCAGCAACCTGACATGGCACCGCCTAAAATCTACCAAGATGATGGCTGGTCTGGCACATCCTTTGACCGCCCTGCCTTTGAGCAGATGATGGCCGATGCCAGAGCTGGCAAAATCAATTGCATCATCGTCAAAGATTTGTCTCGTCTGGGGCGAAACTACATCGGCGTTGGCACTTATTTGGAGCAGGTATTTCCGCTTCTAAACCTACGGTTTATCTCGGTCAACGACCATCTGGACAGCTATCTCAGCCCCCAAACCATGAACACCTTGCTGATTCCTGTGAAGAACATTTTAAACGATGAGTACGCACGGGATATTTCCAACAAAATCCGCTCCTCACTGGACATCAAACGTAAGCAAGGGCAGTTCATCGGCTCTTTCGCCTCTTATGGCTATGTGAAAGACCCAAATCAAAAGGGAAAACTTCTTATTGATGACGAAGCGGCGGCGGTGGTGCAGGACATTTACCAGTGGTTTTTAGAAGGCACCAGCATCATTGGTATTGCCAAACGACTCAATGCTCTGGGCGTTCCCAATCCCAGTGAGTATAAGCGACGCAAAGGGTTTGACTACCGCCACCCAGCAGGAGAGATGCTAGACGGTCTGTGGCCTGACAGTTCTGTGCGTCGGATTTTGCGAAACAAGCTCTACACTGGCACCATGGTGCAGGGAAAAAACCGCATCAAAAGCTATAAGCTTCATGTCTCCGAAGCCATTCCGTCAGACCAGTGGATTGAGGTAGAAAACACCCATCCTGCTATCATTGACAAGGAGACCTTTGACCGTGTGCAAGACCTGTTCACTCGTGACCGCCGTGCCTCTCCTGCCACCCAGAAGGAATATCTATTTTCTGGGCTGTTGCGATGTGCCGACTGTAAGCGTGCCATGAACCGCAAGCTGATTTCTCAGCCCTACGGCGACTATCACTACTACATTTGCGCCACCTATAAGAAGATGAACAACGGCGCTTGCACCAAGCATACCATCCGTTCTGACCGTTTGGAACAGGCGGTGTTGCAGGCGGTGCAACAACAAATCGCCTTGGCGGTGGAGATGGATGAGTTGATTGCATCTATCAACGAAACCAGTGGTGGCAATCGCCAGTCTCAGCGGTTGCAAGAGGGCATTCGTCGTGCCCAGCAAGCCCAAGAAACTGCCAAGCGCATGAAGCTAGAGCTGTATCCAGATTGGAAAAATGGGGACATTTCCAAAGAGGAATACACCGCCTTGAAAGCCAAGTTTGAAATGGAAATTGACCGCCATGACCAGACTATCGCCGCCTTACAAGCCCAGCAAACGGAGCTACAACAAGGGGTGGACGGCACCAATGCGTTCCTCAAAGAATTTAAGCAATACCGCAATCTCCAACATTTGACTCGTGACATTGTGACCCAGCTCATTGACATGATTTACGTCCACGAAGGCGGTGACATCACCATTCAATTCACCTTCGCCGATGCCTTCCAGTTGGCGAGAGAGTATATTGAGGGGCAAGAGGAGAAATGATTCTTGCAATTCTATCATGATTATGATAGAATATTGCCATAAAACAAGGAGGTGCTACTATGAATATCAAACCATCCACTGCACTTCGCAATGAATATCCTCAAATTTCTCAGCTTGCCAAGGCTTCTGGCGAACCTATTTTCATTACCAATAAGGGTGAATCGGACATGGTGGTCATGAGTATGCAAGCCTATGAAGAACGGGAAAAAATGTTCCGTCATCGAGACATGGTGTATCAAGCGGAGTTGTCTCGCCTCAGTGGTGCGCCAGCTTATACAAGCGACCAAGTAGATGCCAAGATGGAGGACATTTTCCGTGCCTATGAATCATAAATTGGTTTATTCTCCAGAGGCTGTGATGGACTTGGAGGAGATTGTCAAGTTCCATGTCACCCATGTGGGTGTAGCGTCTGGGCGTACCATCTATGCTACCATGAAAGAGACCATCGCTAAGTTAGAAACCTTTCCCCTTGTGGGGCAAACCCATCCTGACCCAGTGCTGGCAAGCAATGGGTTTCGCAAACTGGTGATTAAATCCCCCTATGTGTGCGTCTACAAAGTATTTTCTAACCAAGTTTATATCTATCGCATCGTCAACGGTGCAACCGATTATCCTAAGTTGCTACGTTAAAACACCTATTTTCAAGTGCATCAAATCGTGGTATACTATACAAAAACCAACAAAAGGAGGCTGTGTTTATGGAATTTTATCTCAAGCATTTTGATGTCAATGTACTGCATTTTTCGGCAACCATGGACACCAGCAGTCCTGACATTGAGATTTTGTGGCAAAGTGAGGAAGCATGGCGATTGCCTTTGGATTTGGATGTGAAGAATCTGTCCAGTTGGCTTCGTCGGCGTACCATTCCTAAAAATCGTGCCTTTGTCCATGAGTTGTTGGCCAAGCAAGGGCTTAGTTTGAACCGTCCCATGGGGATTTTGCTGGCCTGCAAGGGGCTGTCGTTGAACGACTGCTATTGGGTCACTACCGTGGACGATACTGCCACCTTTGCCCAAGTGAATTTGTACGCCAACAACTTGAGCCGTGTGTTAGCACAGGTGGCGTTCACTGGCTATGGTAGTCAAGAGCGCCCCTCTTTGGCCTCTAGTCCTGAGTTTACCACCGATGGGATGTTGCCCAAATGTTGGCGCAGACAAAGCGGTGTGGTGTCCTTGTGGAAGGGTGCCACCACTGGGGCTTCCAACACAGGGTATGAACCCTATTCTGAGTTTTATGCCGCTCAAATTGCCGATGCCATGGGCTTCGATGTGGTGCAATATAATCTGTCCAAATGGAAGGGGCAACTCTGTTCCACCTGTCCGCTGTTCACCAGTCAAGACAGGGCTTTTATCCCTGTTGGTCGCCTTGTGACCAGTGGGGGACTTGGTGCTGTAAAAACCTATTACGCCACCTTAGGGGAAACCTTCACCCACGCATTGGAAGATATGTTGGTATTGGATGCCTTGATTTGCAACACCGACCGCCATTTCGGCAACTTCGGTGTATTGGTAGACACACAGACCAATCAAATTGTTGCCCCTGCGCCCTTGTTTGACCATGGCAATGCCTTGTTTAACTTTGCCAGAGGAGAATATTGGGAATCCACTGAATCCTTAGACAAATACATCGCCACCCTGTACCCCAACGTGTACGATGACTTCCTAGGCACCGCTAAAGAGGTTCTCCGTCCTGATCACCACAAAGGGCTACGCAAACTCTTGACCTTCCAATTCAAAAAGCATCCTGCCTATAACCTACCAACCAAACGGCTCAAGGCCATTGAAAAGCAAATTCAAAAGAGGGCAAGCGTGTTGCTAGAATCTAATGAAACATAAAAAAACGAGCCAGATTTGGCTCGTTTTTTTGCCTTATAATTTGTCTAAGAACCCTTCTAACACGGCGTTCCATGTGTCGGGATATTCGTAGAACATCAGGTGTCCGCCCATGACGTGGTGGTCGTAGCCGGGGAGTTTTTCTTCCACAAAGGGCTTTGCCACGTCGGCCCAATGCTCTGCAATGAACATCAAACTGGGGAAGTTTGCCCCTAAATCTTGGGCAGTTTCTAAGAAGTTGCAGAACATGGCATCGCAGAACAATGCCTTGCAAATCCAGTAAGGCGTGCGACAAGACATATCTAGGATGTAGGACAATTCCTCTGCTGGAACATCTCGTTGAATCATAATGTCAGTGGTGTAGCCACTGAAAAAGTCTCGAGGGCCACTGGGAACGCTGAGGATTTGGCTTGCCACTTCAGACAGTTCTTCGATGGAACCCTCTGTCCAACAAGTGGGGTCGGGGGACATGGGCAGGGGAGACATATCAATGGTAACAATGCCACGGAGTTTGTCTTTGCCAAACTGCTGGACATAGCTCCATGCATCCAAGTTACCAGTGCTCCAACCGATGAGCACCGCATCGTGCAAATCCAAAGCGGTCATCAAGCCGTGCAGGTCACGACCGTGGGTCAGATAGTCGTTGCCGTCTGCCGTTTTGCTGGAAAAGCCTTGCCCTCTGGGGTCAATGGCAATCACACGGTAAGCTTTTGAAAAATGGGCAATTTGTGCCTTGAAAATCTCGCCAGAAAAGGTCAAACCAGGGATGAACACCAAGGGTTTGCCTGCCCCTTGTTCCCAATAGTGGAGTTCTACACTGGGGGTGACTTCTACATATTTGCTTTCCAAATACTCTTTTGCCATGGTCGCTACCTCCTAAATTTGGATATTAAATCCAGTATACAGCAAAGGTGCGGTTCTTGCAACTATTTCCTTGCGTTTGCTTTACAACCCCCACATTTTATGCTATACTGACACAAATATCAAACAAACCAGTGCGTTGGCACTGGTTTGTTGCATTTTCGGGACATGGTCCTAAATTCACACTCCCAGGTGCCATGGCGGCCCCCATGTTGTTGGCATCTTTAATGCCCCAATCTACCACTTTGCCTGTGGTGACGTGGGTGATGGCAATGTTGGTGCCGGTGGTGCCTAGAATGCAACAACCGGCGGCGGTGGCCGTCCATTGGGCGGTGGGGGTGCGTTGATTACCGTAGGGCATGGGGGTGCGGTATTGGCGCTCTACGCCGCAAAAATGGGATGAGGCCATGGCGGCGATGTGATGCGCCATGCCGCCAGAAATCAGCATGGCGCCTAAGCCCAACCCTTCCCCCATGGTGGCGCAGGCATTGTAGAGCCCTAAAAACGGCACCGCAAACGACCGCATGGCAAAGGAGGCACCCACGCATTGGTTGAGCAAGTCTCCAGAGAGGACATAGCCCAAGGCGGAGGGCTGTAGCTTGCCTTTGGTTAAGGCGGTGGAGAGGGCTGTTTTTTGCATGGCAACCTCTGCCTGTTCCCATGTTTTTTGGCCGAAAAAACTGTCGTGGTTCACCATGTCAAATCCCTGTGCCAGAGGGCCTTTGGCCTCAGCTTTGCCCCCGATGCTCCCCCATGAAACCACCCGCGGTGGGCGCTCCAATGCCACCGTCTGGGCACCCAATCGTGTTGCTCCCATAGGTTTATCCTCCTGCGTGTAAGAAATTTAATGTTAGTATGTCCAAACGGCAAACCTTTATGCTATACTATAGTGTGAAAAAAACATCACGGGGAGAGGGAGTCATATTTATGGAACAACTATCTTATGCTACTTTGGAAATTATGGACTATCAAGGCTATAGTTTAAAAACTGCACCAGAGCGGATTTTGCAATTTGGGGAAGGGAATTTTCTCCGTGGCTTTGCCGATTATTTCATTGATGTGCTCAATGAGCGCTGCGATTTGAATGCCAAGGTGGTGCTGGTAAACCCCACCCATCGTGGCAAGGCAGAGCGGTTCAACGCCCAAGAAGGGCTGTATACTGTGTACTTGCGTGGCATGGAAAATGGGGTGGCTCAGTCTAAGCGGCGGATGGTTTCCAGCGTTAGCCGCTGCCTTAGCCCCTATGCTGATTTTGAAGGTTTTCTACAAACGGCGCAAAATCCAGACATGGCCTTTGTCCTCTCCAACACCACAGAAGCTGGCATCGTCTACGATGAAGTTTGCCAATTGACTGACGCGCCAGCCACCGCCTTTCCTGCCAAGGTGACCCAATGGCTGTATGCGCGGTTCACCCACTTTGGTGGGGCGGCAGACGCTGGCGTGGTATTTTTGCCCTGTGAACTGATTGATGCCAATGGGGAGGCCTTGAAATCCTGTGTGTTGCGCTATGCCAAGCAGTGGCAATTGCCCCAAACTTTTGCCCAGTGGATAGAGACAGCCAACACCTTTTGTAGCACACTGGTTGACCGTATTGTCACTGGGTATCCCAGTGATGAAGCCGATCAGCTAGACGTTGAAAATGGCTATATCGACCGTCTTGCCACCGTGGGAGAACCCTTTGCCAACTGGGTGATTGAAGGGCCACAATGGGTGGGGGAAGCGCTGAAATTAGAAGGCTCTGGACTGCCCATTCTCATCTGCGACGACCAAGGGCCATACAAAAAGCGCAAGGTGCGGATTTTAAACGGCGCCCATACCTCCACCGCCTTGGCGGCCTATTTAATGGGCTATGACATTGTCCGTGACTGCATGGCAGACCAGACCATTTCCGCCTTTTTGACCCAAGCGTTAGAACAGGAAATTATGCCCGTCATCGATTTGCCCAAAGAAGATTTGGCGCACTTTGCCAGCGCCGTGAAAGACCGCTTCCAAAACCCCTACATTGACCATAAACTGTTGGATATTTCCCTCAACAGTGTGTCCAAGTGGCGCGCCAGAGTGCTGCCCACCATTTTGGAATATCACGCTCAATTTGGAACGCTACCAGAGCGTCTGGTGTTTTCCTTTGCCGCTTTGCTGGCGTTTTATACGGGCAAAGAAATCTCTGGTAACAGTTTGCTTGGCTGTCGAGATGGGGCAAGCTATCCCATCATCGACAACATGGAAGTGCTACAATTCTTCGCCCAGCATAGTCAAGACGATGGGTTTATCCATGCCGTGGCCTCCCATGAGGCCTTCTGGGGCTGTGATTTGACGGCAATTCCTGATTTTGAAGCCACAGTCACGGCACACTGGCGCACCATTGCCACCCAAGGTCTGGCGGTTGCGATGAAAGCAGTGGTTGCAGACTAAAAAATTATATACACAGAAGAAAAATCGTGATATACTGTTAGATTGGTCAATATACTTTAGATACTGAGAGGTACACACTATGGATACGATGGTCACCTTTGGCTATCTCTGCCCCCACTGTGGGCAAATGGTAATGGGCAGCCGCTCCATTTTTGCGTTGGAAGCGTCTAATGCAACCGTGTCTTGCGACTGTGAAAAAAGCAGTCTGCAAGTCCAATATGACGGCGAACAATACCACATTTACGTCCCCTGTGGACTGTGTGGGGAAACCCACGTGGCAAAATGTTCGCCCACCCGTGTTCACCATACGGATATGGGTTTGGGCTGTGCCAAAACCAAGCAATTCTCCTGCTTCATCGGCGAAGAAGGCACGGTGGAGAAAAACCTCCGTGAACTGGCGATTTTGGCAGACAAAGAACACCAACAACAGCAAGCGGAAAACCCTGAAAACTTCTCTGACTCGGCACTGATGTACGAAGTGCTCTCCGAGCTTAAAGACATTGCCAGCCGTCCCCACGGCATCACCTGCCAATGTGGGGCGGAGGATTACGGCATTGCCGTGCGCCGTAGCACTGTGGACATTACCTGCCACAGCTGTGGTTCCAAACTGCGCATTGGCGCCGCCACCGACGATGATTTAGATAATCTGTGCTGTAAAATGACCTTGGTCATTCCCTCTGGACTGTAAACTATGCTGGTAAGCTTTGCCCTGTTTTTAGGGGCGGTGATGGCTTCATTGGTGATGGGTATCAACTTGGTGTATCCATTGGCCTTTGGGTTGGCGGTGTTTGTCCTGCTGGCAAAATCCAAGGGGCACAGCTTGTCTGCCATCGCCAAAATGGCATGGACAGAAGGGAAAACAGCGCTGATTGTGATCCCTGTGTTTTTGCTCATCGGCATGGTGATGGGGCTGTGGCGCAGCAGCGGCACCATTGGATATTTTCTCTACTATGGCCTCCGTGCCATTTCTCCCGATTGGTTCGTGCTGACAGCTTTTGTGCTCACCGTGTTTTTCAGCTTTGCCCTTGGCACCTCCTTTGGGGTGGTGGGTACGGCTGGGGTGGTGCTCATTACGCTGGCACGGGCTGGCGGTGTGCCCATTCCATTGGTGGCTGGGGTGATTTTATCTGGTGCATACTTTGGCGACCGTGGTTCCCCTATGTCCTCTTGCGCCACGCTGGTGGCGGCTTGCACCAATTCATCCCTATACGATAACGTGCGCCAAATGATGAAAACTGCGTGGCTGCCCTTGGCCATCACCGTGGCAGTGTATGCCGTGGTGTCGCCTTTGTATCCTATGGAAATTGGGCAGAGCAACGTGATGCTGGCCTTGGAAGAACAATTTTCCTTCCACTGGGCGGTGACCTTGCCAGCGGTGGTGATTTTTGCATTGGTGCTTTTGAAGGTACCAGTGAAATTTGCCATGGCGCTTAGCGCTGTGGTGGCGTTGGTGTTGACCATCACCTTGCAAGGTGTATCGTGGCAAGAGGCCATTTCCTGCGCCGTTTTTGGCTATACGCCCACACACCCAGACCTACAAGGGGTTTTAGATGGTGGTGGACTGGTGTCCATGGTCAATGGCTCTGCTGTGGTGCTGATTACCAGTTTGTATGCTGGGATTTTGACCCAGCTTCATGCCCTTGCCTCTGTGGAACAGGTTATAGAACGGCTGGCACAGCGCTTTGGCTTATACAGCGCCACCTTTGCACTCAGTTTGCTCACTGGGATGGTGTTTTGCAACCAAAGTGTACTGGTGATTTTAACGACAGGGATGCTCAAACCTCTGTACCAACGGGAAAACGTGACCCCTTGTGACCATGCCATGGACATTGCAAACTCTGGGGTGATGCTGGCTGGACTGGTGCCTTGGTGCATTGCCTTGACCATACCGTTAGCCATGTTGGGCGCGGATTTATGGGCAGTGCCATGGGCGGTATATCTCTATTTGGTGCCCCTTTGTTATGGGTTTACCCGACGGTTCTATGTGAAAAAGGAGACTACGCTTTGATTCTATGGTTATGCAAGCGCTATTGCGTCAATTTACCGCCCCAAAAACACCGTTCCATCTATGGCATGGTGTGTGGCGCGGTGGGCATTGGGCTCAATGTGGTGCTGTTTTTTGGTAAGATGGTGGCAGGACTGCTCGCTGGTTCCATTGCCATTATGGCAGACGGGTTTAATAACCTCTCTGACGCTGGCTCGTCGCTGGTGACGCTGTTGGGTTTTCGTTTGGCGGAGCAAAAGCCAGACCCGCACCATCCCTTTGGTCACGGACGGATTGAGTATCTGGCAGGCCTAGTTGTGGCGCTGATGATTATTCTCATGGGTTTGGAGTTGGGGCAACAATCTGTTGGGCAAATCCTACAATATACCCCCGTGATGGTGACACCGTTGACCATTGGTATTTTGGCGGTGTCTATTGTCGTGAAGCTATATATGTACAGCTACAATCGTCGTATTGGCAAGGAAATTGACTCGGTGGCCTTGAAAGCCACGGCGACGGATTCCCTGTCTGATGTGGTGGCCACGTCGGTGGTGCTGCTTGCCACCATCGCTGGGCAGGTGCTGGAGTTGGCGCTAGACGGTTGGTGCGGTTTGGCAGTGGCAGGGTTTATTTTGCTCTCTGGCTTGCGTGCTGGCAAAGACACCATCGACCCTTTGCTGGGCTCAGCCCCATCGCCAGAGCTGGTGGTGAAAATTCAAAACATTGTTCTTGCCCATGACTGTGTGCTGGGGATGCACGATTTAATGATTCACGATTACGGCCCAGGACGGATGATGATTTCTCTCCACGCAGAGGTGCCAGCAGAAGGGGATTTTCTTCAATTGCATGAGGAAATCGACCAAGCGGAGCAAACCTTAGGCAAGGAACTAGGGTGCAATGCAGTCATTCATATGGACCCTATTGTCACCACTGACGGTATCACCCAACCCACCGCCCAAAAAGTGGAGGCCATTGTCAAGCAAATCAATGCCACCTTCCATATTCATGATTTTCGCATGGTACCAGGGGAAGTGTATACCAAGCTGATTTTCGACTTAGTGGTGCCCTATCAATACGACATGGAAGACGGTGTCATCGCTGATTTGGTGAACCAACGTGTCCAAACCCTAGACCCCAATTACCGCACCGTTGTGGTGGTAGAACGAGGATAACCGTAGGCTTTCGTCTGTATTTACACTATTTGTGAGCAAATAATACAAAATAGCATCGCGCAAGCGATGCGAAAGAGGTATAGAACCAGTGGCTGGCCACTGGTTCTATACCTCTTTTTTATTTGTGAATTTTGTCTAAAATTACTTGACATAATGTAAATAAATCATGTATAATAAAGGTGTATAATGGGAGAGAATCAAAAATATTTTTAGAGAAAAGAGGATGCCCTATGGAACACGTAACCTTGCTAGACATCATTATTATCCTTGTATATTTGTTATTTACCTTGTTCATTGGTTTTTACTTTACTAGAAAAGTAAAAAATTCCAGTGATTTTTTCATTGCAGGCCGTAGTTTGGGGCCTGTGGTGTTGATGGCCACCGTGTGTGCCTCCATCATTGGCGGTAGCGCCTTGATTGGTCGTGGGAACTATGCCTACACCAGTGGCGTGGTATCCATTGCCATTGCCTTGCCGTACATGGTGGGTATGTTTATTTTCTCTGGTTTTACAGGGCGGATTTCTAAAATTGGGCAAAAATACGGGGTCACCTCTATTCCTGAGTTGATGGAATTGCGCTTTGGCAAAACAGCAAAGCTGTTGGCGGCGGCCATGATTGCTTACAGCATGGCGGCCACAGTGGGCTCTCAAATTAGCGCCACGGCCACGGTTTTTAGCGTCATCGGCGGCAACCACGGCATTACATATATGACAGGGGCCATCATTGCCACGGTGATTTTTGCCATTTATACCGCCAGCGCTGGGCTTTTTGGTGTGGTGTACACCGACTTGGTGCAGTTTTTCATTTTAATTTTGTTTGTATATATCACCCTGCCAGTGATGGCAGTGAGTCAAGTGGGTGGGCTGTCCGCCTTGATTGCCCAAACACCCTCTGAAATGTTTGATTTTGAGCTGCAATCTTCCGTGGTCACCTTGATTTTCACCAATTTTGTCATGACCTTGGCTGGGGCTGAATTTTGGCAACGTGCCTTTGCGGCGAAAAATCCCAAAACGGCCTTGCGTGGTCAATTCGCTGGCACCGTGGTCTATGCCGTCACCATTTTCATCACCCTGTTCTTGGGCTTGTCTGCTGCTATTTTGTTCCCCAACTTGGTCAATGATTACGGCAGTGCCGACTATGCCATTCCTGTGATGGTGGCAAGTATTTTGCCAATTGGTTTGACTGGCCTGACTTTTGCTGGTCTGTTGTCGGTGATGATGTCCTCGGCTGACACTTGTATTTTGGTGGCGACCCAAGCCAGCATCAACGACATCTGGAAAACCATCCATCCTGACCTGTCTGAAGATGGAGCGTTGAAGCTATCGCGTATCGTCACTGTGTTAATTTCTGGGTTTGCTCTGCTAGTGGCACTGTTTTTCACCAGTGCGTATGCGGCGCTGATGTTTGCGTGGACGTTTTATGCGTCTGCCATGGGGCTACCTTGTTTGGCGGCTTTGTGTTGGAAAAAAGCCAACACACCGGGGATTCTCTCTGGTATGCTCACAGGCTTGGTGGTTTGTATCGCGTGGAAGCTGTTGGGCGAACCGTTGGGTGTTGGCTGTAGTTTGCTAGGGGTGTTGTGCTCTGGTGTGGCCTTGGTGGCCGTCACCTTGGCAACCACAAAAAGCCATCCTCCACGTTGCATTGCCACTGTTGAATAAGAAAGATGCGAAACAAAAAAAGGAACGAGCTTATGGCTCAATGTCATTAAGATAAGCTTTGCTTATCTTAATGACAGCTAAAAACTAAGGACTAAGAGTGAAAAACTATGGAAACGCAATCGGTTTTCTATAGTTTTTCACTCTTCACTTTTAGCTCTTAGTTGTCATTTAGTTCTTAACTAAATGACATTGGCTTATGGCTCGTTCCTTTTTGTAGTCTTATGCGCCTTTTTTACCAAGTGGTACTACCTTCCAAGCAGACAATATATTGGATGAAATTACAAGAGAGGAATGAATCCAAAGACAATCGATTTCTATGTGGAAAAGCAATAACAAATGGTTGCCTTTTCCATGGTTTTAGTATATTATGGATATAATTAGCATAAAAGGAGCGTATCAATTATGTGGGCAGAACAAAGTCAATTTTATCAAATTTATCCCTTGGGATTTTGCGGTGCACCGTTGCACAATGATGGGGTGGTGGTGCCACGGATTTTAAAGGTGTCAGATTGGGTTCCCCATTTGACCAAGTTGGGCATCAATGCTGTATATTTCTCCCCTCTGTTCGACTCGGATAAGCACGGCTATGACACACGAGATTATCGCAAATTAGATGTGCGCCTTGGTACCAATGAGGATTTGAAAACCGTGTGCGAAGACTTGCATGAAGCAGGCATCAAAGTGGTGCTAGATGGGGTGTTTAACCATGTGGGACGAGGATTCTTTGCCTTCCAAGATGTGCTTCAAAAGCGCTGGGACTCCCCTTATAAAGACTGGTTCAACATCAGCTTTGACGGCAACTCCAATTATAACGACGGGCTGTGGTACGAGGGGTGGGAAGGCCATTATGAAATGGTGAAGCTGAACCTGCGCAATCCCCAAGTGGTGGATTATCTGTTAGACTGCGTCACCTTCTGGGTTAAGGAGTTTGGCATCGATGGCCTGCGCTTGGATGTGGCATACCTGCTTGACCATGACTTCCTCCGCCGTCTGCGGAGCCATTGTGATTGGCTCAAACCAGACTTCTATCTGTTGGGGGAAATGATTCACGGCAATTACAACACCATCGTCAACGACCAAATGTGTCACAGCGCCACCAATTACGAGTGTTACAAGGGGTTGTATTCTGCTTTTAACTCTATGAATATGTTTGAAATTGCCCATTCTTTAAACCGCCAATTTGGTGACCAAGGGGATGGATTGTATCGTGGCAAACACTTGTCCACCTTTGTGGATAACCACGATGTGAACCGCATTGCCAGCACCCTCACCAACCCAAATCATTTGAAATTGATCTATGGGGTAGCCATTGCCATGCCAGGGATTCCCTGCATCTACTATGGCAGTGAATGGGGGGCAGAGGGCAAGCGTGGGTATCAATGTGACGAGGATTTACGCCCCAGTTTTGAGACGCCCGTTTGGAACGAAACCTGCGAGGCGGTGTCCCGAATGCACCGTGCCAAAGCTGGCAGTCACGCCCTATGTTATGGCAACTATAAAAACATCGTTCTCACCAATCACCAATTGATTTTTGAGCGTAAGACAGATACCCAACGGGTGTTGGTGGCTGTGAATGCCAGCGACCAACCCTACACGGCTCATTTTGACGCTGGCTGCGGTCAAGGCACCAATCTCTTAGATGGCACCCTCCATGATTTTGGTGGCGGCAGTACGCTACCCCCTTACAGCGTGGCCTATTGGGAGATGGAACGATAAGTTTGGCAGAAAACACAGACGACTACCTATATTACAAAATTGACGGTGCGTGGAATGGGCGCCTTCGTATACAGCGCCATTGTCTAATAAGGGTTTAGAACGCAGCAACAACCCCAGCTTATATAAGCTGGGGTTGTTGCTCGTTTTGCGTATGTTATGACAGGGTTTCATCTTCAGAATAGACGATTTTCTCGTTGGAATATTCAAAGGGCCACACGGTTTTGTATTCCCCATCTTGTATCTGGGCAATGGCCACCGACGCGTAGATGTTGTTGTTATAGTGCATGACACCGTCAAACTCGTGGTTTTCAAATTTGATGCGGTCATAGGGTAAAATAATCTCAGGCCCATCAGGGAAGGAACCTTGAATATCCAGAGCGGACAAGGCGTTTTTCACCGCTTCGCCACTGGCATCCTCTGCCGCTTCAAAGGCAGATTTGAACGTCCAAATGGCGGTGTAAGCCTCAGCAGCATGACCATTCATGTCCACGCCGAAAATCTCTTTGAACATGGTGTTGGTTTCTTGGCCCTTGGTCATGTCCGTGTTCCATTCTACCACCGAGGTGACCCCTTCTGAAATGCCTTGGGTGGCAGAGAGGAAGACAGGGTCGGTGAAGCCATTGGCCTTGGCAATCAAAATGGGTGGCTCATAGGAAAGGGCGTCCATGGTTTGCAATAGCAAGGTGGCATCAGAGGCATAGCTTTCTGCCAACACCACATCCGCGTCTACTTCTTTCAGTTCTAGCACTTGGGCGGTTAAATCGGCTATGCCTTGGGTGTATTGGATTTCGGTGACGATTTCCATGCCGTATTCTTGGGCATAAATCCGTGCACATCGAATGGCTTCTTGCCCAATCATGCTGTCATCCACAAAAATGGCAATGGTTTGGATTTCCTTGCCTGTCTGGGCTTGCTGGGCTTCCATGTACATAAACATATTTTCCAAGTATAGAGAGTTCATGGGACACAGGCGGAATAAGTAGGGGTTATTCACAGTGGAAATGCTGTCCACAGTGGAGATTGCGGTGATCATGGGGATTTCATATTCGGCACAGACCTGCGCCACAATTTCTGTCATGGTGCTCTGGTGACAGCCCACAATGGCTTGCACCCCTTCTACAGTGATGAGCCGGATGGCTTCGGTGCGTGCGGTTTCTTCGTCGCCTTGGGTGTCACCACGTAAGATTTCAATGGGGCGGCCGTCTATGCCACCAGCCAAGTTAATTTCCACGGCGGCAAAGTCTAATCCGCGGAGAATGTTGGTGCCGATGGCGGCATTGTTGCCGCTGAGAGCATAGATGGCGCCAATGCGAATGGGCTCACCCGTGAGCTCTATGGGTTGGGAAAGGGTGGTGGCGTTGGCTTGCGTTGTGGCGTCGATTGACTGTGTTGCAGTGCTACAGCCTGTTAAGAGAGCGCCTGCCACACACAACAACAATGCCACTCGTTTCAACGTCTTGAACATGGAATGCCCTCCTTTAAATGTAGTGTTTTGCTGACTTCGTGGGTCACAATATTGAAAGATGGTGCAACCCATTGACAGGGGAGGCTATTAGCCTTGCGTCCGCTTAGGGTGCACTACTTTCCAATTTGCCTTGCTATCATTATACTCGAAATAGGTTTGGTCTGTCTACCATAATCTACAAAAAAAGGCGCTGTATAAAAACCCGTTCCAAAGGGAAGGGGGCGGAGACTGGCCTCGCGCAAGCGATGCTAAGAGGGTGTATAAAAAGTGGCGAGCCACTTTTTATACACCCTCTTTTGTACAGGTTTATGTGTTAGCAGTTAGTCACCTGTAGGGGTCGATTAGGCCAGAGGAGCGGGATAGGTGATGTCGTTGGAAGCGAAGTCGTAGGGCCACACGGTGGACCATGCGCCGTCTTGCACTTGTGCGATAGCCACAGAAGCGTAGACGTTGTCACGGTAGTGTGCGTCGCCAGACAGGTCATAATCTTGGAAGTCGATCATGGAGTAAGGCAGAACGATGTCGCGGCCGCCGTCGAAGGAGCCGTCCACAACCAGTTCTTCCAGAGCAGCCTTCACAGCTTCGCCGTCTTCAGAGCCAGCAGCTTCCAAAGCAGCCTTGAAGCACCACACCACGGTGTAAGCTTCTGCGGAGTGACCGTTCATGTCCACGCCAGTAGCAGCGGAGAAGTCAGCGTTGATTTCAACAGCGTTGGTCAGGTCAGGGCTGAATTCAACCACAGAGCAGATGCCGTTGGCCAGATCGCCCAAGTTGGTCAGCAAGGAGGGGTCAGCAAAACCGTTTGCCTTGGCAACGATCATGTTGGGGCTGTAGTTTTGTTCTTTCAGAGTTTGGACGAACAAGGTTGCGTCGCCGATGTAGGAGTCGCACAGGATGGCGTCGGGATCAGCTTGCTTCAGAGCCAGCACTTGAGCGGACAGGTCGGTAGCGTTAGAGGTGTAGTCAACGGTGGCAACCAGTTCGATGCCATATTCTTCTTGATACAGTTCCACGCAACGAATCAATTCTTGACCGATGGCAGCCTTATCAGTGAAGATAGCCACGGTTTCAATCTTTTCGCCAGTTTGTGCTTCAGAGTCAGCCAAGAACATCATCATGTTTTCAACATAGACAGAGTTCAGAGGGCACAGACGGAAGAAGTAATCCAAGCTAGCGTTATCTTCGGAGGACAGGCTGTCCAAAGTGGAGATAGCGGTGATCATGGGCACACCGTATTGTTGGCAAACTTGAGCCACAACGATGGTCACGGTGGACATATGGCAACCCATCATGATGTCAACGTTTTCTTGGGTAACCAGACGTTCTGCTTCGGATTTACCAGTGGCTGCGTCGCCAGCGTGGTCACCGCGCACAACTTCAATCATCTTGCCGTTGACACCGCCAGCTGCGTTGATTTCAGCAACTGCGAAATCAATACCCAGCAGGATGTTGGCGCCGATGGCTGCGTTACCGCCAGACATGGAGTAGATGGTACCCAGTTTGATGGTTTCGCCAGAAGTTTCTGCCACAGATTCAGCGGCTTCAGTCACTTGGCTGGTGGTGGTGGAAGCGGTGGTAGAGCTAGAATCGCTAGAGCTAGAGCAACCAGCCAGCATGGACAGAGCCAAGGTGGCGGTGCAGACAAGAGCAAGAATTTTCTTCAGTTTCATGTAAATAATCTCCTTCAAATTTTTAATTTACAATTTTTATTCACACCGTACTGCTAAACGGTGAAAATGACAATTAGATACCCAGATATGCTTTTTTCACGTGTTCGTTGGCTTGCAATTCTGCGGAAGTACCTTCCAGAGAAATGCGACCATTTTCAACCACGTAGCCACGGTCGGCGGCAGAGAGTGCCTTGGTCAAATCTTGTTCCACCAAGAGCACAGAGATGCCGGTGTCACGAGCTAAGGTCTTGGCCACTTCCAAAATGTCGTCCACAATGTTAGGAGCCAACCCCAAAGAGGGTTCGTCCAAAATCAACAGCTTGGGTTCGCCAATCAGAGCGCGTGCCACAGCCACCATTTGTTGTTCACCACCAGAGAGGGTGCCAGCAGCTTGCTTGGCACGTTCTTTCAGCTTGGGGAACCACTCGTAGGAGCGTTCCAAATTCTTTTGGAAGTTTGCCTTGGTTTCCTTGCTAAAAGCGCCCATTTGCAAGTTTTCCAGCACGGTCATATCGGTGAACAGTTGGCGGCCTTCTGGCACTTGCACAATGCCAGAGTCCAAAATGAAGCGAGAGCTTTTCTTAGCCAACTCTTGACCGTTGAACATAACAGACCCAGCGCTGGGTTTGAGCATCCCAGTGATGGCACGTACCATGGTGGTTTTGCCTGCACCATTGGAGCCTAAGATTGCCACGATTTCACCATCGTTCAAGGTGAAGCCCACATCCCAGAGAATGTTGACAGCGCCATAGCCAGCGTTTAAACCTTCTACTTTAAGCATCTGCCTCGTCCTCCTTTTTAATCCCCAGATAGACTTCCATCACGTAGGGATCGTTCATTACTTCCTCGGGTGTGCCTTCTGCAATCTTTTCGCCATGGTGAAGCACGATGACTTCTTCGCACAGGCTGACAACAGCCTGCATGATATGTTCGATGAGCAAAATGGTCACGCCAGATTCGTTAATCTTACGAATGAGCTTGATGGCTTCTTCAGTTTCAGCAGGGTTGAGCCCTGCCATGTTTTCGTCTAAGAACAGTACTTCGGGCTTGGTAGCCAGTGCACGTGCCATTTCCAAACGCTTTTGGTCAGGGGTGCCCATGTCTTTAGACAGGACGTGGCGTTTTTCATAAAGACCAGTGAACTGGAGGATTTCGATGGCACGTTCACGGGCTTCCTTGGCGCTTTTTGCACCTGCGTGACCGAAGTAGCAGGAGGCAATTACGTTGTCTAGCACGCTGAGGTTTTTCAGAGGCTTCATGATTTGGAAGGTACGTGCGATTTTCATGTTGGTGTATTCATGTGCCTTTTTATCGGTGATGTCTACGCCGTTATAGAAAATATGGCCTTCAGTGGGAGGATAATAGCCGCAAATCATGTTAAAGGTGGTGGATTTACCAGCACCGTTGGGGCCAATCATGCCCGTGATGCCGCCTTTTTTAATGGAGAAGGAGACATCTTTCACGGCGGTTAGGCCTTTGAATCGTTTGGTAATACTTCTTACCTCGATGACAGGTGTTTCAGCCATGATTTAATTCCCCTTTCTTTCATATTGCATCATTTCCACTTCTTCAAAAGCTTCCATAGGGGGCTTTTTCAAAAGTTTGGTGTCAATGAATGCCTTGGTTTTGCTGTTGGTGTACCAGCCCAAAATACCAGAGGGGCGGAAACGGATGATCACCAGCAATGCGATGGCGTACATAATCATGTTGATGCCGGGCAGGATGGCGCTGTAGTTGGCACGGAGCAGTTCTGCCATGGGAATCATAATCAAGCCACCCACGATGGGGCCTTCCACGAAGGCGGCGCCGCCTACGATGGCAGGGAGCACAGCTTCAGCAGATTTGGACAAAATCATCATTTCAGGGTCGATGTAGCGGACATAGCAAGCATAGAAGAAGCCCACCAGACCAGCAATCATAGCGGAGATAACCACGGCCAACACCTTATATTTAATGGGGTTGATGCCGATGGCGGCGGCGGCGTCTTCATCTTCACGGATGGTTTTGAGAGCGAAGCCGATTTTGGAGCGGTCAATCTTTTTTATCAAAAGGTAAATGCCAATCATCATGACAAGACCGATGTAGTAATAGGGAATCTTGCTAGAGAAGCGGAACAGTGCCCAAGAATCATCGCCGAAGGGGAGGCCGATGCCACTGGCACGACCGAAGAATTCGGAGTTGATGATGACTTGACGGATGGATTCACCAAAGGCGATGGTCACCAAGGTGAAGTAAGGCCCACGGAGAATGAAGCAGGGGAAGAACACAATCCCTGCCACCAAGCCCACAACCACCATGCCGATGATGGCGGCCAGCCAAGGGTTGACATTGTAGCTCACAGTGGCGATACACATACCGTAGGCACCCAAGCCCATGTAAGCTGCGTGACCCAAGGAGTTTTGCCCCGTCATACCGCCCAGCAAGTTCCATGCCATGGAAAGGGTGGACATATAGAAGGCCAAAACAAAGATGTTTTGATAGTAGGGGGAGCTGACGATGTAGGGGAGTGCCACCAAAATGGCTAGAAAAATACCAATGGCAATGGCCACATTGCGGCGGTAGGTTTTCACTGCTTTTAAACTATCCATCTTTATTTCCTCCTTGCCGCTGTGATTTGACGCACCACCAAAATAATGATGAAGCTCATAAACACAATCAAATCGCTATAAGCAGGGCTGATGAACAGAGCGCTCATGGTTTCCAAGAGCCCTAAGAAAATACCTGCACAGAATGCGCCGGGGATAGAGCCCAGACCGCCTACAACCACCACGATCAATGCACGGATACCGAAGCTGGAGCCAGCGGTGGGGAAGATGGTGTAGAATTGGGTCAACAGAGCACCTGCGGTGCCAGCCAGAGCGATGCCCAAGCCATAGGTCAGCAGGTAGATGCGTTTGACGTCGATGCCAACCACTTCTGCGCCCACAGGGTTTTGAGACACAGCGCGGATTTGTTTACCCACAGTGGAGTGCTTTAAGAACACAAACAAGGCGATGGTCACCACAATCAGCACGCCAAAGCTAATCAAGCGAGGCAGCGCCATGGTGACAGGCCCCAAGGGAATATAGGTTTGGGAATAGTCAGTGCGGATGGAGTGATAGTCAGAGCCGAAGATGACCAGTGCACCGTTGGAGAGCAGTAGGCCAAGACCCACAGTCAAAAACAGCAGATTGGTGAAGCTCTTGGTGCCCATAGAGGGGGTAATCAAAGTGTGCTGAATGAGTACGCCAAACAAGAACATAATCACAGCCACAATTGGCACTGCCAAGTAAGGGTCAATGCCGCCATAGGTGTAGAGAACATAGGTCAAGTACATCCCCACCATCAGCATTTCGCCATGGCAGAAGTTGACGATTTTCATTACACCGAAGATGATGTTTTGCCCCATACCCATCAAAGAGTAAAAGCCGCCCATCAACAATCCGTTCACACACGCTTGCAAGAAAATGTCCATTACCGTAAGTCCCCCTTTCGCAGTAGTTGCATCATAAAATAATACCTTCCCTTCTGATTGTTAACGCTTTGTTAACTATTGCAAGTATAGCACAGGATCCATAGCACAATCTTGTTATCTGCTACATATTTCCTGTTTGCACCCTAGTTTTTCCAGTGGGTATAGCACAATCTTGTTATGGAATTGTCCTATTTGGCTGTTTTGTGCAGACAGCTAGGTGGGTTTTGTATACTATGCTAGAGGGCGGTTGTTTTAAAAGAAAAGCCCAGCCATAGATAGCACAAAGTTGCTATCCATGGCTGGGTCTTTGGTGACATCGGGACACCTTATTGCAATTCATCTCTAAATTCTGTTGGGGTGATGCCCACCCATTTTTTGAAAATACGGCTAAAGTAATTGGGATTGCTGTAGCCAGCGTCGATGCAGACTTGTTTGATGCTCATTTGTCCGTCGGACAACAGCCGTTTGGCGGTTTCGATGCGGATGGAGGTTAAATAATCCATAAAGGTGACACCCACCTCTTCTTTGAACAGCTTGCTGAGATAGAAGGGGCTGATGCCCACGGTTTTGGCCACGTCTTCCAGAGCCAAATCCTTGCGGAAGTTTTCTTGAATATAGGCTTGTGCCTTGGGGATGACGCTCTCTGGTGCCTGCTTTTTAATGACCACCGTTTGGGTCAGCGCCACCATGGCGGCCACAAAGGCTTGTTGCAAGCCTTCTTCACTGTCTTGGCAGAGTAAGGCGTCCACGTCCACTTGACCACTGCCCCCTTGTTCTTGCACCATGCGCCGTGCCACCAGTAGCAAACTCACCAGTTCAATCCGCTGGGTTTGCAGGGATTGGGTCTGGCTTTTCAGCGCCCATCTGGAAAACAATGTCGCCTCACGGCGCACTTCATATTCAAAGCCTTTGGACACGGCTTTGAGCACCTCTTGCTCCATGAGTTGGCGATGTTTTTGATGGCCATCTTGCACCATCAAATCCCCAATGTGGGTGATGCTTCCTTTGCCATGGCGCAAGGCATTGAGGGCTTCTTGATAGCCATCGAACAAGGTTTCCCATGTTCTAGGGGTGCCTACGCCTACCTTGAAGTCAATGCCCACCACCTGTTTGAGGGCGCTTAAAAGGGTGCGGATGTTGGTGTTGAGATTTTGGCTATATTCTAAGTAAGGCTCGCTACAGGGCAGGGCGCAGATGAGTTTGTTGCCCATGACGCCGCTGATAAAGGCTCTGAAATAGACCTTCACCAGCTCTACAATTTTATCATAGTGGTGGTAGAGATGGATGCCAGCGTTGGCTTGGTCGCTGGGTTTGCTCTTTTCACTGCTGCCCCGCCATTCTAGCACTAACGTGATGCCGTATTCCTCTGTCAAATTCAGCAGGCTTTTGTAATGGGCAATGCTGTCTTCGTCCCCCCGTTGGAGGATGAGACTGATGATAAACCCATTTTCAATGATGGGGGTCATGGCCTCCATTTTCTCTTTGTTCAACAGGTCGTCTTTGCGTTTTTGTCGTTCTTTGTCGATGGTGGCCATGCACTTGGTCAGCTGCTCTACAATGGCTTTTTTGTTGATGGGCTTGGTCAAATAGTCCACAGCCCCAAGGCGCAAGGCCTCCTTGGTGTATTCCACGTTGTCATAGGCGGTGAGGATGAAGATTTTTACTTGGTTGTTTTGGGAGCGGATTTCCTCCATGGCCTTTAGGCCGCTAATCCCCGGCATACGGATGTCTAAAAAGGCGATGTCAGGGCGGAAACTTTCTGCCAGTTCGATGGCCTGTCTGCCATTTTTTGCAATGGCGCATTGACAGTCGCTGCCAAAGTGTTTCGCAATGATATATTGGAGAGAATCTGTCACAATCCCTTCATCATCTGCCAGTAGAATTTTATAGTGTTCGTGGTCCATCGTGTGGTTCACTCCCTTCTGATGACGGTGGTTGTTGGTTTGGGCGTAAAATAGGCACCCGTATGGTGATGGTGGCGCCTTGGTCTTGGCCTTGGCTTTCAAATGTCATCACGTCATGGCAGTCGAAATAGAGTCGCAACCGTTCTCGGACATTGGCGAGGCCAACGCCGTTTTTGCTGCCCTCTTGCTTGGGGGTATAGGCATTGTCAGCGTTTAATGTTTCCAGTATATCTTGGGGCATACCCACGCCGTTGTCGCGGATGGTGATGACGGCAAGGCCAGTTTCTTCTTTCACAGAAAACCACAGCCATTTTTGCCATTCTACGCCACCGAGACCATGGTTTAAGGCGTTTTCGATGATGGGCTGGAGCACCATGCCAGGGAAGAGAATGTCACCAAGGCGTTCGTCCACCGATTGTTCCATGTGTATTTCGTTGGAATAGCGAATGTTCATGATGTACATATAATTGTCGATGAGCTGGATTTCACCCAACAGGGTGGAGTCTTGGCCTGTGCTTTTTAAGCGATAGCGGAAAAAGGCCGCCATGTTGGCAATAAACTCATAGGTGCGGTCAGCGTCTTCCATCATAGCCAGCTGTTGGCCAGCATTTAAGGTGTTGAACAGGAAATGGGGGTCAATCTGGGCTTGGTAATATTTCAGTTGGGCATCTTTGAGCAGGTTTTCCATAGCAAGTTCGCGCTGTTTCATGCGGATTTCCAGTTCCAAACTTTCACGGCTTTTGCGGATATAGTCGTTGATGCTGGCAATCATTTGATTGAAGGCACGGGTCACCGTGCCCACTTCGTCTCGGCTAGTAGGCTCGTCTAAGGAGATGCCAAAGTTGCCTTTTTCTACCTCTTCTGCCTTTTGGGTCAACTTTTCCAAGGGACTGGTGAATCTGCCGATGACAATGTAAAATACCGCCACCAAATAGGCGGTGACACCCAAGAGCACCACAATGATAAATAGCTCTAGATATCGCAGATATTGGTAGAGCACGTTGTAGCTTTCAAAGTTGGCCGTGAATTGCAAGTCGTTGAGACCCTGCATATAGGTGAGCAAATAGCCGTAAATTAGCTGGATTTCCTCGTAATTTTCCTTATAAACCGTTACATTGTGGGCTTGTTTGGCAGTGACCGCCTCGTCGATCAGTTCCACCCATGACAGGGCAAGCTGGCGGATATTTTGCTCCATTTGTCGGGTGGGATGGTCGGTGATGGTATCGTCAATTTGGTCGATGATGGTCATAAATGCTGCCTTGTTTTCAGACAGTTCTGCATAGGCGTCAGCACTTTGGATGTTGAGATATTGGTAGACGTTGCCCTCGATGGCCATGGCAAGCTCTTCTAGTTCCCCAAGGCGGAGGTTGGTGGTGTAGACTTGGTTCATATTTTCCACCGTGGAGTTGATGCCACTAAAGAGAACCAGATTGATGAACAAAAACATAAACATGGTGAGAATAACAGGCACAATCAGCTTGCGACGCAAAGATTGGTTGATGAGAAGGTCAGCTTTGGCTTTCAGGCGTTCAATCATCGATGGCCTCCTCTCCATAGGTCAGGAGTACATCGTGGTCGATGAGCATGGTGTCCACTTCGGTGTAGTAGCTGACCATGTGATAGTGGATGTAGGTCATCAGGGCTTCCACGCTGGCACTGCCTAGCTCGGTGGGGTCAATGGTGATGGAGGCATTGAGATTGCCAGTTTCAATTTCTAGCAAAATGGCTTCAGAGACAGAACTGCCGATGATTTGAATTTCATCGGAGAGACCAATTTCCCGCACCAATGGACTGGTGGACAAGGTGATGGTCTCGTCTAGGCAGAGAATGATATCGGGCTGAGCAATGGCGCCTTCGGCAATGCTATGGATGATGTCTTCGGCGTTGTTGAGGCCTTTGTCATCTTGGATGATTTGAAAATCAAAGGCGATATTTTCTTGTAAAACTGTGCTAGTCAGTCCTTGTTGGAACCAGCTTTGGCTGGTTGCGTCAAAGGTGGTGGCTGGCACCAATACCATCACCAGTTGGGTGTCTTGGGTGGCAAGTTTTAGCACTTGTTTGCCATATTCTTGGCCTAAGAAATAGTCGTTGATGCCCACAAAGCCTTGGCGGTTGGCGTTGGGCAAGTCTTTTTGCATGGTGACCACAGGGATGCCATGGTCATAGGCGCGCTCAATCATATCCTCGCTGACTTCCCCTTCTGTGGGGCGCAATAAAATCCCATCCACCCCGGCGTAAATAGCCACGTTGATGGCGTCCTCCATAGATAGAGCGTTGGACAATGTGCCGTCAATTTGTTCCACATAGGCCCCATAGTCTGCACCTGTTTCTTGGGCACTGGCATACACGGCCTCCCAAAAGGAGTTGTCGGTCTGGTCAGAGATGATGGCGATGTGATAGTCGTAGGTGGTGTAGTCAAGCTCGCTGACAGCGTTGGTTTTTAAATGGAAGAAGTAGGCGATGAACAAAAAGGCCACCAGCGATACCACGAAAATAGAACCCATGGTGCGCACCACAGGCAGTTTTAGTGCTTTTTCAATGCTTTTTCTGACCACAGATTCACTTCCTTTGCGTTGGAGTTTCCGTTGTTGGAACGTTGGGGGATCAAATGCCACCACTTTGATAAAAAGAGTGTGGCAAGTGCATATCACTTTCATTTTATCGCCAATTTCAGGAGAATGCAAGCATCTTTTGCTAAATTCCTCCAATGGATGGGGAAAAAGAACGGAGGGCACCTCTAAAAAATTCAAAAATTTCGTACCATATGTTACGGATTTTTCATATTTGTTGGTGTATAATAAGGCTATCAACTAGAATACGAGGTGACCTATGAACCAAATTCAAATGACCGATACCATTTTAGCCATCACCGAGGCACACCCCCAAACAGTGGACGTGCTGGTGGCGTATGGTCTGGATAAATTGCAAAACCCTGCCTTGCGCCAAAGTCTAGGCAAAACCATGACCCTTGCCACGTTGTGCAAACTGCGTCAGCTAGATGGGGCGGCGCTACTAACTGCCCTCAATGCCGTGGTGAAACCCACGGCGGAAGGGGTGCGCATCAAAGGGATTTTGCCGTGCCCCATTCGCATTCCCCTGATGGATAAAATCACACCCTTTGTGGAGCAAAGCCCTGTGCCCATTGACCATACTTTACCAGCCGCCAGCACTGGCTTGGATTGGCTGATGGCAGAAAGCGAATCCAAAGAGCAGTTGGCCGATGTCTATCTCTCGGCTGGGTTTGATTTGTTTTTTAACCACAATGGCATGGGTAAATTCGCCAAAGAAGGGGTGTTTGCCCCTTTAGACGTGGCCTATAACAATGACTTTGATAACGACCATATTTCCCTCCGCGACCCCAAGGGGATTTACACGGTGCTGGGGATGGTGCCTGCCATTTTCATGGTGAACAAGGCAGAGCTAGGCCAGCGCCCCATGCCCAAAAGTTGGCAAGATTTGTTTTCCCCTATCTATAGCGACAGCATCGCCATTCCCATGAAGGATTTAGACCTGTTCAATGCCGTGCTCCTTGGCATTTATCACCGCTACGGGCAAGAGGGCGTGGCGCAATTGGGCAGCAATATTCTCAAAAGTATGCACCCAGCCCAAATGGTAAAAAACGCCTCTGCCAATCGGGCACCTGCTGTGTCGGTGGCCCCCTATTTCTTCGCCAGTATGTTGCCTGAGGGTGGCGATATGGTGGCTGTGTGGCCAGAAGATGGCGCCATTGTCAGCCCTGTTTTTCTGGTGGCCAAGGCAGATAGTTTGGCACGGTCTCAGCCTTTGATTGACTTTTTAACGTCTAAAGAAATTGGTACAGTGCTGGCTTCCAACGGCAGATTCCCCTCCACAGTTGCTGGGGTGGACAATAGCCTAACAGGGAACGAACCATTCTTGTTCTGCGGCTTTGACTTCCTTCACAGCTGTGATGTGGATACGTGTCTCAAAACATTAGAAGCCGTATTTTTAGGGAAAGAAGAGGTGTGAGAATGCAACTGATTATTGTCTCTGGTCCACCGTCCTCAGGGAAAACCATGGTGATTTTAAAAACCATTGACGCCTTGCGCCAACGCCATAAAGCGGTGGGCGTGGTAAAATTTGACTGTTTGCAAACAGACGATGACACTCTGTATGAAAAGGCTGGCATCCCTGTGAAAAAAGGCCTTTCTGGTTCCCTTTGCCCTGATCATTTTTTTGCAACCAACATTGAACAGGTGGTGCACTGGGGCAAAGAAGAAGGCTTTGAATATCTCATCACCGAGTCGGCTGGGCTGTGCAACCGTTGTTCCCCTTATTTAGATGGGGTCACGTCTATCTGCGTCATCGATAATTTGTCAGGCATTAACACACCCAAAAAAATTGGCACCATGTTGCGCCTTGCCGATATTGTGGTCATCACTAAGGGGGACATTGTGTCTCAAGCCGAGCGAGAAGTGTTTGCCTTTCGGGTGCATAAGGCCAATCCCAAAGCCATCATCATGCAAATCAATGGTTTGACAGGGCAGGGAGCTTATGAGCTGAGCGGTCTGTTGGACAGCCAGCCCAGCCTTGAGACCACAGTGGGCATGACCTTGCGTTTTCCCATGCCAGCGGCTGTGTGCTCTTATTGCTTAGGCGAGACGCGTATTGGCGAGCAATACCATTTGGGCAACGTGAGAAAGATGGTGTAAGCGATGAAACAAACAACTATGCAACAACTGTTGACCCAATATCCCTATGTTGAAGACTTTTTCGCTGGGCTAGAGGTGCCAGTGCTAACCACGGAACAAACGGTAGAGAATTATCTTTTCAGCCACAAGGAATTTTTGATGGAGGAGAAATCCACCACGCCAGCTATAGTCCTGCAAGACTTAGAGGACTATATCCAAGCCATGGAGCTGTTTTTACACGAAGAAGACGGGGTGAGCCTTTCCTCGTTGACCATTGTGGCAGGGGTTGACAAAGCTGGCAACCCAGAATCCTTTGAGACCATCACCTTGTATCCCTCTCAAGTCATTGCCATCGTAGGCCCCACTGGGTCTGGCAAAAGCCGCTTGCTGGCAGACATTGAATGGACAGCCAATGGCGATACCCAAACCAAGCGGAAGATTTATATCAATGGCAAAACCCCAGATTTGACTTGGCGCTATAGCGTGACCAATCAACTGGTGGCACAGCTGTCGCAAAACATGAACTTTGTCATTGATGCCACCGTGTATGAGTTTTTAGAACTCCACGCCCAGTGTCGCAATGTGGCACAGCCACAGGCATTGATTGCGCAAATCATCCAACAGGCCAACGCATTGTCTGGGGAGAAATTTCACCCAGAGACCAATGTGACAGCCCTCAGTGGCGGGCAATCTCGTGCGCTGATGATTGCCGATACCGCCATTTTAAGCCCATCGCCCATTGTACTCATTGATGAGATTGAAAATGCAGGCATCGACCGTAAAAAAGCCTTGGATTTATTGCTTTCTCAAGAGAAAATTGTGCTTATGGCTACCCATGACCCTATCTTGTGCTTGATGGCAGATAAACGATTGGTCATTAAAAATGGTGGCATTTTGGATGTGATTGAAACCTCTAGCCAAGAAAAGGATTTGCAAGCCAAATTGTGGGAGATGGATGGTATCATCACCGATGTGCGCACACGATTGAGAGCTGGCGAGCGGTTAGAGAAATGAGGTGAGCCCATGTTGTTAGAGTGCTTATCCCTAGAGGCCAAGGCCAGTGTGACTGCCCAGTCCATGGTGGAGGCGTATCCACGCAATGGGGTCATTTTTGCCAGAGGCGATGTGCCTACGCAGCTGCATATTTTGCACAGCGGAACGGTGACCATCTGCAACTATACCCCCAACGGAGAGCGGAAAGTGATTACCACTATTTCTACAGCAGGGGATAGCTTTGGGGAAGTCTATTTGTTTTTAGACCAGCAGCCCTATGAATTTTTCGCCGTAGCGGAAACAGAGTGTATGGTGCAACACATCCCCAAAGAGGTGGCTTTTTCCAACCCAGCGTTGATGGCGGAGCTGTTACATCTGTTTGCCAGAAAGGCCTATACGCTGAACCGCCGTGTGCAAGTTTTAAGTAGCCCCAGTTTGCGTGAAAAATTGCTCATTTATATTGAACAGAGCAAAGACGCCAACAATCAAGTTCATCTGACGGGTACGCGAGATGAATTGGCAGACTGGCTCAACACCACAAGACCGTCTCTTTCTCGGGAGTTGATGCAAATGCAAGCCCAAGGTCTCATTCGCGTGGACAAGCGGACGATCACCAAAGTATAGGTTTTCCCACGCCCAACGGACACCCCAGCGAACACTGGGGGTATGGCGAAGCCATGTGCAAAACCTATGATAAAAGAAAATGCGACACGTACGCCAGCGACTGTTTGCCGTTGCGCAAGCGATGCAAAAAGGGTGTATAAAAAGTGACGGTTCACTTTTTATACACCCTTTTTTTCAGTTGCAATTATGCAAGGTAACGATAGAGGAACGTGACGATTACGCTACGGTTGCAATCGGTTTCGGGTTGGAACGTGGTGTTGCTCACACCTGTGGTGATTCCTTCACCAACGCCCCACAGCACTGCATCGTAGTAGTAATTGGTTTCGCTTACATCGGTGAACAGGTTGAGACTATTGGTAACTTTTTCCCCGTCCATGCGCCACAAGAAGGTGATGATGTGGGCGCGAGAGCAATCCATGTAAGGGCTAAAGGTGGTGTCGGTGGTACCCACGGTGATGCCATTTTCAAAAGCCCAGAGTACCGCGTCATAGAAGTAATCATCTTCGCTGATATCGGTGAAGGGATTGTCAATGGTGTAGCTGGGTTCATCCATGGCGCGCCACAAGAACGTGACCGCTTGGGCGCGGTTGGTGACGCCATAGGGGTTGAAGGAACCATCGGCATAGCCAGTGGTGATGCCGTTTTCAACCGCCCAAACCACGGCATTGTAATAGGAGTCATCGCTATCTACGTCAGTGAATGGGCGATCGCTGTCGGTTTCACTGCCGATTGCCACAAAGGTGACCTTGACAGTGACGGCGGCGCCAGGTTGGATGTAGCTATAGGTGCCATCGCCATTGTCGGTGACACTCACTTCACGGCCAGAAGCGTAGGTGACGGTGACACTACCCACTTCATACCCTTCGTCAGGGGTGGCTGTGATGGTGATTTTGCTGCCAGAGGTAGACTTGCTAGAGCTGACGGACACATCCCCGTTGTCGGCGCTGGCCACGCTGGAAGAATAGCTGGAGGAACCACCAGAGCTAGAGCCAGTGGAAGCAGTATACTCGGTGTAGGCCAAGGCGTAGGTGGAGAACTTCTTCACATACAAGGTGATGGACGTTTTGTCACTGCTGACCACGATTTTTTCCCCATCCACTGCTGTGGTGGTGATGGTGTGGATATCCCCTTCGTGAGCACGATACACCACATAGGTTTCCTTGCCTTGGAGTTCTTCTGGCAGAGGAATGGTGATTTGCACCACGTCATTGGTTTCGGTGATGGATGTTTCTGCGCCATCATCCACAGTTTTGGTGATGTCGATGGCTAGGTACATACCCACGGTTTCGTCAGAAGCCACTTCTTCCGAAATCTGGGCGCTGTCGGTAAGGATATCACTGTCGCGTTTTTCTTCCACGCTCAGCACCACTTTCACGGTGCTATCTGTAACGGCTTCATCCTCAGCCACAGCGTCCAAACCGCCTACCACAACGGCAGGGGTGGTGGCGCCAGTGACTTCCACCACAGAGTTGGTGTTGCCAGAAGGCATGGTAATGGTGTCCACGATGCCGTTTGCCTCGATGGTCTCGGCAATGGTCATGGTCACGCCGTCAGATTCAGCCACGATGTTATACAGGCCAGAGATCACATTGGTGAAGGTGTATGCGCCAAACTCATCGGTAACAGCGGTGGCAAACACGGTGTCACCTTGCTTCAAGGTGACGGTTGCGCCTGCTACAAGGGTGGTGCCATCGCTGTCTTTCACAATGCCAGTGATTTCATAGGTGGTCACGGCTTCTTCGGTGATGATCAACGTACCCATTTGTACGGGTTCGGTGCTAGCGTTATCGCCACTTGCGATGTAGTAGTTGCTGGGGTCAGCGGTCAAGGTCACATAAATGGCATAGGTGCCAACTGCGGTGGGCACCGTGGTTGTTTCGGTGTCCCCATAGGTGACAGTGTAGGTAACTTCTTGGTCAGTGGTGACGCTCACTCCGCTCACGTCACCTGCTGTTTGAACGGTGTTGCTCAAAGAGACGGTGACAGGTGCCTTGGTGATGGTGAAGGTTGCGTCTTGGGCTTCTGCCAAGGCATAGTTGGTGCTTGTTGCGCCGTCTACTTCATAGGCTACGGTGTATTTACCAGTGGTGTATTCACCAGCATCTGCGCTGTCCACAGTGATGGTGACGGTGACAGTTTCATCGCTTGCGCCTGCAATCTCTTGGGTGAAGGTTGCGTCTTCGTCGTAGACCGTGGAATCAGATGCTAAGGTCAAGGTGTAGGGGGAGATGGTGAAGCTTGCGGTGGTGCTCCCTGCCACATAGTTGTCAGTGCCAGTTACATCAGCGCGCACATAATAGGTGCCAGCAGCAGTTGGGGTGGCAATGGTATTCGTGCCAGCCGTTGCATCTTCTTGGGTTGCATAATAGGTCAACACAGGGGCGCCAAAACTAGCAGATGCCTCTGGCAGAACGGCAGTTGCGCCATAGGTCCAGCCACCTGCAACGGTGAAGCTAACAGTGTTTGTGGTGGCTTTTGTAATGGTGTAGGTATAGGCAATATCAGACGCACCGCCAGTGCTCCACACGGTGTTGGTGGTGTCATCCAAGGTGTAGGTTGCGGTGTATACACCTTCGGCAATGGCTGCGATGGACTCGACAGTATCGCTGTCAAAGCTGTAGGAAACGCAATAGCCGTCCCCATCAGCTGGGAAGTCAGTGGTGTGGGCAACGCCAGTATAGGCGGCGGAGGTGCTAGTATATCTAGGTGCAGTGATGGATTTGGCTTCGATGGTGTATTCCACTTCGGCCTTGATACCACCCACGGTGAGTTCTGCCTTGTAGGTGCCCACGTTGATGGGTTTGCCGTCCATGGCGGTATCATAGCCTAGCGCACCTGCTTGGTAATACACAACGACTGCATCCCCTTGGAGGCCATCCGCATCGGTGATGGTTGCTTCAATGGCGCTACCTGTGTAGGTCAAACCAGTAGGTGCTGCAATTTGTAAGGTTGCGGTATCGGCGCAACCACTGCAAGTGGCCACGATTTTGGTGGGATCTTCGATAAACTCATCTACTTCGTTATTGGTATCTGCATCATACTCTGGGTTTGGCATGGTGCCTTGGCTGTAGCTCCCCCAAGTATGGGTGTGCGCCACATAGAGTTGGATTTCGTTGGTTGCATCATCGTCCACAAAGGTCAATGTGCCAGCTGCAGAGGAAACGTCTTTGGTGAAGACCATATCATCGGTTTCACTCAAGGAGTAATCGTCATACCCCACAGCCACAGCGACAGGGATGCCATCTTTGGCGGTGATATAGGTGTTGATGCCGATGGAGGAGCCAGACAAAGAACCTGTGACAGTCATGGTTTTGCCGCTAAGAAGATAGACATTGTTAGCGGCTTCGCCTTTGGTGTTGCCAGAGATGTTCACAGTGCCAGAGATGTTCATGGTGCCGTTCATGTACACGCCGCCGCCATTGGACGAGGCAGAGTTGTTGGTGATGGCGCTACCGCTATCCATGGTCATGGTGCCATTTCCAGCCACAGACACGCCACCGCCACTGGAGGAAGATGTGTTGTGTTCGATGATGGCAGCATTGCTCATGTTGAAGATGCCGTAGTCACTCACATAGACACCGCCACCGCCGCCAGTAGAGTTAGTGTGCTCATTGTAAGAAATGGTGCCGCCAGTCATGGTGAAGATGCCGTAGTTACTACTGTTCGACCCACGCACATACACACCACCGCCACCGCCAGAGCCGTAAGAGGAAGTATTGCCAGCGCCTTCGCCACCGATGGTGCCATCGGACATGGTGAAGGTGGCCTTATAATTGACAAACACACCGCCGCCGTTGTTGGCTGTGTTGCTTTCGATGGCAGCGTCGCTGTGGCTCATGGTAAATTCACCGTAATTTTGCACAAACACACCGCCGCCACCGTTGGCAGGGTCTGTGCCAGTGGCCGTGTTGCCAGAAATGGTACCGCCCGTCATGTTGAAGGTGGCTTTTGAATCACTATTCGTGCCGTCCACATATACACCGCCACCGTTGGTGGTAGATTCATTATAGCTAATCTCGCCACCAGAAAGCGTGGCAGTCACACCACTATTGACATACACACCGCCACCGTTGGCTGTAGCAGTATTTTTGTTGGCTGCAGACCCACCGATGACACCGCCAGTCATGGTAAAGGTGCCACTGGCTACATACACGCCAGCGCCATTGGTAGCGGAGTTATCACCGATGATACCGCCAGACATAGTGAAGGAACCGCCGTTCCATACATACACGCCACCACCGATGGTGGTTTCATCAACGGTGGTACCAGTACCGCCAGAGATGATGCCTTCGTCGTCTGCGCTGTCGGTCAAGGTCAGCGCACCACCATTGACGGTGATGACGGATGCCTTGGTTGCATCTGTAATCCCAGAGCCGTCGATATCAAACCCAGCCAAATCCAGAATCACGCCGTCTGCGTCGGTGACGGTGATGGTTTCGGTGATGGACACGTCGGTCAGCAGGGTGACGGTGTCCACATTGGTTTCATCTTCGCCGTTTGCCGCATCGATGGCAGCTTGGACGGTGGTGTACTTAGTATTGTTCACTTGAGCCACAGGTGCCACGTTGATGGAATAGGTGTAGGTGCTAGAGCCATCTTCAATCACTTCGTAGCCAGACTTATCAGAGCTGAACACATTCTCGGCTCGTGCGCCAGCAAAGGTGAAGTCGCCAGTGACGTTTTCCAAAGTGATGCCGATGGAGGAGGTGGAGACAGGGGTGGTGCTCACGGTCAATTTTTGACTAACGGTGTAGGTTCCATCATAATCGAGATACATGTTGTTGGTGATTCCGTTAGCGGTATTGCCAGTGATGGTGATGACGCTATTGTTGCTGATGTTCATTTTGGTCCATTCAGCATTACACGCAACATACACACCGCCACCACTGGTGGTCGCTGTGTTGCCAGTGATGTTACCACCATTCATATTCATGGTGTAGCCAGCATTGACATACACGCCACCGCCACTGCTAGCAGAGTTCCCAGAGATGGTACCACCATTCATGGTGAAGGTGCGGCTATCACCACCATCGGCGAAAAACACACCGCCACCTTCATTTGTAGCTGTGTTGTCTTTGATGGTGCCTGCGTTCATGGTGAAGGTATAGCCGCCATTGAGTCGCACACCACCGCCAGTGGCGCTGGTGTTGTTAGAGATGGTGCCAGTGGTGCCACCTGTGCCTTCGCTCATGGTCATAGTGCCTACGATATGCACACCGCCACCGCCCAAAGTGGCCGTGTTGCCTGCGATAGTACCGCCTGTCATGGTGAAGGTAGCGCCAGAAGCGACAAACACGCCACCGCCCAAAGTGGTGCTACCGCCATAGATGACGCCGCCAGTGACTTCGGCACCAGATGTTACATCAGAAATCACAGCTTCAGAGCCCACGCCTGTGATGTAGCGTGTGCCAGTGTTACCGCTATCTTGCAAGGTCAAGCTTGCAGCGGTAGAGCCATCACCCACGGTGATGACAGAGTAGCCCGTGCCACCTGCTTTAATATCATACCCATTCAAATCCAGAATCACTGTGCCAGTGATATTGATGGTACTGTCGGTTTCGATATCGTTTGCCAGCTTGACAGTGCCACCGTCCTCATAGGCCTCGGCAATGACTGCTTCCAACTCATCTTGGTCCATAACCTCATCCGCAGCAAACGCCACGGTGGGTACCATGGTCATGACCATGGCCAGCACCAAAAATAGGGCTAGTGTTTTTCGTTTCATACTATACGCTCCTCTATAACTATATTGGTACCAGTATACCACATTGTATTCTTATTTTACAATGAGAATCATGTAAAATGATACACCAAACTGTCGTTTGACAAATTGGTGAACCGATACAATCCTGCCACCCCTCGCAAGAGGGGCTAGGCGTTAGCCCAGTAGGGGCTTTAGCCCCATGGCAGGTGCGTGAGGCTTTTTGTCTGCCCGCAGGGTGCTCTAGCGAATGCTAGAGCAAGGGCGTAGCCCTAGACAAAAACCTATACTTATGCCGTATACTATACGAAGACAACAGAAACGAGAAGAGGAGGCACGCCATACCCTGCCCAAGGATGCTAAAACTCTTTTGGGTGCGGATGGCAAATGAATACAATGTGATGTGACCCAGAGTAAAACAACGCCCCCGTGTATGAAAGTGCATACACGGGGGCGTATCATATTGGATTGCTTAGTATTTGCCGTAAGTTCTGGCTTCTTCCATCATAATCTTAGCGAAGGTATCGTCCAAGGGTTCGGGGTATTCGCAACCAGTGGACAAAATGAAGCCGCCGTCTTTTTTGTATGCGTCAATCAATTCACGGCATTGTTCACGCACTTGGTCTTCGTCAGCAGCCATCAAGAAGCCGGGGTCGATTTGACCAATCAAGGTGGTCACGCTGCCATATTTTTCCTTCAATTCTGCCTTGGTTGCACAATCTGGGGGCAAGTGGAGCATATTGATGGCTTCGGGGTGGATGCGTTCGATTTGTTCTTTGAAATAAATGCCTTCGCCACAGTTGTGAATCAGCACGGCGGCACCACGGCTGTGGATGTGCTCAGCCATCTTTTGGATGGTGGGGCCTTCGAACTTGTCCCACATGGATGCGCGCATAATGGTGCGAGAAGCAAACAAGGTGTCCAAGATGATGGCGTCGGCACCGGCGTCAATCAGGGCATCGCAGTAAGCAATCAAGGTTTCGCCAATGCGTTCGATGGCGGCTTGCACCTTTTCTTTTCTGTCTTTTTTGATGCAGTCAACCAGCAACACTTCCATGCCAGCCATCATGCTCAAAGTGCCCATGGGGCCAAAGACGAAGGCAACGATGTGTTTGTCAGCTTTTTTCTTGTCAGCCAGAATCTTGGTCGTTTTGATCATGTTGCCCATGCGCAAGGCCTTGGTGGGGTCAATGACTTGGATTTTATCGTAATCTTCTGGGCAGGTGATGAGCTTGACAGAATCATCGGGCACAGCGGCCTTGTTGGGGTGATACTTGACTTTCATGCCCCAGCCTTCTGCTTCCACAGATAGGTCAACCAGAGTACAAATTAAGTCCAAATCCAAAGCATCGGTTGCAGCAATGATCGCTTCTGCGCATTTTTCAGGGTCGATAGACCATTCGTCATAGCCGATACCAATGTATTTGCTAGAAATGCTGTTGACCAAGGGGTAAGCTGGGACGTGGTCTGCTTCTTTGTGTTGCAAAATTAGATTTACACGTTCTCTTGAATTCATGATAACCTCCAAAGTTTTTATAGTTTTTTTATACATCAAACACATGAATATTCCATTGCTTGATGGAAAACACGTTCTTTAAGACTTCGCTTGTTGTGAGACACACTGAGGAGAGGGTATTTTATGGGATAGGAAACTATCATTTAATAAAAAAAGACGCCAATATCCCCGTGTATATCAACATCTTTGTCGTAAATATGTATTTTCTACAGTATAACAGAATTATCCAGAAAGGTCACTGTGCTTAAGCCTATATCGCGATGTGCCTTGGCCTGTTTTTGCGGGGCGAATTGGTTGAAATATAGAGTAGGCAGATTATAATTGATCTAAAGTTTCAAATAATCGTTTTAATTTTTCTCGGTCTAAGCGTTCACCGATGACGCAGACCATACCGATGACCGCTGGCTGTCCTTGCTCAACATTTTGTACTGCTGGGGTGTAATCAAAGTGTAACCAGCCGCTTGGGGATTGAACGATGCCTTTTGCACGCAATATTTTTCCGTAGGCGCCTGTGGATAGTTGGGTTAAAATATGGGCCAACGATTCTTGCTTAAATTGCACAGCCGTCTCTTGCGTCCAATTTGAAAAGGGTGAGCGGTCGCGCCCATAGCGCATATAGGCTGATTTGCGCCACTGCTTGGGGACACCCAATCGCACATCCAAATCCGCAACGGGGGCTGGGGTTTCCATGGCGGTGACAATTTGTTGGCTGGGCACATCAGCCCAAGGTGCTGTGATGATGGGGGCTTCGGGATTGAGTTTGCGGACGGTCTCCACCACGGTTTGACACTCTGTTGGGGTCAGGGTTTCCATTTGGTTGACCAGAACCACAGCCGCCTTGGCAATTTGATCTTCAAAAAATTCGCCATAACCTTCAATATAATCCATGCAGGTTTCGCCACAGACAACTGTGGCACAGCCTTGCACCTCTAGGCAATCCACCTTGGCACCAGCAATGGCTTTGAGCACAGCGGAAATTTTAGCCACACCAGTGGGCTCGATGAGAATCCGATCGGGGTTATAGGTTTGTAAAATTGTTTCCAGCGCCTCTGAAAAGGCGATTGCCAAGCTACAGCAGATACAACCAGCGGAAATTTCGCGCACAGCGATGCCATCTCCTTGCAACAGTTGAGAATCGATGTTTACTTCACCAAATTCGTTTTCAATGATGACAACTTTCTCTTGGGAAAAGGATTCAGCCAACAATTTACGCATGAGCGTGGTTTTGCCGGCGCCTAAAAATCCAGAGATAATATGTACTTTTACTTTTTTCATTTCCTTGCTCCTTTTCCGTTTGGAACTACTACCTAGCAGAGTAATCCTTTTGCTATCATTTGTCAATCCTCTTTTGCTGGGGCTATCATTTGTTTGAAATTTTTACCCTGTAAAATTTATCCTTGTAAAATTCTGTTTTTATGATACACTGTAACTAAGTAATGTGAAAAATTTTTTTAAACATCGGAGTGCCTATGAACTGTTTTACAAACCAAACCATCACCATCGGCATTGACGCTGGCGGTACCTTCACCGATTTGGTGCTCTTTGACGCAAAAGCGAAAGCTGTTTTGAGAGAAACCAAAGTGCCAACCTGCCATCATGATATGCTTAAAACGTTGCAAGAAGGCATTGATATCATTTTAGATGGGGTGGATGTCAATGCGATTAACATGGTGAATTTCGCCACGACCTTTGCCACCAATGCCATCGTGGAAAACAAAATGCGCCCCACCCATTTGATTGTCATTGGCTACCAAGACTCAGATGTGGAACGCACCATAGAGCAAGCAGGCCTAGAGGCCGCTCAAGTCACAGCCATCAGCGGTGGACACACGGCATATGGCATAGAAGTGGCGCCCTTGGATGAGGCGGCGCTCACCGCTGCCATTGCACAACTGCCTGCCTCCGTGGAAGCAGTCGCCATTTCTAGCTTTTTCAGTACCCGTAACCCAGAGCACGAATTGCGTGCCACCCAATTGATTCAAAATTTGCGTCCTGATTTGCCTGTGTCCAGTGGCCATAAATTAACATGGCAATTGGATGCCATTAAGCGTGCCACCACAGCGCTGCTCAATGCAGGGTTGATTCCTATTATCATGGAGCTGATTGATAATCTGATGCAAATGCTCCGCATCCGTGGCATCGATGCACCGTTGACGGTGCTCCGTGGGGATGGGACGGCCGTTGGGGAAGCATGGGCCAAGGCTCATCCTGTGGAATTGCTGTTATCTGGCCCTGCTGCTAGCGCTGTGGGCGCAGGCTTTTTGGCCGCCCAACACAGTGGCGTTGGTGCTATGTGGATTTGCGACATCGGCGGTACCACTGCGGATATCATCGCCTTAGACGACCAAGGCAAGCCTGCCATTAGCAAAAAAGGTGCTGTGGTGGGTTCCCACCAAACATTGGTGAAAAACATTGATATTTTCACCTTTGGACAAGGCGGCGACAGCTATGTAGAGGTTGAAGAACTGGGGAATATCAACATTGGCCCCATGCGGATTCAACCCCTGTGCGTCTGTGCGGAGCAATATCCTTCCATTTTAGAGGACTTGGAGCGTCTGGAACAGATCCCCAAATGCACAGCCCCTCTTTTTGTGTTGCCTAGTCCCACTGGTGTTCCTGAAGGGAATTTAAATGAAATTCAACAGAAATTGTTGGAGTATGTAGGCAATCGGCCTATCTCGCTGTATGATTTGGCGCAAAGCAGACCCTTTGCCCATTTAAGAGCAAAAACCTTGGTGTCTTACGCCAAAAGCGGAGCCATTACCATCGCTGGTTTTACTCCCACTGATGCGTTCCATGTGCTTGGCACCTTCCAGCGTTGGAACCAGCAGGCCTCGGTGTTGGGAAGCGCTGTTTTGTGCCATAAAAAAGCCATTAAACCCATAGAGATGGCACAACGGGTGCATCAAAAAATGGTGCAAAATATCGCCAGTGCTCTTTTCCGTAAAAATATCTCCAATCTGCTCAATCCTGATGGGGTTACCCCTGAGATGACTGCATTGATTGACCGCGCTTTGGACGTGAACGAGCCTGTTCACCCAATGTTTGCACTGCAACTTAACAGTGTGCTGGTGGGGGCAGGTGCACCTGCTGGACTGGTGATTGCAGATGTGGCGCCACTGCTCCATTGCCCTTGTATTTTAACGGAGCAAGCCAAGGTGGCAGGCGCCATTGGTGCAGCCGTGGGCACGTATTCCTTTGCAGGATTGGTGTATATTTTCCGTCCTACCGATGAATTTTATCGGCTTCATCATCCCACTGGTATTATGGATTTTGAGAATTTAGACGACGCAGTAGCCGCAGGGCAAGAAATTATGGAACCGTGGCTCATGGCGCAGGCCAAAGCCGCTGGCGCACCCCATGTCACCGTGAACATGGAACGGCTAGATTTGTTCATTAATAAACAAATCTATCTGTGGACAGAACTAGAGTTCACAGTCAAAGCTGTAGAAGATTAAAGTACCTATAAAAGGGGCTGTGTCACAATGCAGTCCTCTTTGTGAAATCTGACAATACAAGCGTAGGGAACGGTGTTTGCCCGTTCCGCTTTCCCACGTAAATCGTGTCATGGGGAGCGGAATGGTCAAGACCATTCCCTACGTTTTTGTGTTCTGTTGTGCAGTTTTACAATTGTGACACAGCCCTTTTTTATATAGCTGGGTGCAATGGAACGTCTCTTAAAATAGCAATCCGTTTAACACTTGCTCCACCAAGAGTAGAGCGCCTGTAAATCCTAAATGGGTCTTGGGAATCACATCTAGGTAGCCAAAGCTGGGCAGAGAGATTTCAACGCCACAAAATTGATGGCCTGCCACCCGCAATTGGGCAAGCACACTGGCGTCAGCGAAAATCAGCTGTGCCTTGGTCTCTAAAATATCAGGGCTGTCTGGGTTTCCCAGCTCTTGGATGGTGTGGCCAATCATGCCAAAATAGTGAGACAAAAAGCCAGCGTAGGCCTGACACTGAGAAGGCGCGCCAGAGATGGCAAAGGTGGCGCCTTTGGGCAGCCCTGTCATGGAGTTGACTCTGGAAATGTAGCCGTAGGCACGGGATCTGGCCTGTTGACCTTCCAGTAAGGCAGGCGCTGGGTCTAGATGTAAGCGTTGGCATAGTTCTTGCAAAAAGGTTTCTGTGGCAGTGAACCCCAGAGGCAGCGTTTCAGGGCAGAAATAGGGCATGCCCTCTGTTTTCTCCAACTGTTGTGCCAGACCTAAACCGTACTCTGGATAAACCACCACATTTAAATCAGCAGAGGTCAACTGTTGTAATTCCTCCAAAGAAGATTGGTAGCCCAAGGCGGTTGCCACCTCAATGCCGCATAGGCCAAGCAACCGTGTTAGCTCCGCCAAATCTCCCTCAGCATATTTGTGGTAAAGGGATAGGCCTAGCAGATTGACGCGTTTTTCTTTGTAAGGTGTTTTGCAAAAGGGAACCTGTGTGACCAAGGCATTCATGGCGGTGGCGTAGCCTGTCCAAATGGACTGAGAATAGGCAGGAGACTCCACAAGGACATAAGGGGTGTGGGTCAAGGCGCTACTTGCAATGCCGGCAAGGTCATCCCCAATGAGGGCTGCCCCAGGAGAGTTGACAATGGCAATCAAATCGCAAGGGAACTTTTCTTCGATGTAAATCAGCGCTTCTGTCAATTTTTTCTGACTGCCATACACATAGTCTCGTTTATCCAAATAGGTACAGGGAATTCGTGGTTGTCCAAAAAACCAAGCATCTGGAAAGTTCATGGGGTCAAATTCAGACTGGCGAATCACCTGACTGTCTGACACGGCTGAATGGTAAAACTTGCACCCAGAGGGGCCGTTGAGTAACACCACTGTGTTGGTCATGCCGTCTAAGGCAAAGAGAATGCCAGAGATACTATCGGGTGTGAAATTTGTCAAATAAGACTTTGTCATGATTCCATTCTCCTTCCTGATTGGTGTGCAGTAAATCAGCCCAACGCTCTGCCAGACGAATCCCAGCAAAGAAGCCCACATCGGGACACATGGGGATGGTGTCTAGGAGCACATCACAGCCTTGCAAGTCAGTTTGATAGTTGGCCAGTAAAATATCTGGCTGATAGTGTTGCAAGTCTGCCACGGTGTCTGCGCGGCTGTAGCCATCCACTACCACGGTGTCGCCTAAATCCAAGGCGGTGCGGAAGCCTTCGTCTTGAGAGTAGTTGTAGACGCCGATTTTGCAGACGGTCATACCCACGTCTAAGGCCACTTGTAAAATCCAGTCTAGGTCGTGGTTATAGGCGGTGACCATGAGAGATTTGCCCGTGAGTTTGGGGCGCAGTCTGGAAATATAGCGTTGATAATGGGTGGTTTGCTCAGCCACCAATTGGGTGCAGTCCTTGCCAAAATATTGGGCAATGCCTTCCATCCAATCTTTGGTCTGGGCGAAGCCCACAGGGAATTGCTGGTCATAAAACTGGGAACCATAATTTTGGACAAAAAAATCTTTTAAAATCTTCCCTGTGTAATCTTCATAGGCCAGCAAATTTAGTTTCGCTTTGCAGAAGTTTTTCACATCTTCTTGGGTGGTTTGACAGAGGAAACGACAATTGACCCCAATGCCCATGGCGCGCAAATAGGCAGAGATGATTTCAAAGTTGGACTGGGCATTTTTGGTCACTACTTTCTCAAAAATCACATTGACCAAGTCGTCTTGAGGGGCGATTTGAGGGTCGATGAGCTGCTTTGCGATTTCTGTGTAAGAAAATAGCATCCCTTGGAGGTAATCGCCAGTCAAATTGCCTTCTGCTTTTACGGTCACCACAGGGAAGTCCTCTGTGGCAAGGGCTTTCGCCTCGGCAATATCATCACCGATGATGCCAGCAGGGCAGGTGCTGATGATGATGGCACCATGGAGGTTGCCTTGGCTTTGCACCTGTTTGACCAAGGCTTCCAATTTGGAAATGCCACCAAAAACCATGTCATGCTCGTTCATGTCAGTGGAGCACAGGTTGGGGCTTAGGGACGCAGGAAGCAAGGCACCCCGTTCAAACAGATTTCGCCGACCGCTAGAGCTGATGGATTGATAGGCCAAATAACCGCAGCTTTTGGGGCCGTGGGCAATGATGGCCATATCTTGCACGTGGACACCCATGGACATGGCGCCGTTAAAGGCACAGCCGTGGAGGGGTTCGTTGCGCACTATATTTTTAGAGAGAAACTGGGGTGTGGTCACCCCTTGCTCTGGTGCATCTGTGGTGGTTTCGGTTTCGGTGTATACCGTGCCCATAACCACAGATTCTAAGGTTTCGTCGTCTAAAGGTTTGGCAGGAAATAAAGGAGGTTGGTCTAAAATTCGAGAGGCCAGCTGGGAAAACAGAGCCACCAGTTGTGGGTTTTCCCCTTGCTCTACCACTGTGTGGTGGGCTCGCTCTGCCTTGGCAAAGGCTTCGTCCCGTGGGATTTTGCCGAAGATGGGAAGTCCAACGGCCTTGGCAAAGGCCTCCACCCGTTTGTTTTCTTGGTCTAAATTACGGGCATTGTAGAGAATGCCTGCCACACGTGGTGCGCCTTTGTCGTAGTTGGCGATGCCGCGGAGAATGTTGTTGGCGGCATAGATGGACATATATTCCCCTGAGGTGACCAAGAAAATGGTGTCGGCATAGTTTCTGCGGATGGGCACCGCAAAGCCACCGCAAACCACATCACCCAACACATCATAGACCACCAAGTCGTATTGGGATTGGATTTGGAATTGTTCCAGTAGTTCAAAAACGGAGATGATACCACGACCAGCACAGCCCACGCCGGGCTCAGGGCCACCAGCTTCAATGCAGCCCACACCACCGTAGCCTGTTTCTAAAATGTGGTTTAGGCGGTAGTCTAAGGGATTTGTCTGTCGTATGTAATCTAGCACTGTGGTTAGGCGTTTGCCGTGGAGCAATAGCCGTGTGCTGTCATGTTTGGGGTCACAACCAATTTGCAAGGTTTTTTTCCCAAGTTTGGCAAAACTGGCAGACAAATTGGCGCTGAGGGTGGACTTACCAATGCCACCTTTACCATAGATTGCAATTTGCTTCATAGTGACATCCTTTCTTTTTGAGGTAACACCATTGTAACATAGCTGTATAGAAAATTCTACCATAATCTATTGGGGTTGGATTGTTAAGAAGGGCATGGGGGAGTGAAGACACCCCATTGACAGATGAACCGCCCCAATTTGTACGATTCATACAAATTGGGGCGGTTCAATTGTGTAAGAGGAGGCGCGTTATCTCTCAGATGTTATAATACGCTTATGGTGATTATGAAATGGATAGGTCATGGCAAACGCATTACACCGGAGCACTGCTTGAAAATCTGGTTCAGATTGGTGATGGCTATAGGGGCAGTGACTGGCTCGATTTTGCTTCAACAGCCCATCAATCACACTGCCAGATTTTACACGACCTGTGGAGATGAGGGAGAAATCATCGCCCAACTGTTCCAACAGCGTGTGGCTTTCTGGCTTTTCTAAATGGGTATCTCCTAACAAAATCACTTGTGCAGTGAATGGGTCGTCCACCAAGGGCAAGCCATCCATCATGGATTGTAGTTGGGGCAACACTTCTGGGCGATAGGCGTTTTGATATGCCAATGTTTTGTGTCCAGCGGTGAGAAAAACCTTGTCTGCTACCAAGCGCACTTGGGGGAACTCTGTGCCCAGTAGCCATAAAATCTCCAATCCCCTGCCGTATTGCTGTGTGGGTAATAGCAAGGGCTTACCAGTTTTTAATGTAGCGGCAATGCTATCTCGCAAGGCGCTTTGGCACTGTGCTGCCGTCAAGGTCACTTCCTCATGCCCACAGTCTACCACGGCGTAGTCAGCGACGAATCCTTGGATTTTGTCGCAAGCATTCACCAAGGTGTTGCACTGGTAGTCACCACTGAATAAAAAGGCGGTACCATCTACGTCAATATGATACCACAGACTCCCAGCGCAGTGGCCACTTCGTCCATAGGTGATGGTGCCATCATCCGCAGTGAAGCTATCTTGTCCGATACAAGATAGCAGTTTTTTATGGGGATACTCCACAGGATACAAGGTGTCTGTGATGGCTTCCATCACCAAAGTGCCACCAAATCCACGACTGATGAAGTGTTCCAAGGCACCCATATGGTCCTTGTGACAATGGGTGAGGAACAGATAGTCCGTGGCTTGCAACACGCTGTCCGATACCACGGGATAGGGCTGTGGGTCGGTGTCTAAAATGCCACAGTCCACCATCCAATACCGCCCATTGGGACGCTCTATGGCAAAACAGCTTCGTCCGTGTTCGCCATAGCCACCGATCAGGTGGAGTTTTGGTTTATTGTCCATAGGCATACAGCTGGTTTGCGTCGATGGACACATACCCGTTGGTGTTGGGTGCAATCATTTCCTGACCCAAAATGCAGAATTCATCCCCAGAAGCGGTTTGCAATTTGATGCGGTAACAGTTGCCTTCAAAGGTAGATAATAGCACGGTGACAGACAGGGCATTGTCCTCTTTTGTCGTCGTCCAACGGCAAGCTTCTGGGCGGAAACGCAAGGTGACGGTGTTGGTATCGCCATCCACTTGGAAGGGGCGGACAGAAAGGGTATCACTGCCAATGGTGGCAGTGTTGCCGTTGATTTTTGCCCCTTTGATGGTGTTGGAAGCGCCTAAAAGTCCTGCTACCATTTGGGTTTTGGGATTGGTGTAGCAATCCATGGGGGTGTCCATTTGCTCAATGACACCGTTGTTCATCACCACGATTTTGTCTGCCATGGCGAAGGCTTCTGAAGGGTCGTGGGTCACATGGAACACGGTGGTGCCGATGCTGCGGAACAGATAGGCCATTTCTGTCCGCATTTCAATGCGAAGCTGAATGTCTAAGTTGCAAAGGGGTTCGTCCAACAGCACCACCTTGGGCTTGGTGATGAGCGCACGGGCAATGGCAATCCGCTGTTGTTGACCGCCAGAAAGCTCGGCAGGATAGCGGTCGATGAGACCGTCCAAATGGAGCAGGTTCACCACTTCTTGAAGCCGTGTTTCCATTTCTTTGGCATCTAGCTTTTTGATTTTCAGACCAAAGAGAATGTTGTCACGGACTTTCATGTGAGGCCAGAGAGCGAAGTTTTGGAACACCATGTTGATGTTCCGTTTTTCCGTTGCCAAGGTTTGTTTACTGCTAGAAACCACTGCGCCATCTAAGGTGACAGTGCCATCGTCCAAGGGTAAAATCCCTGCGATAATCTTCAGCAACGTAGACTTGCCACAGCCAGAAGGACCCAATACACTGACGATTTCTCCCTCGCCAATGGTGAGATTCACCCCTGTGAGCACCTTGGTTTTGCCGAATGATTTTTGTATATTATTTAATTCCATCAATGTTTTCATGGTTTTATTCTCCTCAATTCTGTTTGGGGCCAAAGCGTTTGAGCGTCAATTCCATCACCAGCATAATGGCGATAACCACGGCACCACCAAACATGGTAGCGGCGGCCGCATAGCCAAACTCCAAGTTGTTGTAGGCCTTGTTGATGAACACAGGCAAGGTGGAGTAGTTGGGTGGATATAAAATGGTGGTGATGGCGATGTTGAAAATGCTACCACCAAAAGCCGCCATCAAGGCAGACACACCGCTAGAGTGTACCAGCGGAATGAGGATGGTTTTCAGCCGTGTGCCAACACCAGCCCTTGCACCTGTGCCGCCACCAACAAATCTTGGGGCACTTTTGCCATCCCTGCCACCATCAAACGATTGGTCAAGGGAATGGCCACAGCCACGCTTGCTAAAATCAAAATAGAGGACTTGCCGTACAGGTTCAAGCCCAGTGGGGTCAGCCAAGATTGGTTCCACACAAAGATGTAACCAATACCCAAAATAACCCCCGGCACCGCCATGGCAATCAGGGTGATGCTGTCGATGGCTTTTTTCAGCTTATAGCGAGAATAGGTCAATGTATACGCCACAGCAAAGCCTGCAATCAAGCCGAAAATAGCGGCACCTGCGGCAATGCTCAAAGAGTTTTGCAGACCAGACAGCAGGGATTTTTGGTCACTCAACACGGCAATATAGTTGTCTAGGGTAAAGGAGAACCGTTGAATACTAAAGGAATTGGTGAAGGACATAATGATGTTAGAACCAATGGGAATGCCCAGTGTCACGGTGCAAAACACCAGTGTGAATCCAGTGAGCAGTGCGGTTTGCACCTTGCCAATCTTCTGGGCAACCACAGCGGTGGCACCTGTGCCAACAAAATCGAACCGACGACGTCCCAGTGCAAAATGTTGGATGATCATGGCAATGAAAATCAGTCCAATCAAATACAGCGACAGTACACCTGCGGTGTCAAAGCGGACAGGGGTGGTGCAAATGGCGCTGTAAATAGCGTAAGGCAAGGTGGAAAAAGGGAAGGCGGCGGTAATGGCGGAGGACATACCCCAGTCGCCGATGGTGTCCATAAACACCAACATGGCACCAGAGAAAAAGGCTGGCAAGCAAAGGGGCAACCGCACCTTTGTCCACACTTGGACAGGATTTGCCCCGTTCATCCTTGCGGCATGAACAAGGCTATCGGGGTACCATTCCATAGCACCTTTCACGGTAATGTAAGCCAGAGGAAATTTGCACAGCACCATAATGGTAATCAGCCCGTTTACACTATATAAATAAGTGTTCAGTCCAGAAATCCCCAACCAAACAGCGGCGATACCAGCCCCAGAACCGAAATAAATCCACCCTTGTGCCAAAATGAAAGACGGCACAATCAGCAAAATCCATGCTGTGACATCAATGGCTTTTGCCAAAGGGAATTGATAGCTGACACGGATGTGCGCCAAGAAAATGGACAGGGCCAGAGCAAAAATAGTGGTGCCAGAGCCTAGCTGGATGGAGTTGGTCAAGGCGCTCATCCATGCTTTTTTCTCAAAAATGCCAAAAATGGCGGACAAATTGCCCAAGTCAAAGGCCTCCCATGTAAGACCGGGAGAAACAATTTGTGCCAACACAAACAGCAGTGGCAGCAGCACCAAAACAAATAACAGCACCAGCAGGCTATGCCCCAGCGCTTGGTCTTTACGAATCATAATGTCTCCTTTTATATATGGAATGGAGGAGAGCCACTGGAGGAAATGATTCACTCCAGTGGCTCAGATGAAGATGTTAGTGAATTAGCCAGCTTGGTCAGCAAACCATGCCTTGATTTCAGCTTCGTTGGCAGCGGCCCAAGGGGTATCAGCGTACACCAAAGTGGCATTGTCAGCGGCACGTTGGTCGTTCATGTAAGCGCCTTCTACGGAAGGAGTGAAGTAGCCTTCGTCGCCCAAGTCCACCAACATTTGTTGGGTTTCGGCTTCCAGCAGGAACTCGATGAACAGCTTGGCAATGGCAACATTGTCAGATTGGGCACAGATGCCAGCCACACGGACAGAGGCAGGTGCGCCATCTTCAGGCCAAATCAGAGCCACAGGTTCGCCAGTGTTGAGCATATCGTAGGCATTGCTTTCTTGCAAAATGGCAACGTCGATTTCGCCACTAGACAGGGCGGTGACAATTTGAGGATTTTTGGGGTAGATGGTCATGCCATTATCTAGCAAAGTGGAGAAGAACTCAAAACCGCCGTCCAAAGAGTCATCGGTGCGGTATTCATCCATGAACCAAGCTACCAGAGGATAGGCAGGGGCGGCAACACTGGGGTTTGCCATGCCAACCTTGTAGCCTGCGTCAGCGTTGAGCAGGTCATCAAAGGTTTTGGGTGCAGTTTCAGCGGTGTACACGTCGGTGTTGTACACCAACAGGCCAGCAGAGTGGGCACCAGTGGGGTAATAACGACCGTCTTCGGGGACAATTTCTGCATAGTAATCGGTGAGGTTTGCGGCATTTTCGATTTCGTAGTTGGTCAGCAGTTGACCATTTTCGCCCATGGCATACATGGAGGGCATAGAGTCCATCCACACCACGTCCCATAGGGGGTTGTCCCCTTCAGCTTCGATGCGGGAGGCGATTTCAGCGCCATTGCCCACGAATACTTCCACTTGATAGCCAGTGGCTTCGTAGAAGGCATCGCCGATAACAGCGTCAAAGTCGTTTAAGTACACAACAATGGGTGCGGCAGTTGCAGGGTCGGGCAGTTCGCTTTCAACGGCTTCGGTGGTAGCAGGTGCAGTGGTGGTTTCAGTGGTAGCAGGTGCGGTGGTTTCGGTGGTGGTTTCGCTAGAAGCGCAGCTGGCCAATGCCAAGCTCATGGTCAAAGCCAAGAGTAAAGAAAGTGCTTTTTTCATGGTTCTATCTCCTAAAATGTGGTTTAAAAAGGTTTCAAATTCATGCCAACTCAGTGTATCAAATGTTTATAAAATCCATATGCGTTTTCAAGTAAAACCTTTGTAAAATCCCCCTGTTTTCGGCAAGAAAACAGGGGGATTGAGAAATCATCTTATTTAGATGGCAAAATCAGCACTTGACCGATTTGCAAACCGTACACATTGGAGATGGGGTTCAACTCCAAAAGTTCGCCCCAACGAGCACCAGCGCCCAGTTCACGAGAGGCAATGTTCCATAGGCAGTCGCCAGCTTGGACGGTGTAGGTGTTGGTGGAAACCACTGGTGTTACAACAGGGGTCACAACAGGTGCAACCACGGTTTCCTCCACGGTGGGGGTTTCTACTTCTGTAGCTTCTTCCACAACCACTTCTTCAACGGGAGCGGTGTAGGGGGTCAACTCAATAACAGCCAAGGTGCCAGAGACTTCGTTGGCAGCCAACAGCAGAGCTTCGCCAGTGGCACTGTCGGTGGCGCTGACAAAGGACAGACCTTCAGGCGCCACATCCCCAGCAATGTCGGTGGAATAGTCACGGCTATTGAGATAGTTGACAAAAGTGGCGTTTGCAGGGTCGGTCACGTCGTAGACCATGATGCCACCTTGGCGTTCCAAGCCGATGAAGGCATAGGTTTTACCGTCAACCACGCCCACAGCGGCGTATTCAGGTTCGATGGCCTTCTTGCCAGAGCGGTCTTCCAAGGAAATGTCATCGTTGGAGCAGTTGAAGTAATCAGGCAGGACAGAAGCCACAATGGTTTCAAAATCGCTACCACTGTCGTACACTTGGCTGATGCCAGCGCCAGTGACAGCCCAGATGGAGAAGGAGCGTGCGCCGTAGAGATAAGCCTTAGATTAGTCTAGCATCTCATATTCACCAGGGTTGAACCAGGTGACTTTTTCGTCCAAGGTCACGTCGCCAGTGGGAGAAGTGGTGCCTTTTTGTTCGTTGCAATAGAAGTTGTCACCCTCTTCGTCGCCCCATTCACGACCGTCACCTTCGTTGGCGGTGAACAGGTAGGTGGTGCCGTTGATGGCGGCCATGGAGATGCCATCGGGCATATACAAACCGTACACGTTGTCTTGGGTTTGGAGGTTGATGACTTCGTCAGCCACCATGTCCAGAGCTACGTTACCAAAGTTTTGCAGACCCAAGCCATACACACCAGTGAAGGTGCCAGAGGCGATGTCCAGAACGGCAATGGCGTTGTTTTCTTGGAGCGCCACGTAAGCGGTGGTGTTGTCGGCGGCAATGTATTCAGGTTCAAAATCTTGGGCAGGGGTGGAACCAGTTTTCAACAGCACATTGCTGTCGTAGCTAACGCCGTCGAAAGAAACTTTGGTGCCTGTGCCAGAAGCCACGTCAATCATGGTGACAGAGCCTTCTGGGTCCACAATGCCGTCGCCGTAGCCTTGGCGGGGTTCCCCTTCGTTGGCCACCAAAATGGTGGTGCCATCGGGGGTGAAGGTGAGAGCATCAGGTTGCTTGCCACAGGGGACAAACACAGGGTTTTCAGCCAAAGAACCGTCAGCGTTCACATCGAAAATGGCAACCATGCCGTCATCGTTATAGCCTTCGGCTTGGAGTGCCACTGCCAGTTTTGTGTTGGTGGCGTTGATGGCGATGGAGCTCATGTCACCGTAGACAAAGCCGTCAATCTCGCCCACCAATTCCGCCATGTTCACCCCAGTGCCAGCGAGGCCTGCAGTGGTGACAGAGGTCATGGAGATGGTCACCAGTTGACCAGCGGAGCCAGCCACGGCGTAAGCCACTTGGGCGGCGGTGTTGTAGGTGACGATTTCGATAAGACCGCCATCTTCGTCGCTACCACCCATGGAGAAGCGAGAAATCAAGGTTGCGTCCAGTGCAGATTGGCTGTTGAAATAACCAGCGATGGGGGTCATAGCCTCAGCGCTATAGGTGGTGTTGTCGGCGGCAGATACGCTCATGGTACCCATCATGATCAGTGCCAGCATGGCAGATAAAATCCTTTTGTTCATGGTGAAATAGTCCTTTCAAAGATGAAAATGATGTATTTAGCAGTCACTTTATCTTAGCGGTATAGAACATTTTTCACAACATAATCGAGGTAAAGGTTTGGTAAAATCTAGGGAAAGGCATGGCTGTGGTGGTTGGGGAATAAGGGTCAGGCTAGGTCTAAGGCTTGTGCCAAATCGTCTAAAATGTCGTCGATATGCTCAGTGCCAATGGACAGGCGGATGGTGGTTTCGCGGATGCCTTGTGCCGCCAAAGCCTCTGTTGTCAGTTGGGAATGGGTGGTGGTGTAGGGGTGAATCACCAAGGATTTCACATCCCCCACATTGGCCACAAGGGAAAACAGGATCAACTTATCAATCACAGCAGTGGCATCAGCCAGTGTGCCCACTACATCAAAGGTGAAAATAGCCGCTCCGCCACGGGGGAAGTAGGTTTGATACAACTTTTGTTGCACAGGGTCTTGGGAGACGGAGGGATGATTGACCTGCGCTACTTTGGGGTGTTTTTGCAAAAAATCCACCACTTTTAACGTGTTTTCCACATGACGTTCCACCCGTAGAGACAGGGTTTCCAGTCCTTGTAAGAAGAAAAATGCGTGGAACGGGGATAGGGTAGCCCCTAAATCTCGCAGTAAAATGGCGCGGATGTAAACTAGAAAGGCCACATTGCCACAGGCTTTGGTAAAGCTAAGACCGTGGTAGCTGGGGTTGGGCTGGGTGAGTACAGGGAATTTACCAGAGCCTTCCCAATCAAAGTTGCCACTGTCGATGATGACGCCACCCAAAGAGGTGCCGTGGCCGCCGATGTATTTGGTGGCAGAGTGCACCACAATGTCTGCCCCATAGCCAATGGGTTGCACCAAATAGGGGGTGGCAAAGGTGTTGTCCACCACCAGAGGGATGTTGTGGGTGTGGGCAATTTTGGCGATTGCTTCAATATCCACCACATGGGAATGAGGGTTGGTGATGCTCTCGATGAAAATGCCTTTGGTGTTGGGTTGGATGGCGGCAGTCACTTGCTGGGCGTCGAAAATATCCACAAAAGTGGCGTCAATGCCGTAACTGGGCAAGGTGTTTTGGAACAGATTGTAGGTGCCACCATAAATGCTGTTGGCCACCACCAGATGGCCACCACCCACTGCTAGGGCTTGCGCCACATAGGCAATGGCGGCAGAGCCAGAGGCCACAGCCAATGCTGCCACGCCACCTTCTAAGGCGGCAATTCTCTGCTCGAACACATCTTGGGTGGGGTTGGTCAAGCGACCATAAATATTGCCTGCATCGGTCAAATTAAAGCGTGCCTGGGCATGGTCGCAACTGTCAAACACGTAAGAGGCCGACTGGACAATGGGCACTGCCAGCGCCCCTGATTGATGGGCTTGGTGGGTTTGTCCTGCGTGGGATTGTAAGGTTTCAAAGCGATATTGCTTGCTCATATAATAACTCCTTTTTCGTTGCGGTATTTATGTTAAATCATGGCTTTAGTATACCTGCAACACGGAGCGATGACAATGACGCAATACCAATGCCCAGACATAGGCTAGGCCTATGTCTGGGCATTGCTGTTTATGGTTGTTGATAAATCTTCTTCAATTCATCTAAATATACCAGTCCGAGAGGGCTGATGGGAATGCCTTCTTTTTTTAGGTAGCCGATTTCCATGGTATCATCTAAATCCAGTGGGATGGCGCAGTATTCTCCGCCGTTTAAGTCCTCAGAGATGATGCCAGAGCAGAGGGTGTATGCCCCAAGCCCCTTCATTAAGTTTAACATGGTGGCTCTGTCGTTGGCTTTGATGACTTGTTTGTTGTGGGCGGAGCCCAATGCTTCCTCAGCAAAATAAAAAGAGTTGTAGATACCTTGTTCAAAGGAAAGGCTAGGGTACGCTTGCAGTTGTGCTAAGGTAATGCAGGCTTCTTGGCTCAGAGGATGCCCTTGCCACAAATAGACATAGATGTTGCAGGTGAACAAGGGGTGGAATTCTAATTTGTAGTCACTGAAAAACCGCTTGAGAATCTTTGCGTTGAATTGGTTGAGGTATAAAATCCCCAGTTCGCTTCTTAGTTCTCGTACATCATCGATGACTTCATGGGTTTTGGTCTCGCGAATGGCCAGATGATAGGTATCGATATCAAGCCCCTTGGCCATTTCGATAAAGGCTTTTACGGCGAAAGAATAATGCTGTGTGGAAACGGCGAATTCTTTTTTAGGGCTTTGTTTTATGATGTATTTTTCCTCTAACAAGGCGTATTGCTCCACCACTTGACGGGCATAGGCTAGAAACTCGCTGCCATCTGTGGTAATGAGTAAGCCGCGATTGGTTCTGGTGAAGAGTTGAATCCCCAATTCTTTTTCTAGTTCTCGAAGGGACTCTGACAAACTGGGCTGAGAGATGAATGACCGCTCTGCCGCTTTGCTCAACGTCCCGTGTTCGGCGATGGAAATCATATATTTTAACTGTTGTAGTGTCATGATGCCTCCTTTGTGATGTAATCCAATGTGGACAGATAGGGTGGCAGGATTGTATAGGTTTTTGCACATGGCTACGCCATAGCTCTTGCGAGGGGTGGCAGGTTTGTATATTTTATTGTATCATACTTCCCTGAAAGTGCAAGTGGCGCAGAAAGAGCATGGACGTAGAGGGATAGATTCTTGCTGTCTCCAACCTTAGGTCAAGAATGAGGGGACTGGGGATGATTACCATATTCTTGCGTGGTTTGCCTTGACCTTTCTTGCAATCTTCGTTATAATAGCCAAGGTAGTATGGTAGGAAATGGTTGCTCGTTTTGCGTGGGCAAAGAGTCCTTTTGATTGTGTCGCCTTGCTATCCGTGATTTAATCATTTGGAGGGTACCATGGAAGAGATAAAGCAGGAAAATCGGCTCCTATATTCCACCATGCTGGTGTTTTTCATTTCGGGGTTTTGCACCCAAGTGATTGGTAATTTTGTCCCGTTTCTACGGGAAACCTATGGCTTTGATTATAATTTTACAGGTTTGCTGATTTCACTGTCCTCTATGGGTGGCCTGATTGCCGTGGTGCTGGCGGGGGTGCTCCCACTGTATTGTGGCAGGCGGCTGAGTATTTTGTTTTGGTCGTTTTGGATTGCATTGGGCTATTTGATTTTGACACTACCCATCGCTAGCCCGTTGTTTTTGATGGTGGCATTTTTCGGCGTGGGACTGTCTCGTGGTGGCCATTCCAACTTTACTAGCACTATGATTTCCACCCTGCCACCGCCTCGTATCCCGTCTGGTTTTTTGCTAATTCATGGCAGTTTTGCCACAGGTGCTCTTTTGTCGCCGCTGGTGTTGGTGCTGTTTGTAAGGCAAGGCTTGTCGTGGAAAACCATGGCACTAAGCCTTTGTATATTGGCGGTTTTTCGGCTGCTTTTTTATGTGAAGATGGACATTCCTCCACTGCCTGCCTCTGGTAAAAAGGGCATGGCCTCTGTGGACTATGGCTTTATGAAAGATCGTCATTTTTGGCTCGGTGCCGTTATATTACTGTTTTATGTGTCTGTAGAATATGGGATTGTAGGTTGGCTTGTGACCTATTTCCAAGACACGGGGATTTTGTCCAGCGACATGGCACAACTGACCAACAGCCTGTTTTGGGCGTTGGTGTTGGTGGGTCGTATTGTGGGTAATTTTATTGCGAAAAAATTGTCACCCTGCCCCATTTTGCTCATCGATGCCATTGGCATGACAGGGTTTTTCTTCCTTATGTTTTTTGCCACAGAGGCGCTTTGGGTCATTGTAGGTCTGATTGGGGTGTCCTTTTTTATGGCCACCATGTACCCCACGGCTTACAGCTTTGGCAGTACCAACATCAGTGGCAATGACTTCGCTTGTGGTATGCTGAACTTCCTCCCAGCGTCCGGTGGCATCATAGCGCCTGCCTTGGTGGGCTTTGTGGCGGAACAAGGTGGCATCCAACAAGGCATGGGTCTTCTGGTGGTGTTGACCGTGATTTTGCTGGCAGTGATTCTAGTCACTGCATGGACGATGCGACCAAAAAGATGCACAATCTAACAAAAGGCAACATCTGGGGGAGCGCGAGGGGGCTCGCCCCTCGAATAAAATCGATTAGCCCCTCACCGAAATTGCAACCGTTCTCCGTCCCATACCTTTTCACTCTTCACTATTACTGATTACTTCCAAAAAATCCAGTACAACGTAGTGAAAAGTGAAGAAGTGATAAGTAAAAAATCCGAAGTAGATAAATCTACTTCGGATTTTTTGGATGTAGTGGCCAAAAAAGATGCAAAAGCTAACAAGTCTGCAACATCTGGGGGAGTACGAGGGGGCACACCCCTCGAATAAAATCAATTTGCCCTGACCGAAATCGCAACAGGTTGCAAAGGGGAACATCTCATGAAATAAGGTAACCTTCCAATCCTGCACAAGGCAAATGCACCACGCAAAAAGAGACTGCCTAGGCAGTCTCTTTTTGCGTGGTGCAGTTGACTCACTCATATCCGAACAATTAATATCTTCCAGATTTACGATTTGGGATTCAGTTTTGTAGTTGAAAATGAAAATAATTCTGTCATCATAGAGATAAATCGAATTCACGAAGTTATCAATAATAATTTGCCTGTCATCTTCCTTAGACATATCTAGCGTTCTGAATTTTAATAACCAGAACTTAATTTGATCACGCTCTAGTGCAGGCTTTTTGATTTCTTCTCGTGCAAGATTGATTTCGAGATTTTCTTTTGTCTGTTCCAGCTCTTGCAGTCTTTCCCTTGTAGAAGAAGTGATAATGCCTTGTTCGATGGCATTTATCATATTGTTAATTGCTCTTTTGGTATCGGAAAGTTGCTTTTTAATCTGAGGAATAACTGTATTTTCCTTGCTCTGTGCTTCAAAAGCCATCTCTGTAATTTGGTCGATATAGTCATCGTCCATCAACTTTTCCATAGCATACTTGATAACTAGTTCCTCAATCCAAGCCTTGCGGACAGTCTTTTTATCGCAGCCCTTGTGATTTTTTACATTCGCACATTTATAGTATTGATGGAACGTTCCGTTGCGGCTTGTCCCACTTTCACCAACCATATATGCTCCACACTTACCACAAAATAGCTTTGTAGTGAGAATATACATATCCTGTTTGGCTTTTTGCCTTGCAGGAGCTTTTTTATTTTTAGCCATTCGTGCCTGTGCCTTGTTGAATAATTCTTCTGACACTATGGCTGGAATACCATTGGGTGTGACAATGTCTCGATAGGAATATTCGCCTATATATTTTCTGTTTTTAAGAAGTAGTTTCACAGCATCAATACTTAAATCTCCGCCACGATAGTTTTTGATGCCGAGTCCTTTGAGGTAATCCACTAAGTTTTTAATGGTGGCACCATCAACATATCTCTGGTAAACATCTTGGATAATGGGTGCGACAACAGGGTCAATTTGGAAGTACTGGTCACTATCAATTTGATAACCAAGAGTCATACCTCCGCCGTTATATTTACACTTCAAAGCATTTTCGGTAAGACCACGAATAACTTTTTCCGATAAGTCAGCAGAGTAATATTCAGCAAAACCCTCAAGCATTGATTCAAGCAATATACCAGATGCATCGTCTGAAATACTTTCAGTTGCAGATACAACTCGAACATTGTTCTTTTTTAGCTGTGCTTTATAGTGAGCAGAATCATATCGGTTACGAGAAAATCTATCCAGTTTCCAAACAACAATGACTTCAAACTTTCGCTTGATAGACTCTTTAATCATTCGTTGGAACTCTGGTCTATTATCTGTTTTAGCTGACAAAGCTCTGTCTATGTAGGTATCAATGATTGTAAGTCCCTTGCTTTCAGCAAAAGCCATACACTCACGAAGTTGCCCTTCGATGCTTTCCTCACGTTGGTTATCACTGGAATATCTTGCGTAAATCACTGCGTTCATATTCTCACCCCCTCATTTGATGTGTGTATTGTAGCTTGGAAAAATAGTTATTGCAAGTCAAATTTTATCATCAAGCAATTTAGTTTGAACGCTCTCTAAAGCCTTAATATAATCTTTCTCAACCTGCGACACAGCATTTATCTGCAAAGTCTTAAATTTTTGATATTCTTCCTTTGCTTTTTTCTCTGCTGTTTTCGCACTAATAGAACCAGCGTGAGTTAAAATTTCATGACGAGAAAGCTTTAAGAATCCATCTAATGTTTCAATCCAATCAGACATATACATTGGGATTCTACGTCTTGCCTGCATTTCAGCAAGTTCTAAGTAGGCAGAAACTACATCATTTAAGGCAAGCAATTCATCTTCTGTGCAATAATTTTTTGCAACTAAGGCATCTACTTGCTTTGGTGTTTCACCTTTAAAACTGGTCATACCCATATTAGGCTTGTCTGCATTGGCAGTATAAAAAATCTTTTCAGCAGCAGTCTTGCCATGGGCAGCCCAGTGCATTTTATTTTGTACTGTCTTAAAAAACATCAAGGAGCTTTTTTCTCGTGGGTCATAGTCTACACTTGTGGCATAAATATCAAGAACTTTTCTCCAAAAAACTTTCTCTGATGAACGAATATCACGAATTCTATCTAAAAGTTCATCAAAGAAAACTCCACCACCGTTGTTTTTGAGAATATCGTCGTTCATGGCAAAACCTTTTTGTAGATACTCTTTTAATACACCACTTGCCCAAATTCTAAACTGCGTACCACGAATAGATTTTACACGATAGCCAACGGAGATGATGACGTCTAGGTTGTAATAGTCAACTTGATAGGTTTTGCCATCAGAAGCAGTGTAGGCAAATTTTGCCCAAACTGAATCTTTTTCAAGTTCACCTTCTTTAAAAATATTTCTGATATGCTTACCGACAACGCTTTTATCCCTTTGAAACAGCTCTGCCATTTGGTCAATGGATAGCCAAACAGTGTCACCATCAAAGGTGCTTTCGATTTTAGTTAAACCATCTTCGGTTTGGTACATTATAATTTCGGAGTTGCTGTTTGCTTCTATATTTCTCATATATCCTCCTTATAAAATGTGTTGTTATGAAGTTGACGTATAATCTAAACTCAACTAATCCAACTGTTTATTATAAGACTGTTCAACAATGTCCATTATATCATCAATTTGGTCAATATTATCAAATGCTATTTCAATGTCACCATTGCCCCAACGACCCAATGCAGTAACATCTCTACATATACCTTTCAAGTCGATTACGTCATTAAATTTCATATTAATGCTTAATCTCAAACGTGATTTTTGAATGACAACATCTACAAAATTTGTTTCAGCTTTATAAGCAATATATAACTTTTTAAATTCTTTTTTAATATCTGGTGAAATATTCATAACTCTTTTATCAAACATTTCATAAAGTTTTTTTGTAAAATCATTTAAATATTCGTAACTAGCTAAAGTATATACTGATTTTTCTTTTTTAGTGTCTTCGTATGCAGCAATAACATCTTCATCTATATATGGGTATTCCCATATATCTTTACATAAGTTGCACAAAATATCCGCTCGCTCTAAGATCAAATCTTTATTCCAGGTCGTTTGATGGATTAAAAAGCTATTCAATCTCAATCCACTTTCTTTAAATCCACCAACCATATTGAGTTTTTCATTAAAAGAACGATCACTCATTTCAGGATTATAAGCAGTAAGAGTAAGATTTCCAATTGTATGTAAATACTTTGTCCGCACCTCTTTATACAAGTCTTCACCAAGACAAGATTTCCACTCCATCGAAAGATTAGGATTTTGTGGCATAATATGTTCAATGGTATAATTTGAAACAATAATTGGCGATTTGTTTTGATGACTTTCCATTTTTCCTAAAATGTAATTTCTAATCCTCATATTATAAATATCTTTCAACGCAAGTGATATTGAAAAATCTATGTTAGTAGGGAAGGCTTTGTAAGAATCCATAGTCACAAAAGCAAGTTTAATTGAATTCAAATAATCATCAGCTTTAATACTATTTTTAAGAGTTGCAAAAGTTTTATTTAACGAGTTTGTTGGTATTCCACAAATAGCGCGTCTAACAATATAACTAATACACATTTTAACGATAGCAACAAAATCAGTAACTGTGATTTTATTTTCTGCAAAATCAGAATAAACCTTTATGAAAAATGGATAAATAACATCCATTTGCAAGGTTTTCACCTCTGAGAATAGTGCATTTAATTCTGGATATTCAGACTTTGCAAACACTATATTGGTGTAGAAATTTGCCTTTTGAAAAACATCCCCACAAAACTCATCAACTGTACTAAATATAGAATTCTTATGATATAGCTGAAATTCATCATAAACTTTATTTTGATTTGGTATTCTAGCATTTTTAAACGTTAGATAATCCCTAAAGAACTTGTCCATCAAATCGCTTTGTTTATCGTATCCAAACATTTTTTCCATAGGATGCCAGATACGATCGTATACCCTTGTTTGAACTTCATTATCTAATCCCATTAAAATATGATTTCTAATCAAATCTGACTGAGATAAATCCATGCCTGTAGAATTTAGACTTTCAAAAATAAGCTGTGGATCGTCAATGCTTCTATCCAGAGTAATATTAACAAGTTGCAATTTTCCAACGGCTTCATAAATCTGACTTGGTTCTAGTTCTTTGCTTTCAATTTTACTCTTGAAAAAATCATAATTATCGATAATTTTTTTAGAATCTTTGTTAGCATTAGGTATTTTGTCAATTAATTCAATTAGAGTATCTCTATCTGCTTTTGTCAACAAAAGTTTATAGTTATCATCACCTTGTTGATATGTATTTTTAAGGTACTTGTCTGTAATCATATTAGAATTCAAAGTAGCACTGTCTTGATTTTCTGCGACATAATCTCTAAGTGCCACAAGCAATATAGTTAGTGTAGCCATTCGTTGTTGACCATCAATAATCATATACTTTTGAACACCAGTAGGCATAACTTGTTCTGCAATATTTACAATCGAACCCACAAAATGACCTACTCTACCCTTTTTCTGCATATCTACAATATCTTGCCAAAGCTTTTTGCATTGACTAATTTCCCAACTATATATACGTTGATAAACAGGTATGATAAATTGTCTATCACTATTTAAAACTTCAAATATATTTCCTTTTTTAGCGTCCATGTGTTTCTCCTTCGTAAAATTTAACGATATTTGATATTTGATGTTTGGAATTCATCAATAACTTTATTTTTTGACAAATAAGGAATTAGTTTGCTTGGATGTTCTGTTTTAGGACCAAACTTACAGTCTAAAAAGTGCAACTGTCTATCCATATCTATATACAAATTTGGAACACTGGAAGTATCAGGCGCCCATTCCATTACATCTGAATCATCAAGCAACCTTGATTTAACAATGCGAACCTCTTGTTCGTATGCGTAAGAATCCATTTTAAATAAATACTGTATTTCTGCAAGTAAATCTTGTGAAATGCTTTTTAAAACATCCTTCATTTCACTTGAATACTTGTCTGATTGAAAATTAGTCAATATTTCTTTTATCGCTTTTAACAGTTCCTGTATCTCACTTTTATTTTCAAAATAGTTAGTTATTTCCCCTTGCTCATTTAGGTACACTACACTGTATAGACAATATTTTTCTTTTTCATCAGGCTTATTCAATTCAAATAACTTAGCTATAAAATCAATACCCTTATCAATGTGAACAGATTCAACAATTTGTTGGCACTGCTGAACAACTCCATTAGAAGTGGATTTATTCATATCTCCGGCAATCGGCATGATTTGTGTTGAAAACTCCGAAATATCAGCAATTTGATTTTTAACAAATTTAACTGTAGAAAAATCAAAATCTTCATCAATTGTTGATTTTAAACCCTTGGATATAAAAAAGTTATGGTAGAAATCGTTATCTTCTTTGTCGAAAAAATCATGTGCTATCTCTAAAGAACATCCTTTGCCTCTATCTCCATATTCACCCCATAATGGTAATATGTCACCAACTAAACAAAAACTAGTCAAGAAAATGTTTGGAGGAGATAGTTCATCTAGTTCACCTTCACTCTTATAACCCTTAAATATCTTTCTAAAAATGGTTTTACCCTCTTCGGGTCATTCATTTGAGCAGCATTGCTTATTCTTAGACGACCATCTTTTTTCACTAACTCTTTAAGTACACTCAATCTTGTAAAATGATAAACTGGTTCTGCATCCGAATAAACCAATGCTTGTTTCAATTCTTCTATTTTACTGGCAAGACTGAAAAATCCTAGCATAATATCTGCTTTGTTTTCTGCTGTCAAATTATCTTGCAACTGAAATTTTTTCATTAAATACCTAAGTGATTTAATAGCCTTTCCGTTATCACATACATACGCTGTTTCAAAAAATTGATACGCGTCTTGTTTGTTATTTATTTGAGTAGTAGAATATAAGTATTCCACACCTAGTTCATACCAATTCACAGCATTACTCTTACCGATTTGGCAAGCCTGTTCAAAATATTTAATAGCACTATCATCATCTTTGGCTTTTCTGTATGCATACCCTAAGCATCTACAAAAATCCTCTTTAAAAGCAATATAACCAGCATCACTGATATCAATATCTTTTAGATTAGATATGCAAATTTCTGCCCAATTATCCTCTCGGAAATTATAAGCACTAAAAGCTCTAAACAACAAGCTGAATTTTCCAGGAAGCCTAGAACTCAAAATAAGCGGCATACATTTATTGGCTTTTTCAATTTCACCAACCTTTAAATATGTAATAGCTTTAATACCATTACTGAATTCATCATTATATATTTCTGAAAGTTCTTTACTATTCATTAGCTCCAACAGCTCATTAGATTTACTATCCATGATATAGGCATAGGCCAAATTGCTTTTTATTTTATGCACAAAGTCACTATTAGTTCCATTCGTACTCATCTCTGCACATAATGCCTTATATAACATAGCTATCGCTTTTTCATATTCGTTTTCTTCGCAATAAAACCAGCCCAAAGCATTTAATGTATCGCTGTTTTCTTTAATCTCCACTATTTTTTTATAGGTTTCTTCGCTTTTAGCTTTATCTTTCAACAAGAACAATATATCAGCATAAAGATTTAAATAATCAAGGTTATCCTTATCTATTAAAAGGGCCTTTTCTATGTATTTCATCGCACTTTCATTATCATTTAAAGCCTTAAATGTTATTGTTGCAGAAAACAGAAAATGTGGATTAGTTGGCTCTATTTCTATTGCTCTTAATATAGTTTGGGTGGCTTCTTTGTATTGCTTTAAATTTCTATAAAATATATTTGCTGTAGAATAATCATTTGCTGTTACTTGGAAAGACTTCTTCAAAACTGACCAAAGTACCACTCCATTTTTGGAATTTTCACTAACTTCAACACCAGATATCAAATTACCTAAAGCACAAGATATTAACTGTCGCACTATCCATTCTTCATTGCTATTAAGTTCAAACATTTTCAAATAATATAGATAAGCTAATGTATATTTGCTAGTTTCGTAATGTATCATTCCCAACATATTATATGCCTTTGTATTAAGCGGATCTAAGCAGATAATTTTTTGATAACATCCAACTGCTTCATCAAAGTTTTTCTTAGCATCTATCTTCAATATAGTTAGTGCATAGTTAGATAACGCATTTGTGTCATTAGGGTCTTCATTTAATATTTCTTCTAATATTGGCAAGGACTTCTCAAAATTATTAAGATTACTATATGTAGCAGCAACATCATTGCGATATTTCTTATAGTCTTTTTCTGCTAATTTTAAATAGTTTTCTAATGCCTTATCATAATGTTTTAGAGTGAAATATGTCTGGGAAATTAAATCTATAACGGCATAACTTTCATCAGTATCACTCAGTTCAAGTTTATCAATAAGTGTCACTACTTTATCATTTTTACCAAGCATAATATAGCTATACATAGCCTTATATACAGCTTGTAAGTTGCCTAAGTCAATGCCAAGCTCGAAATTCTGTATAACCTCTGCATACATTTTGCAATTATAATACGCCGATAACATAATGCTATTGGCTATTTGTTGCTTCCCTGAAGATAAACCAACAAATCTATTGCAATATTCTAATGTCTTTTGCCAATTATTTATAGTCATATAAAATCTAGCCATACGTTCTAAATAATCTAAATTTAAAGGCTCTAAATTGATTGCTTTTTGATATGCTTCTTCAGCTCTAGAGCTATTTGCAACAATTTGATTAATTCTTGCTAGTGCGTACCAATTAACAGAAGTATAACTATGTTCTGCGACAAGTTGTTCTAAATATGCAAGAATACTAGGGATGATCTCTTTATCAAAATTTTTACATAGTAAACAGGAAAGACTATTGGCATTATCTAAGCTAAGGTCTTGTCTGTTATTTAGCAAGTCATTCACAAGAGAATTTAATTCCTCGTGCTTATTTTCATATTTGGAGCAGTCCATAGTTGTATCCTCCTTTTAATTTTTTATGGCACCTTCAATAATCTCGTCAATTTGAGCTCTTAATTGTGCTATTTCTGCTTTGATAGCATTTTGATTATTGATTTCTTGTTGGATTTTATTAACTATTTTGTTTTGAATATCTATTTTGGGAACAGGAACATAAAAATCATGAAGTTCTTTTTTAGATATCTTAACCATTGTTTGGTTTTTCCCTTTTGAAGCATATTTAAAATATAGACGTCCAATAAATGAGTTGAAAATATAAGCCATATATTGTTTGTTTATTGTTTGCTTAAAATCAATCCGTATCATCAAATCTGGGAATACAGTATCACTTATTTCATCTGTTATGGTTGCAATACTCGCTAATGCAACTAAATCAGTAGTATTTCCTCGACTCACAAAAAAATCATTATCTTTAACAATATATTTATCAAAATTAGGACTATATATATCACTGAATTTAACATTATTAAATTGTATATGGCTATCTTTATTAATAGCGTCTATGCCTAAAACTTGAAAAAGAGATGATGCCTCTGTACATTCTGGCGACCAACCATTTTGGGTCGATATTATGTGGTTACCTAGTAATTCAAAAACACTTTTCATTCCTATAAGCTTTTCTTGAATTAGACCTGCTTTGTTCCATCTAGGACTAAATCTATGATTAGAATTATTAAAAGATAGATCTGTTAGTGTTGATTTGATAATTTTCACATTGTCTATTTCTTTTAATGCCTCAATATTAAGTTCAAATTCTTGTGAAATAACTCTGTCAATTGTTGATTTTACAGGAAGTAATTGAGATTTTAAGTTATTTATCTCGCTTTCAATTGGCACGATATCGTCAATGAATATCTTGGCTGCATGATATTCTATAAAAGGAACTTTAATGTTTTTTAAATCATATTCTTGTAAATTAGGCTGTGCTTTTTGAGAAACAACACCAAAAATATAATCAATATAATAATCTGCTTGCAACAACAGAGAGTAGAATTTAGAATCGATATTATTAAACTTTTTTCTAAGTACAACGGTATTATTAGAAAAAGTACCTCCCTTTGCTTCTTTTGCAAGAGCAGTTTTTCCTACCGTTGCACCTATTGTTGCAACGATAATATCATCCTCTTGTAAAATTTTATCTTGCTTGATTTCAGTATCATCGTTTAGATACATCGCATCTGTAATGTCTAATCCGTCTTTGTATGACATATCTCCAATTCTGATATATGGTATAGATGTAACTTCGTTTGAATAATTTGTCGTTTGCACACTTCCATTAATAACATCAAAGAGGTTTTGAATCAAAACATACTCATTATTCTCGATGCTATCAGTTGTTGCCCAATACTTTGTGTCTATTCGATTGTATTTATGAGATGAAAATTCATGTAAGGGTTTGTTTAATATTTTCATACTCCACCTACTCCCAACTAATTTTACGCATTAAATCCAGTATAGTTGTTTCGATACCATCATCAATACAAATTTCATTATCTTTTGTACGATACAAGTCGTTTGGCATAGGTTTTTCACCACGTTTTGTGCGTTTATAACCTACATTATCTGCTTCTGCCATAAATATATCATAATTTAATTTAGCTGATACTTCTCCAAATACCCACCAAGTATTAACAAAACCAAATATATCTTGAGTATCCTTATCATATTTGCAAAGGTCTGTTAAGTCATCAAAGTATTTTGTGATTAAATCATCATTTGATAAAGTGTCATCATTATATATCAGGTGATTTTTTAGCATTTTATTCAGAATATCTCTTTCTTCATCAACAGTTAGGTTCTTAATTGATGGTAAAGCAGATTTCTTTTTCTTACCACAGTGAACAGCCATAAGATTTTCAACTCTTGTTTTTAAGGTTGCATATTCTTTTGATACTTCTGCCCATATTTCATTCCATAAATTAACTTCAGCCTTAGTTTTCTTTTGGGCAAATAAAATACTTGTTTTAGTGGAAGTATAAGGTTCAAATGTTACTTGTGGTAAAGATACCACAGCTTTAATTTTAAAATACTTGAACAAGAATAATCTTATATATTTATTCTCGGTTGTATCAAATACACTTTCAGGCAACACAGCAGCAAAACGACCATTTTCACGCAGTAATTGATACCATCTTTCAATAAACAGGTTTTCAGAATTCTTTTTATCACCAAACATAAAATCTTTTATAACTGTTTTCTTTGTATCGTTATCTAGCTCAACACTAAATGGTGGATTTGTAAGAGGCAATCTCTAAAAACCCGCTATCAATTTGGCAAAATCTGTAGTATAATGGACATAAGAAAAAAGGGCGGTGACGAACATGCAAATTGGATTTTTTAGTGAAGAAAACAGATTGGAAAAGTTGAGCAAACTGGGCGATTCGTTGGTTCGATTGAACACAGTTATCAACTGGGAGCAGTTTCGCCCAATTTTGAAAAAAGCTACCAAAAAAGAACACAAAGGACTTGGTGGGCGTCCGCCCTATGACCTGATTTTGATGCTTAAAATATTGATTTTGCAACGTCTTTACAATCTCAGCGATGACCAAATGGAGTTTCAAATCAATGACCGCATGAGTTTTATGCGCTTTTTGGGCTTGGGGCTGGGGACAGAGTGCCCGATTCCAAAACCATTTGGCTGTTTCGTGACACGCTGATGAAGGCTAACGTAATGGATAAATTGTTCCATCATTTCAATAAAATGCTGTTAGATGCAGGCATTATCACTCGTGAAGGTACGATTGTAGACGCAACTTTCGTGGATGCACCTCGCCAAAGAAATCATCGAGATGAGAATGCAACCATCAAAGAGGGCAAGGTACCAGAAGAATGGGAAAAGCCTGAAAATGCTCACAAATTGAGCCAAAAAGATACGGATGCCCGCTGGACAAAGAAAAATAACGAGCGGCATTATGGCTATAAAGACCACGTAAAAGTGGATGCCGACAGCAAAATCATTACCGGCTACACCGTCACCAGCGCCAACGTCCACGATAGTCAAGCCCTCGCCGAGTTAATCACAGAAGAAGATGCTGTTTTATACGCAGATAGTGCCTATACAGGGGAAGAATTGCTAGCAAATCTTCCTGAAACAGTAGAAACTCGAATCAATGAAAAAGGCTATCGCAATCACCCACTGACCCCAGAGCAAAAGGAAAACAACCGCCAAAAATCCAAAATTAGAGCCAGGGTAGAACACGTTTTTGGATTTATGACAGGCTCCATGAAGGGCATCACTGTGCGTTCCATCGGCATAGACCGTGCGATATTCAATATAGGGCTGACAAATCTGGTGTATAACATTTGTCGGTATGAAATTTTAAAGCGAGGTGAGTTTGCCAAGGGGTAAGTCTGCCCTTTTGGGGGAAATATCCCCAAAAAAGCAAGATACAGTGGTTATTTTGGTCTTTGTGCGTTCACCAAGATAAAAACTGTGGATTTTCCGAAAAAATCATAGAAACGCAAAATGAAACGGGCAAAACCTCAGTTATTAGAGGTTGCCAAGAATAATATCAAATTGCTCATTCACATTAAGAGTTTTCTTTTGTTGTGTATAGTTTTCATCTATGATTGTGCCTTGTAATGCGTTAGGTGCAGTTTCTTTTTCATATTTTGCAAAAGGAAGCAAGCCGTCTTTAACAAATATATTTGTAGAACCATCACCGTGTAAAATCATGTTGACTTTGGTAGCCGTTCCTAAGTTGAAATTGATTTCAGATCCATAAATAAAGGTTTGTGCCCATTTATTTTCTCTGTGATTAGGGAAAAACCAATCAGAAGTGATTTTATCTTTTACAGCTCTTGCTGTTCCCAAATCAGCATTATATCCATCGGCATTACGATTGCGATATTTCATGTTCGCTGTTATAAACTTCATATATTCGATAAGGAAAGTTCCACTTCCAGTAGATGGATCAATCATATATGGAATTTCTTTATCCTCTTTTATACGTTTTATAGCTAATTTATCAGCCTGAATTGCCCATAACATGAACTTAACTATATTCATTGGAGTAAAAAATTGCCCTTTAGTTTGTTTAAATCCATCACGAATAATACCCTCGAAGAAATCTCCAAGAATATCTTTGCCATCTAAGCTGTTTTTTCCGTCGACGAAAGATAGTCCCTCTAACTTTTGAACAGTATATTTAAGTTTTGAAAGTGAGAACTTCTTGCTGTCAATTACATAAGATTTGTCTAACTCTTTTTCGTCAGTTAAATTCATCTTTTGTTTTAGGGCTTTTCTATACAGAGTATTTATTCGGTCAAATAATTGCTCATTTGTTTCAAATTCTTCATCACCATCTTTTGCGAAAGTAAGAGATTGAAAATCATAAGCATCGCCATCTTCTTTTTCATCTTCATCTTGAATTTTTGCGAGTATTAGGTTTACAAGTGATGAGAAAACCTCATTATCATCAGTTCCTCCACCACCCCATAGAACATTGTGAAGGTCTGTTTGTAATCTTGTTAGTGCTTCTGTCGAAAAATCTGTTTCTAAATCCTTGGTTGATGCTTTGATATATGGTGTTTTTTGAGCTTTCCCATATCTAGCTGGCAATGTATTAACACTATCTCTAGTAGCTTCCCAGTCTGCATATGTAGGAAATTTTTCTGCATCAATAACGATACACTCATCAGCAATAGAAGAACTTAAATCTCTTGTAGCGTATAGAACAAGATATTTGACAGCTCTGCCTTCTGTACGTTCCATTCCAGCCAACTTGAATAATTGTTGTTCTATAATTTGGTCTTTATCAGCTTTATCGTAATCTGTTGGTGATTTTAATTCGATAAACAAAAAAGCATTACCACTGGTATCACGAACGATAACATCTATTCTACTGGTAATTGTGTGTGGTCTGCCCGCTGTATATTCGCATTCTATTTCTATCCTATCAGGTGAGTACCCTAATTCATTCACAAGGCGTGTCAGAATAAAAGCCCTAACCATTTCTTCATCACCTGTGATATCTTTAATTGTTCTATGCTGTGTAATACCAGTATAACTGATCTTATTTTCATCTAAATCAATATTGTTGACAACTTTATTAGGCTGAGCACTAATATACTGTTTTACAGCTTCTCTATTCATATAAATCCTCTTTCTTTACTTGATTAGTCATCGCCAGCGTGTCTACTTGTTGCCAAGTATCAACTTCGCTAATCTAAAACCTCCAAAATTAATCCAAGATATAACATCGTTTTCTCTTTATCTTTATTCAATTGACAATATTTTCTAATGAATCTCTTAAATGCTTGTGAATTTTTTGTTTTTATCTAAGACTTGAGTTATAGATTATTTAACTCAACAATATCTCCAATATCGCAATTAAGTTCTACACATATTTTAACTAATACTTCCATTGAAACATATTCATTTTTAGTGAGTTTTGAAAGTGTACTTGTACTTATTCCAATTTTTTCTCTAAGTTTTGTTTTGGTTATATCTTTTTCAATCAACATAATCCATAGTTTTTTGTAGCTAATATTCATGATTAGAAATCTCCTATCTTTACAGAGTGAAGCCATATATTTATTATAACACATAATATTCGACTTTTCAAATATTATATTTATTAAAATGCATATCTTAATTGTTGTCTTTGCCATATAGCTATTCCACCCCTCTTGTGGTATTGTGTTCCTTAACAAAAACCAAAGGAGGAACACAAATGGCGAACTATACAATCGAACAGTTCTACAACAGCGACAAATACAACATCCATGGCGAAGTATTCAAAGACTTCTGGCTTAACCATCAGCACTGCGATCCAGCCGACGAAACTCACATCATCTTGATGTTGACCGTCAAGCACACAGTCTTGCAAACTTTAAACTTAATCAAAAATAGGGATACCATTTTAGAAGTCGAATCTGAGCTGGTATCCCTGTTGTCATATTTGGAGGATCACGATGGAAACACTAAATAAATTATTCAAGGATTTTTATAAGCCAACGCCTCAGTTAGATTTGAACACAGAAATTGAGCAAAATCATAAAGAGTTAATTCAAACCATTTCAAAAGCAGATAGAAGAAAAGTTTTGAAAATCATAGACAACCTCATGATGATTACCACACTACAAACTGAAGAAAGTTTTATCTGTGGATTACGTTTAGGTCTTGACTTTACAACTGAATTAAAACATTACAACCAAGGTGGCTACGCTTCAGAATTAACTGAAGTGCAGCCACCTTTTGCTATGGAGGTACAAACCGATGAACATAATTGAAGAACTATATTTCGGAAACATTGATCCCAACGGTCACTGCTGTGACGAGAATAAAAATTATCATTCGGCCATGAAAACTGTTGCCGACATAGAAGAAATCTTAATGAAAAGTTTAGATGGAGAACTGAAAAACCTATTCATCAAATACGAAAACGCATACAGCACCATGCTTGGCGAAAGCTCGGCATCCCACTTTACTATGGGTTTCAAGTTAGGTGTAAGGTTTGGAACGGAATTATGTTCTGACGATATAAAAAACTGCTTGAAAGATGACATCTAGCCTCCAACAAATATTGAAAGCTCGTGAGAATTATCCCACGAGCTTTTTGTCATATCCTATCCAGCAAAGCCTTGTATTTCACATCAGAAATCTCACCGCCATTGGCTTTATCTTTCAGCTTCTGTGCCAGTGAAACTTTTTCGTTCCATTCATCAATAGAGATCGTGCCACGATTTTTTCTAGTCTTTAATCGGTTGTAAACCTTGGCATATTCTTTTTGAATCATAGAGCTACCATTCTTCTCTTTTTCTTTTTTATGAGCGCCAACCTTTCGGCAAGTTTTAGTTTTTTCATCTGGTGCAACACGTTCGCAATAAACCGTATCATAACCACCCACAGCAAGAAAATACTTACCACAGTTGTGACATCTGCGTGGCACATTACCTGCTGCCATTGCTTTCATTAAGTCGGTATATAAAAAACTTTCTAGAGTACCAAAGGTAATCACTTCTGCTAAAAATACCTCTTTTGTTTTTGGATGCTGTTTCGGTGCAAAAGATAGTGAAAACGGAAAAGTCAACTGGTGCAAATCTAGCTCTGTGGTGTCCTCGTCTTCTTGGTCTGCAATATCATATCCATTTACAATATCACGTTTGTATTTTGCATAAGCTCGCACATAGCTCTCTGGTTTTCGTGAGGGCAAGTTCTCAAAATAGTTCTCAAGCATAAAATCTGTTTTTTGAATAAAATTTTTAATGCTCGGCACAAGATTATCAAGGTTATACAACCACAAATTTAGCATCTGATTTCGTGCAGTGCCAGTGGTCGTCATATCATCAACCTCGTCTGGATGCTCACGCATATAACTGATTAAATAATTGACTTTATTGTCGCGCTCACACACCAAACGATACACAGGCAGTTTTGCAATCAGCGACCACAGGGATAGCAATGCTTCGTTGGCTAAGGCAGCTGAGGTCACATCTCTGACAGATAAGAAAATATTGAATTCGTACTTAAAGGTGTCCACTTGCCTTGAAATTTCACGCAAAATACTTTTGTCCATCTCCAAAACATAATTCGCAAAGTATCCTAAAGGGTAGATTTTACCGCTTAGGATGCTTTCTTTTTTTGTGAACGACACATCAAACCTGTCGAAAAAATCATGGTTCATTAAAAACATAAGAGCCTCCGTATCCGATAGAGTTTTGAAAGCATACCTACCTTTTGCCCAAACTCTTGTAAGAAAATTTATATCTGTTATGATTGTATCAGAGATAGAAATATAAGTCAATCAGATACTTATTTTAAGGAGGACACAAATGAAAAAATTTAATACCATAACCACAGCAGAACTTTATGCAAAACACATTGAACGCACACCATTCATTGTCGAAGAACTATTACCACGAGGGCTCACAATCCTCGGTGGACTTGGCAAAGTCGGTAAGTCTTGGTTTTCTTTTTGGCTTGCCATGCAAGTTGCAAAAGGTGAACCAATCTGGAACTTCAAAACCACAAAAGGCACTACTCTCTACTTGGCATTTGAAGATAACGAAGAGCGTCTGCAAGACCGACTTTTTATGCTCAGCGATGAAATCGAAAATGCACCTCCGAACGCTCATCTCTGCATTGAAATCTCAAAGATGGGTGGTGAGCTTGAAAGTAGAATTAGAAGTTTTATGACCGACTACCCTGATACCAACTTAATTATTATCGACACGCTTCAAAAGGTTCGTGGCAACATCGAGAGCAATTATATTTCTGACTATGAGGACATCACTATCCTGAAAAATCTTGCTGACGAATTTAAAATTGCAATCGTGTTGGTACATCACTTGCGAAAGCAAAAAGACAGCGACATCTTCAATCAGATTACTGGTTCAACAGGTCTGCAAGGAGCAGCGGACACCATGATGGTCATTGAACAAGTCAAACGAGGTGAAGATTTTGCGACATTACATTTGGTGGGTAGAGATGTAAAAAGCCGTGAGCTTGAACTTGAGCGTGGCGAAGATAATATCTGGCTTTTGATTTCTGACAGTATGCACGAGTTGAATATCAAGGATAAAAAATTTGTTGAAGCAATAGAAAAATTGATGACTGGCATCAATTTCTGGTCTACCAATCCCACAGAATTATCGACCCTTGTAAGTGAACACAGTGGCGATTATTATTCCAACAAAATGATTACTAAAGTTCTTCGCAGACTTGCCAAAAACCTTGAAAACACTGGTATTTACTGCAATATCCGTAAATCTAACGGTTACAGAATTATTGACATTTCAAAGTCTAGTGGCGAAAGTGGCGATAAAACTAGGCTCCTAAACTAATCGCCCTATCGCCCCTGTGAGCCGATTGTTGCCCTTGTGTGAGACTTTAATGCTAGGGGTGGCATAGTAACACCCTAACAGAAAAATGGCAGATATGTAAGGCAATGTGCAGAGGGGGTCGTGATTCACGACGGGGTTTCCACGAACTACCGAAACGGTAGCTCACATCGTCTTTCTCTGTAATAAAACTATGCAAAGTATCGACATTTGCAGAGGTGTAGACGTGAAATACCCAACCTCGGTTGGGGCGAGCAGAGCGCCTGTGTAGTCGCTAAATCCTACTAATTGGGCAGAAGCCCAAACCCACTTTTGAACACAATAAGGAGGAATGTTATTGAAAGACAAATTTATCAATTTTAGGGCAAGCGAAAAAGAGAAAAAACAACTTGCGATACTTGCTAAAAAAGCAAAAATGAGCCAAGCAGATTTTATTAGGCACGCTGTTTTCAACAAAGAAATCATTGTGATTGATGGACTAAAGCCACTGCAAACGGAGTTAAAACGCATTGGCAATAACCTAAATCAACTGACCACAAGGTCTAACATGGGGCATTTTTCAGTCATAGATTTGCAGGAAATCAAAGAGCAACTGGGGAAAATTCATGAGGTCTTGGCAGATTTGTGTGACGATAAAAACGAACAGCTACGTTCTGAAATGGAGCATAGTGATTTCGTTTTTGATCCAGAGCGTTGGAAAATCGGTGTATAAGGAGGTGGAGTTCTATCGCAACAGTCAATTTTATCAAGTACAAAACCCAAAAACTAGCCACCCTGCGTGGTGTCATTGCCTATGTATGCCAGCGTAAAAAAACTGGTATCAGTCGTGAAAATTTAGATACAAAACATCAAGTTCGAAGTGACAACCAACCATGTGAAATGAAACTCATCTCTGGATTAAACTGCACACCAGAAACTGCATACGCTGAATTTATCTCCACAAAGGCAAGTTATCACAAAACCGATGGGCTACAATTCTACCACTATACCCAAAGTTTCAAAGATGGCGAAAATGTTTCGCCGAAGATGGCACATGAAATCGCAATGAAGTTTGCCGAAGAACACTACAAAGATTTTGAAGTTTTGATTGCAACCCACATGGACAACGACCATCTGCACAGCCATTTTATTATAAATTCAGTCAGCTTTGAAACCGGTAAAAAGCTACATCAGCCGCCAAATACGCTTAGAAAACTGCGACTCACCTCGGATAACATCTGCAAAGAATATGGCCTTAGTACCCTTGAAACTTACACCTACGGCAGAAGTAAAACAATAGGCAGAGCCGAAAGCCGTGCCAGAGGGCGTGGCACCAGTTGGAAATTTCAGCTGTGTCTCACCATAGAAACAGCCATGAAAAAGGTGAACAACAAAGGAGATTTTATCACAGAAATGATAAATCTAGGCTACGAAATCAAGTGGGAAAATGACAGACAAACCATCACCTACACCAGCCCCAATGGGAAAAAGGTTCGAGATGACAAGCTCTATGGCAAGAAATATCTTAAAGAAAATATGGTGCAAGAGTTTGAAATCAGGCAGGGCGATTGTACTTCTGATATTAAAACAGGCTGGGAATATGAGCGTGAAGAACTCTACAAACCACAAACCAAGTCTACAAAAGCACTCACGCTAGAAGTCGGCAAAGAGATACTATACACCCTTAACCAATATGAGCAGGCACAAAACTATGATGATGAACTTGCTGAAATCGCAAACCTCGCAGCACTGACTGCGCTGTCGTTCGTTGGTGTCTACGCACTGATTGAGATGATGAATAGCCTTGAAGAAAATGACATAACGCTGACTCAATTAGAAAAAATCATTGAAGAGTTGAAACAAGAGCCAGAAAACACACAGGAATTTGAAGAAGAACAGGAACAAGATTTTACAATGACAATAGGAGGATATTAAATTATGAAAACAATACATGAATCAATTATTGAACTTTTAGAAATCATGCAAGAACTGGATAAGAAAGGTATAGAGGTGCAAATTCTGTGCATTCCACCAGAGTTAGAACCAGTACCCAAAGCGGTTACTGAATCTTTGGCAAATTCTTACTTGCCAAGAATCATGGACTTCTATAAAAATGAAGATAATATGAAAGCCTACGAGAAGTGGAAACAAGAGCAGAGCCAAGCAAAATTGGTATCTGCATAACAGCAAAAAGCCGATGGAACCTAAAATCCCATCGGCTTTATCTATACATAATTTAATTCGCTTAATAAAATACATAATCCGAACCCATCTCCAATTTGGAAGATATGGTTCGGATTATGTGAGTTTGGTGCGGATGAAGGGACTCGAACCCACACGCCTCTCAGCACAAGAACCTAAGGGCTCTGTACCCTCCGTGAAGGATTGGGGGTGAATCATTCCCCCAATAGCTTACTTTGCATATCCTCGAGGGATTTGATGTAATCTTTCTCCACTTGAGATACGCTGTTGATTTGCAATGTTCTAAACTTCTGGTACTCCTCTTTGGCTTTTTTCTCAGCAGTTTTGGCGCTGATGGAGCCAGCGTGGGTTAGAATTTCGTGTTTTGATAGCTTTAAGAACCCGTCTAGTGTTTCAATCCAGTCGCTCATGTACATAGGGATTCTACGTCTGGCTTGCATTTCCGCCAGTTCCAGATAGGCAGAAACCACATCGTTGAGGGCAAGGATTTCATCCTCAGTGCAGTAATTTTTTGCAACCAGAGCATCGGCTTGCTTTGGCAATTCGCCCTTAAAGCTGGTCATGCCCATGTTGGGCTTGTCTGCATCTGCTGTGTAAAAAATCTTCTCCGCAGCGGTTTGTCCGTGTGCAGCCCAGTGCATTTTATTTTGCACCGTTTTGAAAAATAGCATAGAGCTTTCTTCTCTGGGATCGTAGTCCACGCTGGTGGCATAAATATCAAGGACTTTTCTCCAGAACACCTTCTCCGAGGAACGGATGTCACGAATTCGACCAAGCAGTTCATCGAAGAACATACCGCCGCCGTTGTTTTTGAGAATATCATCATTCATGGCAAAGCCTTTTTGCAGATACTCTTTCAAGATACCGCTTGCCCAAATGCGAAATTGTGTGCCACGAATGGATTTCACACGATAGCCAACGGAGATGATGACATCCAAATTGTAGTAGTCAACTTGATAGGTTTTACCGTCAGAAGCAGTTGTTGCAAAATTTGCAACAACTGAATTTCTGTCTAGCTCACCCTCAGAAAAGACATTTTTGATGTGACGAGAGATAGTGGATTTATCACGCTGGAACAGCTCCGCCATCTGGTCCATGGACAGCCAAACAGTGTCACCATCAAAGGTGGATTCAATTTTAGTCAAACCATCTTCGGTTTGGTACATGATAATTTCGGAGTTGTTGTTTGTATTGTGCATTTGACTGTTCACCTCGATTTTGGTTGTAGACTAGCGATTGGGTGAATAACCCGTGTATAGTTTAGGGGTTCTATCTTCAGTATAGTGAGTAAAATTGTTTTTGTCAATATTCGTTGCGAAGCGATAAGCGCTGTATTGTAGATGCGTTCATTTACAATGTATAAAATTTCAAAAAACAGCCAATCCCCTATTGCTTTTTGCAAAATTCAGCAGTACAATAAGGAATATCACAACTAGAACACAAATATTGTGGTGAATGGTGCTATTTTGGAGTGAGGTGAACAGGGTGACACAAAAACAAGTGAAACGGTTATCAGCCATCACGGCGGCCAGTTTTGTGTTGGGGCTGGGGCTCTACGCCACTGCCACACCCAAAGAGCCTCCAGTGAATCCATCTGTTGTGTCTGTTTATGGGGATGCGGTCCCCTTGGCAGACGTGCAGCTATCCGATGGGGTACTACAGGCAACCACTCTTGTGAATGACAGCGGTACAACAGAAAGAGTCCTACCCACTAGAGAACGGCAAACCCCTGTCGTTGAACGTGAGGTGCCAACCAGAGAACGGCAAGTCCCTGTTCTGGAACGAGAGATTCCAACTGTAGAACGGACGACCCCTATCGTTGAGCGCGAGGTGCCCACCAGAGAACGGCAAGTGCCCGACATCGTGCGAGAGATGCCAACCAGAGAACGGCAAGTACCTGACATAGAGCGAGAGGTGCCCACCAGAGAACGGCAAGCACCTGACATAGAACGAGAGATGCCAACTAGAGAGAATCTTCTTCCTGAAGGGCTTGACATTGCATCGAATTCGGAACCAACGACCCCTCCCATGGATCCGGCAAAACTGGCAAAATATCTCCAAACCCAAGCCAATCAACCAATCATAGAGGATACTGTGATTATGGCGGACGAGGCAGAGGAAATTGTCGATACTGCCGATACGGAAGAAGTAGCACAGAGCGAAGAAGTGGAAGAATCTGAATCTCCTAAGAAGCTACCTATTGTTCCTCCCAATGTAAAACCACCTGTCACGGATTCTGACGAGCCTATGGCAGAGGAAGTTGCTGAAACTGCCGATACGGAAGAAGTAGCACAGAGCGAAGAAGTGGAAGAATCTGAATCTCCTAAGAAGCTACCTATTGTTCCTCCCAATGTAAAACCACCTGTCACGGATTCTGACGAACCCGATATAGAGGAAGTGATTGAGCCTTCCGATGCGCAAGAAGATGCAACTGACGATGCCGTAACCCTAACGCCAGCCCAAAAGAAAGCTCTGGCAGAGCGTGCCACACAGCGTGAAGCGGAAAACGCCACTGACACCGACAAGCCTGTGATGGAAGAAGTCGTTGAAATTGCTGATGTAGAAGAAAAAACCGAGGCTGAAGAACCAGATGCAACCGAGCCTGTGGTAAAGACACCTACCGCTCCTGTTCGTATAAAGGACACGCCATCTAAGACAGAGGACACAGACACGGGAACTGATTTGGATGGGATGGCAGGGGAAGTACCTGCCCAGTCATAAACTGATACGATGAAAGAGAACTGGCATCTAATATCCAGTTCTCTTTTTTCATGGGTCGATGATGAGAGATGAAAAATGAAATTACAAATGATTTAACAGCTCTTGTTGTATCGCCTCTGCCGTCATTTCTGTGGCACGAGTTTGAAGCAGGTAGTAATGTAAATCTGCCCATTCCCTTTGTGGAAAGTCTTGTGCCGTATATTGCTTGACACAGGCTTTAATCACAGGACGGTATTGACTACACTGTAAATCAGACAGGTAGTTACACCCCACATGGCGCTGTACCGTTTCAAATAAATTCCATCTCATCTCTTATCGCTCCTCTTTCCCATGGTGCTTGCTTATACCATTTCTATCGCTGTTTGTGTGAGGACGCTCTGGGCGGCCGATTTTGCAGCAGCTTTTTCTTCACGGGTTGCCTTATTTTCCATGATGGTAGCGGCCTTTTCAGCCTTTAGGCCCTCAAATTTTTCGGTGAACTTTGCCTGCATGGTGGCGATTTCCTCTGGGGTTTTGCCAACGGCCAGCATCTTAAATTCCATAGCCGCCATAGCTTGTTCAAAAGCGACGCCTTTTTCCTCCAATGCGGCCTGCTTGGCCTCTTGGTCAAAAGCGATGGTAGGGGCGGTTTTCTCTGGAGTAGAGGGTAATTCTGCTGCCGAAGCAGTGATAGCAGTGGTGCCGACCACCAAAAGGGCTACCATCATGGCGGAGATTAGTTTTGTTTTCATCATAGTGAAATCTTCCTTTCTTGGGCTGTTTTTTGTGTCTGTGCCTCTGTAGCTATACTATACAGCAACGTCCACTGGAAAAGCATCGGTTAAAAAGTGGCAAATTATAGGCAAAATCAATGGAGATATTTTATTTTGTAAATCAATATGGTATACTTTGGATATGAGGTGATGATATGAAAATTTATATCGCTGACGACGAAAAAAGCATCCGTGATATTATCGGCGGATTTTTAAGAAATAGTGGCTATGAAGTGACCGCTTTTGAAACTGGGGATGCCTTGCGAGATGCCTTTGAGGCAGATCCCTCCGACATGGTGATTTTAGATGTGATGATGCCAGGGACAGATGGGGTGTCCGTCTGCGCCGCCATTCGTGCCAAAAGCAATGTACCCATCATCATTGTGTCTGCCAAGGATAGCGAGCTAGACCGCATCACGGGGATTTCTATGGGCGCCGATGACTATTTGGTAAAGCCCTTTGCCCCCATGGAGCTGGTGGTACGGGTGGGCTCTATTTTCCGCAGGATGTCCTTTAGCGAACAAGTGAAGGCGAAAAACATCCTCTCCTATGGCTCTATCCAGTTGGATATTGGCATGAAAAAAGCCACCACCAACGGAGATACTTTGGATTTAACCCCCACAGAATTTGGGCTGATGGCCTATCTGTTTGAACACGCAGACAGAGCGGTCTCCAGAGAAGAACTGCTAAAAAATGTCTGGAAGTTTGACTACGAGGTGGACACCAAAGTCTGTGACGATGTGCTGAAACGCCTGCGGAAAAAGCTGGTGAAAACCGATGTGAAAATCACCGCCGTCTGGGGCTTTGGGTTTAAGCTAGAACAGGAGGGCTGATATGACCACCATCAAACGGAAAATTTCTAGGCCGTATCTGGCCATCATTGTGGCCATCCCAGTGACGATTATCCTGCTGTTTAATCTGTTAGTTTATTATTATAGCCAGCGGCAAGCGGAGGAAGATTTATTAGCAGCGGTGGACTCAGTCTATGCCGGCATCCAAGATGATGATTTACTAGGCATGGTATCCATTTTGAAAAACTATGAAAACAGTAGCTCCACAGAGGTCATTGTCTATAATGGACTGGGAGAGCTCTCCCCCATATTTAATCAGTATAGTAGCTTCGTCAATGATGAAATTGCCAGCTTGGCCTATGGCGCTATTTCTGGCTTGGCGGAGGGCGAGATTGGCTATTTCAACTACGATGGTCATAAATTTTATGCGGTGGCTGTGGCCTACATCGATGAAGATACAGAAGATACAATCGAACAAACACCCTCCAATGACCGCACCCCAATCGTTGCCAATAAACCACAAATTGGCACTGGCATCCTGGCAGAACGAAAAAATCAAACCACGGAAACCACTCCCCAAGTCGAGACTGTGGTCGACGATGCTACGCCCCCCACAGAGTTCAACACCTATACAGGAAACACCTTGGTCTATGTTTCCAAAGGGATGGTGATAGACGAATTTGTGTCGGCCATCAATTTTCTCTTACTGCTGATTTCTGGCATCATCACGCTGATTGCCATTTTTATCTCCACCAGAATCAGCCGTTCCATTGCAAAGCCCATTGAGCGCTTGACCGCCATGGTGGAAAATATGAAGGCCGATGAAATTGTGGCCATTGTAGAGGAAAATGACTGTGTGGAACTGCAAAAGCTATCCACGGAAATCAATGCCCTCAGTCGCAGGCTGTACCACTTTGACCAGTCCCAGAAAAAATTTCTCCACAATGCCTCCCATGAACTGCGCACCCCTCTTATGAGTATCCAAGGCTACGCCGACGGCATTGAAATGGGGGTCTTTGAGGACGCTAAGGGCACGGCACATTTGATTTCTGACCAGAGTAAACGGCTGACCCGTCTGGTGGATGGCCTGTTGACTTTGGCTCGCACAGAGAATTTCAACGCCAATAAACAGCTGGAAAAAATCAGTCTGAGCAATGGTCTTTTGGACTTGCTCAGTGGCTACACAGGCTATGCCATGAGCCAAAACATCGAAATTCACCACCACATTGCACCTGACATTATGGTCATGGGCAACCAAGAGCTACTGACTAGCTCTGTGGGCAATATCATCTCCAACGGCATCCGCTACGCCACATCTGCGGTGTCCCTATCCCTAAAAGCAGAGGGCAAACGGGCCATCATCACCGTCCGTGACGATGGCAAAGGCATTGAGAATATCGACCATATCTTTGAGCGATTTTCCAAAGGAGAAAAGGGCAATTTCGGACTAGGCCTCTCCATCGCCAAAACATCAGTAGAGATGATGAACGGCCAAATCAAGGCCTATAACGACCAAGGGGCTGTGTTTGAGATTGCATTGGATTTGCTTTAAGAAAATGTATTGGCTCAAAAAATCAACGTGACCTTTTTAGTATTTGGCACTAGCTATTCCTCCGCACCTGTGGTATAGTCCTTCGTTGACAAGGAGGGCGCTACATGGACACAATTTTAGAGCAACTACTATCCCAATACACCGTCAAGGACAAGGACAACCCCCTAGAGCAAGAAATCACCCAATGCCATCAAACACTCATCCAACATCTCAGTAAGGCTGACCGCAGGGTGGTGCTTCGGATCATGGATTGCTATGGGCATCTGGAATGCCAATGCACGCTCAAAGCGTTCCAAACTGGGTTCTATCTGGCGTGGAAATTGTCCCAAGAGCTACACGCATTCGAAGGAACCTGCAATCAGTAAAAGGCAAAGGTCGTAGCTTACGACCTTTGCCTTTTGTCTTGACCTCTTGAAAAAGAGGTCATTTTTTCTTTGGGCGGTTGGGAAAGCTATCGTGGCACCACTGCTCGAAAGCCTCCATATCTTCCTTGCCATCGATGCAGGCATCTCGCCGTGTGCAGGCGTCCCGATTCCATGTGTCAAAGACATCGGCCTTGATGGTGCCTACTTTTTTTCGTTCGTGGTAGCGTTTGTAGTAGAGGTTGAAAATCTGGTAGGCTTGGTTGTCTGCTTTTTTTGCCTTGAACTTTTCCATGGCGGCCAGCTTCTGGCAGGTCTGGGTGGAGCCCTCCGCGGTGCGGTCACAGTAGTCACTATTCCGTTTGGTTTTCACCACAAAATATTGGTGACAGTGCTTACAGCATTTCAGTTTCACGTCTCGTAACACCAGCTCGTGGAATATCAAAGTCAAAATATCGCTGGTGCTGTGAAGCATAAATTCTCTGGCAGGTTGCAATTTCTGCTGTCCCACGTGAGCCACCAACCCTGCAGGGATGTCAAATATCCGTTCCAAGGGGGACTGCTCTGCGGTGTCATCTCCTGTGAAGGCATCGGTGGCCGTAGCATCCAGTGTCAAAACCGATGTCAGCATCTGGGGGACATAGCCGTGGGGAAGTGAGCCGTAGAGGTTCAGCCGCTGGTAAGCACTCATATGCCCCAGTTCTTCTGGGCATAAGCTTTGGTTGAGACAAAATTCCATCAAGCCCTTATACCGCAACTGCAACTTGCGGATTTCGTGGCAGTAGGCAAATTGTTCATCCGTGTTTTCTTCGTCCCATGTGGGAGCGAACAGAGATAGGAGCTTGCATCTGCCAACGGTAGCTGTTAATTGTTCAACGTCTAAAAATTCTTCTCCAAAATAGTCGTGCAGTCCAAAAAGTTCTTCATCTAAAGTAAGAAACAGAAGGAATTCATCCAAGAAAGAAATAGGATACTCCAGTTCCTCCTTGCGTATAAACAAATCGTCATCCACGAAATATGCCAGATGGTTGTAACTGTCCCAAGATGGGGTTTGCTCCGATGTGTGAGAGTTCAAGTCCCCTCACCTCCCAAATTTATTTTTTGAAAATACTTAAAACTAAAAATACGAAAATATAAATCACTCCAGAAATTATTATACAATTTCATTGTAAAAATGTCAAGTCTATGCTATCCTATTTTTAGAAAATATTTATTGAAATAAAATCATTTTCAAAAAGGAGGAAGCACATGAAAATATTCAACACCATCACAGCAGCAGAACTATCGGTCAAAGAAATTCCTCGGACACCCTTTGTGGTGGAAGAAATTCTGCCACGGGGGCTGACTATCTTCGGTGGACTGGGGAAGGTAGGAAAGTCTTGGTTTTCCTTTTGGCTGGCCATGCAGGTTGCCAAAGGGGAACCCGTCTGGAAATTCAAAACCACCAAAGGCACCACCCTCTATCTGGCCTTTGAGGACAGTGAGGAACGATTGCAGGAGCGGCTGTTCACCCTCAGTGACGAACTGGAACAGGCACCTGCCAACGCCCATCTCTGCATCGAGATTTCCAAAATGGGTGGAGAGTTAGAATCTCGCATCCGAAATTTTTTCTCTGACCATCCCGACACCAATCTCATCATCATTGATACCCTACAAAAAGTTCGTGGCAACACCGAGAGCAACTACATCACGGACTACGATGACCTGACCACCCTGAAAAATTTGGCCGACGAATTCAAAATCGCAATTGTTCTTGTCCACCATCTACGCAAGCAAAAGGACAGCGACATTTTCAACCAAATCACTGGCTCCACTGGTCTGCAGGGTGCCGCTGACACCATGATTGTCTTGGGGCAGAGCAAGCGAGGGGATGACTTCGCAACCTTTCATCTGGTGGGTCGTGATGTAAAATCTCGTGAGCTAGAGTTGGAACGAGGGGAAGATAATATTTGGATTTTGGTTTCGGATAGTCTCCATGAGTTGAATCTCAAGGACAAAAATTTTGTGGATGCCATCTGTACTCTGATGGTGGACAAGTCTGTTTGGGTCACCAACCCTACGGAATTATCGACCCTTGCCAGCGAGCACAGTGGCGATTTTTATTCCAACAAAATGATCACCAAAACATTGCGCAGACTGTCCAAACCCCTTGCAGCTCTAGGGATTGACTGCAATATCCGCAAGAGCAACGGGTATCGAATCATTGAACTGACCAAGGTCAGTGGCGAAAGTGGTGATAAAAATAGCCCCTGAAAATCATCGCCCTATCGCCCCTGTTACGCCCTTGTTGCTCCTGTGTGGGGCGAGGGGCAACCCCTTGGGGTAGTGCTCCCACTCTGGAGATAAAGCCCACGTTGCGCCACCGCTGCAGATTTTTGCAATCTGCCGTCTACACGTTGGGGGTTGTGTAGACGGAGAGTTCCCAGCTTCGGCTGGGGCGAGCAGAGCAGGCGTGTAGACGCTGCCACCAAGAAAAATTGGGCAGTAGCCCAAACCCACTACAGAATTACGAAAAGGAGATATTATTTGAAAGATAAATTCATCAATTTTAGAGCCAGCGAACAGGAGATAAAGGAATTAAATCGCTTGGCGAAACGTGCCAGAATGACCAAAACTGACTTCATCCGCCATGCCATTTTCAACAAGGATATCATCGTCATCGACGGATTGAAAGAGCTTCAAAAACAGCTGAAACCCATCGGCAACAACCTGAACCAGCTCACCACACGAGCCAACATGGGGCAATTTGAAACGGTGTATTTGAACGACACCAAAGAGGAATTGAGCAAAATCCATCAGGCTTTGACCACCCTCTGTGAAAAGAAAAATGCCCTCACCCAACCAGAAATGGAAGAAGAAAGTCCAGAGGAAACAACGGTTGCGCCACCTGTAGAAACACCGATGTCATCGAGGGTTTACCATGAAAGTTATAGAGAGAAATTGGAACGGCTGAATGGTTTCTATCCAGAAAACCACGTCACAACACAGGAGGAACCCAAGCGCCCATCCATCCTTGACCAGCTGTTCAATCGGGGGTAAACTACTATGGCGACTGTCAATTTCATTCGGTATGAAAAGCAAAGTGTAGCCACCATGCGTGGGGTGATGGGCTATGTTTGCCAGACTTTCAAGACCACTAGCCACACCGTTTCTGTGCCATTGGTCAGCGGAAAAGATTGTGTACCTGACCATGCCGTGGCTGAATTTCTGGCGACGAAAGCTGTCCATAACAAAATCAAGGACGTGCAATTTTATCATTACACCCAAAGTTTCAAGGCTGGGCTAGACATTTCGCCCCATCTGGTTCACCAAATCGCACTGGAATTTGCCGAGAAAAACTTCCCTGGTCACGAAGTTTTGGTTGCGACCCACATGGATACCGCCCATCTTCACACTCACTTCATTATCAATTCCGTCAGCTTCGAAACAGGGAAAAAGCTCCACCAACCACCCAACACCTTGCGAAAATTGCGCCAATCTTCTGACGAGATTTGCAAAGCCCACGGTCTTGAAATCCTGCCACCTTACGAACATGGACGCACCAACACCAAAAGTCGTGCCGAAAAAAGAGCCGACCAGCAGGGCATTAGTTGGAAGGGTGAGCTGATGCGTGACATCGCAAGCACCATGAAAACTGCCAAAACCAAAAGAGAATTTTGGGGGCAAATGGAAGGCATGGGCTATGGCATCAAGTGGACGGACACCCGAAAACACATCACCTACACCCACCCAAATGGCAAGTCCTGCCGTGACAAAAAGCTGTACGGCAAGCGGTTTTCCAAAGAGAACATGGAGCAAGAATTTGAAATCCGTAGGCACAAGCAGACCGCCACGCCACCGCTTATCACAGGCTGGGAACAAGAGCGAACCATCCTCTTTGCACCGCTAAAACCCCTCCAATCTCAAGTCTTGCGAGAAGCATTCTGGGCCATGAAACGGATGGGTGACGGCATGGAACATGGCGACGATTTGCAACTCATCGCCAACATTGGGGTCTTAACCATGTTGTCTTTCGTAGGCGTGTACCTGCTGTTCGACTGTCTGAGCCAGTATAATGAAGCGGAAATAGACGACGAAACATTTGACAATATCGTGGAAGAATTGAAGCAAGAACCCGAAAACAATCAGGGCTACGAGGAACAACACGAAGAACCAAAACCGCAGCAACAACAAGGATTCACAATGACAATGGGAGGGTTTTAATTGGCGAAGAAAAAGAAAATTTATATCAACAGCGTTCAATTTTCCTACGCTGGAACAGATGCAACCTTCCAATATTTCTTGGAACGATTGGTGGAACAGCACCTGACACAAGGTCAAATTTGCAACGTCCAGACCGAAGAAATTGTTGCTTGTGTAGAAAATCAAGCCAGCTGATAAATTCTCATAGCTATGTTAAACCACCTGTGGTATGGTGTGTGCTAATGGAAAAAAGGAGGTGAACACTTGCGTATTTGGTTATACTATCGACTGTCCCGTGACGAGGATGATGAGCTCAATTCCCTCAACAATCAGCGCCAAATTATTTACGACTATGCCGTCAGCAAAGGGTATACCATCGCAGGTGAATCCTTCGACGACAACATCAGCGGCATGCACTTCAACCGTGCTGGCATCGATAAAATCTATGAAGCTGTGGAAAATTGCCTCATCGATGCCGTTCTAGTGAAGGACTTATCTCGTCTAGGGCGGCATCGCACCCAGACAGCCTTGTTCATCGACTACCTACGCACCCAGAATGTCCGTGTCCTATCTGCTACGGAAAATATTGATACCTTCAACGAAAACGATGACCTGCTCATTGGGTTCAAGGGGCTGATGAATGACTACTATGCCAGAGACGGCAGCCGTCGTGTTCGAGCTGGGATTCGTCAGAAACAGAAAAACGGCATGGTCATCGTGCCACCCTTCGGCTACTTCAAAGATAAGAATACCAAGGAAATTGTGGTGGTGGAAGATGTGGCTGAAACGGTGCGCCGTATTTATTCTCTGTACTTAGATGGCTATGGATTCAAGGCCATCGCTCGAAAATTGAATGAGGAAGGGCATAAAACCCCTGCTAAAATCCAACTGGAGTTACTGAAAAAGAAATCCCCAAATACACACGACAAGGTGCTGAAAAAGTATCTGTGGGAGGGCACTATGGTGGGGCGTATCCTCATGGATGAGAGCTACACAGGCACCCTGATTTGCCACAAAAGTGACCGCAACAAAATCAACAAAACCTTCCGTTTCACCGAAGAAGCAGAGCAATATCGTCACGAAGATTTCCTCCCTGTGATTATTCCAAAGGCGAAATGGCAGGAGGTGCAGTCCCTTATCGCTAGTCGCAAAGCCTGCAATGTGCGTGCTTCCAGCGGTCAGATTGCCCACCGATATGGCGGGTTGCTTCAGTGCAAAGATTGTGGACGAACCTTCATTGGCAAGCGTGTAAAATTGGTATCTGGGGAGCGTGTGGACTATGTATGCGACACCTATCACCGTTACGGCAAGGAACACTGCCCACCCCACACCATCCACGAAACCATTTTGGATGCCTTGCTCCACAAGGAATTGCTGGCTTGCCGCGACCAATATCAAACCATCTGGGACAACCTGTCCAAGGTCATGGATCAATGGATGCCCGATTTGTCTAACATGGAAGGTAAAATTCAAAAGGCCAACGATGCCATCTTAAATATAGAAAATGAAGTGGAGGCGATTTTATTGGAAAAAATCCGAGATAAGGACAACGCTGTGCGGTACGACCGCATGATCGCCAAGCGTGAGGAAGAAATCAGCCGTCTGCAAAATGAAATTCAACGACTGGAGCATATGGACGAAACTCTACGCCAAAAGCAGACCACACTGCGACGAGATATTCGCCTTATGGACGACATCCTTAGCTATGGAAAAATTGCAGGAAGTCAGCTACGACTACTGGTAGAGGGCATTGTCATCAGTGAGGTGGATGGGAAATTGGACTTGGAAATCACCCTGAAAGCCCCCTTCCGTGACCACAAAGATGTCTATGAGGACAGCGATTTACTGGAGGTGATTGGATGAAAGTGTGGCTATATACAAGGCTCTCCAGAGAGGAAAATGAGTCTATAGAAAACCAGTTGCAAATCCTCCAAGACTATGGTGCCCAGCACGGATGCACCATCGTGGGGCAGTCGGGGGATAACGGTATCAGTGGCATGGAGTTTCGCCGTGAGGGGTTAAATCAGCTCAGCGAAGCCGTGGAGCAAGGGGAGATGGATGCGGTGCTTGTGAAAGATTTTTCACGATTAGGACGCTGTAAAGTCCAAACTGATTTGTATATCCAGTGGTTATTACAGCACAACATTCAAGTGATTTCTGTCACAGAATCCCTGAACAGCGGTCGAGAAACCGATGATTTTGGCATCAGTGTCCGTGGCTTAATGAACGATTTCTATGCCAAGGATACAGGCAAAAAGATACGTCATGGCATCCGTCAACGGCAAAAGGAGGGGCAAATTCAGCGCCCCTCCTTCGGATATTGGAAAGATAAAAACACAGATAAGATAGAAATTGACGAGCCAGCCGCCCAGACGGTGCTGTGGATTTTTGAAGCATATCTCATGGGCAGAAGCCTAAAATCTATCACCAAACATCTCAATGATACAGGAGAAGAAACGCCATCTCAACGAAAAACCATCCTCCGTGGGGAGACCCCTAGCCCTGCCCATTGGACGTACACCAGCGTGAAAAATATTCTTTCTGATGAAAGCTATGTGGGGATTTTGCATACCCACAAGCGAGAGCGGAAGGGTAGGGACATTATAAAACCTGTGCCCAAAGACCAACAGTTTTGCCATGAAAATGCCTATCAGCCACTGGTGTCCATGGAATTGTGGCAGGAAGTGCAGGAGCGGCTGGCACAGCAACCCAAGCAAGCCCCCACCAACCGTACCACCCATGACTTTGCAGGCTTGCTCCAGTGTGGCGACTGTGGCGCACCCTTTGTGTCGGTAAAACGGACATGGAATGGAAAAGAGCGAGTGGAGTACACCTGCAAAACCTACCACAACCACGGTAAAGCCCACTGCTCCTCCCATAGAATCCATGAAGAAGTGCTCCACCAAGCCGTCCAAGAACTGCTAACAAAAAATCATGAGTCCACCGTACATATTTTGAAACAAGTCAATGGCCAACGCAAAAAATTAGCCCTGCAAAAGCCCCTAAGACAGGAGCTCATTGCAGAGCTAAGGTTGGAAGTGGTTAAGTTGGAGGAGGAGATTGAGGGGATGTTGATGGAGCGGATGGGGCGGAAATAAGCAACTATATTCTTAGACAGGGTAACATCAACTAGGGTGCTGTTACCCTGTCTAAATCTCCACTTTGTGCAACTAAAGTGGTATCTAAAATACAGAACTTTTTACATATAAAAATAGCTGTTTTTGCTACAAAAGTAGCAAAAACAGCTATGGTGCGGATGAAGGGACTCGAACCCACACGCCTCTCAGCACAAGAACCTAAATCTTGCATGTCTACCAATTCCATCACATCCGCAAATATGAGCACAGGGGTTAGCCTGAAGCTATTTTGTTAAGTGGAGGATGCTCCTCCGAGGGAAAATCAATGCGGACTGGGTGAGGTAAAAACCTACACAGAGGGAACAGCACCTAAATCTTGCATGTCTACCAATTCCATCACATCCGCATATATAAGCACAGGGGTTAACCTGAAGCTATCTTGTAAGGTGGAGGGGGTACCTCCGGGGTGGCAACAATTCTCGAGGGAAGAGCGCCAATAGGGTTTCCATCACTGGGCAATCTCTGGTTGGATTCTTCCGTGTCACATATTGAGCACGGTTAGAAAGCAGGGAGTTGTTCGTCGCTTAGGGGCGGTGATGCTGGCTCTTTTAATAATATTAGATGAGCAGTGCTCATTATATTAAAAAAAGAAAAAGAAAGGCAAAACCGAAGTCGAAGAACAAAGGAGTATTTAACCAGTCGAGAACGGCCATCGTCACATTGTTGTGACGTGGACGATTATCGAGCCGTAAGGCGAGAAAATCGGCCCGCCGAAAACGGGTCAAAGGGAAAACCAATGCGGACAGGGTGAGGTAAAAACCTACACAGAGGGAACAGCACCTAAATCTTGCATGTCTACCAATTCCATCACATCCGCAAATATGAGCACAGGCGCTAGCCTGGTGCTATTTTGTAGGGTGGAGGTCGCGCCTCCGTGGGGGGATTCAGTGCGTATTGTTGCAACCTGGGTCAATTTCAGTCTTTTCAATACAAAAGTTATTCATCTAGATCATCAATTTCATCGTAATCATCGAACGGGTCATCGCTGCCATACTGTGTAGGTGGCTGCCCTTTACTGCGGACAATATGTGCTACCTCAGTTTCTTCTTCTAGGATTTTAAGCACCTTACAATCAAATCGCCAATCATCGCCAAAATCGAAAATATATTTAAACTTATGCCCAACTTCAAGGGGTTTGCTCCCGCATGGGAACCAATTGTTGGTCATCCTCATAGGAAAAGACCCCATAGAGGGCATTTTCACCAATGTTATAACCTTCAAATCCATCAGTCTATAATCGCAGGTGTTGCGGCATTCGTCGCTTCCGTTGTCTACAAAATAGCAATCCATATCGCTCCATGCCTTATTATCCATAAAAAAGGCATGGGCATGGTCATTATCAAAATCAAAGGCTTCCAAAATATAGGCACTCAGCATTTCTAATGTGTCTCGTCCATCGACTCGAATATGTCGATAGCACCCTGTGGCAATAGAAACACTAAAGATATATGAGCATTTTGGCTCACGCTTAAATGGCAATAACTCACCCACTTTTGGCACCTCCTATGGAAAAGATAAGGTAGCGAAAAACCTACACAGAGGGAACAGCACCTAAATCTTGCATGTCTACCAATTCCATCACATCCGCATATTCACTTAGCTTATGAATTATAGCATAGTGTGTGTGAAAAGTCAAGGATTAAATTCCATTGCGGTACAGACAATAAGAATAGAGGGCAGGTGTCGTTGAGATTAGGAGGATGGTGATGGTAAACAGGGCGGTAAACCAAACTGTTTGACCGGCAAACAGAGCCATCAACACCATCACCAGACCCATGAGAACCCATATTTTCCCTGCTAAACGGTGGGTGCGATTCCAGTTTTCTTCGCTGTTTAGCGTCCATGGTAGACGAATCCCTATTGTGTAATTTTGTTTGCTTTTTGGCAGATAATTCCCTATAATCACAAATAACAGGCCTACAAATATACAGATGATGGTAGCAACGGGTAAGTCATACCCTAGCGCGATGAACAAAGACATGGGCACCAGTAACAGGCTCATCACAGGGCATAACCACAAAGACAAGGTTTTAATGGCGCCAGCTTGGTTTCGTTTTTTGGGGTCATGTTCCATCATAAAGGCCACAAAAATCGTCATGGCCGCCATGAACAGTGGCATCCCGAAGACCATGGCTACCTTGCTCATATAATCGTTGACGGTGCCGTCAAACCCCCAATGGGAAGGAATTTGTGCAGGCAATTGGGGGTATAGAAATAGCCCCAATGCCATGGGTAACAGGCATAAAATCACAGGAAGTGTAAGCCGTTTGATAAGGGCATTCATAAGGTATCCTCCTTTTGGAACTGGGTGAACCAGAGCATCATTTCCTCTAGCACCGATGTGTTTAAATCGTAATAAATATAATTCTTTTCCTTGGTTTCAAACACCAAATCTGCTTTTTTTAACACCGACAAGTGATATGATATGGTAGCACCTGTGGTTTCAAATCCGCTGGCAATATCACCAGCACTCATGCGACCAGACCGCAAGCCCAATAAGATTTCTCGGCGCACAGGGTCAGAGAGCGCCTTGAAGGTTTCAGGAAAACCCATGGATACACCGCCTTTCTATTTAGATGATTTTCTAAATAGTAGCATATAAAATCACCCCTGTCAACACTATTTAGAAAACTGTCTAAATAGTGTTGACAGGGGTGGATGCTCACTGTGTTACAGGGAACACCAACGAGGCTTGGAAGCCTTCAGCGCCGGGGCAGATGATATCGCCAGCGATGGGTGTATCCTCATATAAATATAAATTTAATTGCACACCACTGGTGCGGTCTGGATAATTTTCTACCGAATAGGTATAACGAGTCACCGCCGCCCCAGCATAAGGGTTAAGTCGTAACCTTGGGCAAGTTGTAGTTCGTTATAGGTCAAATAGGCCAGTGTCAACGGGTTCGGCAGGAGAAATTGTAAGGTTTCCAGAGGCTCCTCAGTGACTTGCCAACCCAAGTCTGTCAGGAAGGACAGTCGTGCTTCGTTGGTGTCAAGGCAAAGGGTTGGGGTTTGGACAGAATTTGAGGTGTGTGCATTCCAAATCAGCAGTCCTCCCACAGAGATGATGACTGCCAGTATCAGCGCCAGTGTGGTTTTTTTGTGAAACCGAGCGGTGTATAGAAACATAGGTGTGTCCTCCTTGGCGGTTTGTATTTTCTTTTTGTAAAACCTATGCTATACTGTAAGAAAAAATGCTAGGAGGGTCTATGGAAAAACAGCGTTTAGATAAGCTCATCGCCGCCACAGGCCAGTATTCTCGCCGAGATGTGAAGGCATTGGTGCGTCAAGGCCGTGTGTTGATTGACGATAAAATTGCCGCCGCGCCAGAGGACAAGTATGATGGGGATGCAGTGGAAATCAAGGTGGACGGCAAGGTGATCGCCTGTGAGCGGTTCACGTGGCTCATGCTCAACAAGCCAGCTGGCTACCTTTCTGCCACGGAAGATGGACAGGGGGAAACTGTGCTGGATTTACTGCCAGCCCACTACCAAAAGCAAGGGTTGTTCCCTGTGGGACGGCTGGACAAAGACACAGAAGGCCTGTTGCTGTTGACCAACGATGGTCAGATGGCACATCGTCTGCTCTCGCCACGTCACCATGTGGATAAGCGATATTTTGCAAAGGTTGACGGGATTTTAGAGCCAGCAGATTGTCAGGCTTTCTCCAACGGCATGACACTGGGCGATGGGCTACAATGTATGGCTGCAAAGTTGGAAATATTGGAAGAATTTGAGAAAAAAGCCTGTTTTGTCACGTTGCAAGAAGGTAAATTCCATCAAGTAAAGCGGATGTTGGCCTGCTGTGGGAAACCTGTTACTTATTTACAAAGGGTTGCGATGGGTGGGTTGAAATTAGATGAAAACCTAGCTTTAGGGGCATTTCGTCCCCTTACAAAGACAGAATTAACAATGCTAGAACGGCAGTAAATAGGTGTTTCGTGCAAAGGTTGACCAAAAGAATTGCAGTTTTTTTGTTGAAAAAAGAAAAAACATCTTGCAATTTGTCAAAAATCACGATATAATAAAGCTACTTTAGTGGTCAATCTGTTGTAAAAATAAAAACAGACGTATCCATGGCATTTTCATTGTGATATGTGTGGATGACACAGGGAACTCTAAAACACCTGCAAAGAGGTGGGTGAAATATGGGCGAGGAGGACAGACCATGTCTGGACGGATTTTTCAAAATGTGGTACTGCAATTAAAGGAAAACACTGACCGCACAGTAGGTGTGATGGATGGAGAAGGCGTAGTGATTGCCTGTAGTGAGCTGTCCATGATTGGTCAACGTTGGACAGAATATGTGCCCGGCATCAATAGTGCCATTGGCTCTGTGGTCACCACCGATGGGAAAGCCTTCAAAGCCCTCAACGGCTGGGGCAATCAATTTGATTATGCAGTGTTTGCCTTCGGCGACAATGATATCAGCAAAACGGTATGTTCTATGGCTACGGTGTCTCTCAATGCGGCTAAGTCTTACTATGAAGAGAAGCACGACCGTGGCTCTTTCATTAAAAATATCATCTCCGACAATATTATGTTGGGTGATATCTATATGCGCGCCAAAGAATTGCGTGTGATGGCGGATGTGCCTAGAGGCGTGTTTGTCATTCGGGCGCTGAAAAAGACAGATTCTATTCCAACGGAAGTCATCCAAAATTTGTTCCCTGACCGTCAAAACGACTTTGTTTTGAGCGTCGGTGAGGGCGACGTGGTGTTGGTGCGTCAAATGGGCGATGGTTGTTCTAGCCGTGATTTGATTAAGATTGCGTCCTCTGTGGAAGATGCGTTGCGCATTGGTGGCGAGTCTACCGCTGTGGTGGGCATCGGCACTGTGGCCATGCACCTGCGTGATTTGGCCAAGTCTTATAAAGAAGCCCAAATTGCCATTGAAGTTGGCAAGGTGTTTGACACTGAAAAGTTTGTCATCAACTACGAAAATCTAGGGATTGGACGCTTGATTTATCAGCTCCCTACTACCTTGTGCGAAATGTTCTTGCAAGAAGTGTTCAAAAAGAACCCCATCGATGCACTGGACAAGGAAACATTGTTCACCATCCATAAGTTCTTTGAAAATAATTTGAACGTATCTGAAACGGCTCGTAAGTTGTTTGTCCACCGTAACACCTTGGTGTATCGTCTGGAAAAAATCAAAAAGCTGACAGGGTTGGACTTGCGTGAATTTGACGACGCCATTACCTTTAAGGTGGCCTTGATGGTAAAAAAATACCTTACATCTCGTGGCATCGACGCATAAATTATGATAAAGCACAAACACACCGCTGAGAGTTGTCAGCGGTGTGTTTTTTGTCACGACTTTGTAATAATTTGTGGTTAAAAAGACATTATAATTTGTCGATTTTGGGTATGCTAAAGCAATGGATTGTGGTACAATAAAGAAAAGACTACAGAATTTCATACATGGGAACAGACGGGAGGCGACATATGAGAAAACAGATTTTTTTAGGCGTATTGTCGCTGACACTTACTATGGTGATGGGTTGTGCCGCGGCGCAAGCACCTGTAGCGGCGCCTATTGAAGAGATTGAGGTAGAGACGACTGTAGAAGAAACTGTATTTGTGGAAGTGGAGTTGCTTGTGGTGGAACCAGAGCCTGAAGAGGTTGTCTATGGCTATGTGGCACTCACTTTTGACGATGGCCCTGTTGGCAAAACGGAGACTTTGTTGGAGGGACTGTCTGAGCGAAATGTGAAGGCCACTTTTTTCTGCTTGGGGGTGCAGGCCGCCAAATACCCTGATACGGTGCAGCGCATTGTGGATGAAGGTCACCAGCTGGCAAACCACAGCTATAGCCATTTGAATATGACCAAGGTTACCCAAGAGGAATGGCAGGAAGATTTTCAAAAAACAGAAGATTTGTTCAATCAGATTTTAGACCGAGATGGGGATGTGACCTATTGGCTTCGCCCACCATATGGATTGATTAACCGCAGCCAATACAGTAGCGTAGACGTGCCTATGGTCTTGTGGTCGGTAGACCCAGAGATTGGGAATTACTGGACACCCAAGCGGTGGTAGATGTGGTGCTGTCCACGGTGGAGCCAAATGATATTATATTGCTCCACGACACCTATGCCACCTCTGTGGAGGCGGCCTTACAGCTCATCGATGAAATGACGGCCATGGGCTATCGGTTTGTCACAGTGGAAGAGCTGTTGGCAATCAATGAAATTGAGGTAGAGGACAGTGTGATTTATCGCTCTGCCACAGGATATTCTGATTCTATTTGGTATGGCAGTGATTATGTGGAAGACTAAGAGCGAAAGGTGAAAGACTAGTTATTAGTCTTTCACCTTTTGCTTTTGGCCTTATTTGTCTGTTTCGTAATGGAGGAAATCGTCGTGTTTGGCGTTTTCACCGTCATTCAAGTTGCCGTCTGTGTCATGGATATAGGCATTTTCCAACATTTCATCAAATGGGATGCCAAATTCCAAATGTTCGTCCTCGTGCTGGTCATAGGTTTGGTTCATAGGGCTGTCTATGCCGTAGTCGGTGACAGTGTCATCTCCTAAAATTTCGCCACTGGGGAATGGGTTGGCGTTGTCTGTGGTGGTGTCTGGTTCCATGGTTTGGTGGTCTTGCGTGTTGTTGTCACGACCACAGCCCACCAAGGCCATAGCAGTGACTAAAGTCAACAGTGGTAAGAGATTACGTTTGTTCATGTCAAAAGCTCCTTTTTGTAAAAAGCATTTGCGATACCCATGGTTATGATGTGCTAAAAAGTGCGCATTAACCATGGAAAATAGCGCTAGATGGGTATTAGTTGCCAGCTTTGATAAAATAGTCATATAGAAAAGGAAAAATTTTATCAATGTTTGTGCAATTCATAGTTGACGTTTTGTGGAAAAAAGGGTATGATAGGAATAGAAAATTGGCAGAGGGCTGCCATAGTGTATCGTTTTTCAAAAACCGTAACAGAAAGGGAGACTGTGTTATGTTTACACAAGAAATTACTGTCAATAATGAGGTGGGCCTCCACGCACGTCCCGCTACCTTCTTCATCCAAAAAGCCAACGAATTCAAAAGTGGCATCTGGGTTGAAAAGGACGAACGTCGTGTCAACGCAAAAAGCTTGTTGGGTGTGCTGTCCTTAGGGATTGTTAAGGGCACTACCATTACCCTGATTGCTGACGGCGCTGACGAAAAAGAAGCTGTAGCTGCTCTGGTAGCTCTGGTTGACGACAACTTCGGCGAATAAGTGAGAACCTTGGAGGACGGCTCTGCTAGATAGCAGGGTCGTCTTTTTCGCAAGTAGGGGCAAAGACCCTCTTCGAATGAAATCAATCGCCCCAGACTGTGGTCACCCGTGTTCAGCTCTATTTGAAAATTCCGTACCCAAGGAGGGCCTATGACCAAAGATCAATTGCGGGAAAAAGCCGCCAATTTGCCTTTGCTTGCTGGCGTGTATCTGATGATGGATGCCACAGGACAAGTGATTTACGTGGGTAAGGCGAAGAAATTGAAAAATAGGGTGAGCCAATACTTTCAAGACAGCGCCAATCACAGCCCCAAAACCCGTACCATGGTGGCAAATATTGACCATTTCGACACCATCGTTGTCCGCAATGAGTTTGAGGCGCTGGTACTGGAAAATTCCCTGATTAAGCGCCATTTTCCGCGCTATAACATCTTGCTCAAAGATGACAAGGGTTATCCCTTTGTCCGTTTGGGGGTGGAGCCTTACAGTCGCCTCACCATGGTGGGGCGTATGGGACAGGACAGTGCGCGGTATTTTGGCCCCTTTGGTGGACGGTATGAAACAAGACAGGCCATCGACGCGGTGTGTACAGCGTTAGGCTTGCCCACCTGTAACCGTAAATTCCCTCGAGACATTGGGGCTCAGCGCCCGTGCCTCAACTTTCACATGGGCAAATGCGACGGTTATTGCCGCAAGGAATTGACCCAGAAAGACTATCAAATCAAAATGGAGCAGGCGGTATTGGTGCTAGAAGGGAAAGCAAAAACCTTGCTTGCCACCTTAGAGCAGGATATGATGCACTGCGCTGAGAGTTATGCCTTTGAACAGGCCGCCCAAATCCGAGATCAAATCACAGCGGTGAAAGCATTGAACAAAAAGCAGACGGTGATCGCTGGGCTATGTGCCGATACCGACATCTGGGGCATTGCCAGCCGTGGCGGAAAGTGTTGCTATGCAGTGCTCCACATGGAAGATGGGAATCTGTCTGGGCAAGAGTTTGGCGTGGTCAGTACCCAAGGGGAAGAGGCGGAATTGCTCAGCGCCATCACTGCTCAATATTATCTGCCTCGGTCGCTGTTTCCAAAGGAAATCCTCCTGCCCATGGATGCCACGGAACTAGAAGACGCAGAGACCCTGTCTCAAGTGCTGACCCAGCGGGCAGGGCATCGGGTACAAGTGCGGATTCCCCAACGTGGGGAGAAGGCGGAGTTGGTGGCCATGGCCACCCAAAATGCCATCCAAGGTGCCACCCAAGCGGCCACCGCCCAAGAACGCACCCAGCATACGTTGGAAACCTTGCAAAAGGCGCTGGGACTGGATATTCTGCCAGAGCGGATGGAAAGCTTTGATATTTCTAATACAGGCAGTAGCGATATTGTGGCCTCTATGGTGGTGTATCAAGGGGGAAAGCCTTTGAAAAAAGCCTATCGGCGGTTCCAAATCAAAGGGCTTGCCACAGGCAAGCCAGACGACTATGCCTCTATGGAAGAGGTGGTGCGCCGTCGGTTGCAACGATATGTGGACGGTGACGCTGGGTTTGCACCTTTGCCAGAGGTGATGTTTATTGACGGCGGCTTGACCCATGCCCAAACGGCAAAACGGGTGGTGGATAGCTTTGGTTTGGCGGTGCCAGTGTTTGGCATGGTCAAAGATGACCGCCACCGCACACGGGCGCTGATGACCCCAGAGGGTGGGGAAATCGGCATTGCCAATACCCCAGCTGTATTTACCCTTATTGGGCAAATACAAGAGGAAACCCACCGCTTTGCCATCACGTATCACCATCAAAAGCACACCAAAACCAATCTGCGGTCTGCGTTGGATGGGGTGAGTGGACTAGGGGAGAAGCGTAAGCAAGCCTTGAAAGACCGCTTTGGCACCATCCGCGCCATTAAAACTGCCACCGAAACCGAATTGGCAGAGGTGATTCCTAAGGACGTGGCCACAGCACTGTGGAAACACTTGCACCCCAATGGAGACTAAAGGCTAAGGATGAAAGATGAAGGGCTAAAAATAAAGACGGGCGACCACAAGTTACCCCTACAACATGAGTGTGTAGGGGCGACCTGTGGTCGCCCGTTTTAGTCATTCACCGTTAGTCGTTCATCTTTCACCACCAATGGGTGGTGCCAAATTCTTCTACGGTGATGGTGTATCGTGGTTCAAAGACGCGCAGCCATGGGGACTCAAACTCGCTGAGGGTGATGGTGCCCCAGCCCATTTGATTGCCCTCTAAATCCACCATCAGATTGCTCTTTGACAGATTTTTCAGCACAGAGGCGGTGTCTTCTGCCATGGCAGATTCCAAAAAGGTTTGGGTCAAGGCAATGTCGGTGTCCAACCGTGCAAAGTTGTCTGGGTCGCCACCCAATTCCTCGCGAACATACAGGGTCAAATCCACTTTGGAGTCGTTTTTATAGCACAAATCCTTGATGAGAGAGTCAGCCAAGGTTTTGGCAAAGGCTTGGTTTTCCGTCATGGACACAGTGTCGTTTTCGGCAAGGTGAAGCCAGCGCGCAATGCCGTTGGAAATGGTCACACCTGTCACGTTGGCAAGGTCATAATAGCCACCATAGCCGAACAGGGAACCAAGGTCAGTTTTGCCAATCAAGGCATTGGCAAAGGCATCGCCGTAGGCGTATTTTGCCCCGTCGGAGACCATGGTGGGCATAGCGCTATTCTCGTTGGTGTTGATTTGGGTAATCAAATCTTCCCATGTGGCACTGGCACCGTCACCAGGGGCGGTCAACACCAACAGCTCCATGTCGTGACTGCCGTCAGAGACTTGGGTGATGCCTAGATAGGCAAGGTGTTCGTCTACCACATCGGTCATGGATTGGTGGTCGAAGTCGCTGGCGGCGGTGGACTCACTGCCTCCGTAATAGCGCACCAACACGGTGGGCAGCGCCCCTGTGTAACACAAGTCGCTGTACAAACGGCACAGTGCTAGCATCCCATCTTCGTCAGCGCCAGAGAGCACAGCGCCGCGGCCTGCAATTTGTTGGCGCAGATAATTGAGCTCGTTGGTTTGGATGCTAGATGAGGGGGCGGAATCGTCAATGCCGATGAGCCAGTGGACATTGTCCATGGGTTGGGTGGCGGAGAGTAAGGTGTCAGCCAACGTCAACTTCCGTGCTCTGGCGGCAAAGTAATTTTCAATCATGTCAGCGCTGATGGCTTGGTCTGGAATAATCACATTGCCATTGGCATCGAGGCTGTAGTCAGCGATGATGTTTTCCACCGTTAAATCTGCCCCTTCTAAGGTGGGACGTGGTTCCATGGCATAGTCACGGAGCAAGGTGTATTCCTCTAGGCCAAAGCCTTCATAGCCCACGGTGGGGGCAAGGCGCATCACCGTGTCGATGAGGTAGACCTGATTGTCTGGGTTGGATAACAGGGGCAGAAGATATTGGTCAATGACCTGTTCTTCTGTCAAAACAGAGCCATCAGGAAAGGGGATGTCTGTGCCAGCATAGACGCTACGGCTGTTGACCAAGCCGCCAGAAAATAGCTGGTCAAGAGACAGCAAATACACATCGCACCCATCTTCTTCGGTCTCCATCAGCCATGTCCACAAAGCGCCACGGTCGCCATATTGACTGCCGTCGGAGTTTACCTCTTGATAATCTAAGGCGGTGTGATATAAACTTTGGTCTGGCATTAGAAATTCTAGACCCAAAGACTCAGCCAAATAAACCACACGGTCATCGTTGACAGGGCGGTCATCCAGAGGAATATAGGCCACGGTCATACCTGCTTCTTGGGCGGGCAATTGGATAACGGCTTGGCTACTACAGCCAGTGAGTAGCGCCATGGCGAGCAACAGGGGCAGGAATCGTTTGAACATGAAAACACCTCCTTGTTTGGTGAATGAGGTAAACGTAGGGCGGAGGCAAGCCTCCACCCTACGTTCTGTTGGTTTGTTTTAAAATGCCTTACAGGCCGAATGCGCCCAAGTTCATGCCGCCAGTGGCGTTAGACACACTGGATTCCATGGCTTCGTCAGCTTGACGAATGGCTTCGTTGACAGCGCTGACCACCAAGTCTTGCAGCATTTCCACGTCGTCAGCATCTACAGCTTCGGGTTTGATGGTGATGCTTTGGACTTCTTTTTTACCGCTGACCACAGCGGTGACCACACCGCCGCCGACGCTAGCGGTGAAGTTGGTAGCTTCCACTTGTTCTTGTGCGGCGCTCATAGCGTCTTGCATTTGTTGAATTTTAGCTTGCAAATCTTGTTGACGTTGTGCACCAGTGACCTTGTTGCTGCCGTTGGTGAATCCACGTTTTGCACTGTAACCCATAGTAATAGTCTCCTTTAATATACGGTTGATATGATTTATTGAATTTTTATCGTGTCAAATTGGCTGCCCAATTTTAACAGGTTTTGTAGGTTTGCTTGGGGTTTAATTTCTCCTTGGGGGGATCGCCAGCTTGGATGAGAATCCGTGTGCCACCGTCGCCAGTGATTTCTTGCATGATGATGCCACGGACACGGTCGTTGTCCAGTCGCCCTACAGTGACGTCATTGTTGGCGTACAACACCAAGGTGTCGCCGTCCAATACCCCTTCGCACAAATCCATGAAGGCGCGGTACATGGGGGGGAGTTGGCCTTTGCAACGCTCTGCCACGCCACGCCACCATGCGCCACGCTGTACGCCGCCGCTGGCGGTTGGCGCTACAGGTGTAGGAGCAGGTGTAGGAGCAGGTGTAGGCGTTACGGGTGTAGGTGCGATAGGTGTCACAGACGGCGCTGGTTCGAATGGAGGTTCATCCCATGGAGGTGCGTCCATCATGGGTGGTTCCTCAGATAAAGGTGGCCGATCATCGTCGTCCCAAGGTAAGGCGTCTACCACAGGGGCAGGTGCAGGCGCTACAGGTGCTGGTGCCACAGGTGCAGGCGCTACAGGTGCTGGTGCCACAGGTGCCACCTTAGTCACTTTTGGAGCAGCCTGAGCCACAATGCCACCTTGCTCTAAGCGGACAAGACGGGCTTCCACAGCGGTTGCATCCCAGCCAAGGCTTTCGTCACAGAGTTTTAAAATGCAAAGCTCTGCTTCTAAGCGGCGGTTGGGGCATTGGTGAAGTTGACCCAAGGCGGATTGTACCGTTTGGGATAAATAGAGCAGTCGTGCAGTGGGGATGCCTTGTCCCAAACGAGACAGGGTTGCGGCATCAAAACCGCCAGAGAGCAACGCATCACCACCTTTGGGAGCGGCTTTGCGCAACAGTAAATCACGGCATAAGCTGGAGAGTTCACCCAGCACAGCACCTACTTCCTTGCCGTCTTGATACAGCTGGTGGAGCAAGGAGAGGGCTTGGTCGCTGTCACGGTCTAAAATGGCTTCCATCATGTTGATGGTGGCAAGATTGCCAGCCAAACCTAGCACATCCAAAACGGCTTGGGCAGTGATATCGCCATCTACGCTGGCGCATTGATCCAGCAAGGACAGGGCATCGCGCAAAGCGCCATCGGATAACCGCGCCAACACTTCTGCACCGTCGGCGCACAGGGGAATGGACTCGCCACGGGCCACTTCTAGCAAACGGCGTTGCACATCAAGGGGTAAAATCCGTTTGAAGGAAAACCGTTGACACCGAGACAATATAGTGGCTGGCACCTTGTGTAACTCAGTGGTGGCCAGAATAAAAATCAGGTGGGCAGGGGGTTCTTCTAAAATTTTCAACAGGGCATTGAATGCCGCTGTGGATAGCATATGTACTTCGTCCACAATGTAAACCCGATAGCGCACACTGGCTGGGGCATACACGGCTTCATCTCGCAAGGCACGGACATGGTCAACACCGTTGTTAGAGGCGGCGTCCAGTTCTAATACATCTAAATAACCGCCATTTTCGATGCCAAGGCAAGACTCGCATTGGTTGCAAGGGTTGCCGTCCACAGGGGATTGGCAGTTGACAGCCTTGGAAAGAATTTTGGCGCAGGTAGTTTTCCCTGTGCCACGGGTGCCGGTGAATAGATAGGCGTGGGACAATCGGCCTTGGGCAATTTGGGCTTGCAAGGTTTGGGTGATGTGCGCTTGTCCCACCACATCGGCAAAGGACTTGGGACGCCATTTACGATAGAGCGCTTGATACACGGCGCCACCTCCTTTTTATGTGAAGATTGAAATCGATAGGGGCGATTCATCAATCGCCTGCATCTGAGATCAGAATGTAGAGGCGACCTTTGGTCGCCCGCTTTCGTTACAAACAAAGTCCACCCCATACAGTCACGGAATCGGCGCCCTCACGGCACATAGAAAATCCCATTTAATGCTGCTCGGTTCCCCGCCTGACATGGTTCACGGGCATCTATTGCGTGAGACCGATTCCGCAACTGTATGCGGTGGACGATTGATGCTCAATTAGTATACTATAAATCAGAGCAAAAGGCAACATAAAATTTTGAAAAGGTTGAGATTTTTATCTTGAAATTGGAAAAACTTAGGTGTATACTATGGCTGTACGGGCGATTAGCTCAGATGGGAGAGCGCTGCGTTCGCAATGCAGAGGTCAGGGGTTCGATCCCCCTATCGTCCACCATAAAGAACACGCAAAAAAGATGTCATCGGTGTAAAAGCCGATGACATCAGCGTTTTCCGAGGGTTTTTACCCCGAAAAGGCCGTTCACGAGATAGGGCAAAACGTGGATGTCATATTGATATTTTCGCTATTCCACGGGATTTGAACTATCACCGTGGTTTTTTTATGCCCTCAACCCCCCACAATTTCATATTTCAAAACATTAAGAGTCGTCAAGCACGAGGAAATTTATTCCTCTACTTGACGGCTCTTTTTTTATTTTCTAGAAGGAGTACAAAATCATGCAGATTAGAAAAGTAGCACGTTCCCCAGTTGCATATCCCCCAGACCCTCATCGCAGAAAAAGAGCAGCAGTGGAAACGGTGGTACATGGCCCCTTTTCCAGTTGCGGTAGTTGTCCCTGTGCAGCTCATGGTTTTCTCTGCTACAGCGGAACTGATAGCTGTCTGAAAACAGCCATGGAGAAAAACAATTCAAGGAGGACTCATCAATGAGAGTAACACTACGACACCCATTCATCCGCCAGACCACCTATGCCGCCCTCCCCAGTGGTGAGGAGCAAATTCAAGACATCTGTCGTATCTTCAATTTGGAAAACACTGCCCAGACCGCAGTCATTGTGGACGAAATCCATGACAACCCAGATGCCAATGTACTGCTCAGAAACAAGGAATTTAAGCTGGACGAGCTGAACTATCTCATGAAACGCATGGATGGCTTTGAAGGTCTAGAGTCCGAGGTCTTCTACGGCGTGGCATCTGCCCAAAAGCTATCCACAGGCAAAGACCTCATCAATCTAACCTTCAACACCCATTGCTACAGTGTGCTGTCCAGCTTTGAAAACCTCAATCAACAGGGCAAGCGGATGCACTTGAACGAGCAGGAGTGGGTGCGAGAGGAAGAACTCAGAACCTTTGACGGCCAGAAATATATCGAAGATATGATTGCCGCCAACCCCTCTCCCCAGCTCTCGGTCTACGGTTTTGTCTACCCAAACAGCAATCAGCCAACAGAGGTGTACAACGGCAAGACCTTCCCTCACTATGCATACCGTGCATCACCCATCACTGTGGTTTTATCCCAAGGAGATGCCTCTGAGCTGGTGGAGTTGCCCACTCCACAATCTGCCATTGACAAGGCATTGGAACGGATGGCGATTAGTGATGGCGAGATAGCGGTCTCCGTAATCAATTTTGATATGCCCGATAAAATCGCACAAATTGGTCTACAGAGAACAAGTCTAGACGACCTCAACGCATTCGCTCAAAAGATGCAGGAGGTGGGCAAAGGGGATCACGAATACCTGTCCAATCTGGTAGCGTTCACCGGCATCACCAAGCCAGAGGAACTGGATACCCTCATGGCATCCATGTATGAATTTGAGCTGTACCCCAACATCCGAAACCACTTGGATTATGGCGTACACATGATTTGTGAAAGTGGGCACTTTCAGTATGACGACAATCTGGAGGAATACATGGACTTCGAGGGCTACGGCAGAGATCGTGCCTCCCGTGAGTGCGGTGTATTTAGCCCCAAAGGATATTTAGTCTACCACGGTTACAACCAGCAGATGGAACATCTCCTCCAAGAAAAGCTGGGCTTGTCCATGAAGGAATCCGAGCCAATGACAGAGCTAAAATTGTATATGCCCCTCAAGGTAATCAGTTGGCAACAGGAAGATGACTGGGGTCACTATGAAACCTCGGATTACGAGGAGGAATTGGACAGCTCTGAGCTGATTGGCTATGAGGACGACATCCGCAGAGAACTGGAGTTGAACTCCACACCCAAGGAGGTGGAGCGTGGTCTCATGGCCTATTACGGCAAGGCTGACAGTGTCAATGCCAAGGTGCAGAAGTACGTCTTTGATGTAGAGGAGCATCGTGGCGAGTTGTTTGGTGTTGCTGTCTTGACCCTCCATGCGCCCCTCAACGAGGAGGAGTTAAAGCGAATCAAGGACGAGATTACTGGGCAAGCATCGGATGGCCTTGGGGAGTCGTTAGAACAGCGTGAAATTCGCATTGACGGACGAGCGGTCAATGTCAGCCTCTGGAGCAGCGGCAACGACTGGTCCCTCCAGACCGCAGAAGAAATGGGATTTGAGTCCCCAAATTTTAATATGACAATGGGTGGCATGGCATAAAAAAGCAAGGTGCCAGAAGCACCTTGCCAGCTAATATACAATCATTTTTCAAAGGTCATAACATCGGAAATCTCGCAGTCTAGCACAAAGCAGACTCTAGCCAGAATGTCCATGTCCATTCGCTCAATTTCTCCGTTATACCATTTATCAGCGACCTCAAATCGAACATTTGCTAATTTCGATAGCTTTGACCGTGAAATATCTTTGGCATCCATCAACTCTTTAAAATGGAAAGTAATAGAGCCATAGTCTTTCAAAGTGAGAATGGAATTACTGTCAGTCATTTCATCACCGCCTTTGTGTATATTCTATCCAAAACGATACATCTTGACTATCTACACATATATAGTTACTATGTAGATAGATAGAATAACGAAAAGGAGGCAGATTAGGATGCAGATAGAAAAAACCATGTCTTTCAGCGGTCATCGGGGGTTGCCAGAGGGCAGGGACTTGGAACTGCTACAGAAACGAGCCGAGGAGGTCATCGACACAGCCATTCAAGAGGGATACACCACATTCCTCGTAGGCGGTGCCGTGGGCTGGGATATGCTCTGCGGAGAGCTACTCATCAGAAGAAAAACAAGGTTTGCCCTGCCGTGGAAGCGTAAAAAAATCACCGTGATATGTGTTGTCCCCTTCGCCGGGCAAGACAGTCGGTATGCGACCAAAGACCGTAGTCGATACGCATCGCTGCTGCGGAACTGTGACCATGTGGTCACCCTCAACCCACGCTATACCGATGGCTGTTACAAGGAACGAAATCAGTACATGGTGGATCGCAGCAGTAGAATCATCACCTATTACGATGGCGATTTCCGTAGTGGCACAGGCCAAACCGTGCGAATGGCAGAGCGAAAGGGACTAGAAATCATCAATTTATACTAACAGCAGTGTCGGCAGAAATGTCGGCACTTTTTTTGTGCAAGGAGGAACTCAATGGAACTAGAAATTACACTGTCCAACCCAAAAACAAAGCAACGCATGGATATCAAATTGCCAGCACGGTACAGCACCTTGGAAGATGCACTGCAATGGATAAACTGTGATGAAACAGTCAATGCTGGCGGCAGAATGTACGGAGGGTGCGGACGAGGTGTTGTTGCTTGCTACTTTGAAAATTGTAATGTCTTTGAGTTGAATTACTGGGCAAGCATCACACAGCACTTCGATTATGATAAAAGCAGTCAATTCCTTGGTGGCTATTTCATTATGAGCCAAAAGGGGTCGGTGGATATGCCCACAGCCATCAACCTCGCCCTAAATATCCAAACCAACAACCTTGTGCTATCTCAGCCAGCAATGGATGAGCGTGACTTGGCAGAATTTTATCTGGATAATGACCTCATCCCAGAGCTGGCCGATGTCACTGATGATGCCTATCAGTGGGTTGTGGATCATACAAATTTGCAGGAACTAGGCGAGGAAATCTGCCAGAAAGAAAACGGCACATTCGTCAGCGGTGAGTACGTCACCATGGAAAAGCTAGATGATTTGTACGACGGCATCATTAGAATGCCACAATCAGAGCCTTATGTGTTCAAGCTGGAAATAGGCTTCCCCCACAACAATGATGACGGAAGTCGATACTCTGTGCCTCTGCCAGCATCCCATGGAGAACTGGAACGAGTGCTAGAAGATATGGAGGTGACGGACTTTCCCCAGCTTGCCGATTATAACTTCCAAAGCATTGTACCAACATTTGAACGCATGGACTTTCATATCACCGACATCTACACCCTCAATCAGCTTGCCACCTCTATCGCCTATTTCAAAGAAACTGGCGAACTGAACACCTATAAGGCCATGGTGGATGCCCTAGATGTTATCAACCTCGACAAAGTCCACAACCTGTGTGAATTGGTGGATGACTTTGAGCTAAACCCATCTGATAGAGATTTCGCAAGCTATGGCCGAAAGCAATGCCCCAATATGTTGCCAGAGGATTTGCTAGAGTATTTAGACACTGCCGAGTATGGCAAAAAAATCGCTGAGAAAAATGGGGTGAGCATGACACGCTACGGTGCCCTCATCCCCAAGGATGGTGTGCCACTGATGGAAAAGCTGGCACAGCTGAATGAAGTGCAATCCCAAGGGATGACCATGGGGCAAACCATGTAAAACAAAATATCAAATCATTAAGAGCCGTGTGTGACCCTGTACATAACAGCAAAGCACACGGCTCTTTTTTTGCGTTTAGGGAGAAGGTGATTTTTATTTGAACAAAAGCATCATCAGTTGGGTAGGCGGCAAGGCCAAGCTCATGTGGCTCATCAACCTCCTTGCACCTCCTAAATATGATCGTAGCATCGACGTGTTTGGCGGTAGCGGTACCGTCACCCTCAATCTGGATTGTCCCCACAACAAGATGAGAGTCTACAACGACTTCAACGGCAACTTGGTCAACCTCATGCGTTGTGCCAGGGAGCGACCCTTGGCACTGATTCGGGAGCTGGGCTTTCTTACCCTCAATTCTCGTGACGATTTTGAGGTGTTTAAGAAGTTCATCAATCAAGAGGAATTTACCGAGGCCGACAACCGGCGTGAATTGGAGTTAACGGAAATCATGTTTGAGCCACCCACAGCCAAGCAGCTCAAGCGACTGCTCCGCAAGCGTGGCAAGGAACTAGGGGTGAAACGAGCGGCCACCTACTACAAGCTCCTCCGCTACAGCTTCAATTCCAATGGGGACACCTACGGTGGCAAACGGTGTGACCTCCGCAGATTTTTCGATGACATCTGGCAATTCTCAAGTCTGTTCAAAGATGTGATTATCGAAAATAAAGACTTTGAAGCCCTCATCAGACAGTATGACCGTGAAACGGCCTTTATCTACTGCGACCCACCCTACTATGAGGCCGAGGGGTTTTATGCTGTGGTGTTCACTGAGGATGATCACAAACGGCTCCATGACACACTGGCAGGAGCCAGCGGAAAGGTCATGGTCAGCTACAACAACGCACCACAGATTGTAAAGCTATACCAAGATTTTTATATCTTCTACACCACTCGCCCCAACTCCATGAGCAAAAAAGAGGGCGACGTCTACGAGGAACTCATCCTCACCAACTATGACCCCAGAGAGTTTCTCCCAGAGAAAACAGGGCAACTTAATTTATTTTCCTTCCTACTCAATGCAGTATCAGAAGGCGAATATAAGCTCATTCATGAGCCAAAAATTAAAACCAATCAGGAGGAAGCAACATGAAAAACACAGCCACACCCAATTCCCATCCCCCCATCACTTACATCCCCAACGAGCTATTGGAGGTGTGCGAGCTGGACACCCAGCATGGTGTCCGCATGAATGCAAGCACAGGGCTTTTGCTTATGTTCAATGCAGTCATGACCGCTGGCGAAATGGTGGACGTAATCACCAGCCTTCACGAAATCGCTGACCATCTGAAAAGCAAGCTGGTACAGCGTTGTCACATCTGCAACAACTGCGAGGAAAAAGCTGAGGGCAGCCCCAAGGAGTGGATGGACAACTGCACCCTGTGCCATGACCTGTTAAACCCAGAGCTGGACATTCAAGTCCCCGATTACCTCCGCAAAGAAGCTGGCATTCCCCTAGATGCCAAGCTAGATGCCTATTCCGACGAGGAAAATGGCGAAATCACTTTGTGTGAGGCCGAGCATGAATACGACATCTCAGATGTGCCAGAGTTCCTCCTCAAAGAGCTGGTGGCCGCTGGCGCTTGCTTGCCAGAGTTGGATGAGTCCTTGCGCATGGAGTACACCATCCATGCAGACTAAGGAATTTGTATGGGTGTACCCCTACTCACGGAGCACTGCCAAGGAGCAGGGTCAGATGGAGCAGTACACGGCATCCCTCAGAGAAAATAATCGCTGTGCCGACTGTATCGAGGAAACCATCAAGAAACGCTTTGACGGTGCCACGTTGGAGAGGGATGCCGCCAAAGAGGTCATTGCTGAGTTTGGCTTCCATCGAGTGAGCTACGTTCTTGCCAACACCGTCCAATCGCTGAAGCAGGATGGCAGATTTTCCAGAGAAAATAAGGCATGGGCAGAGAACTTCTCTATCCCCAGTGGGGTAGACAAGATGGAGTTCCGATTGGACTCTCACCCTGCTGTGGTGGATGGTTTCATCAACCAGACTCGTAGAGCCTACCAAGAGCTTGGCCTCTTCGATAATAGCCACTGCCCCAAAGACTCCTTCATGGAGGATTTTACCGATAAGGTGGTGGTGCTGTCGGCCTCAGCACTGAAAGCAAATTACCTCGCCCCAGAACATCAACTGTGGTTGGCAGAGTCTGGTTTCGGTTGCCGACCAGATACCATGGGCAATGCCGTGTTCGCCACTTGCCTTGCCACTGGAGATAAAACCAGACTGGAGCGATACCAGCTTGTAGGGACACTGGCAGAGGAGCATATGCCCCAGTGGGCAAAGGAAAAGCTGGAACAGCTCCAGCAAGGACAAGAACCCCCTACCCAAGAAATGGAGGGGATGACAATGCAGTAAAGGAGTCCTGTAAATAAAAGTCAAGCCCTAAAATGAAAAAATCTCACAAAAATTGTGAGATGACAAAGCAGGCATAACAAAACAGGCCAGAGAAAGAAGGTGTAATCACTGACCTGAAAAACTATGAAATTAGCGTCACTTAGCCCTCGCTGGCGGTCTCCAGAGCCAGCATACACTCCTTGACCCGAGCGTAATAAATCCGCAGGAACTTGTTCTGTGCGGCCGTCATGTAGACGTAGTAGGGCTTGCCCTCGGCACGTTTCTTGTCTATGAACTGGTACACCGCCTCGTCCTCAGGCTTCTTCTTGACGTAGGTAGACACCACCTGAAACAGCGTTTTGCGCAGGTGGGGCGAGCCACGTTTGGTGGTCTTTCCGCCTTGAGAGGTCTGCTTGCCTGACTGGTTGACCGACGGATCCACCCCTGCAAACGCCACAATGGAGCTGCGGTGGGCGAAGCGACGCACATCCCCAATCTCCGCCATCAGCTGTACGCCAGTGGCCTCGCCTACGCCGTACATCGCCATGACGGTGTCGTACTCGGGCAACTCTTTAGCCATGCGGTTCATCTCGATTTTCATCTCAGAGAGGGTTTCTTTGGAGGCTATGAGTTGCTTGGCCGCCGTCACAACCAACAATTTTGCGTAGTCGTTTTTGGGCAGAGTGACAATCATTTTCTGGGTTTTTGCGTAAATTTCAGCCGCCTTTTTGGGTTGAAAATGGTACCCCTTTCGCTTGCACCATTTTTGATAGCGGTCTGTGAAGGACTTTTCGCTGACGGTTGCAATGCAGTGACAGTGCCAAAATGTAGCCAAAAAATCAATCCACTTGACATGACCATCCTTGCGCTCAGGACTAGAAAACAGCTCGTTGACGCCTGGAAAGGTCTTATCCGAGAGAGAAATTAGGTTGTTTTGCAATGAAACAATGGTTTTCATGTACAAATTGTACTGCCGTGTGCAGAGCTTTAATTGTTGTCGTATGGTTTCCATAGGTGTATGTTCTCGCAAATCCACCCAATTGTCAAGCCCGTATTTTGCGATTTTTAGGGCATCGGCTTTGTCGGTTTTAACCTTGCGGATGGAGCCACCACCGCTCTGCTTGATGAGTAGTGGGTTGAGAATGCTGACGTAGATACCGTGCTGGCTCAGTGTCTGGGCGACTGGTTCGTGGTAACGACCAGTGGCCTCCATGATGACACGGGTGTCCGCACCCAACGCAAGAATTTCCTGCGCCAGTACGTCGATGCTGTGGCTGTCGTGCTGGTAAGTACGAGGTGGGAGCGCCACCTCACCCATAGGCCGCAGGGCGGCTACCACGCTGAATTCTTTGGAAATATCGATTCCGACTGCGTTCATATTGTTTCCTCCATGTATTTTGATTAGGCATTCCGCTTTCTTCGCTGCTTGTTCAATCTCCTGAGTGACACGAACGCACCAGTCTTGGTGGCACAACCTGCGCAAATCGAATGCTGCGAACGAGAGAGGCGGCTGGCGGACTCCTTTGCGGGCGTGTAAGCCCTCGGAAAACAGAGCCAGACCTGTTCTCTCCCATTCTAACAGCTTAGGCAACAAAAAGACAAAAGACACGGCTGGCAGCCGTGCCTTAAACCTTAATTTATATTGTAGGAGGAAAATCATGAGCCAAATCACCCTAGAAAATGGTCGCATCAGCTTCTATGGAAACCCTGCTGGGTATCTCCAGAAGGAAAAAGCGGTTGTGGACACCCTCTTCCAAGGGGAAGAACTAAGCCAATGGCTGGAGCGACAAAACCTCACCCCACAGTGGACAGATGGTGTGATGGAGCGCCTCATCGGTGGCGACATCGAGATGGGCGAGGACAGCACCCCACTGAAAAATGTCCGCATCTGGCAACTGAATCCCACGGTGGATGTGGGTATGAAGTTCGTATCCCTCAAGGATATGGAATCTGGCTACGGATCACCCAGCATCCAAAATTACCATGCGGTCTACGATGGGCAACTGGGCACCAACAATCTGGAGGACATCTACACCCGTTGCAACATCGACCACCCTCATGGGTACAGTGGACACTCCATGTCCATGTCCGATGTGGTGGAGCTGTATGACGAAGGGGGTAGTGAATTCCACTACTGTGACCACTTCGGCTTTCAGCAAATCGACTTTGCAGAGCAAACACAAAATCAAACCATGAGCATGAGTCTATAAGGCAGCCAAGGGCTGTCTTTTTTCATGCCCCAAAATGAAAAGGAGTTTTACACTATGAAGAAGTTTTTTACCAACATGAAGCACAAGGCCAACTCCCTTATGGTCAAGACCCACCTTGCCGTGAGCAACACCCGTGGCGAGGGCTACATCGACACTGCCGTCTTTTCTTAATCTCAGTATCACTATATAAATGTACACGATATAAAGCTCAGTAAGAACAAGGGTTATATGTACTTTTATATAACTGAATAACAAGTGGAAAATGGGTGTATTTATGTACACCATACAACTAATAAAGTTAACAATATGAAAGAGGTAAAATTACTATGAAAAAATTATTTAACAAAATGAATGATACAGCAAATGTAGTAGCAATAAAAGCAGTCATGCTTAAAGAAAGAAGCAAAGAAGTATTATCAAACAATCGTGGAGAAGGGACAGTTTCGCAAGCCATTACTATATTGATTTCAGTAGTCTTAGGTGCGTTGCTTCTTGCAGGGCTTTATCTGTTATTTGATGAGGTGGTACTACCTACTTTAACAGAACGAATTCAAGAGATGTTTGACTATCAAGGTTAAGTTCTAATGTCTATGATATAATTTAACCATGCAAAAAGCATGGAAAGGGTGATATCATGGACAAAAGATTTAAGGTAAAAAGTATAAACGTCAACCAAAAAGTGAGCCGCTCGCTCATGAAAAAGTGAGCCACTTGCGCTCATGAAAAAGTGAGCCACTCGCTCACGAATATTCAGCCATTGCCAGGGTCTGCTTCAAACGAAAAGAATCACCATTCATATCAAGCACATGGGACTGGAAGGTCAGCCTGTCAATGAGAGCCGCCACCATGGTGGTGTTTTCAAATAGCTCTGGCCATCTGGAGAACGGCAGATTCGTTGTCACAATGGTACTGCGTTTCTCGCTACGGTCAGAGATGACTTTAAACAGCAGTTCAGATTGGTGGCGGTTAAAGCTGAGGTAACTCAGCTCGTCCAAGATGAGCAAATCAGCACGGGCTAGATTGCGCTCCAACTTGCCCAAAGAGTAGTTGTCTCGGGCCTCACACAGCTCCGTAGAGAGTGTTGCGGCGTTCTTAAACAGAACGCTGTGGCCCGCGTAGCAGGCCTTCAGCCCCAGTGCAATGGACAAGTGGGTCTTGCCTCGGCCGGGATTGCCAATCATCACCACGTTTTGCCGTCTGTTCACAAAATCACAGGAGGCTAGTTCCTGCAAAAATATTGGCGAAACCGCTTCGTTGAGTTGGGTCATATCAAACTCGTCCAATGTTTTCAAATACGGAAAATTTGCCGCTTTAAGCCGCTTTTTCATTTGATTTTCTTGCCTAGAAGCCAATTCGGCCTGCATCAATTCCAATAGTAAATCAGCAAAAGTGGCACTGGAATCCACCTGTCTGAGCACTTGCTGGTAGTCAGCAAACATAGGCAGACGCAGCTGCTTTGCGTATAATTTCACCTGTTCCTCCGTCACATTCATACTCTCACACCTCCAAAAAGAACGTCATAGCCTGCCAAATTCACGTTTTGGACAACCACAGTGTCTGCAATTTTAGGGGGCGGTGGCGTGACCACGGAGACGCCTTGCATCACGGTGTCAAACCCCTCATCAAGACAGCGATATAGCAATTCCACAATCTGTTTTGGCTTCAAATTTTGCTTCTGCAACCACGCTAAAAACACTGGTGGAACGGTGTCACGCACTGGCTTTGCTTGGAAGATAGCACGGCCTTTTCGTTCCAAAAGCGGCAAGTAATGCTGTAAATCATACACGTTTTGCTTGTGCCCAAGGCAGCGTGGATGGGTGGCAATCAGCTTGTTTTGGCTGTAGATTTCCACCTGTTCAGGCAGTGCTTTTACCGTCACTTCTTTGCCACAATAGGTCACAGGCACGGAATAGTTATTGGTGTCGAAGCGCACGGTACTAAATCGGTCTACTCGCCCGTGGGCACGTTTGGCAGGGTCAAAACGGTAGATGGGCAAGGGATTGAGTGCAGCTTTTTCCACTTCGAATTCTTCCCTAACAGTGCCGTTTTTGCCACGAATGGTGTGTTTTAGGTACTGTTCACAACGCTTTTGTAGCAAATCGTTCAGCTCGTCCATGCTGTCCACTTTGGGTAGTGGCACGCAGAAATTGCGTCGTGAGAAGCCTACCAAACCCTCTACTAGCCCTTTTTCATTGCCAGAGGCAGGATTGCAGAATACAGTCTCAAAACCGTAGTGCGCTGCCAACATAGCATAGCTGTCCTGCGTTTTGGCGTGGGCGCCAAATCCGTCTTTTACGGCAATTTTGGCGTTGTCAAAGATGACACGCCGTGGCGCGCCGCCGAAGTAGTCAAAGGTGCGCACCTGTGCCTCTAAAAAGCTCTCGCTGTTTTGTCTGCGGTAGGCCACCACAAATGGGGCGTCGCTGTAGCAAAGGCGTGCGCAGAAAATATTGACTTTCGTTTTCACATCAGCCAACCGAATGGTTGCCTCACCCCAGTCCACTTGCACTGCATCCCCAGGGTCAAAGGCCAGTGGCACGAAGGCCTCAGGCGTACTGCCACGCAGTTCTTGGACATAGCGTCGCACGGTGGATTCGCCACCTGTAAAACTCTGCTCTTCCACTAGACGGTCGTAGATCCGCTTGGCGGTGTGAGATTGCTTCTTGAGACGATTTTCCTCATCCTCATCCAAGCATTGCTGGATGAAGTTCTTTACGCCCTCCGTGAGCACGCTGGTTGGGCGCTGATACTCCTTGCGCACCCACGGCACGGCTTCACCCTCCCAGTACTTTTTCACCGTATTGCGAGAGATGCCCAGTTGGACTGCAATGCTCCGCTGGCTACGCCCCTGCTGGCGTAATTGTCGCACTTCTTTGTAAATGTTCACTGTGATTACCACCTTTATTTTCCCCCGTTCCTAGCTTACTGCTAGTATACAGGGTTATTTCAAGTGGCTCAAATTTTCATGAGCGAAAGGGGGCTAGGTGGCTCACTTTTATATTAGCATTTATAGTAAAAAGGTTTCTTTTTGAAACAACAGGCACGGAGGAAGTTCTTCGATTTATGTTGACGGACTTCCTCCTCCCTATGAATGTACCAAACCAATTTATAGAGATGAAAAGCATTAATAAACTAGGTACTGGTAAAGTAACAGCACATAAATTGTGTGTATTCTTTAATTATTTGCATGAAAAGCATAGTAAAGACTACCAAAATGCTACCAACAATAATGTGTTGAAATTCATAGACTATTTGATTTATGGAGATGTAACTGAGCTTAGAATACAAAATCCTCAAAACAGCATAGCTCATAGTACTTTGGTAGGCTATGTGTCGTCAATCACTGATTTCTACAGGTGGCTTGATCAAAATTATGGTAGTGAAATGACATTTTATGAAGTAGACAAAAAGGTGAAGCCTCAAAGCTATCTCTATGGGCAAATTTATAACTATAAGCATACTCGCATTATCAATCACATATTACCGGATACCAAGGGAAGTCGAGAGTATATCAAGTGGTATACAGTAGAAGAAAAAAGTATATTACTTAGAAATTTTCTTACCTTGCGTGACATGGCTGTATTTATGCTAACTTTGGAAGGCTTTCGTATAGACGAGGTATTGAGTATGCAGCTTAGAGATTATAATGGTTTGGATAGACTGATTCAGCCATCACGTTCTAAAAGAAAGCAATCAGCAACAGCAAATCAAACAAATCGCTTGCGTACAATTAGAATTAGTGAAGAAACAGCAACCATTCTGAATCAATATTTGTTTGAGGAACGTACATTTGCTGAAAATAAAAGTTTAGAAGTGAGTGATGACATATTCATCAATTTAAGAGGTGCAACGATTGGAAAGCCCCTTGAATACCATAATTATCTTAGAATTTTAAAGAAATGTGCCAAGCGTTCTGGTCTTGATAGTAAGAAAATTCGTACCCATAGTGGCAGAAGTACAAAGGTCATGGAGATACTGGAAGATAATGCATTAAACCCAGAAGATACAAAGTCAGATATTGAAATTATGCGATATTTTGGCTGGCTTAGTATGGAATCCATTACATCCTATATGAACTACAACAGTGAAATACTTGCCAATGCTGCATATAAAAGAACGGTGGGTGCTAAAGATGATTAGGATAGTGAAAAGAGTCACAGCAACGGCTGTTTGGGAGATTGAGGGTACAGAAGTTACTTTAAAATACAGAAAAGAATGTCCCGAAGAAGTTATGACTAAAAAGATAATAGCATATCGAGAAGTGCTGTTATCAAAAGCATATTTACAGGATAATACAAGTCTATGTGAAGCGTTTCATTTCTTTGGTGGTATTGCATTTGTAGCGCTTGGAATGACTTTAGAAACGGACTTTAAGGAATGTTTTACACATTATGCTAGAGAGTTTGCAAAGGAATGGGCAGAGAGCGCTAAATGCCTTAAATCTAAGTTTATTGGATATGAATATGTATTCCAAACCATGCTTAGGCATAGTGAAACTCCAACCAACTACAATTTTAAATATATTTTAGATGGAGTTTCAAAGGATAATGATTTTAAAGTTATCATTGAGCAAGTTTTCATGGAATATTGGTCGAAGATAATGCTTGATAAAATGAAGAACAATCAATCCGTATCTGATATTACAGCTCGTGTTGGTGATGCAAGAGTAAGTAGATATTTTATGTCTATACCGATGGAAACAAAGAAATATCTAAAGGGATTGGCACAAAGCTATACAAACAATCGTGAAATAATTACTAAGCGTAGTCTTTCAGATTTTATCTTTGGAAATGGTGGTGACTCCACATTTTTAGGTGTTGATGAAGAATTTCATGCCCTGTTTCTAAGTACAGTAAATGAAGAGTTTGAATCGCAAAAAATCAAATTTGTGGCAGAAAATCGTTTGCAGTTTAAAAAGGACAAATGGAAACTTTATCAGCTTGATGGTGCAACCCTCAAGTATCTTACAGTTGACTTTACCATAGTAATTTCATCCACCTTAAAACAGGAGCTTAAACAGTTTTTGAAGTTTAGATACAGTCGAGGCTTTAGGACGAGTGACAGAAATCCACTTTACTTACTTCAAATCGCTAATATGATTCATACAATTAGTCCTGACATTATGTTTTTTGCAGATGTAGATATCACTGATGCAAAGGCATTACAACTAAAACTTGAAAATGATGTTTCACAGGTCCAAATGATGAATTACATTTCTATGTGTAATTTACTCTTTGATTTTCTGATTTCTGATGATAATGTAAGTAAGTTTCCTAAACCACAAAGCAATCCATTTCGTAGCTTGAAAATGGTAAATGCACATAAATATAACGAAAATACACCATATATCCCAGATGCTGTACTTGCTAAATTAGAGGAACATGTGGATGAATTATCTCCTATGGAAATCCGAATGTTTAAAATATTTGTTTCCACAGGTATGAGAGCTAAGGAAGTAGCTTATTTAAAAGAAGATTGCTTATCTGATGGTAGATATGACGAGCGATACATTTTAAAATACACACCCTATAAAGTGTTAAATGCAAGGCGAAAATTGGGGCTTGGAGAATATCATCAAATCTATGTGAATCAAGAAGTAAAAGAATTAATTGAAGCACAAATAAACGATAGCGAAGAATTGCGAAACCACAGTGGCTTGCCCTACATCTTTTTATATCAAAATAAAGGGCGAAGAATTTGCTTACCAAACACTGGGAACTATTCTGCTAAAATCAATAAACTGATTCAAAAGCATAATATTTGTGACGAAAGTGGAACACCTTGGAATTTTTCAACAAGGCAGTGCCGAAAAACTTTGGTAGTAAAAATGATTGAAAATAATGCAACTGTAACGGAGCTTGTGTATCAATTAGGACATCTAAATCATAGTACAGCTATGAAATATTATGCAGATGTAAAATCTATGAAACTTGCAGAATTAAATACAGAGTTTTATCAAAAACAATTTGGTTTACTTTTATCAAATAAGCAATTAGTAGATTTTTCAGAAGAAGAACGTAAACAACTGTATGTGGATTTTAGGCTATCTAAAAGAAGAGTGGAGTTTGGCTATTGTGTTCGTAAGAATTGTGAAGGCGCTTGCAGCTACCAGAACAAAACTATGCATTGCGTTAGTTGTCCAAATCTTTGTACAGGGGCACAATACCTCCCCTACTGGTCAGAATTGCTAAAATCACAGCAAGAAGTAGTTAATGCTCTTAAAGAAGCGTATCGTAAAGAAAAAATAAAGGATTATCAAAATTTTGCAGAGTATATTTTAGAAAATCGAAAACTGCTCGCTTATCAAAATATTGTTAAGGCAATCAAGGAGGCAAGTGATGAGTGCGATATATAAATATGAGGAATTGTATGAAGAATTACAAAAACAAAGGTATATGGAGTTTGTAGGAGTGGTTTCAAGTAATTCTATATTTACTGATGATGTTTGGATTTGTGATAAAAGAAATGTAAGTCTTGGAAATGAGCTTCATAAAATCAGAATACACTTTGCAAATATTTCTCAGTTTCATAGAGAGTGTGCGAAATTCTTTGCTGTTCTACGACTTATAGATGGAATTGGCGTGAGAGCAGTAAAGATTGATTTGTATAATTTAGGGGTTTTCCTTAAATTTTTAGGTGTGAATAGCTTGTCAAAAGTTGACTATCATACAGCATCACAGTATAAAATATTTTTAGATCAAAGAGGATATGTCGATAGTACCAAATCACGCATGTGGTCTACCCTTAATATGTTTTTTCGCAAGATGAATGGGTTCGATAATTTGCAATACAAAAATCCATTTACAAAGAATATCTATCAGTATGATAAGTTAATAGACAGTAAGTATATACCAGAAGATGTAGCGAAAAAACTTGATAGTATATTTATGAACGAAGAAATATCAGTAACATATCGCTGTATTTATTGGGTTTTAAGGTTGATTCCCTCTCGCATCTCCGAAGTTTTAGGAATGGAGATAGAGTGTGTAAAGCCATTTGACGGACACTTTGTAATCACAATACCCACATGGAAACAAAATGGCGGATACTTAGAACCGATTAAAAGGCTTATTCATGTCGAGGATACAGGGATGGGTGGTCATTTACTATCTTTAATTCGTGAACAACAGGAGATATCACAAAACAGTCAAGCATATCTTGCAGAAAATAAGAAAAATGCCCTTTTTACCTATCAAGATAGTTTGAAATTAAAAAGTGGCACTTACAAGCGAGATAGATATATTGTGGCAACTTGGAGTTCAACAAATTATCATTTGAAGAAGATTTGCAAGCAATATGATGTTACTGATAGCGATGGGAGATTATATAATATTTCAAGTCATCAATTTAGGCACAATGGAGTGACAGATAGACTTCGTGCAGGGTTTACATTACCTCAAATCGCTGAAATGACTGCTCATCACGGGACTGCAATGCTCTATGGTTCGTATGCTCATTTGAATCTATTCCCTGAAACACTGATAGAGCCAGTAAAATATGATATAGAGGAAGAAAATTCGTATGTATTATTTGGTGGTCGTATTTTAAATATGGATGCAATCACAGAATCAAGACTACTTAAAAATTTGCGTTCCCATAGAATACCCGGTGGAATATGTGCAGATGTAACCCACTGTAAGAGTGGCATGTGGGATTGTATTTCTTGTGAAAAATTCATCCCAGAGCAAGAGCAACTTGAATATTTTAAGGAGCAAGTCAAAAGTTGGAGTGATAAGGCTACAAAATTTAAAACAGATGATCAACTTCACAACAATTTTCTAAAACTATCCAATCAGTTTGCAGATATTATAAAGAAATTGGAGGATTTAAAACCTTATGAATACTAAGAAAACATTACCACCTAAATTACAGCAGAAACAGGAGCTTAAAAAGCAAGAAAGTATCAATAAGGTCTTACGAGCCATTCATGATATTAAAAACGAGGGCAGAAAAGTGTCGATAACTACCCTCGTGGAGTTTACAGGCCTTTCAAGATCAGTATTTTCTAAACCACATATTAGGGAACTACTTGTGGACTATGGGTATACACAAAAAGGTGCTGTTACTGATAATTCAAGCGATAAAAAGAAAACAAAGAAATCATCAGATAAAGATAAAATTATAGATGATTTAAGAGCAAGAAATGCCAATCTCGAACGAGAGTGCCAGTTACTTAGGGGTAGACTTTATCTTCTCATGGGTAATCAGTGATTACTTGCCACAGCATTTTTTGTATTTTTTTCCACTACCGCAAGGACAAGGTTCATTTCGACCAACCTTTTTTGAAGCAACAGGTGCTGGGTTTTTGAAAGTATTAAATGGTATTAGATTGTCCGAGAAACTTCGTATCGGCTTTTTCGCATATAGGCTATGTAGTTCCTTTGGGGTATGCCCTTTATTAGCCCAAATACGAGTATTGTTTTTGAGATCCATGATAATATCAGCAAAAGCCTGTACATCTTCTATACCTTCAAATTCGATACCTGCGGCGTTTACTGGTTGCATAATATCGTTAAAATCTGCCTCCATTGAAGCGAGGAAGCAAATCTCATCAGCCAAATCTTCTGCAATATAGTCAGTTTTGCAAATGGTTTTTAGGTGACGTTCCAGTTTTTTTGTGTAGATAGTTTCTTCATAATAAGAGCTATCGGCATATTTGAGCAATTGATTTTTAGTTGGAATATATCGAGGTTTTCCCTGTGTCGCTTCAATCAAATGGGAAACTCCCTCAAAGTCATCCTCTTCAAAGCCTGCTGACACAATATATTCGTCCCAAAAACAAAAATCACTATCCATTGATACATGTTTAATTAAAGTAGTAAAAACCTCATCTATATCGGTGGGAGTGCTATTTTGGGCGTTAAATATTTCTACAAATTCATCTTGTGAAATGATACCATATAGACTAACGCAAGAGCGTGCATAGTTTAAAATTAAGCTATCACGCTTTTTCTTTTTCATAAAGTCCTTAGTGCATACTTTTTCTACAATTTGTCTAATTTCTGTTGGCATAACAGCGATGAATTTACTTTCAAAATAGTAAATTTCAACCATGCCAAGCATCATATAAAAGTCAAGTTTCGCGCAGGTGATTGCACTACATTCGAGCTGTGAAACCTTGGATAGTTCGATAAGTTCATTTAAATTTCCATCATCTGACATAAACAAAAAGGTTTCTATCCTATCCAGCTCCACCAAGGCATTTGCCAAAGTCGATACAAGACTGTCTTTTTTCAAGGTAGAATATTTGGAGATTCGGTGAAGTTTCGCAAGCTCTTTGAGTTTGTTTAAGGTTTTATCTATAAGTATTTCAGCAAGTGTGTGTTTAGGCGGTGATTTGCTCGCAATTCGCTTGACAGTTTTAGAAAATTCTTGCTCTATTACTTGTTCTATTTCATTCATAAATCTATCTCCTAAATAAATCTTTTTATTTATATTATACTACAAAAAACTGAAAATTTATATATCAAATGCAGTCGATTTTAGTAGGCTGCATTTTTTATACAACAAATTAAGAAAGGACGGTAAAATTATGGTTTTATCAATCAACAAAATTAAGTTTTGGACATATCTCAAGGGGAACTTCCTATATCGTGTACATGGGGCGAGGTTAAGAAAAGCTGTGAAAATCCTCATTGCCGTGGTGCTGGGCGCACTGCTTCTGGCTGGCTTGTATGCGCTGTTCAATGAAACCGTGATGCCCACCCTTGTGGACCGCATTCAGGATATGTTCGACTACGCTGGTTAAGGAAGGAGATGCCCTATGAGTAATGCAACCCCTATGAATTTGGATGTGCGCATCTATCCCACCCGTGGTGACGGTGCGGTGAAAGCCAATGCTTCTGTGAATATCAACGGCTATTTCGCCGTCAGCAATGTCCGTGTGCTGGAGGGTTCCAAAGGCCTATTTGTGTCCATGCCCCAGTACAAAACCCGAAGTGGCGATTACAAGGACATCTGCTTCCCATGCACCAAGGAGGCCAAGCAGACCATGGACAATGCCATCCTCACGGCCTATGAGCAGACCATGGCGCAGAAGCATGACCAGAACCAGAGCCAAGCACCAGCTCAGTCCATGTGATTGTAGATGCTACAGGTCTTACTTTTTGTAAGTGCATTGCTGGTAGCCTCAATTTGGGACTTAAAACGGCACATCATCCCCGATGCCCTATGTGTTTTTGTGTTCTGCATTGGCTTGCTACAGTTTAGCCCTAGCCATCTGCTGGGCATCCTCGTAGCTCTGCCCCTGTTCCTTGGGGCAATGATAGAGCAAAAGGGCACCCAGAGCATAGGCGGCGGTGACATCAAACTCACCGCCGCCTGTGGCTTTGTGTTGGGATTTCACGGTGGCATGATAGGCCTTATCATCGGTCTTGCCAGCTTTGTCATTTACCATGGCATCAAAGCCATGCTTCAACGGAGGGCAGAGGGAACCCCCAGTCCCATGGCACCCTTTTTGTCCATAGGGTTTATGGTCAGCTTTGCCATGACCCGATTTTATCTAATTTAAGGAGGAATACCCCATGAGTTTTCTCAAGAACCGCACCGTCCTTGGTGTGATTTGTATTGTGCTTTCTCTGGTGATTTGCTTTGCTGTGACACCGCTGTTCAACCAAGCCATTTCGGAAAAGACGGAGATCGTCCGAGTGGTCAAGGACATCAGCGCAGGCGATGAAATCACCAAGGATATGGTGGACGTGGTGGAGGTGGGCGGTTACGGCTTACCCGACAACGTCATTCGCCAAAGCGACACCGTGGTGGGGCAATATGCCCTTGCAGACCTGTCTGTGGGCGATTACATTTTAACCACCAAGGTTTCTTCCACACCAGCATCAGAAAATGTGTATCTCTATAACCTAGACGGCACCAAGCAGGCCATCTCCATCAGCATTTCAGACTTTGCCAATGGCTTGTCCGGCAAGCTCCAGTCTGGGGATATTGTATCGGTCATCGCCCCAGATTATCAGCAACGTGGCACCACAGAAATCCCTGCAGAACTAACCTATGTGGAGGTGATTTGCGTGACGGCCTCTAGTGGCTATGATGCCAACACAGGTGAAACCACCTCTGACGATGCAGAGTTGCCAGCCACCGTCACCCTCTTGGTCACAGCCCAGCAGAGTAAAATTCTAGCGGAGCTAGAGGACGAGGGCACCATCCACCTGTCACTGGTCTACCGTGGCGACACCGAAACGGCAGCGGAGTTCATTGCTGTGCAAGAGGCCGTCAATCTCGCCCTCTACCCCACAGAACAGGAGGACACCAACCAGGTAGCCACCACAGAGCCTACCACGGAGGAGGCTCTGGAAGTGCCAGAAACAGAGGTGATTGTCTAAATGAATTTTAAGAAACAATCCATCTTCATGCGAGGTGGCACGGTCACCGAGGACGACTACGAAGATGGCGGCATCCTTGCTGTGTGGGGCAGTCCTGGCAGTGGCAAGACCATTGCATCAGTAAAGCTGGCGAAATATTTGGCTTCTAAAAAGCAAAATACTGTGCTGGTGCTCTGCGACATGAATGCCCCCATGCTCCCGTGCATTTGCCCAGCCTCTGAGATTGAGTCGGAGCATTCCTTGGGCAGTGTTCTTGCCGCCACCCACGTCAGCGGTGCCCTGATCAAGCACAACCTCACCACCCTCAAACGGAACAATTACCTCACCATCCTCGCCATGAAAAAGGGTGAAAATGAATACACCTATCCGCCCTTTACCGATGTGCAGGCCAAAGAGCTAATGGCAGAGCTTCGTGAAATTGCCCCCAACATCATCGTGGACTGTGGGAGCTACCTTGCAAACGACATCCTATCTGCCGTGGCACTGATGGAGGCTGACTATGTCCTGCGCCTGTCCAATGTGGACTTGAAATCTGTCAGCTATTTTTCCAGCCAGCTGACCCTCCTACGAGATAAAAAGTGGGACTCAGACAAGCAGTACAAGGTAGCCTCCAATGTAAAGCCCAATCAGGCCAAGGAGCAGATTGCAGGAGCCATTGGCAGCGTGGCATTCACCTTGCCCTATTCCTCGGAGCTGGAACAGCAGTATCTGGCTGGCACCTTATTGGGTGACTTGCAGATGAGGGACAGCAGAGCCTACCGCAAGGGGATTGAACGGATTGCTAAGGAGGTGTTTGGATGCTAAAACGTCACAAGGCGAGAGGACTTTTTGAGTCCCAACAGACCCACAATCTATTCTTCGAGCCAGAGAGCGAGGGCAAGGACTTCTCCACCGTCCTTGCCGATGTGCAGGAGTATATTTCAGAGCATTACAGCTCCCTCATCACTGGGGGTAGCTTCGATGCCAAGTCCCAGATGAAACGCTACATCACCAAGTATATCCAAGATAAGCGACTGTCTGTAGGTGGAATGTCTGGGGAGGAGCTGGTGGATGCCCTCTACACCGAGATGGCTGAGTTTGGCTTCCTCACCAAATATATTTTTGGCAGTGGCATCGAGGAAATTGACATCAACTCATGGAAGGACATCGAAGTCCAGTATTCCAACGGCAGAACCGAAAAGTTGGACGAGCACTTCGACTCCCCAGAACACGCAGTCAACGTCATCCGCCGTATGCTCCACATCAGTGGTATGGTGCTGGATAATGCCAGTCCCATTGTCTTAGGGCACCTGAGTAAAAACATCCGTATCGCTGTGCTGAAAAGTCCCATTGTGGACGAGGACGTAGGCATTGCCGCCTCCATTCGTATCGTCAATCCACGCTCCCTACAAAAAAATGATTTCATCCGCAGTGGCACCGCCACCGAAACCATGCTGGACTTTTTGGCTCAGTGCATCCGCTACGGCATTTCCGTCTGTGTGGCAGGGGCAACCAGTAGCGGTAAAACCACCATGCTAAGTTATCTGCTCACCACCATCCCAGACCACAAGCGAGTGTACACCATTGAAAATGGCTCCAGAGAACTAGACCTTGTGCGCACGGATGAGAGTGGCAAGGTGATAAACTCCGTGATCCACACCCTCACCCGTGGCAGTGACAACGACAAGCAAACCATCGACCAGACTATGCTGTTGGACATCATGCTTCGTTTCAACCCAGATATTGCAGTGGTGGGAGAAATGCGTGGGCCAGAGGCCAATGCCGCCCAAGAAGCGGCCAGAACTGGTATCGCTGTGCTGACCACCATCCATGCAAACTCCTCCGAGGCCACCTATCGTCGCATGGTATCTCTGTGCAAACGTGCTGTGGATATGTCCGATGAAACATTGATGGACTACGTCACAGAGGCCTATCCCATTGTGGTATTCTGCAAACAGTTGGAGAACAAGCAACGTCGCATGATGGAAATTCAAGAGTGCGAGATTTTGCCAGATGGCACACGGGTTTACCGCCCTCTGTTCCAATACATCATCACAGAAAACCGTGTGGAGGATGGGCAGTTTATCATCGAGGGCGCACATCAGAAGGTCAACACCATATCCAATAGCCTTGCCAAGCGACTGCTGGAAAATGGTATGCCACAGACAACCATCGAGCAACTACGAAAGGGGGCATAACCCATGGTGCAAATCCAGCTACTTGCCTGTATTGGCATGATTGTTGGCTTCTTCATTCTCTTGCATATTTCCCCCATGTCCTTCACAGGCGATGTCTTTGGGCGATTGACCAACAAGCCAAAAACCATTCGAGATGAGGTCAATGAAACCACCCAGAGAAAAAAGCAATCCTACTTCCGCAGGGAGATGACGGAGGTGCAGGAAATTTTGCAGATGACTGGACGCTCAGCGCAATTTCCAATCCTGTGCGCCCTGTCCCTCCTGTCTTTTGCCTTGGGTGCCTGTCTCGCCATTATGCTCTCCAACTTTTTCTTGGTGCCTGTCATGGCTATCGGCTTTATGTTTATCCCATTTTGGTATGTGAAGCTCATGGCAAGCTACTTCAAAAAGGACATCTCTGCAGAGCTGGAAACAGCGCTGTCCATCATCACCACAGCCTACCTCCGCAATGAGGACATTCTCACCGCCGTGGAGGAGAACATCGCCTATCTCAATCCCCCGGTGTTAACCGTGTTCCGCGCCTTTGTCTCCCGTGTGCGACTGATTGACCCAGATGTGACAGCGGCACTGTATGAGCTAAAAGGACGGATTGACAACCCTGTCTATCGTGAATGGTGCGATGCCATCATCGCTTGCCAAAGTGACCGCAACCTCAAAACCACCCTTACCCCCATTGTGTCTAAACTCAGCGATATGCGAGTGGTCAATGGTGAACTGGAGAATATGATTTTTGAACCACGGAAAGAGTTCATCATGATGCAGGTGCTGGTCATTGGCAATATCCCATTGCTCTATTTCCTCAACCAAGACTGGTACGACGTGCTGATGCACACCCCACTGGGACAGCTGATCCTTGCCATCTGCGGTGCGGCCATGTTTATCTCTATGGCCTTTGTGATTAAACTGACCCAGCCCATTGAGTATCGGAGGTGATTGATATAATCTATCTATTCGCAGCATTTGTAGCCGTTGGCCTGTTCTTCATCATGGCAGACCTTCTGAAATTACCAACCTTGGCTACCACCAAGGCCATGATGGAGGCCGCCAAGCAAGCCAAAGGCAAAGCCAAAACCACAGACACACTGATGAGAATGGTGGCGGTGAAGCTGTCAAAGGTCATCCCTATCGACGAGTACAAGCGTATCCGCATGGTGAATACCCTGTCGGCCGCAGGCCTCAGTGAAACCCCAGAACTGTTCACTGCCTCTGCCATCGTAAAAGCTGGCAGCATTGGACTGCTGGCAATCCCGTGTCTTGTGGCCCTTCCACTTCTGGCGCCTGTGGTGCTGTTCCTCGCCATTCTTATCTACTTTAAGGAAATTCGCAAGGCGGATGAAGCCCTCTCCAAAAAGAGAACCCAAATCGAAATCGAGCTACCACGGTTCGTGGCAACCATCACCCAAGAGCTAAAGGCCAGTCGTGATGTGCTGTCCATGCTGGAAAGTTACAAGCAAAACGCTGGGGACACCTTCGCCTCAGAGCTGGACATCCTTACAGCAGATATGCGTTCCAGCTCCTATGAGGCCTCCCTCACCAGATTTGAGGCACGATTCAATTCCCCCATGCTGTCGGACATCACCAGAGGGCTTATCTCCGTCCTCCGAGGGGATGACGGTGTGGTCTACTTCCAAATGCTCTCCCACGATATGAAGCAGATGGAACTGCAAAAGCTAAAAGCACAGGTCATGAAGATACCCCCTAAAATCCGCATCTTTTCCTTTATCATGCTTATGTGCTTTATGCTCACCTACATGGCAATCATCGTCTATGAGATCATCACCTCCCTCAGTGGGATGTTTTAGGGGGTGGGCACATGAAACAAATCCTAAAAAGCACCAAGGGCGAGGGGTACATCGACGTGGTTGTCCTTGTCCTTTGCGCCATGCTGGTCATTGCGCTGGCGGTGCAAGTGTTACCTGTCTATATCGCCAAGCAGACCATTGACACCTTCGCCACAGAGCTGATTCGAGAAGCGGAGATCGCAGGGCGAGTGGGAACGGAAACCACCCAGCGAGAGGAAACCCTCGTGGCACAAACTGGCATCGAGCTAGAGGTCACATGGTCTACCAGTGGAAAAATCCAGCTCAACAATGAGGTCTCCGTGGTGGTCACCTACGATGTGGACATCGGTCTCTTTGGCAACTTCGCCAGCTTCCCCATCACCCTGCGGTCTGAGGCCAGTGGCAAAAGCGAGGTGTATTGGAAATGATGCTCCACCTTAAATCCACCCTTGGAAATTGCCGTGGGTCGGCACTGCCGTTGACGGTAGCCATCACCCTGTCACTGCTCCTTATCTTCGCTGGCATCTCTGAATATTTTCGACTACTCATTGTGGCACAGGGTGTACGAGATACCATGCAAACAGCGGTGATCACCGTGGTCAACGACAACTACGATGACGTGTATCACAGTGTGCGAGAGGGTTATTCTGGTGCCTATCAGCCTGTAGCAGACACCTTCGAAGAAAGCCTAGACTACAGCGACATCTATGCCATTATGGGTGAAATCTTAGAGCTGACCTATGAGGATGGCACCTACATTCAGTACACCAGTCAAGGGGAAATGGAGTTCAAAATCTGGGATTTGGATGTGGACATTGAAAATGCTCCCATCGCATCGGGCGACATTGAGTCAGAACGATTTATTGTGACCAGCACCATTGAACTAGAGGTGCCAGTCTCCTTTGGTGGGGCGTTGCTCCCCTCTATGACCATTACCCTCAAGACCAGCGCAGGGTATACCCCGAAATTTTAAGAATTTCAAAAATCTTCTATTCTTTTGCTAGACTTATGCCATGTCTTGTGGTACTGTGTGGCATAAGATAGAAACTTGAACGTAAGGAGGAACCATACCATGAAAAATACAAAGAAATGGCTGATTATCATAGGGGCGCTGATTGTCTGTGCCCTGCTGGTGGCACTGATTTCACAGCAAATGAATGGCGATGTGGTGGAGGATGACCCCCTGCCTACCGTCACCGAGGAACCCACCGATGTGGTGGTGGATATCACGGTGCCAAATGAACAGAAAGAAGAAATCACCATCACCGTCCCAGACATCAGCGAGGACATCAACCAGCCAGCTGGTGCAGTGGACACTGGCACTGAACAGACCATCCAGCCAGACATCCCAGAAAAGCCAACCTACACCGAGGAGGAACTATCCAACCCAGACCAAACCCCCAACAGCATCCCAGTGGAGGCCCCCACCGAAGAAAATCCAGACCCCACCCCTGTGGAGAATCAGATTGCCACAGAGAACAGCAGTGGTGGCTTGCCGGGCTTCGATGATGTGCCTTACATGGGTGAAAACCAAGCAATCTATGCCGAAGATATGTACGAAAACGGAAACAAGGTCGGCATCATGGACTAAATAAATCGCACTGGAAATGCACAGCTTAGGCTGTGCATTTTTCATTGCAGGAAGGAAGTTATATGACTAAAAGAATATTGGCATTTTGTTTATGTGTAGCATTGCTCTGTGGCATTGCTACAACTGCTTTCGCAGTCGGTGATGGCAATGTAGATTCTGGCGGTGGCGACATGGGCACAGGCACCAGCTCTAGCTATTGGAACCCCGGCATGGATGGTGTGCGAGTGACTGTTATCCGAGCCAGTGACTATAGTGCTGTCACTACTCCCATTGACCTAACCAACAAAACCCTGCCAAGCACTCTGTATCACTTTGGGAAGGTGTGTAAAATCCAGTATACCAACGGCCTATCTCTATCGGCACAGCAAGGGAATTACACCTATTACAACCCATCGCAATCCTTACCAACCATCGTCAGTACAACTGGCTCAAATAATATAGATGCCATCAAAAGTTACTTCACCGATGAACAGGTCATCCGTGCCATCGCTGGATACACTGGTTTCAACTACGACACCCTCATCAATGGCGACTATAAGTTGTTGCTAGAACCCATCGCCTATTACTATTATCAAGGAGTCTACATCGCCACCACCGCAACGGAGGCCGCCATGTATGACGAGATTGTCAGTGGTGCATTGCGCACTGCAATGCAGTCACTGAGCCACAAAAACCTCCCCCTTGCCATGTTCCTAGAAACCAGTGACTTGGGCTATTCGGCATGGACAGGTAGCACCACATCTGCCGCCACCAATGCAGATATCAAGGCATCCCTTGGACTTGGCATTGTGCGATTCGAGGAACTGCCAGAGGAGGTGCCAGAAGAAACTCCAGAGGAAACCCCCGAAGAAGTGCCAGAAGATACACCAGAGGATACAACAACTGATACTCCCGATACTACAACCACAGTGCCAACGAACCCTGGCACCAGCACTGATACCACCCCAGACACCACCAACTACGATTATGAATACAGAGTCAACACCGAGGTCATCACCTCGGTTTACGTCAGTGGTGGACAGTCTGATCCAGATGACGACACCGTGGTCTATTTCTACATCGACGGTACCCGATATAGTGTCAGCAATGTCTATTACCCCAGTGGGGACGGACAGCTGGTGTGGGTGAAATGGACGACACCGTCCACCCCTCAAGCCATTGAGATTGATGTGACGGTGTCGGGGCTCGGCGCATCAAATACGGCGACCATTTTGTGCAACATCGTGGATTTGGATGAAAACCCACCTCCCAACCCAGTGGCTGACGATAGCAACGATAGCTTCACCTATACTTCTGTGCCAAGTCGTGCAGTGGACTCCAGTGCCACATGGGGCATCTGGACACCGTGGTGGCAGGAATATTGGGTGGACAACGGCTATTGGAAAACCAGTTCTTGGACAGACAGCGATGGGGTAAAGCATACCAGTCGCTCGTGGAAGTCCAACTGGGAGGACGAGGGCTGGTGGGAGTTCGATTACAACCAATACAGCGCATCTCTCACCACTTCCATGAGCATCACTTGTGACGATGAAAACCCCACTGCCAGCGGTAGCACCATGAAGTCTGGCTACGGCATCAATCAGCTGGTGACAGCCAGTGTTAGCACCACCCAGAGTACGGCAACTACCTCGCCACAAAATGCGGTCAGCTACTTCCCAGAGTTTGGCTACGACACCTATTGGCGACTGCTGGAGGAAACCAGCTCTGGCAAATTCCAGTTCCAGAAAAATGTGTATTCCACCTACAACAACCGCACCCACTTCACCCCCATTTGGTATCCAGACGGAGCCTACACCGTGAACACTTGGGTCATAGATTGCTGGACACCTGTGGGGATGCTATCTGCCAATTTAACAGATAGCCTTACCATCAGCGGTAGCCTGTGGGATGACTGGCACATTGCTCCCCTTAACAACTAATCATTAAAATTTGAAAGGCGGTTCTTATGAAAAAGTTTATGAAAATTGGCACCCTTCTCTGCGTTGTTCTTGTCTTCACCTTCGCCCTCACCAGCCCAGCCCTTGCCGCTGGCACAGGGGATGTAGCAGCAGCGGTAGAGTCCACTTGGGATGATGCCTCTGTCCAAATCAAAGACGTGGTCAACAACGTGGTATTCCCAGCCATCGACCTGATCCTCGCTGTATTCTTCTTCGCTAAACTTGGCATGGCATACTTTGATTACCGCAAGCAGGGACAGTTCGAATGGGCAGCACCAGCCATCCTGTTTGCCTGTTTGGTGTTCACACTGACAGCACCGCTGTACATCTGGGATATCATCGGGATTTAAGAAATTTCGAAAATGAAACCAAGCATACAGATAATCGGGTTTGAGCAGAAGATGTATGGACAGAGCGTCCCCCTGTCCATACATCTTCGTGCATTTGGGTGAAAATGGGTATTTGCTGAAGTGATTCCCGCGTTATTTGTCAGGATGTATATAGTGTGCATTATATATAATAGATTAACATACCGAAAATAAACAATGGGATAATAATCACTACTGCTGCAAGGACTACAGATGATATAGCACAACACCATGAATAATATTTGCAGTACGGGTGTTCTGTTTTTTTGAGCTTTGGGACTATATTTCTCCTTTGAATTCTACTACAATCTAATGAACCGATGGGAAATGCACCATTAATATAAAAAATTGCATTATCGTACAATCGAATATTAAAATGCTCTAACTGATTGGGATCTATATTCTTGAAATGAAGCCCGAAATTTTTATCAGACACTAAGTTGTGATTGACTGATTCTTCGGTAATATAATCGTAAACCAAGAAGAATGAGCAAGGTTTTCCCTTGTTGGAATAGCTGTTGAAAACATTGCTGGGTTTAATAATACCAGACTCAATAATTTTATTGATTTTGTTAGACGTTGTAAAATGTACAATGCCGTTATTATTTATAGCCTTAATGTCGTGATTGTTTAGGGGTCTGCCTTTTAGCCCATCATACCTTCCTCGGAATCGACTTGCAAGTAATAATACAGGATAAATCAAGACTAGGATAGAAATAGCTATTATTACAACGTAGTTCATAAAATACATCTCCTCTATAGAACAAACTGAATTTTAGGTAGTCTGCGATAATTATTATACATTAAAACCAATTATTAATCTAGTGAATCGTATAGGTATCTGAAGTTGTCACTTCTGCTTGAATTATCAGCTTTCTTTCGTTGGTATTGGTGATAGCTATATGCCCTTACTTCGTATATACTTGCCTTATCAAGCAGACGGAAAGGAGTCCTCAATATGGAAGAAATCAAATCCTTGTGTGCCAAAATCCCAGTGGAGCTACACAGCAAAGTCCGCATTCACCAAGAGCAAAGCGGATTGACCTTAAATCAATACATGGAACAACTACTCACCCAATATTACAAAATAAAGGAGGAAAAACCCATGACAGACGGAATCAAAACCATGGCAATTCAAATCCCAGAGGAGCTGTTCGACCAGCTCAAGGCGCATCTGAAAGCCACCGGCAAGAGCCAAAAGGCATTCATCATCGAGCTGATTGAACAGGCTCTAGCAGAAAAATAAGGGAACAAATATCAAACTAATATCTGGGGCACATCGTGAAAACGGTGTGCCTTTTCTCGTCTGAGGAGGTGAAAATTTGTTTATATGGAATTTTGTCATGGGCGATGTGCTGGATCAATTCATCGACTGGGTCTATGGTCAAGTGGTCGGCTTTTTAGCCGACTTTTTTGCATCTATGGGGAACATGGGTGTGGAGCTGTTTGATATGCCTTGGGTGCAGTCCATCCTCCTGTTTTTCTCTTATCTGGCTTGGGCGCTCTATGTGACTGGCTTGGTGGTGGCGGTGTTTGAAACAGCCATCGACTACCAGCATGGGCGTGGCAGTGCCAAGGACACAGCCCTCAATGCCATCAAAGGCTTTATGGCGGTGTCGCTCTTTACGATTGTTCCTGTGGAGCTGTTCGCCCTATCCGTCAATTTACAGAGTAGCATCACCGCTGGCATCACGGGCTCCAATATTTCCTTTAGCACCATGGCAAGCAGTGCCATTTCCAGCTTTGGGACAATTTCTACTGGCGTAAACTCCAACACCTTGGGTGGTCTGGCTGGCATATCAAACCCAATCCTCATGCTGTTTATCATCTTCATGATGGGCTATGCCATTATCAAAGTGTTCTTTGCCAACCTAAAGCGTGGCGGCATTCTGCTGATACAGATTGCTGTTGGCAGTCTGTATATGTTCTCTGTACCAAGGGGATACATTGACGGCTTCGTCCAGTGGTGCAAGCAGATCGTTGGACTATGCCTCACCACATTCCTACAAGCAACCATACTGACTGCAGGCCTCATGGTGTTGGGCGACAGTGCCCTGCTTGGCTTGGGCCTCATGCTATCCGCTGGAGAAATTCCTCGCATTGCAGGGGCATTTGGACTGGACACCTCCACCAGAGGGAACATGATGAGTGCTGTCTATACAGCCCAGGCCGCCGTCAACACAACCAAAACCATTGTGCAAACCGTTGCACCCAAATAACCGAAGGAGGGATGCCATGATGACCATGGGAAGTCTCTTCGATGGGATTGGAGGATTTCCCCTTGCGGCCATTCGCAATGGAGTCTCTCCAATATGGGCAAGTGAGATTGAAGCCTTTCCCATTGCGGTGACGAAAATCCGTTTCCCACAAATGCTCCATGTGGGGGACATTACAAAGCTAGATGGAGCAACCCTTCCTCCGGTGGACATCATCTGCGGAGGGAGTCCCTGCCAAGACCTGTCCGTGGCTGGCAAGCGAGCTGGCCTAGAGGGCGAGCGGTCTGGGCTGTTTATGGATCAAGTGCGCATTGTAAAGGAGATGAGATATGCAGACGAATTGCGAGGACTTCCTGTGGGAAGCCGACGACCAAGGTACCTTGTTTGGGAAAATGTTCCCGGAGCCTTCTCCTCCGCAGAAGGGGAGGACTTCCGTGCGGTCCTCGAAGAAATTGTCCGAGTATGCCATAGCACCGCTCATATTCCTCGACCTGACACCGGGGCGTGGAAATCTGCTGGGGCAATCATACTGGGAGGAGAATTCAGCTTGGCTTGGCGAGTTCTCGACGCTCAATACTGGGGAGTCGCCCAGCGCCGCCGTCGTATCTTCCTTGTCGCTGATTTTGGAGGACTCACCGCTCCCCAAATACTATTTAAGCAAAGCAGCTTGCTTGGGAATCCTGCGGAGGAGCCAAGCCAGAGAGAAGGAATTGCCACCCCAACTGAAACTGGCACTGGAGATTCAAGGGGGACTACACCCCATAAAATAACCGCCTTTGCCGCCAACCAGAGGGATGAAGTGCGTGACCTTCACGATGTGTCGGGAGCCATCCAAGCCCAGCCCGGCATGAAACAGCAAACCTTTGTTGCGGATACAGAGAGCGTAAGGAGTTTCCATGTGAACCAACGTGATGAAATCATTGACCTCAAGGGTATCTCTGGTGCATTGATGGCAACACGCACCATGCAGATGCAGACCTTTGTGGCAGAGCCATTTTTTTGTCTCTGTGACCAAGGTGGAGAACGGATGGATGTGCTGGATAATCAAGTGGGCACCCTGCGAGCTGGTATGGGTGGCAACATTCCCATCGTCATGGGAAGTCAGCAAGGTGGCGCAGAAATCTGTGAAAACCTGTGTCCCACCATCACCAGTGCAGCAGGAACCAGTGGCAACAATCAGCCTGTACTGTACGATAATCACGCCAGAGATTGCCGATACAACGGTCCACTGAGTGTGGCTCCTACCATCGCATCTGTCTATGGGACTGGCGGAAACAATGTGCCATTGGTAGAACAGGCACCCAAGAGCTACTGCATCGCTGGCAACATCATTGACCGAGAGGTGCAAAATGGCGGCAATGGACTGGGCTGTCAAGAGGGTGTTGCCTACACCTTAACTGGTGCGGATCGCCATGCGGTCATGCCATACCAAGAGGTCATTGGTGCCTTGTGTAGTGGGGATCAGAAAGGTGTCAACTCCCAATATGTCAGCCAAGACAAGTGCATCATAAGCCCTGCGGTATTTGGAGAATCCTCCTTTGGTGACTATGGCGATGGGGTCAGTACCATCCGTGCATCGGGTGGCAACAATGGTGGTGGCAGTGAAAATCTAGCCATTACCCACAACCTTGTCCGCCGACTGACACCACTGGAGTGTGAACGACTGCAGGGATTTCCAGACGGCTGGACAGATATCCCCAAGGCATCTGACAGTGCCAGATACAAGGCCTTGGGCAATAGTGTAGCGATACCCTGCGTGGACTTCGTCCTGCGAGGTATCGCTTTTATTTTGAAGAAAAGTAAGGAGGACAGCTCAAATGTATAGCTACCCAGACAACCTAAAATCCAAGGCAACCCTGTGGCTGTGGGAACTGCGTGACATTGCCATCATCGGGATAGGCTTGCTTATCTCTGTGTTTGCCTTGGCACAGGGCAGATTTTTTCCACCCATTGTGGTAACTGCCGTCTATGCTTTCTTAGCCATTCGATTTGAGGACACCAGCATTCTGGATTTCATCCGCTATGCTGTGACCTTTTTCTTTGGCAAACCGCAAGTCTATGAATGGAGGGGAAATCAGTGAGTAAAAAAGCAAAACAGCAAAAAAATCAAGCGGACTCCACTCGCAGTCTCATGGGCATCTCATCCATCACGGAACACAGCTTGGTGACTGGTCATGGAGAGCTGGTCTTTTTTATGCTCAAGCCAACCAACATCAGTGTGCTGTCAGACAGCAACGTAGGGGCTAGAATCTATGCCCTCATGAATGTCCTCAAGGGCATTGCAGAAATCGAGATGCTCTGCCTCAACAGTCGTGAAAACTTCGAGGAGAACAAGAACTATCTAAGAGGTCGTGAGGAGGCCGAGCAAAATCCTGTCATCCGCAAACTGCTCCAGCAGGACATGACGTCCCTAGACCGTATGCAGGTGCAGATGGCAACAGCCAGAGAATTTCTCCTCATCATTCGCTTGCGAAATGAGAAGGAGTCCGAGGTGAAACCCTACCTTTCACGGATTGAAAAAAGCCTCAAAGACCAAGGCTTCACCACCAAGAAAGCCGATGAACATGACATCAAGCGACTGCTAGGGGTCTACTACGAGCAGAACGTCACCACCGAGAAGTATGAAGATTTTGACGGAGAAAGATGGGTGATTTTTGGTGACTAAAAAGAAGAAAACCGCTGTACACGCAGAGGGCAACGTGAAAGATTTTCTGGATATGATTGCCCCATCTGTGATGAAGTTTAATACCGACCATTTCATCTGTGGCAACACCTTCCGCTCTGTCTGGGCGTTGCGAGAGTATCCCACCGCCACCGACGAACAGGCCATCCTCCGCCACTTAGGAGAAAAGGATGGGGTTACTCTGCGTATCTACACCCGACAGGTGACGGCCAACGAGGAGAAGAAAATCATCCACAATGCCGCCAACAAAAACCGAATGCACTCCAATAACACCAACGACCTACAGCAGACCGTCACCGCCAGTAGCAACCTTCAAGATGTGGTCAATCTGGTATCCACCATGCACCGCAATCGAGAACCTCTTCTCCACTGTGCCGTCTACATCGAGCTGGTGGCCTACGACATGGATGGTCTCAAGCTGTTACAGACCGACGTGCTGACGGAGCTTGTCCGCTCCAAACTCAACGTGGACAGACTGCTTCTGCGCCAACAGGAGGGGTTCCTAGCCGTAGGCCCTGCTGGACGAAACCTGTTCGCAACCCAGTATGAACGGGTGCTTCCAGCCAGCTCTGTGGCAAACCTCTATCCCTTCAACTACAGTGGCAAGACTGACACCAACGGCTTTTATCTGGGGCGAGATAAGTTTGGTAGCAACATCATTGTGGATTTCGATAAGCGTGACGATGATAAGACCAATGCCAACATTCTGATTTTGGGCAACTCTGGGCAGGGCAAAAGCTACCTCCTCAAGCTGATTTTGTGCAACGTCCTGGCCTCTGGAAAGAACGTCATTTGCCTAGACCCAGAGCACGAATATGTAGACCTAGCCCACAATGTGGGTGGGTGCTTCATTGACCTTATGAGTGGTCAGCACATCATCAATCCCCTAGAACCTAAGACTTGGGATGAGGGCGGTAGCGATGATGCAGATGCCCCCAATACATTCAGAGAAAAAACAAAACTGAGCCAGCACATCTCCTTCCTCAAAGATTTCTTCCGCACCTACAAAGATTTTGAGGACAAGCACATCGACACCATTGAAATCATGCTGGGCAAGCTGTACACCAAGTTCGGCATCAGTGATGGCACCAACTTTGCCAGACTGACCTCCACAGACTATCCTGTCCTGTCGGACTTGTATGCCCTCATGGAGCAGGAGTACACCGACTACCAGCACCAAGGTTACCACCTCTACACGGCAGAGCTGTTGCAGGAAATTCTGTTGGGACTCCACTCCATGTGTATGGGAGCGGAGTCTAAATTCTTCAATGGACACACCAACATCGCCAGTGACAGATTTGTCGTCTTCGGTGTAAAGGGACTGTTGCAAGCCTCCAAGAATGTGAAAAATGCACTTCTCTTCAACGTGCTGTCCTTCATGAGCGACAAGCTCCTCACCGAGGGGAACACCGCCGCCAGCATCGACGAGCTGTACCTGTTCCTCACCAACCTCACCGCCATTGAGTACATCCGCAACTTTATGAAGCGAGTGCGCAAGAAGGAATCGGCGGTGATCCTTGCCAGCCAGAACCTCGAAGATTTTAATATCGAGGGCATCCGTGAACTGACCAAACCTCTGTTCTCCATCCCAACCCACGCATTTTTGTTCAACGCTGGCAACATCGACAAGCGATTTTATATCGACTCGCTCCAACTAGAGGAATCGGAATACAACCTCATCCGCTTCCCTCAGCGAGGTGTGTGCCTGTTCAAATGTGGCAACGAGCGGTACAATCTGGCCGTCCACGCACCTCACCACAAAGAAAAATTGTTCGGAAAGGCTGGTGGCCGATGAGTACCATGAAGCAGTTAAAAGCAGAGCTGATTGCCGACCTTCAACTGTGCATCAGCTACGAAGCCAATCGTGAAAATGACATCCTGTGCATGGTGGAGCGATACCTCAAGTGCAAAAAAGAGCGTGGGGATATCCTAGAGAACCTCCACAGCTTACTGGATGGCAAGCCATACCAAAACCCCTATGCCGTCTACTATTTCTATGGTCAAAAGGAAATTGAAGCCCTAGAGAAAATCCTCGAAACCTACCTTGGTGAAACGGCAAATATACTGGACTTCATCCGCACCATCACCCAAATCAATGCACTCCATGCCCAGTGCAGTGGGGAGCTGATTGATGAGTGGCGCTCTATCACACTGGAGGAATTTCTGTTGTTGGGAGCCAGCACCATGCCGTTGGCAGAGGACTTGCTGGCCACCCACAAACGCTGGTAAGGTGGTGTTGCAATGGATTTAAGAGAGCAGAACTTCGGCATTGAAATCGAAATGACAGGGCTGACTCGCAGCGAGGCCGCCAGCGCCGTGGCAAATTATTTTGATACAGGAGTCACCCATGAGGGCAATGGTTACGACACCTATGCGGTGAGAGATACCAGTGGCCGAAAGTGGAAACTGATGAGCGACTCTAGCATCACACCCCAACGCATGGTGGACGGCAGAAAAATCATGGCAGGGAGCGAATACAAAGTGGAGCTGGTCAGCCCTATCTGCACCTACGAGGACATCCCAACTGTACAGGAGCTGGTGCGAACCCTCCGTGGTGCTGGAGGGTTTTGCAACAAGAGCTGTGGTATCCATATCCACATCAATGCCGCCCCCTTTGAAGCCAAACAGCTTCGCAACTTGGTCAATATTGTAGCCGCCAAAGAGGACATGATCTATCGTGCCCTGCAGGTGGATGGGCGACGTGAGGATCACTACTGCCAAAAGGTTGACCGCTATTTTCTGGAGTCTATCAATCGCAATCGGTCTCTCACCATGGAGAAATTACAGTCCCATTGGTACAACGGATGCGACGGAAGTCATATGCACTACCACGATAGTCGCTACCATTGTCTTTATGCACAGTAATGTATTATGCTGAGTAACTGGCTGGAACCGCCAAGGATTCACATTATCTTCCCCAAATACTACGCATAATCCAGTATAGTAAACCTATGGGCACTACGCTGTGCCTAATTTACTATACTGGAGGAAATGCAAATGAAATCAGAGCTACGCACAATGACAATCGCCCAAATAACTTCAGCGGCAGCAACTCAACTTATTAACAATGGCTACAGTGAAAACTATCGAGCTACAATCACAGGCATTTACAACAAATTTTCAAAGTATTGCCTTGCCAAGGGCGAACTCACCTATTCCACAGCATTGGGACAACAGTTTTTTACTGAATGCTATCCCAGCAGCCGTGTTCGTGAGGATAGACGAAATGTTGTGGATCGTGCAATGCAGATATTGGCTGATATTTTTGAATTCGGAACGCTTGTCATTCGCAGGCGGCAGGAACGTCAATTCCCCAAACAATTTTCAGAAGACTGTGCTGCATATTTGAAAAAACTACAGCTCAATGGGTGTAGCAAAAATACCATCAAGAGTAAAACTCATTCGCTTTACAACTTAACTGAGTTTCTGAGCGGTATAGGAGTCATGGCATCATCAGAATTGACTCTCATGCACATGAACGAATACATTAAATCTGTGCTTTGCAATTACTGCCAAAGTTCGGCGGCCACTCGCTTGAGAGATGCAAAGGGTTTTCTTGAGTTTTTATTTCTTGACGGCAGAATTGGGACGGATATTGCAATTAAATTAATCAAACTTCCGACGAAAATAGCCCCTGTATTTCTTCCATCATCGTTTAACCCAGAGGATATCAAACAATTACTTGCCACCATAGACAGAAGTAGTCCCACTGGAAAACGTGCCTATGCAGTCATTCTCCTTGTGGCTAAAACAGGGTTACGGCTGAGTGATATGCAAAATCTTCAATTTCACAATCTGGATTGGGAGCAGAATACAATACGAATTACCCAAGTCAAAACAAAAGAACCTCTCGTGTTGCCATTGCTTCCTGATGTAGGGTGGGCTCTGATTGATTACATCCAACACGGCAGACCAGTTAGCAAATCACCCTATATCTTTTTGCAAGAGCGAGCACCTTTTAGCCCACTGCAAAATTTTGACAATATTTTAGTGAAACATCTTCGCCTAGCTGGAATTTCAACGCAATACGTTCGCCACCACGGACTTCACGCTTTGCGGCATGGTCTAGCAACAACACTTCTAGCACAAGAGACTCCAATTCATGTCATACAGAGCGTTTTGGGTCATGTAAATATAGAATCTACACAAAAATATACTGCTGTGGATATTGGTCAGCTTAGAATGTGCGCATTGGAGGTGCCAAATCCATGAAATCAGGACTGCTAAAATTACATTGTCAAAGTCCTCTTGCAAGTTATGCAGTGGAGTATATTATAATGGTCCCCCTGTCAAGACCACTTCCTCAAAATTTATCGTGAACACAACAACCTATTTTGCTTCCTGAGCCAAGCCTGGTTGGAGTCACCTCCGGGGTAGCCGCCCGAAGGGTTGCCTTGACCGTCTGGGTCAGGCTGGTACAATGGGCAAGGCGAGGGGAACGGCCTCCTCCTACAACCCACGACCTCCCGTCGCCACCATCTCTCAACCAGCCTGAGCCAGACTGTCAAGGTGGTTGGTTGGCGTTGCGAAGGCTGCCCCATACACAGCCTCTGGGGTCTGATTTTCCAGTGCTTGGTGGGGCCTGACGGTGTTGTATTGCTTGATATAATTGGCGATTCCACGGCGCAACGCCCTGGGATTATGATATTCGTTGAGGTAAATTTCCTCCGTTTTCAGGCTGCGGAACCACCGTTCAATCATGATATTATCCGCCCAACGGGACTTGCCGTCCATGCTTTGAGTGATGTGATTTTGCTTCAAATATTCCTTATATTGGGAGCTCGTAAACTGACAGCCCTGGTCAGAATTGAGAAAAGCGGGGGTGCCGTGGCTAGAAATTGCGTCGCTGACAGCCTGGATGACGTTGTTGGCGTCCAGCGTGTCGGACAGATTCCAGCCCACAATCAGGCGGCTATACCAGTCAATAATCGCCGTCAAATACATGTGCCCGTGGTGCATTTTGATATAAGTGATGTCGATTGACCACACTTGGTTTGGGAATAAAACAGCCTTATTTCTCAGCAAATATGGCACAATAGACTCTTTAAAGTTACGTTTCGAAAGATTTGCCTTGGGATAGAGAGCATGGATTCCCATCTCACACATCAGTCGCCTAACCAGCTTGCGACCCACAAAAATCTGGTCGCTGGCCAGCTTGGTCACCAGCTTTCGAGAGCCGATGTAGGGCATTTGGGTGTGCCAGTAGTCGATGCGTGCCATGATGTGCTCCCGCCAGCGCTTGGCCTCCTGGTCGACCTCCACAGGCTGGTAGTAGACCTGCCCTCGGGGCAGTCCCAGCAACTCGCATTGGCGGCGGATGGACAGGTCTGCGTCAGTCCTGAGGGAACTTGGGGACGGGGATGCCGCAGTCCCGAAAGGCGCCCTGAATAAAGTCTCGCTCCAGCGTCAATTGGCCGATGGTTCGGAGCATCTGCTCCTTCTCTTTCTTCAGGGCAACCTCCTTCCGATGTGCTTCTTTGACCTGTTTTTTCTCGTCAAACACCTGACTGGCATTGGATATAAATTCCTTCTTCCAGTTGCGAATCATGTTGGGATTGATCCCCTGCTCGGCGGCGATCACGTTTAATTCCTTCTCTCCTTGGAGGACTTCTAGGACGATCTTGGCCTTATATTCGGCGCTGTAACTGCTTCGTGGCATGATATGTTCTCCTCTCGTTTATCGTTTTTGATATTGTATCACGTTCACGATAATTTTTCGAGTGGTGGTTTGGTTTCTAGGGTCCATTATATATTGAACAAAAACGAGCGTTGGGTGCAAAATGCTGTGGCGAAGTAGAGCTACTCAATATGTTTGATGATTTTTGCATGGAACATAATCTTGATCAGCCCTTGTTGCCACAGACGCTATTCGATTTATGGTGTGAAAAACGTCCCCACGAAAATGGGACAACACATCGTATGCGAGTACAACAGATACGGCAATTTTCAAAGTTTTTGACCAATAACGGCATTGAGGCACCAACTGTATTTCTGCCATTGCCACAGATAGACAAAACATTTCTGCCTTATATTTTCACGCACGATGAAATCCAACGCTTGCTTACGGCTGTGGACAGAATTAAACCTTGCACCCATCATGGTCGAGAGTCCTTGGTTCATCTTGTCATGCCATTGCTGTTTAGAATATTGTATTGTTGTGGATTGCGGATTGGTGAAGCACTTAAAATTAAAACGGAGGATGTAGACTTCCATAGAGGAACACTTCGGTTGACAGAAACCAAGAATAATCGTGAACGCTTGGTGCCAATGTCTGCAACATTAACACAAATGTGCAGGGCATATTTCGCCAATCCGCTGGTTCAAAGTTATGGTAGTGCATATTTTTTCCCTGCCACAGATCGCTCCCATTATGCCACGTGTACCGCATATGAGTATTTTCGCAAAAGCCTATTTATTGCGCAAATCGGACACGGCGGTCGTGGCAAAGGTCCACGATTACACGATATTCGCCACACGATGGCTGTACACACATTGAGTCAATGGACTGCCGAGGGCAAAGATATTTATACTGCGCTGCCAATCCTTATGACATACCTTGGGCATAGCAGCATACGGTCAACGGAAAAATATTTGCGTCTGGTGCCAGAGTCATATGCACAGATTACAGTTCCTTTCGAGACGAACTTTGGAGATGTATTCCCGGAGGTGACCGATGAAAACCAATGATTTTTCATACTATTTAAGTCGCTATTTCACAACATACCTTGTTGGACAGCGTAATTTAAGTGCCAATACCGTTTCAGCATATCGGGATACATTTTCTAAATTTCTTCAGTTTTATCAGGAGCAGGGTGTTACACCTAATAAACTGCGCTTCACTCATATCACCAGAGATACTGTAGAACATTTCTTAACATGGCTGGAGGAGGATCAAGGGTGCGGTATTGCCACTCGCAATCATCGATTAGCAGGCATCAAGTCATTTTTCAAATATGTGCAAATTGTTTGCCCTGACCAGCTGTTGCTTTGCGGTGAAATTATCAATGGCATCCATAGCAAAAAGAGTCCAAAACCCGTCATCCAGTATCTTGATAAAAATGGAATTACGCTATTACTTGCACAGCCTAACCTGTCCACTATTTATGGCCGTAGAGATTTGGCGATTTTGGTGCTTCTGTATGATGCTGGAGCAAGAGTGCAAGAACTTTGTGATTTGACACAGCAGAATCTTCGATTAGATGGGTTGCCGACTGTCACATTGACAGGAAAAGGTAATAAATCACGATTTGTTCCCCTTTCTACGCAGACGGCTCAAATTTTGCGGAAATATACAAAAGAACAGCGCTTTAAACTTCCTAATCACATGGAGCAACCTCTCTTTGCAAATCGACAGGGCCGAAAACTTACACGTGGAGGAGTCTCTTGGATACTGGACAAGTACGTCAAAAAGGCCAATGAATCTACACCACTGGCACTTCCTACCACCCTAACGCCACATTGCTTGCGGCACTCCAAAGCCATGCACCTACTAGAATCTGGGAGCAATCTCATCTATATTCGTGATTTTTTAGGACACGAGGAAGTGAACACTACTCAAATTTATGCAAAGGCAAACCCTGAAGTTAAGCGTGCGGCCCTTGAAAAGGTATACCAGTCACCCGATATGCCACAATTGTCCAACTGGAACAACGACCCAATACTACTGAATTTTTTGAAATCGCTAGGCACATAATCTGATTATTATGCTGAGCAATCTATGGACAATCTCATTGATATTGAGAGGTTGCTAGGTTACTCAGCATAATACGTTACTGTGCATAAAGGCAATTATGTTCAGCTGAACATAATTGCCTCAACCTCCATTCTGTGTTTCAGAAAGGCACCATCGAGTTCCGAGCCTTCAATGCCAACCTCCACGCAGGGAAAATCAAAGCCTACATCCAGTTTTGTATGGGGATGACGGCACAGGCCCACAACCAGAGCTATGCCAGCCCCAATAAAACTGTGTCCACCAACGACAAGTATACCTTCCGAGTTTGGCTGTTGCGGTTGGGCATGATTGGCGATGAATTTAAGTCAGCTCGAAAGCATCTGCTGGGACATCTGGAGGGCAACATCGCTTGGAAAGACCCAGCCCAAGCACAGGCACAAAAGGAGCGACTCCGTGCCAAGCGAGAGAAAGAGCTGGCAGAGCAAGCCAAAGAACAAGAGCTAGAACAGGAACAGCCCACCGAGGATCAGCAGGAGCAGACAGAGGATGCCCCTGCTTTTTCTATGTCTATGACCATGTGAAGGAGAAATTATGAGCAAAGAAAAAATCTACATTGCCTACGGAAGTAACCTCAATTTACCCCAAATGTCCATGCGGTGCCCCGATGCAAAAATCCTCGGCACCTCTGAAATAGAGGGCTACGAACTGGTGTTCCGTGGCTCCAAGACTGGCTCCTATGCCACCATCGAACCCTGCGAGGGAGCCACTGTCCCTGTGCTATTGTGGAGCATCACCCCTCACGATGAGAAGATGCTAGATGTCTATGAGGGCTACCCATCATTCTACGAAAAGGAGCATATGACACTGCCCTTAGACGGCAAGGAGGTCACCGCCATGGTCTACATCATGCCTAGCCATCATGTGCTAGGTATGCCCAGTCAGCGGTACATTGACACCATCGTCGAGGGATATGAAACAGCAGACTTCGATGTGGACATTCTCTATGATGCCCTAGATAAAACGGAGCAACGGATGGAGCAAGAGCCACAGCAAACCGCCCTGTTCCAGCAAGGGTGGTGGTGACATGGCGGCCATTTCTGGTGCTATGATTGCCAAAGTTGCGACCCAAGTTCTATCCAATGAAAAACTGCGCAACACCGCTGGATGGATTGCCGTTGCCATCTTCTCGCCTCTGATTTTGGTGGCTGTGATTATCTGTGGCCTCCTCTCTGGCACCTCAGACCACAATCAAACTACGGTGGATTACTGCTTTTATGGGGGCACCACTAGCACCTCAACCCCCACGGAATACCAGAGCCACATCGATGCCATTCAAGACAGCTTTACTGTGATTGACCTCGCTGTAGCGAAGGTCAATGGACTTATCAGTGGCGACGATGGACTGGACAACACACAGGTCAAGTCTGTGTTCTACACCCTCTACTTCGGCACGGATGAACTACCCGGCGACGAGGAATTGGAGGAATTTGTAGACAGCTTTGTGGAGTACGAGGAGGTGGTGAATACCATCGTCAATGCCGATGGCACCACCAGTGAGGAGAGTTATATCATCGCCAAGCTACTGGATATGAGTGACGTGTATGAAAATTTCTCCACCGTCATAACCCTAGCCCAGCAGGAGAGCATCAACACCATCTATGCCCAAGTCACCAGTGCTGGGGACAGCTTCAGTGGTGACTTCCAGTATGGAACTGGCGGTAGCACCGTCATTGACATCAGCGGATTTACCGACACCACCACCAAAAATAACCTCGATCTAGCCGCCTATGCCCAGCAAGCGTGGAGCAATCAGTGGGGCTACGTCTGGGGCACTTGCGGATGGATATTGACTCCCTCCATGCTGGCTTCCAAGGTCATTCAATACCCAGATGGGGTGGGCACCTACCAAGATTTCATCTCTGAAAATTGGCTGAATGGTCGCACCACCGACTGTGTGGGACTCATCAAAGGCTACGGCTGGTTGGACTGCGACACCCTAGAAATCGGCTATGCCACCAATGGTATGCCCGACATTGGTGCCGACCAAATGTACGCAGTGGCAACGGTGAAAGGGTCTATCTCCACCATGCCAGAAACCGTGGGACTGGCTGTTTGGAAGGACGGTCACATCGGTGTGTACATCGGCAATGGCTACGTCATCGAAGCCATGAGCACCCAATATGGCGTGGTGAAAACAAAACTATCCGACCGTTCATGGACGGCATGGCTGGAAGTTCCCTATATCAATTACATCGACACGGAGGAAAGTGAAGTATGAAAATTCTGAAAATCGAGGTGGGGAAAGCACCCACCATCAAAGAAATACCCAACACATTGACAGCGTTGCAGGCCGAGGTGAGTGGGCTCATCGAGCCTATTTGTCTGGGGGATGGATGCATCTTGGTGGGCAACGAGGAGGGTAAAATCAACGGCATGGAACCCAATCGTTGGCTTGGGAACAGCGACATTGTCTGCGGTCCCTTTTTTATTTGTGGCGATGACGGCGAGGATTTCACCTCCCTCACTGACCAGCAAATCGAAAAATACTCGGAAGTTTTTTCCGAGGTGCCAGTGTTTTCTGGTGAGGAGTCAGAGCTAAAACCTCGTGCAACCATCATTGGATTTGATTTTATGAAGGGGATGTAAGCGATGAAAAAAGAAAACATTACCGTCAGCATGGAGCAGGAAAAGCTCCGAGCCATCAAGCGATACATGGCAAAAAAGGATGCGGACATTGAGAAAGAATTGCAGTCCGCTCTGCAGAAACTCTATGAAAAATATGTGCCATCGGCAGTGCAGGAGTACATCGATGAATCCTCGACAACAGCGGATGGGAGCAGACGAACTGGGACGACTACTGAACACTGACCCCCACGTTGCCCCGTTGTTGCCCCTGTGTGCCCAGTTCAGTGGCAACTGAGGGCAGGGATACCCTTAGCACGGTGAAATGCCGTGTCGAGGGCGTGTTCCAGAGAAGAACAAAACCAACCGTACAGACCACCGAGAACGTAGTGAACCCCCCTGTCGAAAAGAGAGCAGGATAAAGGCAGGTGGTCGCAAGCGACCTCTGCCAGCCACATTGCCCAGCAGTGCTGGGCATTTGAGGGATAGCCCTTAGGTGGTCGGAATGTCCCGTTGACACAGCTTAGGTGGTCGAAATTCCTAAAAAGCCAGCAACCACAAGAAAATCAACGACCACCTCAAGGTGGTCACAGCCAAAAAGGAGGCCAATATGACCGAAAACAAGACAATTCAAAACAAGGAACGAACCGCAGTGTGGCTCTATCCCCAGACCATGGAACGTATGGATGGGAGCCTCACCAATGCCAACTGTAAGAGTCGCAGTGAGTTCATCGAAAATGCACTGCACTTTTACATGGGTTTTTTGGATAGCCAAAGTGCCGCCCCATTTCTGTCCCAAGCCATTTTGGATGCAGTCCAAGGCACCCTGCAAATCTCCGAACATCGAGTGTCCAACAATCTCTTCCGTCTGTCGGTGGAGATGAACATGATGATGCACCTTCTCGCCACTACGCTGGAGGTCACCGATGAGGAACTGCGCAGTCTCCGTAGTCGCTGTGCCCGTGAAGTAAAGCAGACCAAAGGGCGCATCACCGTGGACGATGCAATCGCCTTTCAACAGGGCGACTACCTCGACTGATGGCGAGAATCATTTTGAAGTGCCCCTACATCAAAGGCGGTGGCAGAGGGGCTGTCCATGTTGGCAACATGGTAAAATACATCGCCACCCGTGAGGGTGTCCAAAGAGTGCAAACTGGCAAGGAGGATTTGAGTGCCACCCAAAAGCAACAGCAGTTCATCGCCCAAGTCCTTCGTGATTTTCCAGACAGCAAGAACACCCATGAGTATGATGACTACCTCAGAGAGCCTACCCGTGGCAATGCCACAGAGTTCATCACAGCGGCCTTAGAACAGAACGCTCACAAATTGGTAGGCAAGCAAAAATATCTGGACTACATCGCCAACCGTCCAAGGGTGGAAAAGATAGACACCCATGGTCTGTTCACCAACGGCAACAAGCCGTTGGTGTTGGCAGAGGTGGCAAGGGAGCTGTCCGCCCATGAGGGAAATCTGTGGACACCCATCATTTCTCTCCGTCGTGAAGATGCCCAGCGATTGGGTTACGAGTCTGCATCCCAGTGGCAGTCCATCCTCCAAGGTAAAGCAATGGAAATTGCGAGCAGTCTAAAAATCCCACATGAGCATTTCCGTTGGTGCGCAGCCTTCCACAATGAGAGTCATCACCCCCACGTCCACATGATTTGCTACAGTACCGCACCCACAGATGGCTACCTCAGTAAAGTGGGCATCGAAAAAATGAAGTCCTCTCTGGCAAGAGAAATTTTCAAGCAAGACCTTGTACCCATTTATGCTGAGAAAACCGTGCGACGTGACACCACAAAAAAGCAGACCAAACAGGCGATGCAAGCTGTCATCGCTGAGATGAAACATGGTGTGGTGCGCAACGAAAAAATAGAGCAGCTCATCACCCATCTGGCAGATCGTCTGCAGTACACTAGTGGCAAAAAACAGTACGGATATCTCCATGCCAACCTCAAAAATATCGTAGACGAGATTGTGGATGAGCTAGGCCGTCAGGACTCTGTGGAAAAAGCATATCAGCTGTGGTGGGAGATGAAGACCAATGTGGAAATGACCTACACCGCCTCGCCCTCAGAAATCTTGCCCCTGTCCCAGTGCGCAGAATTTAAGTCCATCAAGAACATGGTCATCCAAGAGGCCATGAGCATTCTCCAAGGTGACATGACCTTCGAGGAGTCTCCCAAAGAGGAACACGAAATCCCCACACCAACAACAGAAACCCTTGGCAATCAAGAATTTTTCACAGGGAAGAAATATGTGGAGGGCGATGGAGTCCTTCGTGATGTGGAGCGAGGGATAGAGCTGTTGACTCGTTCAGCAGATAGCGGAAATGCTTACGCACAGTATGCCCTTGCCGCACTCTATCTGAAAGACAAAGAGGTGCCACGAGATGTAGAAAAAGCACTGGACTACCTCCAAAGAGCATCGGAGCAAAACCATCCCTATGCCCACTATCGACTGGGCAAGCTCTATCTCTCCGGCGAGGATGTTCCCAAGGACACCAGTAAGGCGGTGGAACACTTCACCCAGTCAGCCAACGCTGGGCACCCCTATGCCCAATACACCCTTGGCAAGCTGTACCTCATGGGCGAGGACGTGGAGCAGGACAGAGAACAGGCCTATGAGTGGTTTCAAAAATCCGCAGAGCAAGGCAATCAATATGCGCAGTTTTTTGTGGACAACCCAGATAAATTCCAAAGCCCCTCTGCACTCATGTCTGCCACCAGACTGCTCCACCATGCCAGTCGAGTGTTCGAGGACAAATCTCCCCTACGCACTCCAGTGGGGCTCCACATTGATAGAAAACGAAGATTGGTGCTGTCCAAGAAGAAACAAGCCCAAGGTCATAAGCGAGATGACTATGCCCCAGAACTATCACTATAACCATGGAGGGTCTTTATGAAAAAACCTAAAATACAACCCAAAGGAATTCCTAAACTTAATACCCAAACCAAGAAAGGCTACCTCATCAAAAAGGTAGCCTTTCACCGTAAGGTCAGAAAGAGATCGTAAGGAGGATGCCATGGGGAAATACATTCATTTCACCGAGGAGGAAAAGAACCGAGCCAACGAGGTTGACCTTGTGGATTTTCTCCGCTACCAAGGGGAACGACTGGTCTCCAGCGGACGAGAAAAACGGCTTACCTCCAACCACAGCATCACTGTCCGTGGCAACGAGTGGTATGACCATGCCACCGAAAGAGGTGGCTATGCCATCGACTTCGTAAAAAGTCACTATGGCCTATCCTTTCCAGATGCCGTCCTCATGTTGCTAGGTGGAGAACAGAAATTGTCCTATCGCCCAGCCAGCGAGAAGCCCATAGAGAAAAAACCCTTCGCTCTGCCACCGCCCAATCGAGATATGCGGAGGGTCTATGCCTACCTCATCAAGAGCCGCCATCTCAGCCGTGAGGTGGTACACTGCTTTGCTCAAGCCAACTTGCTGTACGAAAGCCGTGAGCTGTCTGCCGACGGCATGACAGAATACCACAACGCAATCTTCGTCGGTGTGGACGAAGCAGGCATCCCTCGCCATGCCCACAAGCGTGGACTCTATACCGAGGGCAAAGGGTTCAAAGGCAATGTGGAGGGTTCCTCCCCAGCCCACTGCTTTCACTATGTGGGAAGTAGCGACCACCTGTATGTTTTTGAGGCCCCCATTGATATGCTGTCTTTCCTAACCCTCTACCCCCAGAGCTGGCAGGATCACAGCTATGTTTCCCTCTGCGGAGTGGGGTCTCAGTCCATGCTGTGGATGCTAGAAACCTACCCACATCTCCAGACTGTCGCTCTCTGTTTAGACAACGACACCCCAGGCCACAAGGCAAGTAGCAGATTAGAAACCCAGCTTCAAGAACAGGGCTACACCGTGGAACGCTGCCTGTCCCAAGGAAAGGATTGGAACGAGGATATTAGTCAAACGACACAATTAGCAGGTTATTCAATGGAAATGAGATAGTTTGCTGGAAAGGAATCGTCGTGAATGAATCTATTTTTACGTTAATCGCAATCGCTGGCGGTATGTTTGCCGTCATTGGTGGGCTGTCCATGGTTGCCCACTACTACACCCTGGGTGGCATCAAGTCCAAAACTGTGGGCGATGGTCAACACGGCACTGCTCGTTTTGCCACCAAGAAAGAAATCAAAGAAACCTATCATCACATCCCATTCACCCCCAAGGACTGGCGCAAAGGACGAGATCGTCCACCAGTAGACCAGCAGGGCATCATCCTCGGTAGCGTGGGTGCAAAAAATCAAGTTACGGCCTTGGTGGACACCGACGATGTCCACTGCCTCATGATTGGCGCATCGGGCGTGGGCAAGACGGCCTACTTCCTGTACCCCAATCTGGAGTATGCCTGTGCCACTGGCATGAGCTTCCTCACCACAGACACCAAAGGCGACTTGTACCGCAACTACGGTGCCATCGCCAAGGAGGACTACGGCTACAACGTGGCGGTTATTGACCTGCGCAACCCCACTCGCTCCGACGGCAACAACCTTCTCCATCTGGTCAATCACTACATGGACATCTGCCACAAAGAGCCAGAGAATTTGGCGGCAAAGGCCAAGGCTGAGAAGTACGCAAAAATCATATCCAAGACCATCATCAACTCTGGGGGCGAAAACTTTGGTCAAAACCAATTCTTCTACGACTCTGCCGAAGGGCTACTCACTGCCGTGATTTTGATGGTGGCAGAGTATTTGCCACCTACCGAGGGGGACGGCAAGAAACAGGACTGTCGCCACATCATTTCCGTGTTCAAGATGGTGCAAGATTTACTGGCACCCAGTAAGGTGAAGGACAAGAGCCAGTTCCAAGTGCTGATGGACAGGCTTCCCCCAGACCACAAAGCCAAATGGTTTGCCGGGGCAGCCTTAAACTCCGCCGAGGCGGCCATGATGTCTGTCCTGTCCACAGTGCTGTCTCGGCTTAATTCCTTTCTGGACTCTGAGCTGGAGCAGATACTGTGCTTCGACACCGCCATCGATGCGGAGCGGTTCTGCAAGGAGAAATCAGCTGTGTTCATCGTGCTACCCGAAGAAGATTCCACAAAATATTTCATGGTCAATCTGATGATTCAACAGCTCTACCGAGAAATCCTTGCGGTGGCTGACGAGAACGGTGGCAAGCTGGAAAACCGTGTGGTGTTCTACTGTGATGAGCTGGGCACACTGCCAGCCATCGAGTCGCTGGAGCTGATATTCTCCGCCAGCCGTTCCAGACGGCTCACCATGGTACCCATCATCCAGTCCTTCGGTCAGCTCCAGAAAAACTATGGGCAAGAAGGCTCGGAAATCATCGTGGACAACTGCCAAGATACCATCTTCGGTGGTTTCGCCCCCAACAGCAAGACTGCCGAGGTGCTCTCTGGTGCCATGGGCAGTCGGACGGTCATGAGCGGCACCATCAACCGTGGCAAAAATGACCCCAGCCAGACTCTACAGATGATGGATCGTCCGCTGATGACACCCGACGAATTGAAGTCCATCCCCAAGGGCAATTTTATTGTCATGAAAACTGGCACCCATCCCATGCGCACCAAGCTTCGTCTGTTCTTCGACTGGGGCATCACCTTTGACAAGATTTATACCATCAAGGAACAGGCACAGCGAAAGGTTATCTATGCCGACAAGGAGGTCTTGGAAAACAATATTGTAGAAAAGCATCGCAAGAAACCCCAATCCTTCGTGGTGGACGAGTCCACTGGCGAAGTGGTGGGCAATGACACCAATATTGGCAATGGGGCTGTCCAAAGTATGGTGGATCATAGCAAGCCCAAACTCTCTCCGAAACGTGGGGTGAGTACATGAGTTATTTTAGCCACATCTACAACGCATCCCCAGAGGAACTGCCCTCCCGCGGAAGGACGGTGTACCTCTACCTCAAAGACCGTGCAGGGGCTGGAAATGACTGTTGGCCAGCAGTCAAAACCATCGCCTCTGACTTGAATTTATCTCGTAGCACCGTCAAGCGAGCCTTGCAGGATTTGGTAAAAGTCGACCTTATTGCCAAGGTGCCACGGTATCGAGAAAACGGTAGCAACACCAGCAATCTACTTGTGCTGAAATAGCAAAAATGCAAACAGACATAGCCTCCCACCAAGGGGGTGCTATGTCTGTTTGGTGGACCGAGGTGGGGTTCATGAAGAACCACCCAGAACAACTCACTCTAGGAATTTATCACAGAGAAAGAACAATTGGGTATAGCAGAAATTGCGATAGTAATGATTGCTTTAAGATTAATAGTAGTCAACTAGTCGTTTGCTGCGAACAGAATGACCAAGCTTACGAATTGCTTTGAACTCGATTTGTCTAACTCGTTCTCGAGTCACCCCATATATATCTCCGATTTCCTCAAGTGTCTTTTCCTCAATATCATCTAATCCAAATCTTTTTTTGAGTACATCGCTTTCTTTTTCGCTTAAATCGTTCAAAACAGAATTAATAGTGGCGCGTAAGTCTTTGAAGTTAATACTGGAGTCAATTTCGTCATCTAAGGCATATGCTAACTGAGGGTATTTTTCAGGTTCAGTTTCCATATTTTCTAAAATCACATCGATTGATAGTGGTGACGAACAAGCCATTAATGTATCCGCAGCTTGTTCAGCGGTATTCCCGAGTTTTTCCATGGCACGTGTCATGAATGTTTTGCACCGATGTAATTTTTCGCAGTGTTCACAGCAACGAGATTTTATCTCGGGATAAAGCGAATAGTAATCTTCTTTTTTGTGTGCAGGGAAATAAATATCTGGGTTTTGTGTTGCTTGCTCTCTAGATATATTTTGAACAATCCACAAGGACGCATAAGAACCAAATGCTCCATTGCTATCTGGGTTATATTTATCAGCGGCAATTATTAACCCAATACAAGCAAGGTCCACTGCATCTACAATGTCCATATCATATTGCTCAGTGCGGTTTAATGCAATCTTTAAAGCAAGACGCAAATGCATCTCTATCATGCGTTGACGAGCATACATATTGCCTTCCGCTACTTGATATTTTAATTGTGAGATTTCCTTATACTGTGGCGGCCTTATGCGTCGGATTGCTTCAACAAACTGTTCTAGCGATGGACTTAATTCTACTACTTTGCGAAATACATTTTCATAATCAATTTGCGCGTAATCTTCATAATCATCTATTGCCGTACTTGGAGTCAACGATGGTGCTTCATCATAAACTAGGATTCCCCTTGTTGTAATTTCACTAGATAACCAATCTACGGAGGATATGGGAAGATTTCCAGCATCTGCACTAGCCATTATATCATCAAAGGTAATATAACCCTGCTTTTCAGATAACTCAAGCAAAAGTGCAAATGCTTTTTGTTCTTCGATCTTCGCCATACTCCATCACTTCCAATCACATTTAATATTTAACCTTATTCTATCGAATACGGTGCGGAATAGATTGATACAAAAGTAAACCAGCTGATTTATTAGCCTCTTCAAGCAGAGTGCGATATGTAGATCTATCAGTCTGATAAAGTTCAACAATATCATTAAACAATTTGTTTGCGTGAGATAAGCCACGCTCACCGTTAGAATAAATGAACTTCAGCGAATCCATTTGCATTCTAATTCCATTAACATTCCGAAAGTTATCATTTACAAGCAATCCATTTATAGATGCTCTTTGTCGTAATACCGCAGAAATATATTCAAATGCTTCGCCCCTAGTAAGGAGATTTTCTTCTACACTCAAAAATGTATCAAGTAGAATAGCTGCTTCGTATTTATCCCATGGAATTCGTTCGTTCACAAGGTTTCACTTCTTTCGGGTTGATGTACAAAGGACAATGCTTTTTAGTTTGCACATAAACTAAGAATATCGGCATTGATGACTTCAGCATTAAAGCGCTCTTCAAATTCCTCAACAAATTCATAAAGCTTCATGATATATTCATTAGCATCGGTGGCACCCTCTATCAGCTTTTCATATAGCACATCAACACCACCACGCACATATGAATTAAAGCGTTCTTCGTCACTAGGGTCATCACCCATATGACGGAATGCTTTATCAATACGTTTCTGCAAATCCGCCTCATGTTTTGAGTCTAGTAGCATAATCAATCTGAAATTGAACATTAGTTCCTCTTGGGAGTAAATCACCCTATCACCCATAACATTCTGATTATACACTTGATTTGTTTCTGGATTTTTGGTATCATCTGCTGCGGCTAATCTGCCATATAAGAATCCGACCAGTGGAGCGTTGGCATAAACATCTACATTACGTTCAAACATTTTAGCTGTACTAGAGTTATCGAACGCACTTGTTAGCTGATCTACACGCAAGGCATGTCTACCTTTGAAACGATATTGTTTATCAAACATAATAACCCTCCTACACTAATGCTGTTTCGAATTCATTCTTTTTATCGAAAGAATATCTACTACCAATTTTATCACCCATATAGCCTTCAGCTAGTTCACCGTCTGTGTCTTTAATGAAAATTATTACTTGTTCAGCTGTGCTAGGCAGTGCTTCACATACTGTTTTAATTCTGCGTTTATCAAATGCTGAGAGAGGGGCATCCATTACAAGAGGATATGGTTCTGATGAGAGTAGCTTTGCATTTTCATCGGTAGCAGCTTGATTTTCTCTTGCCATCTTAATAATAGCAGTAATAAATGCAAAGATAACAGAAATGCTTTGAGCCGTAGATGTTTCAACATCTCCATCATAATCAGTAACGGCAACGGAAATTCGATATTTTTCATCGATGGTCAAATAAAGTCCACCCTCATAAATTTGAATGAAAATATCATTAATAGTTTTTTCAAGTCTTTTCCGAATTTCTGTTTCGTTTGTATCGTAGGACTCTTTGAGTTCAGCATAGACACGTTCAGCATAAGCTTTATATATTTCTATTTTTTTATTTTTGTCATCTAGCAAGGTTAAATTGCGCCGTTCAGTATCTGCACGTTCTAAATCACTTTCTAGTCTGCCACGCTGACTGAATTTCTGGTCACGCTCCGTGCGAGCCTTACGAATGATTTCATCACAACGCTTAATCTCACTATTTATAACACGTACTTTCTCACGCACGTCTCCGCCACTCAGCTTAGACTCAATTTTGCTCAATTCATCCGTCCATTCGGCAATATCGTCATCCTGTTCGCTGATGATGGCTAAGTTATCCGTCATGCTAGAATATGTATCCCGAGTAACTCCTGCTCGACGACGAGCTTCTTTTTTGAAATCTGAAATAGTTGTGCTAAAAGTAAGCACCTAAGGGTATATGCAGAGATAAGATGATTGAAACGTGGAAAGTAAAGGGGCTTTTCCCAAAATTTGAAAAGTCAACATATGAATTCATAAGTATGTGAACCCTTTGCGAGAGTGATGGCACGACCTGAGAAGTTCTTGTAATGAGAATGGAGGAACAGCCATTAGTCGATTATTATGATTTAAGAATAGAAAAGTAAACATTCACAGCTTCGAGTATGACAAAGAAAATCAAATCTGAAAGGAGATGATGCCTGTGACACAAGAGAAGCAACGAAAACACAAGAAAATACGGCATATAGAATATTATGATTTACAAGGAACGTTTGATAAATTGTATGCAGATAGCAAGCAAAATAAAGTTTTCTCCAAATTAATACCAATTGTAACCAGTAAAGAAAACATACTATTGGCATATCGAAATATTAAACGTAACAGTGGTAGTAATACTTATGGGGTAGATAAAATGACCATCAAAGACATTGAAAAAATTGATGAGGAAAAGTTTATTGAAATCATAAGAAAGAAATTTGAGTGTTATAGACCTAAAGCAGTTAGACGTGTAGAAATTCCAAAACCGAATGGTAAAACTAGACCACTAGGCATACCCGCCATGTGGGATAGAATTGTACAACAATGTTTGTTACAAGTACTTGAACCAATATGCGAAGCTAAGTTTCATGAACGAAGCAATGGATTTAGACCTAATCGAGGAGCCGAACATGCTATTGCACAAAGCTATGTCATGATACAAAAGAATAACCTTCATTTTGTTGTAGATGTAGATATTAAAGGCTTCTTTGATAATGTTAACCATGCAAAGCTCATTAAGCAAATGTGGCAAATGGGAATTAGAGATAAAAAGTTGCTTTGTATCGTGAAAGAAATGCTGAAAGCACCTATTAAATTGCCAAGTGGTAAAGTGATTTACCCTACGATGGGGACACCACAGGGTGGACTGTTATCACCGCTACTATCCAACATTGTCTTAAATGAATTGGATTGGTGGGTAGCTAGTCAATGGGAAAAGATGCCTGCACATACAGTACCAGATTATCCCAATAATAAAGGGGTTATGAATCGTGGTAACGCTTATCGTGCTTTTAGACGTGGAAAGTTAAAAGAGATGCATATTGTAAGGTATGCTGATGACTTTAAGATTTTCTGTCGCAACAAAAACGATGCAAACAAAACTTTCTTTGCTGTAAAAACATGGCTTGCCGAAAGGCTCAAGCTTGAAATTAGCGAAGAAAAATCAAAAGTTGTCAATTTGAAAAATTGTTATTCGGAATTTTTAGGGTTTAAACTCAAGGCAGTAGAAAAAGGTAATTCTTATGTAGTTAAGTCACACATGTGTGATAAAGCAATAAATAAAAGTAGGGATAGGCTTAAAACTTTGGTTATTAGGATGTCACATGCCAAAGATAATTCTGAAGAAGCGATGTTTGTAAATCTCTACAATGCTTCAGTATCTGGCTTGCATAATTATTATAAAATTGCTACACATATAAATTTGGATTGTGCAGAAATATCTCGTGTAATGATTGCAGTACACAAAAATAGGCTTAGGAAAAGAATTACCAAACAAGGTGATTTATATGGATTTCGATATATTAAAAGTCAATACGGGAAAAGTGCACAGATTAGATTTGTAGGAGACAAGCCTTTAATACCTGTCGGTTATGTGCAACATAAAAATCCAATGTGGAAAAAGAGGTCAATTAACAAATATACCCCTGACGGAAGAGAAGAAATTCATAAAAAACTGCAAATCAATACAAAAATATTGCACGCTTTAATGAGGGCGAATGACGGGAATAGAAGTGTTGAGTATATGGATAATAGACTTTCATTATATTCAGCACAACATGGAAAATGTAGTGTGAGTGGTAAAATGCTAGAACTAAAGGAAATTCATTGCCACCACAAGAAACCTAAACACTTAGGTGGAACAGACAAATACAGAAACCTTGCTATCGTTCATCATATAGTCCATAAATTAATACATGCAACTACAAAAGAGACCATTCAAAACTGCCTAACACAACTGCAATTAACAAATATTCAGTTACAAAAACTAAACAATTTGCGAAAAGAAGCCGACCTTTTTGAAATTGTAATTTAATCGTTGCTCGAAAGAGTGTAAGTTTACTTTAACTAAAACAACATAATAATCGATGGAACGCCGTGTGCGGTGAAAGTCGCATGCACGGTGTGAACGGGGGGAAAAGATGGAGATTATATAATGGTCCCCCTGTCAAGACCACTTCCTCAAAATTTATCGTGAACACAACAACCTATTTTGCTTCCTGAGCCAAGCCTGGTTGTGGTTACCTCCAGGGTAGCCGCCCGAAGGGTTGCCTTGACCGACTGGGTCAGGCTGGTACAATGGGAAAGGCGAGGGGAACGGCCTCCGCCTACAACCCACGACCTCCCGTCGCCACCAGTCCTCAACCAGCCTGTGCCAGACTGTCAAGGTGGTTGGTTGGCGTTGTGAAGGCTGCCCCATACACGGCCTCTGGAGTCTGATTTCCCAGTGCTTGATGGGGTCTGAAGGTGTTGTACTGCTTGATATAATTTCCAATTCCACGGCGCAATACCCTAGGATTTTGATACTCGTTGAGGTAAATTTCCTCGGTTTTCAGGCTACGGAACCACCGCTCAATCATGATATTATCCGCCCAACGGGACTTACCATCCATGCTTTGGACAATGTGATTTGCCTTCAAAAACCCCTTATATTGGGAGCTTGTGAACTGACATCCTTGGTCAGAATTGAGAAAAGCGGGGGTGCCGTGGCTAGAAATTGCGCGCTGGACAGCGGCGATGACGTTATCTGTGTCCAGCGTATCGGACAGACTCCAGCCCACAATCAGACGGCTATACCAGTCGATAATCGCCGTCAAATACATGTGCCCGTGGTGCATTTTGATGTAAGTGATGTCGATTGACCACACTTGATTCGGGAACGAGACAACCTTATTTCTCAGCAAATATGGTACGATAGACTCTTTAAAGTTGCGTTTTGAGAGATTTGCCTTGGGATAGAGAGCATGAATTCCCATCTCGCACATCAGTCGCCTAACCAGCTTGCGACCCACAAAAATCTGGTCGGTGGCCAGCTTGGTCACCAGCTTTCGAGAGCCGATGTAGGGCATTTGGGTGTGCCAGTAGTCGATGCGTGCCATGATGTGCTCCCGCCAGCGCTTGGCCTCCTGGTCGACCTCCACAGGCTGGTAGTAGACCTGCCCTCGGGGCAGACCCAGCAGCTCACATTGACGGCGGATGGACAGGTCTGCGTCAGTCCTGAGGGAACTTGGGGACGGGGATGCCGCAGTCCCGAAAGGCACCCTGAATAAAGTCTCGCTCCAGTGTCAATTGGCCGATGGTGCGGAGCATCTGCTCCTTCTCTTTTTTCAGGGCAACCTCCTTCCGATGTGCTTCTTTGACCTGCTTTTTCTCATCGAAAACCTGACTGGCATTGGATATAAATTCCTTCTTCCAGTTGCGAATCATGTTGGGATTAACCCCCTGCTCGGCAGCGATAACGTTTAATTCCTTCTCACCCTGGAGGACTTCTAGGACGATCTTGGCCTTATATTCGGCGCTGTAACTGCTTCGTGGCATGATATGTTCTCCTCTCGTTTATCGTTTTTGATATTGTATCACGTTCACGATAATTTTTCGAGTGCTGGTTTGGTTTCTAGGGTCCATTATATTATATCAAAGTTTTACCTATCCGTATTCGGTCAGATATTTACCAGTAAATCTCCCGCACGTTCTGCCGATGACGTGGACGCAACGGCACTTTCCTATGCTGAGGTCAAGGCTTTAGCCACAGGTGATCCAAGATTTAAGGAAAAAATGGACTTAGACATTCAAGTTGCAAAGCTGAAACTCATGCGTACAAACCATAATAGTATCCGTTATGAAATGGAGGATAAATCCATCAAGTTTTATCCTATCGAAATCAAAAAGACAGAAGAACGTATTGACGGACTACTGGTAGATAATAAGGCTGTACAGGCTCACCCAGTAAGCGAAGATGCCTTTACTATCAAGATTAAGGATAAAGTCTATACGGATAAAAAGGAGGCAGGTGAGGCGATTATAGAGGTGTGCAAGAGTATTGCAAGTCCAGAGGATAAACTAGAGTTTGGCGAGTACCGTGGCTTTCCTATGGTGATGTCTATTGACAGCGGTAAATTTGTTGTTGCAATGAAAAACACCCTCACCCACAGAGCAGAATTGGAAAATAACATCACAGGTAACATCACCCGTATTAACAATGCTCTTGAAAGTATCCCAAAACGTGTAGAAGATTTAACCGAGAGATTGCACCAGTTAAACGGTGAAATGGAAGCAGCAAGGTTTGAAGCCGATACCCCTTTCCCAAAAGAAGAAGAATATATCACCAAAAGCCAAAGGCTTTTAGAACTCAATACTGAACTGGATAATGAACAAGAACAGGAGGAAGAAATTGTAGATGATGAAATGACAGAGCAATCACAAGAAAAATCCTCTGTATTAAAGGCTTTAAAATCCATTGGGCAAGAGCCTGTTGTTATCGGGCAATCAGTTCAAAAGGCTGTACCAGAGAGATAACAGACTTGAATTTTGGGGAATGAGGACTTATGTTATCATTCCCCATTTTTCTTTTTGTAAATGTACGAAAAAGATTTACTTTAACACTTTAATGTGATATAGTATACTTGAGAAGTAATATATAAAACGATTAGGAGGATAAAAAGATGTTAAATTTACTGAGAATTTTACTGAAAGTTGCGATGTTTCCTGTTATAATGGTATTGTCTTTTATATCGGCTATACTGCGACTGCTCACTATTATCAGTGGTACGCTGTTAAATATGCTAAGTATGCTACTGGCTGTAATTTTCACAATACTGCTTGTTATGGGCGAAGTGCATTTTCCATCAATACTAATTGGATATGCTATCTGTTTTGTTTTTAGTGAATTTGGCATCTTTGCCATTGCCCACCTTATCTTAGACGGTGTGGACGGACTGACCATACGATTAAGAGAAATTTAGGAGAACTTAAAATGGTAAACATCAGCATAGAAAAATTTGCAACTGCTACAATAAAAAACAATCCCAATCAGTATCAAAAGGCTGACCTTATTCGTGCTTTAACCGATGCACTGAAGGCAAAACAAAATGGTGCAAAGTGTATGATTTGTGGCAGTCCTATTTGGGCGGCAGGCAGTGGCATCACAGGTACATATATGTGCTTTACTTGCACCACAGGTGAAGCTGATGATAGCGAAGATTACGAGATATGCTAATTGTAGCATATTAGATGTAGACAGAGGTTATTTGGCTAACCTCGAAAGAGAGAAACCACGGTTTATGACGTGCAATTTATATTAGTTTGAGGAGGAGTTATATGAAAAAATTCAAGATAGTATTAGTGATTCTTATAACCGTTATAGGTTTGCTTGGGTTTGGAATTTACAGTGCATTTTTTACAATACAAAATATTGAAGGTCAAGAAATACTTGGTGTAAGCGAATCTCTTGATGGAACATATAGCTTATCAATGTATCTTAACAATGGTGGAGCTACAACATCTTATGCAGTATTAGGTACTCTTAAAAATAACGAAACAGGAAAAGAAAAAAACATTTATTGGCAGTATAAATGTGAACAAGCTACTGTTGAATGGATAGATGATACAACGGTTGAGATAAATGGTATAGTGTTAGATATTACAACAGATGTTTATGACTATAGAAATAAATAAACAGAATGAGCGTAATGGATACATGAAATTTATATAATGAAAGGTAATAAAAAACATGACGAATAAATGGATTATCAGCATACTTTTACTTATTGGATATAGTATACCTTTTGCTTTTTTGGCTATGATTGGCGATGTTCTTTGGTGGAATATGTGGTTTTATTTAGTGATGATTATTGGGTTTGCACTATTATGTTTTGGAGCTATAAAAACAAAGCAATATGCAATGGTTTTTTTAGGAAATATCATAAGTTGTATATCCTCTTACTTGTGCATACAGCAGTTTCAAACAGAAAAATGGAGTTGGTATTTTAAACCACTCACAGCTAATATGCTTATGCTTGTAATTTCTGTGATTGTAACATTATTGCAAGTAATGTTTGTATTTCAAGCATATAAGAAATATCGTGCAAAATGAGTAGCAAGTTATCCGAGCATGGGCGCAAAAAGATGGGCGGTATAGCTTGCGCTACATCGCCCATGGTTGGATAACTGTCATTGAACGAAACTGCGGTAGGATTGCTGGTGGCTATGGGGAAAGCATCCGTTCTCTTTTCATAAAATTAGAACTTCCATCGCTTGAAAATGGCAGACAATAGGATGTTAACGTCAAAAATCACGCTAAATTCCGCAAAATAGCTATAGCAAAGCTAGCCTGCCCTGAAGCAGACTTTTTTTAGCTGTTCAATTGCTGGATTTATGGTGGCGACAGCCCCAGTTGTTGTAGGCCATCAAAACCACAGCAGGGGCATTGACTGGGTTTTCTGCCCAAGATTTTCGCTAAAATCTCCATGGTGCTCCGCCTTTTTGGCAGGTTTTTGGTATGGGTCAGCTGTTGGCAACGCTTCAATTTCATCTGCTTGCCACGACTGGATAAAAATCCAAAGTGGCGAATTTTCATAAACCCCTGAGGCAAAACGTGCATCAGCAGTCGGCGGATGAACTCCATGGCGGTCAAAGTCATGGTTTTCCAACGGCTGCCATCCTTGTAATCTCGCCATTTGAAGGTCACATTGCCGTCCTCTAGCTTCAAAATACGGTGGTTGGAAATGGCCACACGGTGGGTGTATCTTCCGAGATATTCCACCACACTGGCCGCCGTTTTGAAGGGTGGCTTGCAGTACACCACCCACTCCTTTTGGTAGCAAGTATTCAATAAATTCTGGTCAATATCGGTAAATTCCTGCTTCAAAAGTGCCAGAAACTTTCCTCTAAATTTCCGAGAAAGAACCTTCACAGGCAGAAAAAATTTCTGCCGTGAGGCCTGCCAATGTCCTGTTTTGCTCAGCCCACCAGCTGGAACAATACAGTGGATGTGGGGGTGAAAGCTGAGATTTTGCCCCCAAGTGTGGAGCACAGCCGTCAGTCCGATTTCTGCGCCCAAATACTTTTTATCCCGTGACAACTCCTGCAAAGTCTGGGCTACGCAGCGAAATAACAGGTTGTAGCACTGCCTTTGATTTGTATAAACGTCAACCAAAAAGTGAGCCGCTCGCTCATGAAAAAGTGAGCCACTTGCGCTCATGAAAAAGTGAGCCACTCGCTCACGAATATTCAGCCATTGCCAGGGTCTGCTTCAAACGAAAAGAATCACCATTCATATCAAGCACATGGGACTGGAAGGTCAGCCTGTCAATGAGAGCCGCCACCATGGTGGTGTTTTCAAATAGCTCTGGCCATCTGGAGAACGGCAGATTCGTTGTCACAATGGTACTGCGTTTCTCGCTACGGTCAGAGATGACTTTAAACAGCAGTTCAGATTGGTGGCGGTTAAAGCTGAGGTAACTCAGCTCGTCCAAGATGAGCAAATCAGCACGGGCTAGATTGCGCTCCAACTTGCCCAAAGAGTAGTTGTCTCGGGCCTCACACAGCTCCGTAGAGAGTGTTGCGGCGTTCTTAAACAGAACGCTGTGGCCCGCGTAGCAGGCCTTCAGCCCCAGTGCAATGGACAAGTGGGTCTTGCCTCGGCCGGGATTGCCAATCATCACCACGTTTTGCCGTCTGTTCACAAAATCACAGGAGGCTAGTTCCTGCAAAAATATTGGCGAAACCGCTTCGTTGAGTTGGGTCATATCAAACTCGTCCAATGTTTTCAAATACGGAAAATTTGCCGCTTTAAGCCGCTTTTTCATTTGATTTTCTTGCCTAGAAGCCAATTCGGCCTGCATCAATTCCAATAGTAAATCAGCAAAAGTGGCACTGGAATCCACCTGTCTGAGCACTTGCTGGTAGTCAGCAAACATAGGCAGACGCAGCTGCTTTGCGTATAATTTCACCTGTTCCTCCGTCACATTCATACTCTCACACCTCCAAAAAGAACGTCATAGCCTGCCAAATTCACGTTTTGGACAACCACAGTGTCTGCAATTTTAGGGGGCGGTGGCGTGACCACGGAGACGCCTTGCATCACGGTGTCAAACCCCTCATCAAGACAGCGATATAGCAATTCCACAATCTGTTTTGGCTTCAAATTTTGCTTCTGCAACCACGCTAAAAACACTGGTGGAACGGTGTCACGCACTGGCTTTGCTTGGAAGATAGCACGGCCTTTTCGTTCCAAAAGCGGCAAGTAATGCTGTAAATCATACACGTTTTGCTTGTGCCCAAGGCAGCGTGGATGGGTGGCAATCAGCTTGTTTTGGCTGTAGATTTCCACCTGTTCAGGCAGTGCTTTTACCGTCACTTCTTTGCCACAATAGGTCACAGGCACGGAATAGTTATTGGTGTCGAAGCGCACGGTACTAAATCGGTCTACTCGCCCGTGGGCACGTTTGGCAGGGTCAAAACGGTAGATGGGCAAGGGATTGAGTGCAGCTTTTTCCACTTCGAATTCTTCCCTAACAGTGCCGTTTTTGCCACGAATGGTGTGTTTTAGGTACTGTTCACAACGCTTTTGTAGCAAATCGTTCAGCTCGTCCATGCTGTCCACTTTGGGTAGTGGCACGCAGAAATTGCGTCGTGAGAAGCCTACCAAACCCTCTACTAGCCCTTTTTCATTGCCAGAGGCAGGATTGCAGAATACAGTCTCAAAACCGTAGTGCGCTGCCAACATAGCATAGCTGTCCTGCGTTTTGGCGTGGGCGCCAAATCCGTCTTTTACGGCAATTTTGGCGTTGTCAAAGATGACACGCCGTGGCGCGCCGCCGAAGTAGTCAAAGGTGCGCACCTGTGCCTCTAAAAAGCTCTCGCTGTTTTGTCTGCGGTAGGCCACCACAAATGGGGCGTCGCTGTAGCAAAGGCGTGCGCAGAAAATATTGACTTTCGTTTTCACATCAGCCAACCGAATGGTTGCCTCACCCCAGTCCACTTGCACTGCATCCCCAGGGTCAAAGGCCAGTGGCACGAAGGCCTCAGGCGTACTGCCACGCAGTTCTTGGACATAGCGTCGCACGGTGGATTCGCCACCTGTAAAACTCTGCTCTTCCACTAGACGGTCGTAGATCCGCTTGGCGGTGTGAGATTGCTTCTTGAGACGATTTTCCTCATCCTCATCCAAGCATTGCTGGATGAAGTTCTTTACGCCCTCCGTGAGCACGCTGGTTGGGCGCTGATACTCCTTGCGCACCCACGGCACGGCTTCACCCTCCCAGTACTTTTTCACCGTATTGCGAGAGATGCCCAGTTGGACTGCAATGCTCCGCTGGCTACGCCCCTGCTGGCGTAATTGTCGCACTTCTTTGTAAATGTTCACTGTGATTACCACCTTTATTTTCCCCCGTTCCTAGCTTACTGCTAGTATACAGGGTTATTTCAAGTGGCTCAAATTTTCATGAGCGAAAGGGGGCTAGGTGGCTCACTTTTATATTAGCATTTATAATTTGCATAAATATGAGGGTTTAACTCGTGAGGTAGGGTGAATACCACATGAAAATAGCCCGTATTCAACAGATCTGTTTTCCGTGCATCAATCCACTTTTCCTTGCTCAAGGTTTGGCATTTGGGGCAGTGACGGTTACGGCAGGAGTTGTACGACGGCCTGTCTGTACCGCAGGCTGGGCAGTGGTCGAGGTGTCCGCCCAGCCTTGCGGTGCGACAATTCTGGATGGCATTCATGGCCTTGTGCTGGACGGTGGATAACCTGTGGGTTTAACGAAATTCCTCCCCATGCAGGGCGAAAATATCCTGTACCTCAACCATTTTGCGGCACCACTTTGCCCTTGGCTTTCCGTTTTTCCTCCTTTTCCATCAGCTTATCCAATGGACTTTTGGTCTTCATCACATCGGTCATGGCAATGCGCAGATACCGCATGGTCGTCCAGAGGGTAGCGTGTCCTAGAATTTTCTGAATGAAAAAGACGTTGACACCATCCTCCATCTGGTGGGTGGCATAGCTGTGGCGGAGGGTGTGGACGGTGCCATAGGTTTTGATGCGACCACGTTGGTGATACTTTTTGAAGGCATCTTGAATGGCGCGCTCGGAAATGCAATCGTCCCCTTTGGTGTTGAGAAACAGCCATCCTTCTGGATGATTGGGGCGAAAACGGGCGAAATATGTTCTCAAATCCACCAAAGAGGATTGGCCCAACGGCACCCAGCGGTCTTTTTGCCCCTTGCCTTGGTTGACAAAGAGTCGCATTTGCTCGCTGTCGATGTCTTGGATGCGCAAATGGCGCACTTCTGACAGGCGTAGACCACAGCCATATAGGACTGAGAAAATGGCCTTGTACCGCAAATCGTCATCTATGGCTTCTAAAAACCAGAGGATTTCCTGTCTTGTGAAGGCGGTAGGTACTTTTATGGGGTCTTTCTTTCGTGGTAAACGACGGTAGCAGAGGGTTTGCTCCAGTGTCACTTCAAAGAAAAATCGCAGGGCGCTGTTGTGGATGTTGATGGTGGATGGCGCCAGAGTTTTTTCTCTATCCAGAAATTCCAGATAATTGCGAAAATCCTGCTCACAAATAGTTTCAATTGGTTTTTGCGTATGTTTCAAAAATCGTTTGGCCTTGGAGGAATACTCCTTCACCGTGTGCTCGCTCATCCCCCGCAGGCGGATGTCTGCTTCCAGCTTTGCAATGGCTTGTTCGTGGGTCATTGTGGTTATCTCCTTTACAATTCAGATGCCTTTCGGCTATCTTTATTGTAAAATAGAAGGAGAAATTTTCAAATCACGGATGCCACTGCGTAGCAGTTTTGTTCTATGAGCATACCTAGAACATCGCACAAATAGATAAGTGCAAACAAAATCTGAATAACACAACCCATACAGGCACTGATTGACTTTAAAAGTCGGTTAGTGCTTTTTCTATTGCAACAGGAGGAAGTTATGGAAAGACGAACAAGGAATATACATCTGCATTTTATGGTAGATGAAAAAGAACGAGAGGTTATTACTCAAAAAATGTCGATGGTCGGCACGGATAATATCGGTGCTTATCTTCGTAGAATGGCTATCTATGGGTATATGCTCGAGGTGGATATGAACCCCTTAAACAGCCTTACAACCGAGTTGTCACGCATAGGTAATAACATCAATCAGCTTAGTAAGCGTGCCAATGAAACTGGAAATATCTATATTGATGACATAGAAAAAATAGCCCAAGATGTCAGTAACATCAAAGGCTATTTAAGAGAGTTTACAAATCATTTGCTTGATGATGGTTTATGATATGCTTTTTAACATATTCAGAAAACTTTCTTTTTGCTCAAGAGATAGCTTACTCCATCTCTGTAACAATTCAATATCTTCGGAATTGAGTGACACTAAATCATTATCATTGGCAAAAAATTGAGATAAGGTTATACCAAATGCAGTGCATAATTTTTCTATGGTTGCGACAGTAGGCACATTATTTCTCTGAAAAATATTTTTAATGGTGGATTGAGAAAGGTTTGCATTTTTAGCCAATCTGTATTCTGTCCAACTACGTTCTTCCATGAGCGATTTTACTTTTTGAAGTACATCCATAATACATTCCTCCTTAATACTATTTTACATTTCAAATGGGTCTTAAAATAGTATTAAGAAGTATTGAGTTTATATCCTAAAAGGACTATAATTTATTTTAGGAGGATTTGATTATGAAAACAATATGCACTTTTTTCGGACACAGAAACACAAACGAAATCATTTTTAATGACCTATATGATGCAGTAAAACACACGATTTTAGAAGATGGTGTTACAACATTCTATGTAGGTGGATATGGCAGTTTTGATGGTATGTCAGCTCGTGCGGTACGTCAAGCAAAAAAGGAGTTTGAGGGACTGGAACTCTATCTAGTTCTAGCCTATCTGCCCACAGAGAAAGATGAATACATAGAGCGGAATTTTGACGGAACAATCTATGCAGAAGGACTTGAAACTGTACCACAACGATTTGCAATCAGTCACAGAAACAGGTGGATGGTACAGCAATCAGATGTGGTTATTGGTTGTATCTCTAAGTCCTACGGTGGAGCGTACACTGCTTTTCATTATGCAGAAAATCAAGGTAAAAAAACAATCAATTTAAAAGAAAATCGGAGGTGATTTTATAGCAACAACACGCATAACTCCTATGCACCACAACCGAGGTGTGAGCCTTGGTCAGTGTATCAAAGACCGTACAGATTATGCCAAAAATCCTAATAAAACCAATGAGGGTGAACACATTACAACCTATATGTGTGATACTGATTTAGTAGACAGTCAGTTTCTTTTGTCCAAGAAACTATATGAGCAAAAAACGGGCAGAACACAAAAAAGTAATATCATTATGTACGAGGTCAGACAGTCCTTTAAACCAAATGAAATCACACCCGAACTTGCTAATAAAATCGGATATGAATTGGCAGAAAAAATCACAAAAGGCAACCATGCTTTTATTGTCTGCACCCATGTAGACAAGGCACATATTCATACGCACATTCGGTGGAACTCTACATCTTTGGATTGTAAAAAGAAGTGGCGAAACTTCTTTAATTCCACCCGTGCAGTCAGAAAAATAAGCGATCTGCTTTGCCTTAAATATGGCTTGTCTATCGTGGAAAACCCAAAAGAAAAATCAAAGCATTATGGGAAGTGGTTGGACGAAGAAAAGCCACCTACTCTATCTGATAAATTAAGGCAAACTATTGATGAAGTGATTACAAATAAACCTGTCAACTTCGATGATTTTTTAAAGGAAATGCAAAGGAAAGACTATGAAATCAGACATGGTAAACACCTTGCATTTAAGAGTAAAGAACAGAAAAAATTTATTCGTTTGCGTTCTTTGGGTGACGAGTACCAAGAGGACTATATCCGTGAAGTTATTGACGGTAAAAAGACCCATACCCCACCTAAAAAGAAAACACGGAGGAACGATAAAAAGGTTAATCTTTTGATAGATTTGCAGTCGGCAATCACAGCAAAAAAAGGTGTAGGATATGAGCGATGGGCAAAGACGTTTAATATCAAGCAGCTTGCCAAAACTATGAACTATCTCACCGAAAATAACCTACTAAATTATGAGGACTTAAAGGTGAAATCTGATGCCGTGAACAGTGCGTTTTCTGTACTATCTAAAGCGTTAAAAGATACTGAAAAGCGATTGACCCTAAACAGTATTTTACAGAAAAATATTATTCAATTTGCAAAAACAAAAGCCGTCTATGAGGACTATAAGAAGTCAGGGTATTCTCCTAAATTCAAAGAGGAAAACATTACGGAAATACTGCTCCACCAAGGGGCGAAAAATCACTTTAAGGAACTTGGTTTATCTAAGCTACCTACAATGGCAGAATTAAAAAACGAATATAAGGAACTCTTTGCAAAAAAGAAAAAAATCCATGCAGAGTATAACCATATCAAGACAGAACAGCAAGAGATTTCAAATGCAAAAGCCAATGTGGATCACCTATTAAATATCCAAAATAAAGAGCAAGAACAAACTCAAAAGAGAGAGAAAACCTCTCGATAAAACTGAGCATAGCGAGGTGATGCACTGTCTGAAAGACAGTATAAAACCCACATCAAAATTGATGTGGGTTTGTGGGGATTGGGGATACTCCCCAACAAGCTGTAAAATCCGAGTGTGTCGGAGTTTGCATTGCTTGCTACAATTATTGGGGTTAAATAATAGCGACAGCTTCCCCACCTCATATGTGGTGAATTTACATTGGTCAGAACTATAGCCATTATAGATACTGTTTTATTCTTATATCAACAAAAGTGATGAGTTGAAAATAAGTAAAGCGGTCACAAAACAAGAGCAGGAGCGATAAGCTTCTGCTCTTGTTTTGTTAATTGAAAGAAATATAGAAAATACAGTTGTATATCACCCAAAGAATATAATGGGCTTGCGAGAACTAAGAAAATAATGAAAAATGAAGAAGGCAACCCAAATTAAAAAGAGCAGGAGCGATAAGCTTCTGCTCTTTTTGCTGTAAAATTATAGATATAGGAGGGATTAAGATGAATATTTACGGATATGTACGTGTTTCAAGCATAGACCAAAATGAAGATAGACAAATGAATGCATTTAAAGATGTGGAGGTATCACAAAATAATGTGTTTATGGATAAACAAAGCGGAAAGGATTTTAATCGTGCAGGATATAAAAAATTGCTGAAAAAACTAAAAAAGGAGATTTGTTATATGTTCTAAGCATCGATAGGCTCGGAAGAAACTACGAGGAGATACAATCGCAGTGGAGAGTGCTTACCAAGGATATTGGAATTGATATATGCGTGATTGATATGCCACTTCTTGACACAAGAAATGGTAAAGACCTTATGGGGACATTTATTGCCGACCTTGTACTGCAAATTTTATCTTTCGTTGCACAGAGCGAACGTGAAAATATTAAGAAACGCCAAGCAGAAGGCATTGCTGCTGCGAAATCAAGAGGTGTTAAGTTTGGTAGACCAGAAAAAATTGTTCCCGATGAGTTTGTAAAACTTGTGAAAGATTGGGAACAAAAAAGGCTCCCGTTGTCGGAAGTCTTAGGAAAATGTGATATGAGTGAAGCTACTTTTTATCGTAGACTTCGAGAATTTAGGTTTATAAATAAAAAATAGCTGTCAAATGGTACACCTTTTGATAATTCTATATTGATATACAGCAAGCTATTTATTGCCTATGCCCATTAACAAGTTATTGGTAAATTTATTCAAATATCGTGGAAAATCTTGACTTTTGTTGGATTTTACAGTATTATTATATACATTACAAATAAAATTGTTTTTTCACGCACAGAACCAAAGGTTAATTTGGTGGGTCAGAAGTTTGGAAAACTTCTAGTAGAGAAATATTGTAGAACAGACCCAGAAGCTTTATGGGAATGTACTTGCGATTGTGGAAATACCGTTGTGGTTCGTCATAATAGCCTAACCAGTGGAAAAACAAAAAGTTGTGGCTGTTTACAAGATGAAGTGAGAAGAAAAAATTTTGAAAACAGTATCCATTTTGTTGATGGTACTTGTATTGAAAGAATAGCTGCGAAACGTACAGCAAAAAACAATACCAGTGGTTTTCGAGGTGTATCCATGCGAGAAAATGGAAGCTATCGAGTTGGTATCACCTTTAAAGGCAAACGATATGAACTGGGAACTTATAAAACTCTTGAAGAAGCCATTGAAGCTAGACTTGCTGGAGAGATTATGTTTGATGAATTTGTAGACAGCTTTAGAAAAAGCATTGCAAAATAGCAATATTCGTAAATCAAAAAAGAAAGGAAACGTGGAAAGATGAATTGCATTAAAAAAGTAGAAATTAAAATATCTTACACGGAAAATCTTCAACAAGAACCAACCGAAGTAGTTGCGTATGAGGAGCAAATGATATATGCTCGCACTCTTTTTGATTTAAGGCTAAAAATGCAAGAACAAACAAAGTCGGATAACGAAATATCAACGATACAAAAGGTGGTGAGAGAATGAATATTTTAATGATAGGCTTAGATGATGGTGACAAAGTCATTGATATGATGAAAAAAACAGTCGATGAGGATATGAACTTCACCATTGCAGACTCCATAGTAAATGCACCGAGTTTAATAGAAGAAAAAGCAATAGATTTGTTTTTATGTGATTTGAAATATAAAGATGAAGAAGTAATTGGTCTTATTAAAAATATCGGAGATTTTTTTGCAAATCCAATAAGAGGTGTGTTCATTCATAGTTCTGAAAACTACCCTATTGCCATTGTTGGTATCAACAGTTCCATTATTGTGGATTATATTGTACGACCTTATGATGAAAATAGGTTTGTGGAAATGTGGGATAGACGTAAGAAATATAAGTTTTTCTTATCTGGCTGATACCACAGAGATAGAAAACATTTAAATTAGATGCGATACAGATTACAACAACACCAAAAAAATGCTGTAATCTTTGCATATAGCAAAATATATTGGTGAAAAAACAAGTGATATTTTTGCTTATGTATTTTGATGATGAAACAAATGGAAGGAGCGTGAAATTGCAAAACGATTAGAAGTTTAGCAAAAAAAATGCGGGGTATTCTGAGTTTTGAAAAGGAATAAAATGGTTAGGTTATTGAAGAATATCAATAACTATTATGAATTAGGAGGAAAATTTAATGAGTCAATTATTGAAAAAAAGCAAGCATAAGATTATATCTTATGTATTGGCAATGGCAATGGTATTTTCAATGATGCCAATGCAAGCCTTTGCGACGGAGGGTGACAGCCTGCCGCCAGTATTAACAGAACACACAGCAGAATGTACATACCAAGAAGCCGTAACAGGTGTAGATTGCGACCATACACATGGTGATGGTTGTAGTTATACAGAAGCTGTTGAGGCAGTAGAAGCGATAGCAGCAGTAGACTGTAATATGGAATGTGTAGCAGATGCAGATGGTAACACCATTCATGCTGACGGTTGTGCATATCAAGAAGCAGTAGATGCAACTGCACAAGTAGACGGCGTAGATTGCGACCATGTGCATAGTGAAGAATGTAGCTATGTAGAAGCAAAAGATGCAATCGCCTGTGATTGTGGGTTTATTACCTATGGCAGCGGCGATGAAAATATTGCTGATGACACAGGTGCAACAGCATTAGACGAAATTCAAGCTGACATTGATGCGTTACCATCTGTTGATACAATTACGAGCGAACTTTCAGAAGAAGAAGTTTTAGCTGTTTTTGCAAAAGCAGAAGAAATTCGTCTTGAAGTTGCAAGCCTTGAAGATGTTTCTAGTTTAGATTTAACTAATCTAGAAAATGTTGAAACTGTTAAGAGTTTGATAGATATGACTACACCAATGAATAATGATGATGCATTGTCAGGGAATTGTGGTGCAGATGACAACGAGAGCAGTGTCACTTGGAAACTTACGCCAAATAATGAAGATGTAACATTACGCAATGAAAAGGAAACCCCTGTGGATGGCGGTGGCTATACTTTAACCATCGATGGCACTGGTGCAATGGCAGATTACACACCTGCTACAATTCCTTGGGCAGTGGCTTTACAAGAGAAACTAGATATTAAGGATGCTGACGGCGCGGATATAATCACCATATCTTTTTCTAATATTGGACAAATCATGCCAAGAATTACGCAAATTGAGATATCTGGAGATATTACATACATTGGTACGCACGCACTAAGAAGTACAAATGCGACTAGTATTGAAATTCCAGAAAATATCCAAGCAATTGGTGAATATGCGTTCATTCAATCTACTGAACTTACAGATTTCACATTTGGTGCATCTGATACAAAAAATATTAATGGCGACTTGTTTGTCGAAAACAATGCCCTTTATCAACAAACTGATGATGACCTTTTCTTGCGTTTCTATGAATGTGGTGAAACTGGAACTGATGTAAGCATAAAGGCTGGAACAACAGTCATCAGTCCAAACGCATTCCAGTATACAACTGCGCAAACAATCACAATTCCAGCCAGCGTGGAAACGGTTAACATAGCAAGTTTCACCAGTGAAACGATTGAAACATTAATCTTTGCAAAAGGTTCCAATTTGCAAGCACCTCTTCCAGGTAAAGGTGCAAGTGAAAAATGGTTTGCTTCTTTCGATGTAAGTGATTTCGATGCATTCAAACTTGCAGAAGAAAGTGGTTGGAACGTAATGATAGATGGTAGAAAAGTTCCTACCAATGACACATTTAGATATGCTTTCAATTCCGATAGTGCCGAGGTCACAACACTTACTTTGATTGGTTATGCTGAAGGTGCTGACCAAGAGTCAGAAGTAACAATTCCAGGCGAAGTTATCGATGGTGAAGACACCGATGATGAAGTCACATATACAGTAACTCAAATTGGTGCCTATGCTTTTGCAGGAACAAAAGATGACCCAAACACAACACTTGAAAAACTTACTTTGGGTGCAAATATTGAGAAAATCGGTGATTACGCATTCAAATATTGCCCTGAATTAGCAACGATTGATTTTTCACCTGCGGCAGCTTCACTAAAAGAAATTGGTGAAGGAAGTTTCTATAATTTGAAAAATGAAGGAACCCTAGATTTATCAGAACTGACTGTACTTAATAGCGTTGGGAATGATGCATTTATCTATTCTAGTTATGACATCTACATTCTGCCAGACGGTATTACGTCTATTGGAACTAGAGCATTTAATGAAAAACCTGTAGAAGTTGCTATTCCATCTACTACTGCAACTACACTGATTGACCAAAAATATGCCAAAATTACTTTAAGCGGTAACTTATTCAAATACACTTATAATGTAACAAATGACACAATTATCTTGGATGAATTTACAGGCGAATGGGATACTAATACAGCCATTACTATTCCAAACGAAATAAATGGTTTAACATTATCTGAAATTAGCAAGTATGCGTTAAACGGAGATTCGTCTAGTAATGGAGATGATGAAAATTTGTTGTCAATTATTTTTCAAGATAGTGACAGTGAAATTCTTGTCGGAAATAGAGCATTCCAAAAGCATAAAAATTTAGCCACATTTGATGCTAAAAATCATGCACTGACACTTTCAAACAATACATTATTGAACAGTGGTACAACTGTCATTAATATTCCCAATGTCCAAACTATGGGTTATGGCGAATTTTATGGTGCATCTAAGTTAAAAACATTGGTTATTAACGGCGATGCAGAGTGTCATACAATGACATTTGAGAATACAACAGATGGCATAACGCAGTCAGATTACGCAACCAAATTAGCGTCTTTCGAAGACGCCAACGTATACGTTGTCGGTGCGGCTGATGACAGCATTACTGCCGAAATAGCAGCACTTGGAACAACCAACCAACTGTTTGTTCTAAATGGTGGAGCGGTTGACATCGACGATTTGACTGCCGACCCAACTAGATATGGTTACGACTTCGTTGATTGGTACACCAATGCAGATTTCACTACTCTTGCAACTGAAGTTTCTGCAAACGGCACTTATTATGCAAAGTGGCTTGAATTACAAAACATAAAGTTTGCAAATACCATTAACACTTTAAAAGTAGGCGAAACATTAGATGTTTCCATTACAGGTGACCAAGTAGGAGTAACTTACACCGTTGACAAAGCAGATGTTGCAACACTTTCTGATTCTGTATTAACAGGTGTTAAAGCAGGAGAAGTTACTGTTACAGCAACAGCAGCAGCCAGTAATGATTATGCTGAAACAAGCATTTCCAAGTCTGTGTTTATTACTGATGGTAGCACCGCACCTTCCATCACCGCCATTTCCACCTCCCGTGGCAACGGCTATGTGACCATCACTTGGACGTTGGATGATGGCGACAGCGCATTGACTGGCCTTGTCTTGACCCAAGATGGTGAGACTGAAATCCAAATCACAGACCTTACATCCACCAGCTACACCGTCTCTAGCTTGACCAATGGCACCACCTATACCTTCGTGCTGACGGCAACCAATGTAATGGGCAGTGTGGAATCCGATGAAGTGACTGGCACACCTTACAAGTCTAGTTCTTCTAGCAGCTCCTCTAGTTCTACCACCACCGACACCACTGATACCACCACCTCCACTGACACAACCACTTCCGACAATGTGACCGTGGAGACTGAGACTAGTACCACCACCAATGATGACGGCTCTACCACCACCGAAACCGTGGAAACCGCCACTGACAGCACCACTGGCGAAGTGGTAGCAACCACCACCACTGAGACCTCTGTGGAGAACGACGACGGCTCTGTGACCACAGAAATTGAGTCCACCTCCACCAACGAGACCACTGGTGAAACCGCCGTCACCACCGCAACTGCAACCACCACCACAAACGACGACGGCGCAACCGTCACTGAAACCGTGGCGACTACCACCAATGAAACCACTGGCGATGTGACCGAAAGCACCTCCGTGGAGACCGTGACCGACACCGCTACCGCTGTGGAGACCGTGGCTGAAACCACCACCGCTTCTGGCGATGTGATTGCAGAGACCACCACTGTGGTCATCGACACTGAGACTGCCACCGAAATCGTAGCAACCGTGGCAACTGAAAACGGCGAGACCGTCACCGCAGAAATCGTAGCTGTTGCCACCGACGACACCACAGAAGTTACCATCCCAGAAACGGTGCTGACCTCCGTGGCAAGCGAATCCACCGCAACCATCACCGTGGAGACCCCAATCGCCACCATTGAGCTGTGTGAAACCGCCACAGATGTTGTGGCCGCTGCCGTGTCTGGCTCTAGCGATACGGAAGTTGTGATTTCTGCTGTTGTGGTGGAGCAAGAGGTTGTTTCTAGCGTGATTACTGCAGACTTGAACAACATCGTTGTGGTTGACTTAACCATCTCCGTGGGCGGAGAAACCGTCTCCAGCTTCAACGGCGGCACCGCCACCGTATCCATCCCCTACACCCCTGTCAACGAAAACGCACCCATCACCCTGTACTACGTTGCTGATGACGGCTCTATCACCTTGATGGACTGCACCTACGATGCAGAAACTGGTGTGATTTCCTTCGAAACCAGCCATTTCTCCTACTACATGGTCAGCGAGAACACCGCCATTGCCTTTACCGACGTCAGCGTAGATGCGTATTACTACGACGCAGTGAAGTGGGCAGTGGAGAACAACATCACCAACGGCACCACCGATACCACCTTTAGTCCCAACGCAACCTGTACCCGTGCCCAAGCCGTGACCCTGCTGTGGAAGGCCTACGGCAGTCCTGTGGTGAATTACGTCAATCCTTTCACCGATGTGAGCAGTGACGCTTATTACTACGAGGCAGTCCTCTGGGCAGTCTCTGAGGGCATCACCGCAGGTACCTCTGATACCACCTTCAGCCCCAACGCAGATTGCACCCGTGGGCAGATTGTGACTTTCCTCTACCGTGCCGCAGGGGAGCCAGAAGTCTCCTCTGACAGCACCTTCGCCGATGTGGATAGCGATAGCTACTGCTACAATGCAGTCCTCTGGGCTATGGAAAATGGAATCACCAACGGCACCAGCGACACAGAATTTAGTCCCAACACAAATTGCACTAGAGGTCAGATTGTGACCTTCTTGTATCGGAACTTGGGTGAGTAACCATCCACCTTTTCAAAAGAATAGCCTAAAAGCACCAAGAGTGAGACCGCCGTGACAAGTGGTCTCACCCTTGGTGCTTCACTGCATATCATCACAAGGCGAACTAAGTATAAAACCAAGGAGCCATTGCTTGAATATTGATAGCATTTATGACCATTTTATTTACCAAGGGGATGGTCTGTCCGAATATGATAAACCGCAAGGGTTGGCAACGTTGCCAACCCTTGTTTACTGTCTGCGGAACCTCTGACAACGTTGTCAGAGGTTCTTTTTCAACATTTGGGCAACGTTGCCCAAATGTTGCGCCCCTTCTTTGGTGGCTCTGGATATGGCTATCCGCCCTGCATTGTGATATTGTGTTCCGTACCAAATCACAAGGAGGTGGTCAACATGAATCTCATTGAAGAACTGTACTACGGCGCTGTCTGTCCTAGCACGAAAATCAAAATCCAGTCCCCCGCCTATCATAAAGCCATGAACAACCTGTCCCAAAACGAAGAATTACTCAGCAATCTTTTGGAGGGTAAGGAGAAAAAGCTGTTTCTGGACATCATGAACGACTATACCACGACCCAAGGGGAGCTGACGGTAGCACATTTTGTCGCAGGATTCCGTCTGGGTGCAGGGCTGATGGCTGAGGTATCGCCAGCGGAAATCGAACCCTATCTAAGAGAGCAGGAGGGACTCACCACATCCGCCCCTGTCGCCCCCGTTATCGCCCTGTGTGGGCGGCGATGGGGGCGGATCGGCTCGTGACCCCAGTTAACCCCTTAGTCCCATGTAAGGCAACGTATTAAGAAGCGGTTTCGGCAATGTTGCCAAAGGTTCCTCTAAGCAAGGGTTGGCAACATTGCCAGAAGCGGTATTCGTTGCTACTCCACAGGTATAAATGCTAATATAAAAGTGAGCCACCTAGCCCCCTTTCGCTCATGAAAATTTGAGCCACTTGAAATAACCCTGTATACTAGCAGTAAGCTAGGAACGGGGGAAAATAAAGGTGGTAATCACAGTGAACATTTACAAAGAAGTGCGACAATTACGCCAGCATATAATGGTTATAATGGTCCCCCTGTCAAGACCACTTCCTCAAAATTTATCGTGAACACAACAACCTATTTTGCTTCCTGAGCCAAGGTGAGGCTGGAGGCACCTCCAGGGTAGCCGCCCGAAGGGGTGCCTTGACCGGCTGGGTCAGGCTGGTACAATGGGTGGGGCGAGGGGAACGGTCTCCTCCCACAACCCACTTCGTTCCATCGCCACCAACCCTCAACCAGTCTGAGCCAGCCTGTCAAGGTCGGCGGTTGGCGTTGCGAAGGCTGCCCCATACACGGCCTCAGGGGTCTGATTTTCCAGTGCCTGGTGGGGTCTGACGGTGTTGTACTGCTTGATATAATTTCCAATCCCACGGCGCAACGCCCTGGGATTGTGATATTCGTTGAGGTAAATTTCCTCGGTTTTCAGGCTGCGGAACCACCGCTCAATCATGATATTATCCGCCCAACGGGACTTACCATCCATGCTTTGGACAATGTGATTTGCCTTCAAAAACCCCTTATATTGGGAGCTTGTGAACTGACATCCTTGGTCAGAATTGAGAAAAGCGGGGGTGCCGTGGCTAGAAATTGCGCGCTGGACAGCGGCGATGACGTTATCTGTGTCCAGCGTATCGGACAGACTCCAGCCCACAATCAGACGGCTATACCAGTCGATAATCGCCGTCAAATACATGTGCCCGTGGTGCATTTTGATGTAAGTGATGTCGATTGACCACACTTGATTCGGGAACGAGACAACCTTATTTCTCAGCAAATATGGTACGATAGACTCTTTAAAGTTGCGTTTTGAGAGATTTGCCTTGGGATAGAGAGCATGAATTCCCATCTCGCACATCAGTCGCCTAACCAGCTTGCGACCCACAAAAATCTGGTCGGTGGCCAGCTTGGTCACCAGCTTTCGAGAGCCGATGTAGGGCATTTGGGTGTGCCAGTAGTCGATGCGTGCCATGATGTGCTCCCGCCAGCGCTTGGCCTCCTGGTCGACCTCCACAGGCTGGTAGTAGACCTGCCCTCGGGGCAGACCCAGCAGCTCACATTGACGGCGGATGGACAGGTCTGCGTCAGTCCTGAGGGAACTTGGGGACGGGGATGCCGCAGTCCCGAAAGGCACCCTGAATAAAGTCTCGCTCCAGTGTCAATTGGCCGATGGTGCGGAGCATCTGCTCCTTCTCTTTTTTCAGGGCAACCTCCTTCCGATGTGCTTCTTTGACCTGCTTTTTCTCATCGAAAACCTGACTGGCATTGGATATAAATTCCTTCTTCCAGTTGCGAATCATGTTGGGATTAACCCCCTGCTCGGCGGCGATAACGTTTAATTCCTTCTCCCCCTGGAGGACTTCTAGGACGATTTTGGCCTTAAATTCGGCGCTGTAACTGCTTCGTGGCATGATATTTTCTCCTCTCGTTTTATCGTTTTTGATATTGTATCACGTTCACGATAATTTTTCGAGTGGTGGTTTGGTTTCTGGGGTCCATTATACTTTTTTTATGCAATTCAGCAGAGAAATCCACAAGATGCAATAAACGAGAAAGAAGGTGTTCCAAATGGTAATTGAATCATTCCGTAATTTCAAAAAGAAAACAGGACAAACGTCGCAGCAGTCATGCTATAGCAACTATGCTTCCGTGGTCTGTTGCTTGAATGAGGATAGAACATATGGCGAGCACCTCTACAGGCAGAGGCAGACCGCAACAATATCAATACCATAGCTTAAATTGTTGCCACTGCTACCTCACAACCAAGGTCGAGTTTAGTCCGATTAGGGATAAACTCGGCCTTTTTCTATATTCAAACAGACCTACCTTCTCGGTGGGCTGTCGTTCTCCTCCTTTCTAACATTTGGAATAAACCCCAAATGATTAGAAAGGATGGACAAGCTATGCCCAAATTTAAGCATTGCTTTATTATGGAAAACGGCACATACAAGGAAATTCCCTACGACACCCTCTTTCTAGGAGAGGAGAGAAACCCTCAATTTCAGACCCGATACTTTCTCCCATTCCATGATTGCCTCATGGAAGTGAGCGAAGCGGATTACAAAGAAAATTATCGCCAGAAACGCAGACAAAAATACTTACTGGAGGAAGCCATCGCACACAATGAGCTGTCCTTTGATGCTCTGGATACCGATGACCAAAGCGGACTGAATACACTGGTGGATCATGGAGCAATCTCCATTGATGAACTGGTTGCAACAAAAATCATGGTGGAAAAACTCCATGAAATACTGGGTGAGCTTTCGGAAAGCGAAAGAGAGCTAATCAAAAATCTATTTTTCGATGGATTGAGCGAGCGGCAATTATCTAAAAAAACTGGTGTTGCAGCAATGACAATCCATGATCGAAAGGTTAAAGTATTAGTCAAATTAAAAAAACTTCTAAAAAATTATAAATAATTCCGTGCAACCCCCTCATTTTTCGGCATGAAAGGTGAGGGGGTAATTTTTATAACCTCTCTGCACTTTGAAAACTCAATATCCAACAGTCGAAATACTTTAGTTGACGAACCCCAAAAGGGAAAGCGACTTCGGAGGATGCGCCATGACTTGCCTGTAGGCTTGCTGTTAGACCATGAAAAACACTACTATTTTATTTGTTCATCGAGTCTAGCAGAACAGCCTATCAAAGAAAATGGAAAGGCAACGAGCGGTACCCATCTGACCGAGAAGCAGTCCATGGTGGACTGTTTTGCTACAACCTCGTCAACCTATAATGATACTTCTGCCCAGTCACAGCCTCACGCAATGAGGGCAGCTCGGAGAGATCCTCGGAGGGGTGAAATTCCCATGATGCGACCCAACCAGTCGCAGTTTCGGTTATTGCCGTCGGTGCTTCGGACGTAGTGTCAAATTAAGCATCACCAAAATTCTTAATGTTAGAAACCATGGGGATAAGTGCGTAAAAGCCCTTGTCCCCATTCTTGTGACATTAAATTATCAAATATGGAGGAGTGATACCATGTGTGAAAAACAAGTCTCCCGTGGAGATATTTACTACGCTGACCTTGGCACTGGCATAGGATCAGAGCAAGCAGGCCAGCGACCTGTGGTGGTCATTCAAAACAATGTAGGCAACCGCCACAGCCCCACGGTAATTGTGGCACCTATCACCAGCAAGCACAAACGATTGCTACCCACCCATGTACCACTCCCCCCTATGAAGGGGTTGGAGGAACGCTCCTGTGTTCTGCTGGAGCAAGTCCGCACCATAGACCGAGGGCGACTGCAACGATATGTGGGAGTCATTCCTAAGTACAGACGAAAACGGCTAAATCAAGCATTGGAAATCAGTGTCGGCCTTAATCCAAAATTTTTATAGGGGGAATCATCATGGATGCTAACAGTCAAGTTCAAACTATCGTCCCAAGTGATTTTTACTTAATGATGCAGATGCTCAAATCTCTGCTCAATGCCCAGAAAATCAGCCGAGAAGTGGCAGATATGACGGCTTTGAACCTCGCCCGGCAATGTCAAACTTCACCCATCTATCTTTGGTAGTATTGGTGAATAGCTTTTGAACTCTCATTGTGGTAATGTTGGTCGCAAGAAAGGAGGATGAACTCACATGGCAAATCAGAACATCGTTGGCACCAGCGCCAAAAGAGAAATCATACACATAGAAGCCACCGTCCAAGCACAACCCAGCAAACTGAGAGTCGCAGGATACTGCCGTGTGAGCAGTGACTCTAGCGACCAGCTCAATTCCTTCGCAGCGCAGGTCAACTACTACACCCAGCTCATCACCAACAACTCTGCATGGGAGCTGACTGGCATCTATGCCGACGAGGGCATCTCTGGTGTATCCATGGACAAGCGTGAGGATTTCCTACGGATGCTGGAAGATTGCCGTGACGGAAAGATTGACCGCATCATCGCCAAGTCCAGTAGTCGATTTTCCAGAAACACACTGGATAGCATCTCCACCGTCCGTGAGCTAAAGGCCATGGGCATCAGCGTGTACTTCGAGAAAGAGGGCATCGACACGGCGGTCCTCACTAGCGAAAATCTTCTCACTCTGTACTCCCTGTTTGCACAGGAGGAATCCATAGCGATTTCACAAAACTGTAAAAAGGGAAATCGGATGAGAATGGCACAGGGAACCTATGTCTCAAGCAATGCCCCTTATGGATACCGTTTAGTCAATAAGGAATTGGTAGTCCATGAAGCCGAAGCCGAAACTGTCCGTAGAATTTTTCGTGAATACCTAAGTGGACTTGGTATTGAACGTATTGCCACAGACCTATCAGCGGATTGCATTCCTACCAAAACAGGTAAAACAAAATGGAGTTTTACTACGGTTCGGGGAATTTTGAGAAATGAGCGATATATTGGAGATATGCTACTACAAAAATATTATGGGGAGGATGTCTTGCCATATAAGCAATATCCCAACAATGGAACTTTGCCACAATATTATGTGAAAAACACCCATGAGCCAATTATAGATGAAATACAGTATCAACTAGCGAAAATCCTGTCTGCTGAAAAAACTTCGCAGTATAATCAAACTAGCGAGCGTTCTGTGTTGGCTAAAAAGATAAGGTGCAAGCAATGCAACACAATATACCGTCGTAAGACTACCAACAATAAAACATATTGGGAATGCAGAGCCTATGCACACGGAAAAACGAACTGTCCCTCCCAACGTATCCTAGAAGAAAGCATCTACACCGCCTTCATCCGAATGTACAATAAGCTCCAAGCCAACCGAGAAACCATCCTAGTCCCCATAATTACCACCCTCACCAAACTCCAAGAGCAGGGACAACGTGGCAACGAGGAACTACAAACCATCAATAAAAGAATAGCTGATCTCTCAGAGCAGAATCACAGAATGTCTGGACTATTGTCCGCTGGCATTTTGGATTCTGCTCTCTTTATTTCCAAGACCGATGAGCTGAAAAAACAGCTGAAAGATGCTCGGCAGTCCAAGGCCAGAATGCTAGGGAATCTCAAAAAAGATACTAGCCTTGTGGAAACCGAGGAACTGCTAGAAACCCTCAAAGAATACCCAACCCATATCACGACGATGGACGAGGAAATCTTCTCGGAGATCGTTCGAAAAATACTGGCACAGGACAATCAGTCCATAGACTTCGTACTAAAGAACGGTCTTGTGCTGACAGAAAGGCTGTGAACCCATGGCACAAAACAGAGCCATCCCATACGGCTACCAAATGGTCAATGGAGCAATGACCACCCATGAAGAAGAATCCTCTGCAGTAAAAACCATATTCCAAATGTACACAGAGGGTAGCTCCTACCTCACCATCGCAAACTGGCTCACCAGTCAAGATATCCGATATATGCCTACCAAGCCAGAGTGGAACAAGAATATGGTGGCGAGAATTTTACAGAACAAGATATATACGGGCACCGAGAAGTACCCAACAATTATAGACCAGACCCAATTCCACATGAGCCAGTCGGCAAAGAAACCCTACACCCACACTGAGCCGAAGGATATCAAAGAACTGAAATCGTTGCTGGTGTGCAGAGAATGTGGTGAAAAGCTCCGACGGCGAGTGAAGAAGGATGGCACCCACAGATGGTACTGCCCAACAGATATCGCCCACATATCCATCACCGTCAGCGATGACAGCATTCTGGGCGATATAGCATCCCTACAAAAAATACTGGCTCACACCAATTTACAGGTGCAGGCCAGCAATAGCATCTCCTTAGAATCAGTCAGATTGCAAAATGAAATAGAGCGACTGCTGGAGCAGACCGAGTTGCACGTAGAGGAAATCAAAGACAACATCCTCAAGCTGGCATCCCTCAAATACAGTCTCTGTCCCGACACTCACCACGCAGAGCAAGCCATGCTGGAGGAGCTACAGCATGGCGAAACAGCCGTGAACACCAAGGTGCTGACCCAGCTCATCGAACATATCCAAGTATCCCATGCCACCATCAGTGGCATCCAACTAAAATGCGGAAATCATATCCAGAGAGGAGAACAAGACAATGGCTAGAATAGAACGTGAAATTATCGTCATTCCACCTACAATCACAGCAACCACAGGCTATCGGGAGCATCGCCAACTGCGAGTGGCATCCTACAGCCGTGTATCCACCGACATGGAAGAACAGCTCACCAGCTTCCATGCCCAGAAGTCATACTACACCGAGCTGATACTAAAAAATCCATCGTGGACGATGGCTGGTACATACGCAGACGAGGGCATCTCTGGTGCCTCCGCCGAAAAGCGACCCGACTTTATGAAAATGATTCGGCACTGCAAAAAGGGGAAAATCGACCTAATCATCACCAAGTCCATCAGTCGATTTGCCCGTAACACCCTAGACAGCGTGGGCTACGTCCGCAAGTTGAAAGCCATGGGGGTGGGAGTCCTGTTCGAAAAAGAAAATATAAACACCATGGAGGAAAACAGTGAGGTCATCCTCACCATCCTGGCCTCTCTTGCTCAAGAGGAGCTAAACTCCCTCAGTATGAACGTAAAGATGGGCAAGCGAATGGCAATGAAGGAGGGCAAGGTATCCTTCCAATACAGTCGACTATACGGCTACAGAAAGGGCTTCGATGGACAGCCAAAGGTCATCCCAGAGCAGGCCGAGCAAGTTATACGCATCTATCAAATGTACCTTGCAGGCAAAACCACTCGTGGCATCGCCAATCATCTCAACAGCAATCACATCCCATTCCTCAAGGGCAAATCCTGGTCAGAGGGCACTGTCCGATACATTCTAACCAATGAGAAATACTGCGGTGACGTTATACTGCAAAAGACTTATGTGACCGACCCCATCTCTAAGAAGGTGAAACAAAACAACGGTGAGCTTCCTAAAATCTTCATCAAAAACAACCATGAAGCTATCGTCAACCGTGAACTTTTCGATGCGGTACAAGGGGAACACACCCGACGAAGTAGCAAACGAAAAATCTGCTCTGCCACCGTCACTGAAAATGGCAAATACTCCAGTCTCTATGCCCTAAGCGAACTTCTCATCTGCGGCCACTGCGGAACCCCATACCGCCGAGTGGTATGGACAAAGCGTAACGGCGACAAACAGCCCGTGTGGCGGTGTATCAACCGCATCCAGCACGGCACCAAATACTGCACAGACTCCGTCACAGCGGACGAGGAGAGCCTCCACAGAGCCATTATGGGAGCCATCCTAACATCCTATACCCCTGACAAAGTGGTACCCATGGCACTGACCAAGGAGCTACGAAATGCCATGAGAAAACAGGCCGACAGTACCATTGACATCGGCCAGATGGAACGGCAAATCGCATCCCTCATCGAACAGGTCATGGAGATTATCCAAGGGGACAAACACTATGAGAGTCTGGAGGAAGAATTTTCTGACCGAGAGCGAATGAAAACCCTCTCCGATGAAGCGAAAGTCCTTCAAACCGTAGTGGATGACTACAAAGCCCTTCACCAGAGCGAGGAGGACATTGCAACCAGCTTGGTGGCAGTGGAAGAATACCTTGCCAGCCAACCACAGGACATTCTGGAATACAACGACAGTCTCGTCCGCCAGACCATCCACACCATCAAGGTCATGGATGTGAATCGACTCACCATCTACTTCAGAAACGGTACTATCCACGAGCAAATCATGGCTCAGAAAGTGCGCCGACTTCATAAGCAGTAAACTTCCAACACCCCAAAAGCAGAGCTTCGGCTCTGCTTTTTACTTTGAAAGAAAAGAGGTATCATTATGGAAATGCAAATTTTTGAAAACAGCCAGTTTGGCAGCGTGCGTACAATTGTGGAGGATGGAACCATCCTGTTTTGTGCCACCGATGTGGCGAAAAGCCTTGGGTATCTCAATCCCAACAACGCAGTGAGTCGTCATTGTAAGGGGTGCGTGAAACAGGGTACCCTTACCGAGGGTGGCAATCAAACCCTCAATTTTATTCCCGAGGCCGATGTGTATCGCTTGATTTTTCGTTCTAAGCTACCAGCAGCCCAAGCCTTTGAACAGTGGGTTGTGGAAATTGTTCTTCCTTCCATTCGGAAAACGGGCGAATATGCCATAGGCAAAAAGCTGGCAGAGCTACAGCCCAAAGCCGACTATTTCGATGCCATCGTGGACACCAACCTGCTGACCAACGTCCGCACCACCGCCAAGGAATTGGGTATCCCAGAACGACTGTTCACCTTCCTGCTGGAAGATATGGATTTGGCATTCCGCACACCCCAAAAGCTCCTCATCCCCACAGCCTACATGATGAACCACGGCTATGCAGAGCTGAAGGAGTACAGCCGCAACGGTCACGGCGGTGTCTATATGCTGTTCACTCCACTGGGGCGATTGTATTTGATGAAGCGAATCAGAGAGCGATTGGCGATAGTGACACCCAGCTGAGAATCAAAAATTATAGTTGCAAATTTCTTGAATTGCATATACTATGGAACATAACAGGGGGGATAGTTTGTGAACATTACCATGCGCAACGAACAGCCTAATGATTACTGCCACATGGAGGAAATCGCACGAGAGGCCTTTTGGAATTTGTACTTCCCTGGTTGCCACGAGCACTACGTTGTCCATCAAATGCGCAACCACCCAGATTTCATATCTGAGCTGAGTTTCGTCGTTGAGGTGGATGGACAAGTGGTCGGTGGGATTTATTATACCAACTCTGCCATTGTGCAACCAGATGGTAGCGAGGTACGAACCATCACCTTCGGCCCCGTTTGTATCCTCCCCAAATATCATCGCATGGGACTGGGGCGACGGATTATCACCCACTCCATCGAAAAGGCCAAAGAAATGGGCTACCGTGGAATTTTGACCTTGGGCTATCCGTATCACTACATCCCCTATGGTTTTGTGGGCGGTAAAAGATACGGCATTTCTATGGAGGATGGCAAATTCTATACTGGGCTATTGGCACTGCCTCTCTACGATGGTGCCTTTGATGGTGTGAGTGGCTGGGCAAAATTTTCTACTGCACTGGACAGCATCCAAGAGACAGTGGACGAATTTGATAGTACATTCCCATCCAAAGAAAAAGCGGTCACCCCCAGCCAAGTGGAATTTGAAAAAGCAGTGAGCCAGCTAGATGCCACTGAATACTAAACCATGGGTGAGAGTTCAATCCCCCTCCAAAAAATCCGATGACATCTATTATGCGTAAACGGTACACGATACACCGTATTTCGGAAGAAATACGGTGTATTTCTAACTTTTTGAGGTAGTTAGAAAAACTGGTGTAAGGATTGACCAGAATTTGACCAGAACGGGGATGGTATCCCCTAGTCTATTAAGGTTTCAAAATTCCATTGTATATGTAGCGTTGGTTGCCCTGTTTTTTGCAGGAAGGGCAACGATTTTTTTCGTGGTCATATGATTGTTCGCTATGGTTCTGGTCATAGCTTATGCCGTGAAGGCTTGACTGAATTTTTCGATTGCGGATTGCTTCACGCTATCTTGAACGTGTAAGTAGTGCTGGGTCATGTCAATGTCGGCATGGTCGACGATGCTCTGGATGGTGAGCAGGTCTACGCCCAAGGCTTGCATTTGGGAAACATAGGTGTGGCGACAGCTATGTGGGGTTAGGGGGCGCACGTTTGGGACGGTCTCTATGGCTTTTTTGAAGTGGTTTCGGAAGTGGGTAGGGTTGCAGGGTTGGTCTGGTATTTTCACCTCCTAAACAAAGCGTGTGGCGGTGTTACGAAGGAATCGAGCACAATGTCGGACGTTGGGTGGCACAGGAATGTCGCGCGCGCTGTCCTTTGACTTGGGCGGGCCGATATGAATTGTTCCCTTCACCAGCTGTACGGCTTGCCTTACATAAATCATACTGCCGTCTGGCGCAATGTGATGGGGCTCTAGTCCCAACAGCTCCTGCATTCGCATTCCTGTCCCCGATAGCAGGCAGATACTCGTGCCCATTCTGTCAGGCTGGTAGCCGTCCATGATGGTACACGCCCACTGCCCATCGGTTCGCTTGCGTAATGCGCCTTCGCCATTGGATCGTTTTTTTGCCATTTGCATCTGTCCTTTCGTTTGAAATATATTTGAAAAAGCTCTCATTCTGGCTGAATGGGGGCTGTTTTCTTACTCGGGAACGATGACCATAAGGGCGAATTGGGGAGGGCTGAGCGAGTGAAAAAGGCTCTGGAGGAGCTGGCAGTGAACGCATCTCCCACGCAGGAGAGAGGCCACGAGGAGGAGCGGTGACACCGCTTGTATTTCAGATTTTGTTATGATATACTGCTGTTATGAGGGATATCTTGATAATCTCGAAGATGTGAGAGGTGTCGGGATGCCGTGGAATTTATATTTGACGGAGAACAAAATATGATTATAGAGATAATGATTGTTATAGTAGGTCAAGGTTTAATTTGTGCGATATTTGGATTCACCACGCAAGCTGTTATTTCTAATCGGGGGTATCATAAAATTGGTTTTGGTGGGGATTTTTCTTCGGTTTTATAGCATTAATTTATGCTTTATTAAAACCAAAGGTTAATCAATATGTGGCAAATACAAACACTTCAAATCACTCTTTATCACAAATGCCACTTGTATCGGCGAAATGCACCTGCTGTGGTGCGAATTTGAGCGCAGAAAACACCAAGGAAGCCGCTATTTGTGAATTTTGTGGCTCTGACTTTATCGTGGAAAAAGCAATCAACGATTATAATGCGACCATTAATATCAGCAACAATATCTCGGATTCAACGGTGAATATCTATAAGGGAAACTCTGATGATTTTATCATTTGTGCAGGTATGTTGGAGAGATACACAGGTGCAGCTACGGAGGTTGTAATCCCAAACAGTGTGACATCTATTGGTAACGATGCCTTTCGTGGTTGTAGAGGGCTTACCTCTATCACTTCTATCACTTCATCCTTATCATATGGTGAATTTAAAGGAACACCTTGGTATGAGAAGCGGGAAAAAAGAGAGGACAAGAAACGAAACAAAAGGCGTTGTTATCTAACAACTGCTTGCATGAAGCATCAAGCGGGAACCTTTGATGATAACTGCCATGAGCTGACTATATTGCGTGGTTTTAGAGATACTTACCTAAAAGCCAACTATCCAGATGATATTGAAACCTATTATGAAATTGCACCTGCAATTGTGGATGCGATTAACAAATTGCCTAATACAAGATCCAAGTGGGCAGATATTTACCAAGAACTTGTTGTGCCATCTGTTGATTATATAGAAAAAGATAAATTAGAGGAAGCATATCACCTCTATAAAAACTATAGTTTGATGCTTGGTAAGAAGTATTTATCATAACCATTATGAGCATTGCACTCGTATATACTGTGGGTGTGGGAGGTATCTTGATAATCTCGAAGATGTGAGAGGTGTCGGGATGCCGTGGAATTTATATAAATACTAGGAGATAGAGCATACATAATAATGTATTGTTTATATGCTACTTAACGCAAGTAGCAATTCAATTGATGAAGGAGGAAAAAGATGTCAATTATTACTACCATATGTGAGGCTTGTGTTAAGCAGTTTAATACGAAAAAAATTACTCGTAAAGATGATAAGCGCAATAACGCTTTGCGTGATGATGCTATAAACGGATATGATAGCGACCTAGATCATTTTGTAATCGAAAACGACACGTTGATTAGATATAATGGCAATTCCTCAAAAATCATGATACCAAAGCATATCACTAAGATTAGTGATAATGCGTTTAATCATTACGGTAGGTGTTCCTCTATTAACATTCCAGATGGTGTGACTTATATAGGAAAGAGTGCCTTTTTTTGTTGCAAAGATATTATAGAAATCAACATCCCCAATAGTGTGAATTATATTGGAGATTATGCGTTTGTAGGATGTAGCGCACTCGCCACGATTGATATTCCCGATAGTACAACCTATCTCGGGCAAGGTGCTTTTTCTAATTGTGAAAATCTACATTCTGTCTGTCTTTCGAGAAATATCTCCACACTTGAAAATTCTGTATTTTCTCACTGTAGAAGTCTTATAAATATTACAATGCCAGATGGAGTAATGAGCATTGGGGAGGATGCTTTTTTACATTGTGATCGTCTTGCCTCAATCGAGCTCCCGAGCAAGGTGACCCATATTAAGCATGGAGCTTTTTCGTACTGTGAAAATCTTGCGGCTCTTTATGTTATGAACCCTGATGCTGTATTTGAGGCGAATGTATTCAAAGGCTGTGAAAACCTTGTTGAGATTATGTTGCCCAGCAATACTTTTGATGGTATGGTCAATGTTTATGATGACTTCAAGGCAGAATTTACTATCTTCAATGCTACTTTAGTGCAGTACAATGGCGATAGATCGCGAGTTGTTATTCCTACAGGTGTAATAAAGATTGGCGCAAATGCGTTTGCTGGGTGTGAAAATCTCTGCGCTGTTACGATACCAGATAGTGTGTTAGAAATTGGCGCAGGTGCGTTTAAGAGTTGTAAAAATCTTACGAGTATTAACATCCCAAACCGTGTAACCAAGATAGAGCCGTCTGCTTTCTTTGGCTGCGAACGCCTATCTGCTATTACCATACCAGATAGTGTGAGTGAAATTGGCTCATGTGCGTTTATGAGATGTATAGCTCTTATCAACATTACTATATACAATCGCACTGTTAACATTGATAAAATGGCGTTTAATGGTTGCGATGCTGAAAAATTGACAATCAACTATCATGATTGACACGTTGATGTTGAATTACTTGGTTGGCTTCGGCATTCGACAGCTCGTTCAGCGTCTCCCCTACGCTCCCTAGTACCAACTTCTTGATTTGATTCTTGGTAATTTCCTCATTAAAGTGTACAATTTTCTCAGACATAGTTGGGGGTGTGGAGATAATCCTGAACCACTAGGGAGGAACAGGTATGTTTTCATATGCCCCACCCACTCCATCTGATGGGACGTCTTATCGGAGGTTGGCTGGGTTTTCTGCAAGTCTGCCATAAGCTGTTCCATCTGACGGTCTGCTGTCTGGTCGATTTCTACCAGATGGGAGTGGAGCTTCTCGCTCATCAGCAGATGGTTGAAGGTGGCTTTGCGGTGCTCCATACTTATATTTATACGATTGAAACGGGCACGAAGCACGCACGGCAGATAGATAAAATGCAATTGGCGTTTGTGCTGCTTATTGCAAAAACCATGTCGATTTTTTTTGTGATAGCACTTGATTTTTCTAGACTGCCGTGATAAAATATGTACTAATAAATGGATAATTTTGAGATATTCGCTACATAAGAAAAATTATGTTATATAAGGCAGTTATTCGAGAATATCGAGTCTCCCTAAAGATAAATTCCATTCAATTAGATTACATATGTGTGTGGAGGAACGAAATGGCTCAAACAGTTATAGAATTGAATTGCCCAGGATGCGGTGCTAGGGTATCTACTGGGCAAAATGAATGTGAATGGTGTCATAAACCGATTATAATTTCCACATTTAATAGTGTGTATTCCATGCCGGTTCCTGATGTCAATAAATATGCGAATGCATATAAAAAAGCATTGAATGAAGAGCCCGATAACGCAGAGCTTAACACATCAATTGCCATGTGTTATTTGAAGTTGAAATTATATCAAAAAGCATTGCCAGCATTCGAAAAAGCCATTGAAGATAACTTTGATAATTCTGAAGTATTTTTCTATGCCGCTGTATGCTTGCTGCAAGGCAAGAAGGCATTTCTGCACCAACGCCCGACTATAGACAAAATACTTGAGTATTTGAATGCTGCGTTAATGATTGAACCGAAAGGAATCTATTATTACTTTATGGCGTATATCAAATACGATTATTTCGCAAGAAAATATTTTAAGGTTGTGCCAGATTATAACGATTGTCTGGCTTTAGCTTGTTCTACTGGCTTATCCGAGTACGACATTTCGCAATTATATGATATTTTGGGTGTATTGCGTCCGGAATGTCTGTAATATTTTTTCGGATTACAATGGCCACAAAGTTGTATATTCAAAATCATTTTAGGAGGAAAAAAGAATGGGTTGTTTTGGTAGTTCTGATCCCAATGCTAAGCTGATTCAAGAGGCATGCAGAGGGAAGACGGAAGAACAGAAAAAAGTAATCGAATATTTTGTTAAGCAAGAAGGCTGCTTTTCAAAAAATATGACTAGTGATGAATATTTGGCATTAGTAGCAAAAAAGAAAGACTCTATGAACTTTAGAAGTATTGCAATTAATAAAATCGGATTGGACGAAGATGAGATTAACGAAATTCCTCCTGTAAAATTCGAAGGATTTGTATTTAAGAATGCATATTCAAAATCCTTGCCAAGTGGTAATTATATAAGTTCATCTTATCAGGTGGCTTGGTTGTTCTTTAGTTCAACCCAAGTATATATTTACCGTCACACATTTAATATGGATGATAGCAAGAAAAATGAGAGCACAGATGAGTTCTTCTACAAAGATGTAACCTCTTTCTCTACATCAACTCAAACAGAGACATCACGTAACGTCGCTGGGCAATCTATCGAAGTCCCAACTAACAAATTCTGCATGGTAGTACCTGGAGATAAGCTATATGTTTCTATGGATGGTGTTGAGGATGCTGAATCCATTGTCCAAGCTATGAAGCAAAAACTGCGCGAAAAAAAATCTTAATAGAGTGATACCTGTATCTTGTGGCGATACAGGTATTTTTCTTAGTTGGTAGGTATTATGAAAAAAAAGAAAATTATCTTGAATGGTCCTAAAATGATTAACCCACCAGAATCTAAACTATATAGACCTAAAATCAATTATTTAAAGGTTATAGTTTTTGTCATTTCGCATTTTGTAGCATGTGAAATACCATTAGTTGTCTTTCTTTGCATTAATGACTCGGTTAATCTTATCGATTTTATAAGTCTACAAATATACATATTGCCACTATCATTTTTGATGTTCTTAGTCACGCTTAGATATACTTTGATGTGGTTTATCAGGTTATATCAACGCTATGCAAAATCCGAAACACGATTACGTTGTCATATGACTCCTTCCTGTTCCGAATATTCGATATTAGCACTAAAAAAATATGGCGTTCTGAGAGGTGTTCCAAAGATGATTGGGCGGTTTAAGCGATGTAGTTACCCTGGGAGCATAGACTATCCATAAAATTGTTGATTGTAGGAAATACCTTAGCATATTCAATGGGATTGTCAAAGCGTCCTTCCAGTGTATGAAATCCCTTTACTACAAGGAGAGAATATATGGCTTTCAATTATATTTCAGATAAAAAATTAGAAAATGGAGAATCAGTATCTCTGGGCACTATTGAGGTTACATCTATACCTCATATCTCGATAATAGAGGACCGCCCAAATGCTATTGAAGGGGTTATTGAACGGTATAAATCGGAAATGGGTGGGCTATTAAACGAGGTATTCCAATCGTTTAAATCAGCTAGCATGACCGCCAAATATAGCAAAGATATTGCCATAGAATTTTTATGGCTTACCTCTGCAATAGATAATCAACCATATCAAGCACAAATACGGTTGTTTGTGTTAATACGAGCAATCGATGCCGATAAAGACAAAGCAATACGAACTGTTGAATCAATTGGACAACAAGTCAAGTCAACATTGTCCATTCAAAAATATGAATTTACAGAATGGGCCTTCGATGAATTTGAACCATTGATTCAAAAAATCAATGGTTCAAGCATAAAAGCAATTGTGAAAGATGAACAGTCTCAGTCATTACAAAATCAGCTTTTTCCCTATTGCTATGCCTTTGATAAAATTCCTGTCTCTCAAAACGATTTAAGTAGAATTGTTCATACGCTTAGTAACTATCCAGACTGTGCGTTTTCCGTACAACTGATTCCGACAACACTCGAATATCAAGAAATCGCTGAAGTGGATCGAATTACACAAGCATTGGAGACATTGAGTCAGGGTGTAATGGAGCAAGGCGTGGGTAATATTAGTTTTTCTTTGGCGAAAAAACACGCACAGGTTTATCGATATTATTCCGAAAACAAAAACAAAGCCTTATTTCAATATAACATCATCATTTATGGAAGTACAGAGGCTACCGCTAGTATTTCTAGCCGCATTTACGGGCAACTTTCTACGGTTGGAGATCAGTCGGTAAATCTCAAAACAATAGAATTGACAAATGCAGAGGCTGATAATGTTCATAATTTTTATCCGTTGCCTTGGGCTGTTCAGGAAATTACGCTACACAAAAACCGTAATATGCACTTGTGGCAATCAAATCAATTCTCAGATGCACTGTATAGACTGCCCTATATTATTACAAGTGATGAAGCTTGTGAAATCTTCAGATTGCCAATTGGCAGTGACAGAATATCGGCTGGTTTAAATATCAATGAGTCTGGTAAGGCCAATAAAACCTTTGCTCAAAATCTGATTAATGCAGGGGATATCAGCGTGGGTAAACTACGCTCCTCCTCAAATAGCGATACAATCGGCTTTTCGCTCAATGATTTAGCAAAACATATGCTCGTGGTAGGCACACCTGGCTCTGGTAAAACCACCTTTTCAGTCAGTTTATTAGACCGACTGTGGAAAGAGCACAATATTCCGTTTTTGGTCATTGAACCTGCCAAAAATGAGTATCGAGCATTGGTTCAGAGTATTCCAGATTTGCAGGTGTTTACCCCTGGGAAGAATTTTATCTCTCCCTTTGTCTATAACCCCTTTGTTCCTCCCAAGAATGTAAAGCTGGAAACTTACAAGTCCACTCTAAAAACTGCTTTTTCTGCAGCAGTCTCTATGTCCACACCGCTTGATAAAATTTTTGAAGAAACTATCAATAATTGCTATTCAGATTTCCGATGGCTCGATACTTATACAGTAGAGGACAAAGGTCAAACATTTAATATTACAGATTTCATACAGTGTTTTCAAAATACATTCGACGAAATTGGTTATACCGGAGATGCTAAGAATATTGGTCGAGCAGGCGTTGTCCGACTCAATAGCTTGGTCAATCTATTTGATAATTATTTTTCTGTTCCAATTGAAGATTTATTGAAAAAACCCACTATCATTGAACTAGCCGCGATAGAAAACAGTGATCAAAAAGCACTTATTATTTCGTTGCTTATGCTGTCGATTTTAGCCTATGTCAATGCCAATTATCTTGGTGAAGGCGGGCTGAAAAATGTAATTTTACTGGAGGAAGCCCACGTTCTTTTGGATGCAGAAAGCAATGCAGGCCAAGGAGATGCCAACCCCAGTGCTATTGCGCAAGGGCTTGTAAAGCGCATGCTGGCCGAAATTCGTTCCTATGGTGTTGGTCTCATTATCGCCGATCAATCGCCACGAAAGGTATCTACGGATGTAGTCGCTTTAACCGATATGAAGATGGTGTTCCGCTTAGTAGAAAGTGTAGACAAGCAAATCATTGGCGATAGTACAAATATGACGCCAACTCAAGTGCAACGCATGGGCAAGCTAAAACCTGGTGAAGCGTTTCTGTTTTTTAATAAGTTAGATGACCCTGAGGAGGTAATTACCCCCGATTATCGTTTGGAGAACAACATCAGCATTACACTTTCTGACGATGGCATTCGCCAGCTTTCGAAGTATTGGGATGACAAAGGCAAAGCCTTGCGTCCTTATCCTCAATGCGAATATTGCACCGCTTGCCAAGAAACTTGTGACTATCAACGACGCGTGTTGGCTCGTGAGGTTGCTAGAAGAATATTTACGAAAAACTTCAAGGCAGATATGTCAGATTTCGTTGTTTTGAAGCAAGCGCTTTCCAAGATAAGTCTGCTTGTAAAGGCAGAACTCAATGATGAACCATTCACAGGTGAATTATTATCGTGTGTAAAGGTGCATCTATGGCGCCGTATTAAATATGGGACGAAGATTCCGATTACGGATGCGCAAATCATCAATTCACTGAAAAAGTAAAAGTATGAAGTAAATTTCAAAATATATATTTTAAAGGAGATAGGATATGGATACAGTTAAAATTCAACAATACTTTAATCCTTCAATTATGCCAAAAAAAGACGCTATTAAATACGGCACCATACTGATTTGTATGGGGGGCATTATGAGCACGAGTGATAAATTTCCAGCAATAGGAATTTTTATGATTATTGCCGGAGCATCCCTTCTAATCGTCACGTTAAAAAAACCATCTATTTCAGATGCAGAGTACGATAATTATGTCTCAGCTTTTGTGAATATATCTCATGTCAAAGAGCTTGCATTGGATAAATTAGGACTTGACGAATCGGAAGTAACGGAAATTGAGCCTATTATTTTAAGCGGCTATGTATACCAAGGAGCAGACCTTCTCAAGCAAGGCACTGACGGACAATGGCGCTCCAATAAATATGAAATATTTGCACTCTTTTTTACCGTTAACGAATTGCATTGCTATACAAAAAGAGTTTCTACGACTGGTGGACGAGCTTTGGAATCGACCGATGTTTATTTTTACAAAGACATCGTCTCCGCATCCACTACTTATGAAACATTCACACGCCCACAACAGGGCGCAATCCCTGCGGTTAACGTTGATTATGAATGCTTCAAACTCACCACTTCAGCTGGTACTTCTATCACCGTATCTTTAAGAGATGTGGACGGTATTCAAAAATCCATCAACGCCATGCGCGCCTTGCTCAAAGAAAAGAAAAGCCAATAAACGGATATTTGAGGAGATACAGCAATGGACGACGAATTCGAAGGAAGCACCGATATATCTACTGATATAGATATGAGCAATGACATATCCAGTGATATACCAGAAGTAGAAGATACTCCTACTGACGAACCAGAGTATCTCGAGGAGGACACCGCCACCGAGGAGCCTGAGTATCTCGAAGAGGACGCTGCCACCGAGGAGCCTGAGTATCTCGAGGAGGACACCGCCACCGACGAACCAGAGTATCTCGAGGAGGACACCGCCACCGAGGAGCCTGAGTATCTCGAGGAGGACACCACCACCGACGAGTCCGAGGAACTGGTGGATGACACCACCACCGAGGAGCCTGAGTATCTCGAGGAGGACATCGCCACCGAGGAACCAGAGGAACTGGTGGATGACACCACCACCGAAGAGCCTGAGTATCTCGAGGAGGACGCCGCCACCGAGGAGCCTGAGTATCTCGAGGAGGACGCCGCCACCGAGGAGCCTGAGTATCTCGAGGAGGACACCACCACCGATGAGTCCGAGGAACTGGTGGATGACACCACCACCGATGAGTCCGAGGAACTAGCGGATGACACCACCACCGAAGAGTCCGAGGAACTAGCGGATGATCCCGCCACCGAGGAACCAGAGGAACTGGTGGATGACACCACCACCGACGAGCCCGAGGAACTAGCGGATGATCCCGCCACCGAGGAACCAGAGGAACTGGTGGATGACACCACCACCGACGAGTCCGAGGAACTGGTAGATGATACCGCCACCGAAGAGTCCGAGGAACTGGTAGATGATACCACCACTGAAGAGCCCGAGGAACTGGTGGATGATACCACTGCTGAAGAACCCGAGGAACTGGTGGATGACACCACCACCGAAGAGTCCGAGGAGTCCGAGGAATCTATGGGGTTAGAAAAAACAGATCCCTCCACCGATACACTTGATGTGTCTCAAGATAATTCGGAAGACAACTTCACAGATGCAAAAAACACCTACAATTCATTGTCTGACTATATGAATTCAAATGATTATGGACCAAGTGATTTTGATACATACTCTCAAGATCCAACGTGGCGAGAGCTACAAAAAGAGGCATTCCCTGACTATGAGTTACCACCCATGACACAAGAGAATGCTAACAAAGAATTATCCAATTACATGAATGAAAATCACTATACACAGGAAGATTTTGAGACATATTCACAGGATCCAAAGTGGAGAGAACTCCAAAGTTTTGCATTCCCCGATTATGAATTGCCTCCCATTTCATCTGAAGAGTATACTTCGATGGTCAAGATGCTAAATGATTATAATGTTGACTATAATGCTATAAAATTGTTTGAAGGAGATCGAGTAGCTGGAGACGTTATTGCACGATTAGGTGGTGGAGATTTAACAGAAGGCTCGTGTTCGTCTTTAGCACTTGCATATGCAGGGAATAAAGCTGGATATGATGTATTGGATTTTCGTGACGGAAACAGTCGAACCATCTTTTCTAGTAGAGATGCCATTGAGAATATTTCTAACCTACCAAATGTATACTCTGCAGAGAATTGTGGACGAGATGATGTAGAATGCGCTAACAAATTACTGGAAAGTCTTGCTCCAGAAAAAGAATACTATCTGGCAACGGGACAGCACGCTGCAATCGTTAGGAATCACAATGGAAATTTTGAATTTTTGGAACTTCAGCACCCTTCGAAAAATGGGTGGTATAGTCTTAATAATGACATGTTAATAACTCGTTTCGGTTGCTCACAAACTCATACGGAAGAATGGTCAAGTTATTTGATTGATGTAGATTCATTGTCAAATAACACAGAGTTTTTAGATGTATTGGGATATATAAATACACCAAACTTAGAACAAAGGAAAGGGGGAACTGGGAATGTCAGATAATAATGATATGTATTCTGCTTTTACGTGGTTAGAAGTCCCTGATTCTGTAGGTGAGCGACTATTTACCTTTGATGGGGAAAGAATTTTTAATCTGTTTCGAGATTATCCCCATGAACTCACAAACGAGCAAAAGCAAATCTTCGATGAGAAAAACCCATATTGGGCCAATTTCTTCATTGACAGATTATAAAGGAACATTATAGCTAAATCAGGTATGCGTACAAAGAGGAGGAACAACTATGGGTCTATTTTCTAAAAACCCAAACGAAAGTGCCTATGTGGGGGGCAAAAAACATTGGACTGATGTTATTAAAAATTCAGGTCCGGGCGAACTTTTGATTTGGCGTCAGCCAGAGGAAGATTTTAATACGAATTCTACGCTTGTGGTAATGCCTGGAGAAGAAGCGATTTTTATTAAAGGTGGCACCATTGAGCAAGTTTTCGAAAATGGCACATATAAACTATCCACCGAAAACTATCCTTTTATCAGTCGCCTACGCAATGCTTTTTCTGGGGGAATTAGCACGTTTAACTGCGTGGTCTACTTCGTCCGAAAGGCAGATAGTAAAGAAATTCGGTGGGGCACAGAAAGTCCTATTCAAGTTCGGGATAAGGTATACAACATCCGTACCGATGCACGAGTGCGTGGTGCATACAAAGTGAGAGTAGAAAATCCTGCGAAATTTTTAGAAAAACTTGTTGGCAATAACGTTCCCTTCCAATTTCAAGACGAGCTAGAAAAGTATTTTTCCAGTGAATTTCAAGGGAAGATTAAATCTGCAGTATCAAAGTTCTTAAACGGATTACAGCAAGAACTGATTGGTATTGATGCCTATATGGATGAGTTGTCAGAACATATTGAACCATTTATCGACGATGCTTTATATGATTACGGACTCAAATGTGTCAAATTTTCTTTAGCGGGGCTCGATATTGATACAACAAAATATGATGTTATCGATGAATCACAAATGGAACAGATCGCCAAAATCAGAAATGCCCAAGGTGATAAAAGTGTTATGGAGACTTTGGGTGATGATTGGGGTAAACAGCAGGCGGTTAATATACTTGGTACCCTGGCGGAAAACCCAGGGGCTGGTGGGATTGCTGCAGCAGGCGCTGGGTTAGGCATGGGCGTTGGCGCAGGTGGTGCATTTGGTGCCATGGCGCAAAATATTTTCGCTCCTATGAATAATGGTTTTACGCCTCAAGCAGTACAAAATCAATCGCCAATCACGAAAGCACCTTCTGGAAGATTTACGCAACAAACAGTACAAAACCAAACTTCCAATGCAGAAACCCATGTAGAAGAAGACCCTGTAGAAGTTTTGAGTAAACTTAAAAAATTATTAGATGCAGGGCTAATTGAGCAATTTGAATATGATGCGAAAAAAGCAGAGATTTTAAAAAGAATGTAGAGGGAGCGATTATGAATAAAAAAACCGTATTATGGATTTTGCTGGATCTTGTGTTTTTGATTGTCTTTAACACTGTGTTTTTTGTCATGGGAGGCAATTCTCATCCAACATCTACGTGGATTTCCTATGGGTTTATTCATTTTTCTTATCTGATGGTATGTATAACTCCATTTTTAACTAGAAAGAGTATAAGTGCAACTATATTCGGTTATGCGCTACAAGCGGTATCCTCGACTTATTTTTTAGTGGAGCTTGTAGTAGGCGTTGTTTTCATTGTATGGAAACAAGAAACCATAAACTATGCCTTAGTTGTGCAGATAATTATTGCAGGCGTATATTTAGTCCTATTGTTATCACATTTACTGGCCAATGAACACACTGCAGACCAAGCAAAAAAGCAACAAATTGAAGTTGACTTTATTAAAGAATGTTCTGCTAGAATAAAGCCTATTTCTAGAGTTATCACGGATAAGAAATTAAAGAAAGAAATAGAACGTGTTTATGATTTGCTTCATGCTAGTCCCAGTAGATCTACAGCTGACGCAAAAGCATTTGAATCACAAATAGTTGACTTGATATCCCAGTTAGAAAGTAGTATAGATTCTGAAAATACGGAAAATATGCTTAAGATTATAAAATCTTTAGTGTTGACAATAGAAAAACGCAATGGAGTTCTCAAGTCGAGTAAATAACAATAATTTCTGATCCCTTTACCTTAGAAAGTTTTTAATATGCTGTTATGAATGAAGAGAGTAGTGCAATTATTTTATTGTACGAGCACTGGGTGCGTATCCGTACGAACAATGTGATTGAGCGACTGAACCGTGAGATCCGCAGGCGCACTAGAGTGGTGGGGACGTTCCCTGACGGAAACTCCGCCCTTATGCTGGTCTGTGCACGGCTCCGCCACGTGGCTGGCACCCAGTGGGGTAACAAGAAATATATGAACATGAAGCATCTAGAGACGACCTACGAGGATGCCTCTATTGCTGGTTGACTTCTTTTGAAACGAGACTGCAAACTAATTTGCGCATAACTCTTGACAGTACCCTGAATTTTTTGGAAGTAATAAGTAACAGTGAAGAGTGAAAAGGTATGGGTCGGGAGAACGATTGCGGTTTCGGTATGGGCAAATCGATTTACCACTCAGATGGGACGATACGTTTATGGATTTTATTCTTGAAATCTATTTTCAATCGATGTATAATACTACCATATTTATTACACCAGAGGGGGCATCACCTTGGAGCACGCTACAGCGGTATACAATCTCATAGAGCTAATGCCACAACCAGCTATGATTGTGGACATTCGAACCGAAAAAATCGTATTGAGCAACAGCATATCCCAGTCTCTGTTCACCATTGGTGCCCAGACCACTGCCAAAGACATCGCCAATAGTATGACCCATGCCCCCTCTGCCCAGACGATTCATATGGCCATGCGCCAAGAACTGCAAACCACAGGGAAAAGCGTTTTGCGCCACATCAATATGAAAACCACCACCCACGAGGAAGAACATTATGATATTCACATTTCCTATGTGGATGAAACCCAGACAGAGGTCTATATGATTTTCGCCCTCAGTGTCCACGAACTACAGCGGATGGCACAGCAAAACACCTATTATGATACCATTTCTGATGCGGCGTACTCCTATCCCTTCCATTTGGATGTCAAAACCAGACGGATGGAGTTTTTTGACCCTGCGATGGAGTCGGAATTTCATATGTCCATGGTGATGGAAAACTTCCCAGAACCTGTTTTTACCTACAATTACCTCTGCGAAGACGATAAAGACGACTATATAGCGGTCATCGAGCGGATGTATCGAGGGGAGCCACCAGAAGGGTCCTTCCGTTTTTACAGTCTCCAGGGTGAATTGCTCCGATATACCGCAAACTATGTGGTAAACCGAGATGAAGTGGGAAACCCCGTAGAGGTAAACGGAGATTTTATCATCCAATCTGAAACCAAGATTGACCCTGAGGTCAGCGCCCTAGATGGCGTTGCCAACGGACAAAAAGTGGTGCTGGCACACCAGATTAAAGCACATTTTTTCTTCAACACCCTCAATACCATTAGCGCTCTGTGCAAACAAGATGCCATACAAGCGGATGAAGCTATTCGCACGTTTGCATCCTATATGCGCACTTATATGCATCTCATCAACGAAAGTGACATGATTCCCTTTCAGCAAGAGCTGATGCTGGTAAAGAGCACCCTAGCCATCGAAAAATTGCGTTTTCCCGATAGTTTTATCTATGAATTAGACTTGGAAGAGACAGAGTTCGATATTCCGCCCCTGACGCTCCAACCCATGGTGGAAAACGCACTGCTTCACGGTCTGCGGAGAACGGGTCATCACGGCACCCTCACCATCACCACATGCAAGAGAGACGGCGCTATCTGGATTACCATTTCGGATAACGGACTTGGATTTGACACTAGCGTTTTGAAAAAAACCAAGTCCATCGGCCTGAAAAATAGCACACGCCGCATCCAAATGATGGCTGGCGGCAGTGTTGACATCACAAGTCAGCTAGGCGCAGGCACCCAAGCGGTTATCCAAATCCCCATAACACCACCAAAAGAAATAGGCTGTTAATGCTTGCATCTTCTCCATTGACAAGATATGAATTTATGGAGTATACTATATTTATCAATTTGGGGTGAAGGGAGCATACTTATGCCTGATTATAAGTCTATGTATTATCACTTAGCAGGGCGCATGGCCACTTCCATCGAAGTTTTGGAAATGACCGTACAAACATTGGAAGGCACAACTGTCGCTTTGGCTGAATTAACTGAGAAATTGAAGCAAGCACAATTGGTTACAGAGGAGATGTTCATCTCTGATGATGGAGACGATGCACAGCCTATTTTTTAATGGGGGCTTCAGTATCTTTTTTTGGCACACTATCTATAAAAAACCGTTCAGTTTATTAGACTGAACGGTTTTTTATAGAAATTTCCTGTTTTTAGGGGTGGAAAGATTCATTGTCACAACTTGCGCCAATGAAATCCTTGGGGATAATAGGGCAGTCCGCGCTGTAGACTTTAGGCAGTCCTGCCGTGTTTCTATCCCTATATTTTGTATTTTGTTACAGTTCGCGCACTTCGTTTTTAGATGTAACCTTACTTTTCCTAGATTTTACATCCTAAAAACCTATTTTTGGCAATGGAATTTGGTGTAAAGTGGTGATTCAAAGACATATCTTCTGCTTTTTGTAGTTGTATCGCGGACTTTGTAGAAAAAAGTTACGCGAAATATCAGGAAAATTCTGTAAAAGGTAGTGTTTGAAACTTGAAATCCCTTGCGCAGAGTGCTATAATAGAAACCGTGAAAAGTATGACGTATTTTCCTTTCGGTTGTAACATTTTTGGAAATGTTTGCAATTCCTTTTGTTGCGTCTAAATACTCATTGAGAATGGGATGAAATGTGCTAAATGAAAAAGTTGAAATTTTTAATAGCACTTATTGTGCTGTTTTCATGTTTAACATTGGGCGTTTGCGCTGTGGAACAACCCAGTGAAATCAATGTAGGCTATGTGGCTAAATATGGCACCGTGACCTCTGCCTTCTATGAAGATACCAAAGGGTACGGCTATGAATATTTAAATGGTCTTTTAGCTTATATGGATGGCGACTATACATTAAACTTTGTCTCTTGTACCAGTTGGCAAGATGGATTGGACAAATTAGACAGTGGAGAAATCGATATCATTGGCCCTATGTTCGAAACCGCTGCTGGGGATGTATGCTATACATCTGAGAACTTTGGTGAATGCACCTTGATTTTGGCCAGCGTGGACAACGCGCAAGGCCTGATTGACGATTTATCAGCCCTTGATGGTTCCACCATTGGTGTGCCTGATTATTACCCCGATTATAGCGTTTTAACCAACTTCTTGCAAGAACAGGGCATTGATGCTGATATTATGGTGTTGCCCAGCTTAGAATTGAACATCACACTGGGGATGAACGAGGTGGACTATGTGTTCATGTCGTCCCTGCAAACGCAGCTGGGCTTGACTGTGGTCACCTATATCGATGCCCAACCAGTATATTTTGTGGGCGCACCTGAAAGTCAAGCGCTGTTAGATGAGATAGACCAAGCGCTCATTGCCTTAAAGGCTGCTGAGCCTGTGTTTGAATCCCAACTGGCTTTGAAATACAGCTCCTACAACTATACCGCAAACGCCTATATTTCCGAGGAAAACTATGCCTTGTTGCAGGAAAAAGGCACCTATACAGTGGGGGTGCGCAATTTCAATTCCCCGTTGCTACAAGAAAATGGAAACGGCGAACTAGAAGGCGTGGCTTTTGTCATGCTGGATATGCTGAGCGAAGCTGGGAATATTTCCTTTGAATATGTGGAGCTAGATGATTCTGCCACCATTGAAGACTGCCAAAACATTGACTTTTTGGTGGCCGCAACAGACGACACGCTAGCGCTGGGCTTCCCCTATGAAAGTGGCTCTTACTTATCTCTGCCCTGTCTACTTCTAGACCGTACAAACAAAGAAACCATCGAGACCATTGGCGTGGCCAGCGATTATCGCATCAGCAATCTCCTTGAGGATGGCAAACTCTACGGCAGAGAAGTGGTGCAGTATGCCACCGTGTCTGAACTGCAAGAGGCCTTTGATGCAGACGAAGTGGACAGCATTCTCTTTACAGTTATCTCTTTCAATATGATTCGTGACCAATTTCAAAACCAAGATTTTATTGCATCTACCGTGGATGATGACTTGGAATTTGTGATGGCATTTTCTGAAGATTTAACGGCAGAAGAGCTAACTGTGTTCAACAAACTCATCGCCAATCTTGACCAAAGTGTGTTGGATGCGGCATTGATTGAGTATGCCGTCACCCCCCAAGCCACATCCCTTTTGACCATGATAAAAGATAACCCTTGGGTTGTGTTCAACTTGGTGGTGGGTATCATGGTTTTGATTGTGATTTCTGCCATTGTATCTGAGCGCAAACGGCGGCTCCTGTTGTCTAAAATCATTGATTATGATGAATTGACTGGTCTGTCTTCCAAGCGAAAGTTGATGCAAGATGCACAGGTTTTGATGGAGAAAAACCCGACCATTCAATACGATTTCCTGTCTATGGACATTGATAATTTCAAACATATCAATGAAATGTATGGCTATCAAACAGGCTCTGAGCTGTTGAAAATCATTGCCAGAAACATTGGGCAACGGCTAACACCCACGACTTTGTTTGCCCGTGCCACAGGTGACCATTTTTTAATGTTCTTTGAGCGTGATGGACAGGGCTCGACTGAGCAATGGTTGGCATTTGAAAAGGAATTGCAACATAGTATCTATACCCAGTTGGATATTGTCGCCCACACCACCTTTAGCATGGGTATCTATGAAGTGAAAGACCCCTCCATGGACATCAATATTATGATTGACTATGCCAATATTGCACGCACCCACGGCAAAGGTACCATAGGCTTCACCTGCTATTATTTTACCGCGGAAATGGCAGAGGCTTCCACCATCAGCAACCGTATTACCACAGAAATGGTGCCTGCCATTCAAAACGAAGAGTTTGTGCTGTATTACCAGCCCAAGTTTGAGTTGAAAACAGAGCGCACAATTGGCGCTGAAGTATTGGTGCGGTGGATCAAAGACGGCACCGTGATTCCCCCAATCGATTCATTCCGTTGTTTGAGAAAAATGGCTTTATCCAAACGCTAGATTATTATGTGCTCAGCCATACGTGCAAATTTTTACAAACCTATCAGCATCTGGCCGTCCCGCGGCTATCGGTCAACCTCTCTGGGGTGACTATGTTGCAAGAGGATGTGGTAGAGCGGGTGATGGAAATTTTGAATCAATATCAAGTTGTGCCAGCGCAAATCGACTTGGAAATCACAGAGACTGCCTTCGTGGCCAACAGTGCAATCCAAGCATCCCTCAAGGCATTACAACATATGGGATTCACCATTTCTATCGACGACTTTGGCACTGGGGTTTCCTCGTTGTCTCGTTTGCGGTACATGGATTTGGATACCTTGAAAATCGACCGTGAATTTATCATCGATGCTTTGGACGATAAACGTGGCAACAGTATTCTAAACCATGTCATTGAAATTGCCAAAGATTTGGATTTGGAAACGGTGGCAGAAGGCATCGAAACGGCAGATCAACTCAATTATCTGAGAGAAATTGGGTGCGATGTGGGGCAAGGGTTCTACTATGCCCGACCTATGCCTGAAGCGGTCTTTGTAGTTTCCTGCGAAAAACTCACGCAAGAAGGCAAGTGTTAAAAGCGTAAACAACAAAAAGGAACCCCACGGCTGTGGGGTTCCTTTTTGTTGTTTATCATTATTTTGGCAAGTATTTGTGGCGGAATAACTCGCTTTTATCAATATATTTGCCGTATTGTTCTTCTTTGCTTTTGTACATCATGTGGTCTGCAATTTCAATTTGCTCAATGACGTTGCAGTCGTGGTTGCGCCAGCAATAACCAAGGGCAGCCAGAGGGAATTCACCACTTTCAATAAAAGCCCGTAGCTTGCCAAGGCGATCATAGTAGCACCATTCTTCTTTTTCGGGGCAGAGCATCACAAACTCATCGCCACCGATGCGGAAAGCGCATTCGTTGTACAAATCGTTTAAAAATACGCCTAACTTTCTGATATACTTGTCACCTTCTTGGTGGCCGTATAAATCATTCACAGCTTTCAAACCGTTGATATCCACATAGACAACGCCCAAACGGCTGGGCGGATTTTTACGGAAATCAGCAATCATTTTGCTATAGCTGTTACGGTTACGCATGCCCGTGAGGTTATCAAAATAACTTACATGGTACAGTTTTTCCATTTGGCGACTCTTGTCGATAAAATCAGCCACGAAACTAGACACTGCGCGGATGATGGTGGTTTCTTTGATATACCGCTTGGGATTATCTACGCCGATGAAGCCCATAAATGAGCCGTTGGTATTGTAAAGGGGGGCTGTGGTTAGAGATTGAATGCCCTGCATATCCAAAATGCGATATTCTTCAGAATCAACGGGGACTTCATCATGGAGAGAGTCAATGAAGAATAGGCCATCTTCTTTGAATTTTTTGAACCAGCTGTCGCATACAGAACTGTCCACGCCTTGTAAAAGGTGGATTTGAGGTTCCACACCATCGGCGCACCATTCGTGGGAGTTGTTCAGTTTGGTGTTTCTTTCTGCTAACATGAAAATATATCCACGCTCGGCATCATGATACTGCGCCACCAACCCAAGCAATTTGTTGATAGAGACTTCAGGTGCTTCGGAGGTATGCAGCAAAGAGATGCAGTTGTTGAGCACGCGTTGCGCCTCCAGTTGGCGACTCAAATCTTGCTCCAACTTAATACGGGAGGAGATGTCTTTGGCAAATTCTAACTTGGCTTCCACACCGTTGAAGGTAACCAGCTTGTCTTGTACAGCAAAATGAGAGTCCAATAAGGGGTTATAATGTTCCCAGCTGTAAAAGGTGTCGTGGTTCAAAAGATGATTGGTGCAGAAGGGACAAGGTGCATCTAAACCTTGTAAAATTTTATAACACTTTTTACGGTGCCATTCATCCTCGCAAGGATTGCCCAGCTTGTTGTGAAGGCTTGGATTGATATAATACAGCTCATACGATTTTGGATCAGCAATATAAATGATATCGTCCATTTCGTTCAAGACGGCATGTGCGATGATCTCTGGTCTCACTGTAAGTACCACCCCCATTTTTATCAGTTATACTTATTATAAACTATTTGGAAAAAATTACAAGTTCATTTTATACAGTTTATAACTAAATTTTGTGATACTATTTGGTATTTTAGCGCAAGGTGGTACCTTTTTTGCTTTTTAGAAGCTAACCACGTCATTTTCTGGTTTATCACCCACTTTTGCTGTGAGAATATTCAATTGTGGACCCTTGCCTTGGTAGGCGGCGTGCTCCACAGTGGACACAGTGGCGGTGACGTTAAGCCATTGATAATCTTCAAATTGCGCCAAATCACCAGTGGCCACCACGCCCAAAAACTCAATGTCATCGGCGCAACAAGTCATGGCAAATCGACCGGGCACAAAGGTGTTGGGGAAGGTTTTGGAGTGGCACATGACCAAGCTCAAATCAATGGTTTTGCCAGCGTACCGTTCTGGATAATCCATCACATCCACATAAAAAATGCCGAAATCTTCGTCAGGAATCGTCACCACATCCCCATCCATATTAAAGGGTGGGGTTTGGTCGTTGATATAATCTTCAGCTTCTTCGCCATCGTCCTCAAGGAAAATGTCGGCGCGGCGGTTCACCATGCGCAGATTGCGACTGCGGAGCTGAGCCTTCAATTCCTCGGTGCAACGGTTGAACACCAACAAATCGGCATTCATAATTTTTTCCATCATCAGCTGGCTCATGTTGCGGGAGTAAATTTCAAAAGTTTCTGCCTCCACAAATACCATCACTTGGTACACCAACCAGTTGCTGGGTAAGCGCTTGTTGCATAGGTCTGGCAATGACCACATACCATTGCATTCAATGACAATTTGTTGGGGTTGATATTTGTGCTCCATAGCGGTTAAAAACTCTGGAGAGAAGGTTTCAAATTCATCCACTTTTACGACAGTTACATTATATAATGCTTGTTCAGAGTATTCTACGTCCCCTTCCTCGCAGCACAAGAGGAGGGTTTTGGCATCATGGGCGAAGCCATCTTCTAAAATACCGTTCAAAAAGGTGGTTTTGCCGCTGTCTAAAAAGCCAGCAATTAAATATACGGGTAATTCCATGGTGTCTCCTTATAGTCCAAATAGGGTGGCTAGCTGGCTATTATCAATGCCAGCGCCAATGACGCACAAGCGCCCAGTGTAGTCGGCTTTGGCTGGGCGTAGATTCACTTCGCCGGGTACATAGTCAAATTCAAACCAGCCGTCGCCAGTGGGCACAATGCCCTTGGCGCGCAGTACCATGCCAAATTCGCCGCCATCCAACGCATCCAGTGCAAATTCAAGCTGTGCCTTGGTAAACATATGTGGAGTTTCTATGCCCCAGCTGGTGAACACATCTTCAGCATGATGGTGACCATGATGGTCGTGACCGCAAGCGCAGTGTTCGCCGTGTTCGTGGTGATGGTCATGATGGTCGTGACCGCAAGCGCAGTGTTCGTCGTGTTCGTGGTGATGGTCATGATGGTCATGACCGCAAGTGCAGTGTTCGTCGTGTTCGTGGTGATGCTCATGATGGTCGTGACCGCAAGCGCAGTGTTCGTCGTGTTCGTGGTGATGCGCTTGCACTTGAGTCAATAAATCTTGTTCCAAAGAGGGGGCGGTCATGGCTTCTTTCATGGTCATGGCAGACAGCTCGTCCCATGGGGTGGTGACAATGGCGGCCGTGGCGTTGTGGGTGCGCAGTAAATCCACAGCGGCTTGGATTTTTTCTTGGGACAGCTTTTGGGTGCGAGAGAGGAAGATGGCACCAGCGTGAGAGACTTGGTCGATATAAAATTCGCCAAAGTTTTTCTCGTACACCTTTACCTTCAGCCCGTCTGCCACGGTGACAGCACTGCCCAGCACCATGTCCCCAGATTGGGCGGTGGTGCGCTCTACGGCGGCAATCACGTCAGATAATTTGCCCACGCCAGAGGGCTCAATCAAGATGCGGTCTGGGCTAAATTGGGCATGAACGTCCAGCAGAGCTTGGGTGAAATCGCCCACCAAAGAGCAACAGATGCACCCAGCAGACATTTCAGAAATCTCCACTCCAGATTCCTTCAAAAAGCCGCCGTCAATGTTCACAGAGCCAAACTCGTTTTCAATCAAAACCAGCTTTTCATCGGGATAGGCTTCTTGCAATAATTTTTTAATTAGCGTGGTTTTCCCAGCCCCTAAAAAGCCAGAAATAATATCAATATGTGTCATCATAAAAACCTCATTTTCATAGAGTTGCTATTAACTAACTCTATCATACCACTTTATATGTAAAATGCAAGTTTTTTTTGTCACAGCCATTTCGACAGATTGTATCCATGATTTTTGGTAAAATGGTAATATATGACAGATTTTCCAAAAATTTTAAATTGTTTACCTTGACGTTTGGTCATTTAGATAGTATAATGAATTATGAACAATATTTGAATTCCTTTGCAAGGGAAACTGGCAAAATGCACAAAAGCGAGAAACGAAAGAGGAGAACCCATGGGAAGATATGACTGGATTGAGAGCTACCACCAAGGCCATTGCAGTGCCGCCTACCGTCACTTTGGCGCCCATCCTGCCACCCACCGTGGCAAAGAGGGCTGGGAGTTTTGCGTATGGGCACCCAAGGCCAAAGCTGTCAGCGTGGTGGGGGATTTCAACAACTGGGACACCACCGCCAACACCATGAAGCAACGTGGTGAAATTTGGGAGGGGTTTATCCCTGACTTAAAGCCATACACTGCCTACAAATTCTCGGTCATCGGTGCCGATGGGGAACAGCGCTTGAAAGCCGACCCCTATGGATTTCACACGGAAACCCGTCCTGCCACCGCATCGAAGCTGTATCACTTTAAAGACTTCAAATGGGGCGACAATGCCTTTTTGAAAAAGCAAGAGGCAAATCCTGTCTACCAAGCACCGTTGAACATCTATGAAGTCCACCTTGGCTCTTGGAAATTGCACGAAAATGGGGACTTTATCGACTATAAAGATTTGGCGCGCCAACTGGCAACTTATGTCAAAGAAATGGGTTACAACGCCATTGAGTTGCTGCCCATCACCGAGCATCCCTTGGATGACTCTTGGGGCTATCAGTGCACAGGCTACTTCGCCCCAACCTCTCGCTTCGGCACCCCTGACGATTTCAAGTGGTTTATCAACCACCTACATAAAAAAGGCATCAGCGTGATTTTAGACTGGGTGCCTGCTCACTTCTGCAAAGATGCCCAAGGGCTTTACGAATTTGACGGCAGTTGCTGTTACGAATACACCGTGCCCTGTATGCAGGAGCACGCTGGCTGGGGCACCCGTATTTTTGACTACGGCAAGCCCGAAGTCATTAGCTTTTTGCTGTCCTCTGCCCGTTTTTGGTTAGAAGAATACCACATCGACGGGTTGCGTGTGGACGCTGTGGCCTCCATGCTGTACCTCGATTATGGCCGTGAAGGGGAAGAGTGGCTCCCCAACATCCACGGTGGACGCGAAAATTTGGAAGCGGTAGCTTTCTTGCAAAAGCTAAACCAAATGGCGTTTTCTATCAACTCCAATGTGCTGATGATTGCCGAAGAATCCACCTCTTGGCCTCTGGTATCGTATCCAGTTGACCAAGGTGGCTTAGGATTTAACCTGAAGTGGAACATGGGTTGGATGAACGATATGTGCCACTACTTAAAACTGGATCCCTATTTCCGCCAACATCACCACAAAGACATCACCTTCTCCATGATGTACGCCTTCTCTGAAAACTTTGTCTTGCCCATGAGCCATGATGAAGTTGTTCATATGAAGGGCTCTGTTGTGGGGAAAATGCCCGGTGATTATGAAAACCAATTGCGGTGCCTGCGTGGGTTCTATGCCTATTTGCTGGCGCACCCCGGCAAAAAGCTGATGTTCATGGGCCCAGAAGTGGGTCAGTGGAACGAATGGAAATCCTCGGGTGAACTGGACTGGCATCTGCTTGAAAAAGATTTGGGCAAACAAACCCACCAATTCTTTAAAGATGCCAACGCCTTCTATAAAAAGCAAAAAGCCCTCTGGCAAATCGATTTTGACTGGTCTGGTTTTGAATGGATTGTGGCTGACGACAACGACAATCAAGTGGTGGTCTTCGCTCGCAAAGATATCGCTGGCAAGGATTTAATCTGCGCCATCAACTTCTCTCCTAATGTGTATTCTGGGTATCGCTTCGGTTGTTATGCCCATAAACAATATTCTCTGGCTTTCAACACAGATAGCCAACTCTATGGCGGTGATGATGTGGGACAAACCCCCATCGTCGCAGTCGATCATATCCCCTCTCACGGTAAGGAACAATCCATTGCCGTGGATATCCCTGCATTTGGCACAGTATTCTTTAAAGGGGAAGGACGCCTTCCCAAATTACGCAACAAGGAGACGACGAAATGAAAAAAGATTGTGTAGCCATGCTTCTGGCTGGTGGTCAAGGCAGTCGGTTATATGTGCTGACTGGCGAGATGGCCAAGCCTGCGGTGCCCTTTGGTGGGAAGTACCGCATCATCGACTTCCCCCTCTCCAATTGCACCAACTCCGGCATCGACACGGTGGGCGTGTTGACCCAGTATCGCCCTCTGGAGCTCAACAGCTACATCGGCAGTGGCCAACCTTGGGACTTGGATGCTTCCACAGGTGGCGTTCACATCCTGCCTCCCTATCAAGGGGCTGACGGTGGCACGTGGTACAAAGGCACCGCCAACGCCATCTACCAAAACTTGGGCTTCATCGATATGTATGACCCAGACACCGTGGTCATTCTCTCTGGTGACCATATTTACAAAATGGACTATGCCAAAATGGTGGCACGCCACAAAGAAGCAGACGCCGCTTGCACCATCTCCGTCATGGAAGTGCCCTGGGCTGAAGCCTCTCGCTTTGGTATCATGAGCGTGGACGGCGACGACAAAATCACCGAATTCGCTGAAAAACCCAAGGAACCCAAGAGCAATCTGGCTTCTATGGGCATCTATGTGTTCGACTGGAAAAAGCTCCGTGAATACCTAACCAATGACGAAGCTGACCCCAACTCTGAAAATGATTTCGGTAAAAACATCATTCCCAATATGTTGGGCAACCAAGAAGTGATGGCGGCCTATCGTTTTGAAGGCTACTGGAAAGACGTGGGCACTTTGGACTCCCTCTGGGATGCCAACATGGATATGCTCAGCCGTTCCTCTGGCTTGGATTTGACCGACAACAGCTGGCCCATCTACGCGCGTTCTCTGGCTTCTCACCCTGCCTACATCGGTGACGCTGGTCGTGTCAAACACAGCGCCATCAACCGTGGTTCTCACCTGTACGGCACCGTGGAAAACTCTGTGCTGGCACAAGAAGTTGACGTGGCAGAAGGCGCCGTGGTGGAATATTCTGTATTGTTGCCTGGTGCCAAGGTTGGCGCTGGTGCCACCGTACGCTATGCCATTTTGGGCGAAGGTTGCATCGTGGGTGCAGGTTGCTCTGTGGGTGGACGCCCTGAAGAAACATTGGAAAACTGGGGCTTAACCGTTCTGGCACCCCACTTGGAACTGGCAGAAAACACTGTGGTACCTGCTGGTAAAATGCTGGGCGCTGATGGTCAGGAGGTAGCAAGATGAAAAGTATTCACGGGATTATTTTCTCCTATCAACGAGAAAACTCTTTAAAAGAATTGGGCGAAAGCCGTGCTTCCGCCTCTGTGCCTTTCGGCGGACGGTATCGTGCCGTTGACTTCCCCCTCTCTGCCATGGTCAACGCTGGCGCTATGGACGTGGGCGTGGTGTTACAAGGGAAATACCAAAGTATTCTCGACCACTTGGGCACTGGCAAAGACTGGGATTTGAGCCGCAAACGTGGTGGCATGAAAGTCCTGCCCATGTTCGATTATCAAAGCAAACTGGCACAAGGCGACTTCCGTGGCCGTTTAGATGCGTTGGTTTGCGTGCGTTCTTATTTGGCCTCCATCCGTCAATCCTATGTGGTGTTGATGGACGGCGACTTGGTGGCAAACCTGCCCCTGCGTGACATTGTAGACAGTCACATCGCCTCTGGCGCAGACATCACCTGCGTGTGTGGCAATGACAGCTTCTACACAGAAAATGGCACCTATTTTGACATCGATGACAATGGCAAAGTGAAGGACGTGGCCTATAATCTGCACCGTCCTCGTGGCTATCGTGGCTTGGAAACCTATGTGATTTCCACCAAGTTGTTGCTACAATTGGTAGACGATGCCGCCAGCCATGACCAAGTTCTGTGGCGTAAAATGCTGTCCGATAAGAGCAATGAATTGAACATTCGCAGCTATTTGTGGAGCGGTTTTGCCGCTCAAGTGCGGACTGTACAAGAATATTACAACTGCAGTATGCAAATTTTGCAAGCTGATATTCGCAGTGATTTGTTCAACAAGTCTCGCCCCATCCGTGCCAAGGGTGCTGACATGGCGTCGGCCTACATTGCCCCCTCTGCTGAATGCGCCAGCACTTTAATTCCTGATGGTTGCTTCATTGAAGGTATTGTGGAAAACTCCGTCCTCTTCCCCGGTGTCATCGTGGAAGAAGGCGCCAGCGTGTCCAATTGTATCTTGTTCAAGGGTTGCGTGGTGCGTAAGGGTGCCAAGCTGTCCTATTTGATTGCCGATAAATATGTGGACGTATCCGAAGGGTGTAACCTTCGTGGCAACGCCAATTATCCCATTGTCATCTCCAAGGGGAGCAAAGTATAACCATACGAAACAATAAAACCACAACGTCGTGGGGGGAAGTGAGCAACATTTCCCCCACTTCAAATGTTAGGGAAACGGCGGACGACCAGAGCCTGCCCCCTGGGGTACAGGTCGTCCATACCCTGTTTTATATATACAATCCTGCCACCCCACGTCAGAGGGGCTGGGCGTTAGCCCAGAAGGGGCGCAGCCCCATGGCAGGTGCGTGACGACTTTTTGCACGCCCAACGGGTACCCCAGCGAATGCTGGGGGTATGGAGAAGCCTTGTGCAAAAATCTATCAATTGTTAATCTTCCGTTGTAGGGGCGACCTGTGGTCGCCCGTCTTCGGAGTTAGAAAGTTGTTCATCCACATTTGACTGAAGAAAGGAATTTTTATTATGAATATTCTATACGTAACCAGCGAAGCAGCTCCTTTTTGCAAGACTGGCGGTCTGGCCGACGTGGCTGGCTCTTTGCCTCTTGCTTTGGCAGCAGAAGGTGCCGATGTGTCTGTGGTGTTGCCATTGTATCAAAGCGTGAAGGCCAAATTTGCTGACAAGTTAGAGTTTGTGTGCTATGACTATGTGGATTTGGGCTGGCGCAACTGCTATTGCGGCCTGTTTATGACCAAGCAAGACGGGGTCACTTGGTATTTCATCGACAATGAACAGTACTTTAATCGCCCCACCCTGTACGGTCACATCGACGACGGCGAACGCTTTGGCTTCTTCTCCCGTGCTGTGGTGCGGATGCTTGACCATCTGGCCTCTTGGCCTGATGTGATTCACTGCAACGACTGGCAAAGCGCATTGGTGCCTGTGTATCTGGAAGATTTAAGCGTCCGTGAAGAAAAATACCATGGTATCGCCACTTCTTTGTCTATCCACAACATCGAATATCAAGGCAAATATAACGCATACTCTATGGGTGAGCTGTTTGGCTTAGACCAAGGCTGGGCCACTGACGGCACCATGATTATGGACGGCTGTGTGAACCTGCTCAAGGGTGCCATTTTGACCGCCGGGGCTTTGAATGCCGTTTCTCCCACCTATGCAAAAGAATTGATGGATCCCTATTTTGCCCACGGTCTGGATAGTGTCCTGCAAAAAAATGCCCACAAAATGCGTGGCATTTTGAACGGTATCGATTTGGTGCGCTATAATCCTGCCACCGATGGCCTCATTGCCGCCACTTTCTCCAAAGACGATTTGGCTGGTAAGGCCGCTTGTAAGCAAGCGTTGCAAGACATGATGGGTCTGCCTCAAGAACCCAACATCCCTGTGGTGGGCTTGGTGTCTCGTCTGGTGAGCCATAAGGGTTTGGATTTGATGTGCCAACAAATTGCTGCCATGATGGAACTGCCCATGCAACTGGTGGTGTTGGGCAAGGGCGACGAAGTGTATGAAGAATTCTTCCGCTGGGCACAAACTGAATATCCTGGTCGTATCGCCGTGCGTCTTGACTATAACGAAGCATTGTCTTCTGCTATTTACGCTGGGTCTGACTTGTATGTCATGCCCTCTAAGAGTGAACCTTGTGGCCTGAGTCAAATGATTGCTATGCGCTACGGCACCGTGCCTGTGGTGCGTGAAACTGGCGGCCTGAAAGACTCTGTTCAACCTTATGACCATATCCAAGACAGCGGCAATGGCTTTAGCTTCGCTGGCTATACAGGGGCAGAATTGGTGGATGCACTGCGCCGTGCCGTGTATCTGTACAAGGATTTCCCAGAAGAATTTGCCAAGCTCAGAGGCCGTGCCATGGAAAGTGATTTTAGCTGGAATAGCAGTGCAAAGGCATATTTGGCTATGTACGAAGAAATTTCTGGTAAAAATTTGGTAAAAGAGGTTGCAATTGAGGGGGAAGATGTAGTACAATTAGAAGTAATTGTTACGGAAACGATTACCTCCCAAGAAATTCCAGCAACTGAGCCTGAATCTGTACCAATTGCAGAAGTTGCACCAGCCCCTAAAAAGCGTGCCCCTCGTAAAAAAACCGTGCCCAAAACCCCTGCAAAAGAAGAAGTTCTTGTAGAAGAGGCACCCAAAAAACGTGGCCGTCCTAAAAAAGTGGCAGTTGTTGCCCCTGTGGAAGCCCCTGTGGCAGAATCTGCACCAGCGCCCAAAAAGCGTGCCCCTCGCAAAAAAGCCGCTCCTAAAAAGGCGACTGAAGAATAAAATTTTAGTCATGCCCTCTGTCAAGAGGGCATGACACCCCTAAGGAGTCCGTATGAAAAACTTTACCACCGAAACCCTGCAACAAGCCATCACCGACAAGCTGATGATTCACTTTGGCAAGGCACCTGAAGATGCCACAGAAGCCGAAATCGTCCGTGCTTGTGCACGTGTGATGCGTGACCGCATCGCCATTCGTGGCGTGGAAACGCGCACCAAAACCCGTAAACAAGGCGACAAGCAAGTCCACTACCTATCTCTGGAATTTTTGATGGGTCGTAGCTTGATGAAAAATGCGTATAATCTTGGCTCTTTGAAAATGCTCAACGAAGCCTTGACCAACATGGGCTTTACCCCTGCCGATGTATTTGAAGCCGAACCCGATGCCGCACTTGGCAACGGTGGCTTGGGTCGCTTGGCCGCTTGCTATATCGACAGCATGACCACCTTGGAAATCCCTGCCACTGGCTACTCCATCTGCTATGACTTGGGTATTTTCAAGCAAAAAATCGTAGACGGCCAACAAGTGGAATTGCCCGACAGCTGGAAAGATGTGGGCGAAGCTTGGCTGTTGCCCCGTCCTGAAGACACCAAATGGGTGCGCTTTGGCGGCACCGTCCGCGACCAATGGGATAATGGGTATTTGCACATTGTCCACGAAGGCGGCCAAGTGGTGCGTGCTGTACCCTGTGACATGGAAATCGCTGGCTACGATACCGACCACGTGAACACCTTGCGTCTCTGGGATGCCCAACCCACCAAACAAGTGGATATGTCCATGTACTCCCGTGGGGAATACATGAAAGCCACCGAAGAAGAAGCCATGGCAGAAGTCATCGCCAAGGTGCTCTACCCTGAAGACAACCACTACGAAGGCAAATCTTTGCGCTTGAAACAACAATACTTCTTCGTCTCCGCCACCGTGCAACACATTGTGCAAAAGCACGTGGAAGCAGGCCGCCCCTTGACCAACTTCCATGAATATAACGTCATCCAAATCAACGACACCCACCCTGCACTGGTTGTCCCCGAATTGATGCGTATTTTCATCGATGAAGCTGGCTTGGATTGGGAACAAGCATGGGACATCACCACCCAAGCCGTGGCTTACACCAACCACACCGTGCTGGCAGAAGCACTGGAACGCTGGCCTCAAGACCTGTTCCAAACCTTGTTGCCTCGCATTTGGCAAATCGTCCAAGAAATTTCCAACCGTTGGCAAGCTAAGGTGGATAATCACTTCCACAACCACAGCATCACTGCCGATATGGCCATTGTCTGGAATGGAGAAATCCGTATGGCAAACCTGTGCATCGCTGGCGGTATGGCTGTCAACGGCGTCAGCGGTTTGCACTCTGAAATTCTCCGTAAAGATGTGTTTAAAAACGCATGCAACATGGAACCCCATAAGTTTAAAAACGTCACCAACGGCATTGACCATCGCCGCTGGCTCAGTGAAATCAACCCAGAAATGGACAGCTTGATTTGCGAGTTGACTGGTAGCAACCGCTATTTGTCTCATGCAGACGATATGATGAAGCTGGATGCCTTTGCTGACGATAAAACAGTGCTGGCAAAGCTGGCTGAAATCAAGCACGCCAACAAAGTGCGCTTTGCCAAGCACGCTAAAAAGACCCGTGGTGTCATCTTGAATCCCGATTCCATCTTTGATGTGCAAGTGAAGCGTCTCCACGAGTACAAGCGTCAACTGCTCAACGTGGTTCATATCATTTCCCTGTATCAAAAGTTACAAGACGACCCCAATGCCATTACCGTGCCCCACACCTTCCTCTTTGGTGCCAAGGCAGCCCCTGGCTATCAAGTGGCCAAGCGTATCATCCATTTGATTAACTCTCTGTCTGATGAAATCGACCACAACCCTGCTTGCAAAGGCAAGTTACAAGTGGTGTTCCTAGAAAACTATCGTGTGTCTCTGGCTGAACAGCTCATCCCTGCGTCGGAAGTCTCTCAACAAATTTCTACCGCTGGTAAAGAAGCCTCTGGTACTGGCAACATGAAGTTCATGATGAATGGTGCTCTCACTGTGGGTACTTTGGACGGTGCCAACGTGGAAATGCACGGTTTGCTAGGCGACGAAAATATGTTCCTATTCGGTCTCCATGCCCACGAAGTGGAACAACTCATTCGTGACGGTTACGATCCCCAACGGATTTACCAAGAAAACGCCACTTTGCACCGTGCTTTGGATGCGCTGCGCAATGGCTTCCGTGACGGTGTGCGTTATGATGATCTGTATCAACGTTTGGTCTACGGCAACCACGGTAGCTGTGCCGATGAATATCTGCTGTTGGCCGACTTTGCTGACTATGCCAAGGCAGAAGCACGCATGAGCGCCACTTATGCTGATCCCACCGCATGGAATAAAATGAGCCTGCACAACATTGCTCGCTCTGGTCTGTTCTCTGCTGATCGCTCCATCGCTGACTATGCCGAAACCATTTGGCACACCAATTATCGCAAGTAAGCGTGACAACGCAATCAAGGGAATTGCCAGATCGGCAATTCCCTTGATTTATACGTACCATTTAAAAAGGAGATTTTATTATGTTTTTAGACATCGTCAAACACAGCCGTAGCTACCGCGGCTATGACAGTAGCTACCTCTTCACCAAGGAAATGTTGCTCTCTTATGTGGACTGCGCACGCTATGCCCCGTCCAGTGTCAATGCCCAACCCTTTCGATACTATTTGGTGTGGGAGCAAGACGAAGTGGCAACCTTGCAAACCGCCACAGGTTGGGCACGGGCTCTGCCAGAGTTGACCCTGCCCCACGAAGGCAAGTGCCCCACTGCGTTTATTGTGATTTGCCAAGATATGAATTTGGGTGACTCTTTGCCTCGCTATCAAAAAGATGTGGGTATTGTGGCGCAAACCATGTTGTTAGCCGCCGCCAGCGAAGGCTTGGGTGGTTGCATGATTGGTAATTATAATGCCAAAACGGTGAAGGAGATGCTGTCTCTGCCTGAGCAGCTGTCCCCTGTGCTGATTGTTGCTTTTGGCAAACCTGATGAAGCCATCGAAATTGTAGAAGTGGATGAAGGGGCGAATATTGCCTATTATCGAGACGAAAATGATGTGCATTATGTGCCAAAGCGGAAACTAGAAGACATTGTTTTGACCAAAGATTAATCTCAACAAAAGATGAGGAGGCTATTTATTTGAAAACTTTATTTGATACATTTAAAATCAGAAATACCCCATTGCCAACCGTATTTGCGTGCCACCCATGGTCTGCTATCATTTTACCGACGACAGTGGCTACGTGGTGGAGAAAAATATAAACCACTATGGCAGCATTGCCAAAGGCGGTTTTGGTCTGGTGATTGTAGAGGCCACTGCCATCGACAAATCTGGGCGACTTTCTCACGACCAATTGGGGCTGTGGGAAGACGGTCAAATCCAAGGACACAGCCAAATTGCAGCGTGTGTGCACCAAGAAAATGTACCAGTTGTGGTGCAAATTCACCATGCTGGGGTGATGGGCTGTGCAGAAGAGGTGGTGTCATCCTCTGTCTGTACGGTCAACAATAAAACAGCCAGAGCGTTGACGTTGGAGGAAATTGAAACCATCGAATCCCAATTTGTGGCGGCGGCAAAACGGGCAGAACAAGCAGGGTATGACGGCGTGGAAATCCATGGCGCTCACAACTATTTGCTCACCCAATTCTTAAACTCTAGAGTCAATCAACGCACCGATGCCTATGGTGAAGATAAACTTTTAATTGTAAAAAATGTCATCCAAAAAATTCGCGCCTGTACAAAAGACGATTTTATTGTGGGCATTCGAATGGGTGCCTATGAACCCACCATTGACCAAGGCATTGCCCATGCTAAAGTGTTTGAATCCTTAGGGTTTGACTACTTAAATGTATCCTTTGGGTTCTCCTTCCAAATGGATGACCCTACCCCAGCAGACTACGAATTCTCTCCCCATGTGTACGGTGCCAGCCAGATTGCGCCCCATGTGAACATCCCTGTTTTTGGGGTGAACCAAATCACAAACCCTGCCCAAGCCCAAGCGATTTTGACCCAAGGAGACTTGGATATGGTTTGCATCGGTCGCGGCGTGCTGGTGAATTATAACTGGGCAAACGATGCCAAAGCCAATCAGGATGTGGGCAAATGTCTCTACTGCCCCAAATGCTACTGGCGCATCCCCATGGCAGACTGCGCAGGCCGTCGTCTGTACCACAAGAATAAATCCTAAAGAAAATAGTAAAAAATCCGAAGTAGATTTATCTACTTCGGATTTTTTAAATAGAGTGGTAAAAAGATACGGCGCAAGGATAGATGTAGTTGTGGCGATCCTTAGGATTCCGCTGCAACGTGGCTGCTTTTGATCATATCCAAGAAATAATTGTGTACAGTGGTGTCCTTTGTCAACTCGGGATGGAAGGCAACACCCAGTTGATTGCCTTGTCGAACAGCCACAATTTTACCTTGATATTCGCTTAAAATGGTGACATTGGTTTTTACATCGCTGATATAAGGCCCACGGATAAATCGCATTTCTATCTGCTGGCCATGGAACGGATGGGTGGTGGAAAAACTGGCACATTGTCTGCCAAAGGCATTGCGCTGAACGGTGACATCCATGGTGGCCAAGTGATTTTTGCTTTGATTGTCAATGTTTTTCGCCAGCAAAATCAGCCCTGCACAGGTGCCGAACACAGGCAAACCACCTTCAATGGCTATTTTCATATCCTCGAAAAGGTCTAAATCATGCAATAGTTTCCCCATCACTGTGCTTTCGCCACCAGATAAAATTAAGCCGTCAAAGTTCTGATTGAAATCAGATTTTTTTCGTATTTCCGTCGTGTCCACACCCAATGATTTTAGCATCTGAATATGTTCGATAAAAGCCCCTTGTAGCGCCAAAACTGCTATGTTCATTAGATGCCTCTTTCAGCCATGAGAATCTTGATTTCAGAGGGATTGAGGCCCACCATGGCCTCACCCAAATTTTCAGAAACTTGGGCCAAGATGCACTTGTCGTTGTAGTTGGTAACGGCTTTCACGATGGCTTCTGCACGTTTTGCAGGGTCGCCTGATTTGAAAATGCCAGAGCCAACGAAAACCCCTTCTGCGCCAAGTTGCATCATCAGCGCCGCATCCGCTGGTGTGGCCACGCCACCTGCGGCAAAATTGACAACAGGAAGCTTGCCGTTTTGGTGGACATAAAGCGCCAAATCATAGGGCACCTGTAGCTCTTTTGCTGCGTTGTAAAGTTCGTTTTCATCCATGCCTTGCAAGCGCTTTATGTCCCGTTGCATCATGCGCATATGGGTGACAGCTTGCACAACATCCCCTGTGCCGGGCTCGCCTTTTGTGCGAATCATGGTGGCGCCTTCGTTGATACGTCGCAAAGCTTCCCCTAAGTTTTTCGCACCGCAGACAAAGGGTACGCTAAAGTCTCGTTTGTTGATGTGGTACACCTCATCTGCTGGGGTCAACACTTCGCTTTCATCGATATAGTCGATTTCAATGGCTTCTAAAATCTGTGCTTCCACAAAATGACCGATTCTGCATTTGGCCATCACGGGGATGCTCACAGCATTTTGTATTTCCTTAATCATATGGGGGTCGCTCATCCGTGAAACACCACCCACCGCACGAATATCCGCAGGGATGCGCTCCAAGGCCATCACAGCGCAAGCGCCAGCGGCCTCAGCAATCTTGGCTTGCTCTGGTGTCATCACATCCATAATGACCCCACCTTTGAGCATTTGTGCAAGCTCCTTGTTTAACGCGTATTGATTTTTTTCCATGATACTATTCTCCTAAGTCATGCTAGATATTAGTTGTGCGTACAACCACCTGCATTGTACACCCCATCTGACCTTGTTGAAATAACCAAAATAGGAAAATTTAATAATACCAGAAAAGATTTTTATCTGTTACGTTGTTACAACGCGCACCACCAAGTCTACAAAAGGTAAATGATCTCGCTAATCTCCACCAAAATAAAGAATCGCGACAGAGAAGCAGGCACTATAAAAAAATCCGAAGTAGATAAATCTACTTCGGATTTTTTGGATAGAGTGGCCAAAAAAGATGCACCGCCCAACAAGCCTGCACCATCTGGGGGAGCTCGACTGGCCTCGCAGTTTGGTCACCCAACCGCTAAAAACAGCACTGGGGGGAGTTTGAGGGGGCTTGCCCCCTCAAATTGAATCGATTTGCCCATTATTAAATCGCGACAGGAAACAGAGGGCAACATTTTACGAAATCAGACTAAGGTAACAAGTCTGCAAAAGGCAATGCCGCTAATCTCCGCAACGAAAAAAACGACGGCAAAGCCGTCGTTTTTCGTGGATGTAGTGGCCAAAAAAGATGCACTCATTTTTCAATCTTGCGCTCTGGTAATTGCTTGAAAAGTTTTACTTTGTTACTGTGAGTCACAAAAATTGACCTACAGTTTATTTACAGTTTATAGAATTACTGATATAGTTAAAGTTACAAAACGAATTGTGCTAAAATTATATGGGAGGGCTGACGATATGGATAAGTTAACAGTTGCTACAGGGATGTGTCTGCAAAAGCATCGTTTGGAGCAGGGATTATCTGCGGAAGAAATTGGCACACTCATCGGGGAGTCTGCAACCTACGTGGAACACATTGAGCGAGGTGAAACTGCCATCACCGTTGCGCTATTATCCAAGTTTTCAACAGCCCTTAATATAAGCATTGCACTTCTTTTCTTAGAGATAGAGAGCCCAGAAGTAGCAGAAAAAAACTATCTATTGCGTTGCTATAAGGAACTCATAAAAGTCAATTCTGCTGGACAAAAATTCCTCTACAAGTGGATGTATAAACTTATAAATTCTGGGAAAGAAGCGGATGCGGAGGAAGACCCCCAATTCGATATATGGTAAGTTTCCTGCGGCTGGCATTCACTCAAAAGATAATTGAATACGTAAAAAAGGGCTAGGCCACCAGCACGTTATCCGTACTGGTGGCCTAGCCTATTGCTATTTACCGAGCCATATTTTTCTTCTGGGGCTTGGACTTCTGAACGGGAGCGTCGTTGCACACTTCGAAGCAATCCACGTTCAAAACCAACGACAAGGTTCGTCCGTTGTCCCACTTCATGACCGCCTGCGCCAAGTCATCGACAAAAATAATCGTGCCCATGGTGCCAGATGGCACAGCTTGAGGGTCGCTCATGGAGAGGAGTCGGACTCTGGTGCCAGCTGGGTAGGTGTCTTTGTAATACTTCACTTCTTCTCTGGATGGTACATTATACATAGTTAGGTTGCTCCTTTGAATTTTATTCCCACCGTCTCGCTGTCCTGCACGGTTATCTGCTGGATGGCTTGGCGGATGAGGTCGTCGCTGTACTGGGTTTCGGGTTGTAGGGACTGCACCCAGTGGGCAATCTGTGCCACACGGCTCTCTACGCTGGGCTGTGTGGGGCGTTTGGGGGCTAGGCTGTCTAGCGTGTGCTGGAGGACTTTTTTCTCCTCTGCAAGGCTCTGCATTTGGGCGGACAGGTCGGGGTTGTCCATGTCCTCTAGCACCATCTCCAGCAGGATTGCCTGTTGGTTGGTAATCTCCAGCAGTCTATCTTGTAGCTGCTCACAGCCGTCATCCCCCTGCCCATTCACCACTTGGGTGATGTGATCCAGCAGGGTTGGCAGGACTTCTTGCTGTGTGCTGACGAAGTCGTGAATCTGTTCCATGATAAGGCTGTGGAGTTTCTCCTCCTCCATGGTGGGTGAGTGCTGACAGAATTTTGTGCCGTTTGCCAGTCGGGAGGTGCATCGCCAGACGATGCGTTTGGTGCCGTTTCTGCTCCATGTCACTCTGCGGTAAGGTGATCCACACTCGCCACAAATTAGCAATTCGGATAGGGCGTATTTGCTTGAATATTTCCCCTGCTCCGTGGTGGTGTTCTCCATGGTTTTTCGCTTGGAGTTTCGCCGTGCCAGTTCCTCCTGCACTCTGGCATAGATGTCTCGTGGCACGATGGCGGCGTGGTGGTTCTCCACGTAGTACATGGGGCGCTCCCCTTGGTTTTTCATGACCTTCTTGCTGATGGGGTCTTGGGTGAAGGTCTTTTGTAGGAGGGCATCCCCGATGTATTTCTCATTGGCGAGGATGTTCTGGATGGCTTGATGCCCCCAGTTGAGGGTGCCCTTCTTGGTGAGACGTTCTGTTTCTATCAACTCAGTTTTTAGCGTGGCGATACTGGCTCCTTCGAGGTAACGGCGGTAGATGTAGCAGACAGTCTCCGCTTCCTCTGGGATGATTTCGATGGTACCGTCATCATTTTTCTGGTAGCCCAGTAGCTTGGGGAAGGTGAATTCTCCCGACTCCATTCGTTTTCGCTTGCCCCAGAGGACGTTCTGACTGAGGGACTCACTTTCCGCTTGGGCGAAGCCACTGAACAGTGTGATGAGGAACTCGCTACTCTCGGTCAGCGTGTTGATGTTCTCTTTTTCGAATATGACCCCGATGCCGTTGGCTTTTAGGGTGCGCACGGTATCCAGACAGTCCACCGTATTACGGGCAAATCGGGAGAGGGATTTTGTGAGAATGAGATTGATGCGACCACGCTTGCAAGCGGCAATCATGCGGTTGAACTCTTTTCGCTTTTTTAGCCCAGTGCCAGAGATGCCCTCGTCGGCATAAATGCCAGCCATCTCCCAATCGGGATTGGACTCGATTTTCTCGGTGTAGTAGCTCTTTTGGGCTTCGTAGCTGGTGAGTTGCTCGTCGCTATCGGTGGAGACTCGGCAGTAGGCCGCCACTCGTAGCTTTTTGGTTTGGGTGGTGCCTGTGGCAGTCTGTTGGGCGGCTGGTATCATCCGCACTCGGCGCTCCGTGGTCTGTATCATGTTCTCACTCCTGTCTGGTGGGGGTAGCAAGGAGCGAACTCCTATCGCCCATCGGCTGCTCTTTCTGGTGATTTTGAGTTTGTCATCGTTGCCTTGCGTCAGCAAGGCTGCCTCTTTCGCACCCAAAATCCCTCAAAAATATCTAGCCGATGGGTGCATCGCAGTTTTCACAATCAGATTTTTCTCTAGCGAAATAAAATCACGAAGAGAATACTTGGCGTATTGTCGAGGGATTTTCTGCACGATAGGGGAAAATCTGTTTGCGAAAACCGATAGTAGTTCGCTTCTTGCTACCCCAAACATTGATATCGGATGGAAATTCCCTGCAATATGAGGTCGATTACCTCGTTTGGATTGTCTGGGTGATCCACTCCGTGATTGACTTGATTATTGTTGCGGAGGACTTCTGCTGTGGGGGTATAGACGTAGGTTGAGGGTGTTATGGGCGGTTTTGTGGGGCTGGACTTTTCGACTCTGGTTCCCTTGCTCCCTTTGCCACCAATGATGCACTGCACCATGCGGAAGGTTTCCATCGGAATGATGGGAGGGTAGCCGTCCTGCCCAGTGTACCGTGGGTTTTCAAGCAGTCGCTTCACCTTGTGCTTGTTCCAGAGGGGGTTGTCCACCCAGTATGGGATGCCCTCGCTGTTGAGCCGATTGGCGATGGTCAGATAGGAACTGCCCTCACAGTACCAGCCGTATATCTTTTTCACCATTTCCGATTCGGAGGCTACCGCTGTGAAGGAGCCGTTCTGGATGGTGTAGCCGTATAGGTTTTTTCGATTACTCATGGTGCAACCGCCTCGGTCAGTGTGATACCACCGTAGAGGTGGAAGGTCATATTGCCATGCTGGTCGATGGTGATTTGCTCCACCAGTTCCTCAAAGAGTGGTTCGTCTAGTTCTTCCATGTGGTCTGGCCCCTGCTCTAAGATGGCGATGGTTTGCTGAATGGCGTCCACTCGTTCCTCGATGTCTTCATTCTCAATAACCCGTCTCCGCTGATGGCGCAGGGTCGTCATTTGGGCTTGGAGGGCGGTGCGTTTGGCGAGGGTGGCTTCTGCATCGAGGAGCCCTGCCGTCTGTAGCTTTTGGATTTTATGCTGTTGCTCGGCAGTCTGGGCGATGGCGGTGTTGATTTCTAGAAGGTGAGGATTGTTCCGCTGTAGGGCGGTTTGCAGTTCTTCCAGTTGCCGTAGGGTTGGTGGGAAGAGGTCTGCATGGTTAGATTTTAGCTTGTTGTATAAGGTGATGAAGGTGCGGAAAATCTCTGGCTCTGGGGTACGCCCTACGGGGCAGTCTCCAGCCTTTATATCGTGAGTGCGACAAGACCAGTAGGTATTCTTTCTAGGGCTGATTCGCCGAACGAAGGTTGCTCCGCAGCAACCGCATTTTATTTTCTTAGTAAGCTGAGATTGCGGATGCCTTGGAGGATTGCGTGTTCCTTTTCGTTCCTGTAGCGCTTGCGCTCTTAGATAGCTATCTCGGCTAATGATTGCCGGGTGAGTATTCTCAACATAATATTGGTCACATACACTAGTGTTTTTTCTTTTGACAAAGGGAAAGTCAGAAGTAAATGTCTTTTGGCAGAGTGTATCACCTACATACTTCTCGTTTCGTAAAATGGTTTGGATGGTGATTGCATTCCAACGAGCATTGCCATCCTTTGTCTTACTACCTGTTTGGCTCATATAGCGAGCAATACTTGCTGTGCTTTCTCCGCTGAGGTAACGAGAAAATATCTCTTGAATGAATATGGCTTCCTCTGGGATAATCTCTAGCGCACTGCATCCAATGTGGCGATACCCGAAGGGTGCCTTACAAGTAATAAACTCCCCACGCTCCATCCGTCGGCGGTAGCTCAGTCGTTGGTTTTGTGAGATGGACACTGACTCCTGCTGTGCCAGAGCGCCAGAAACGCTCACCATCAGTTCCGTGGTGAGCGTTCCAGTGTCGATATTCTCTTTTTCAAATTTAACAGTGACACCCAGTGTTGCCAGCTCTCGAAGGGCCGACAGGCAGTCCTTGGTATTTCGTGCGAAGCGAGAGAGGGATTTTACCAGAAGGCGATCCACCCGACCCTTTCGGCAATCGGACATCATCCGCTGGAACTCCTCTCGTCCTTCCAGCTTGGTGCCAGTGATACCCTCGTCGGCATAGATGTCCACCAGTTCCCAATCGGCTTGACTGGTGATAATCTGGGTGTAGGCTTTAATCTGGGTGGCATAGGAATTGAGTTGGTCAGCGGAGTCGGAGCTAACACGGCAGTAGGCCGCCACTCGTAGCTTGTCTCGATTGGTTTTGATAGCATCAATCTTGGTGACAGTTTTCTGCAACATGGTCGATCCTCCTTCCTAATTTCTGACCACAACACTACCACAGAAGTGATGGAATAGCTATGACAATTCCCAGACACTTCGGATGGCATAGTGGCTTCTGGTGAGGGTGGAAACCTTGTCCACTTCCTCGGCACTCAGGAGCCCTGCGTCCTGCAATTTGGCTAGGACCTGCAGGGCTATCTGGCATTGTAGTTTTCGTTTTGTTTCGCTCATAGTCGCCCCTCCTCGAAGTAGCCGTCCTCCTTAGTGCGACGAAGAAAGGCTTCAATCTGCCAATCTTGGTCGGTGACAGGACAGTCTGGCAGGGCGGTCAACACCTCGTGGTGGTATCTGCCATCTGCAGTGGCTCGCTCATCCAAGATGGCAACCACACAAGTGTCCGTCTCGGTGCGGATGGCTCGTCCAAATCCTTGGCGCAGTTTCATCTGCATTTCGGGAATGACCGCTGATTGGATGAACTCCTGCAAGGTGGGATACTGTTCTTTTTCACGCTCTTTGAGGGCATCAGGGAATGGGAATGGCAGTCGAGGGATGATGAGCAGGGACACGCAGTCACCGGGAAAGTCCATCCCCTCCCACGCAGAGCCAGTGGCAAAGAGGACAGCACCGGGGGTGGCTCGAAATCGTTCTAGGGTATGGGCGTTGTTTTTCCCAAGGGTGAATAGCGGATATGGTAGCGGCTCTACTGCTAGGCACTGCTTTACCGCTGTCATGGTGGCATAGGAAGTGAACAGCACCAGTGCGTGTCCGTGACTTCCCATACAAAGGGAGCGAATCTCCTCGGCAAGTTCTTGGGCATAAGCGTCGCCGTCTAAACGCAAGGGATGGTCTGGTAAGTACAGCATACAATGCTCGCCATAATCAAAGGCAGAGGGCAACACCGATTCCACCACTTTGACTTCCTCCACTAGACCAGCCAGTTCCTTAAAACGACGGAAATCGTGCCCCACAGCCAGTGTACCCGATGTCAAAATAAAGGGACAGTTCTGGTTCCAAAGGGTGGACTTCAGTCGGCTTGTCAAATCCACGGATGTGGCACAAAACTGAGTACGATTGCTTTCATCCTCACTGGTGTAACACACCATCTTGGATTGATTGGCTGACAAAAGAGAAACAGTGTTCAGTAGCGATGATATTTCATCTAGGAGGTCTAAGGGGTAGTGTGGGTAGAGTGACTTGTACAGCCCCTCCAGTGTTTTCTGGACAGGCAGTAGCTTCTGTTGGTAGTCCTCCACAGCGATGCCCTCATCCCAAGGGGCGGACAACATGGTATAAATGTTGAGACTACTGCGGCGAAGGGTTTCTGCCCACTGAGGTTGGCGTGCTTCTCGCAAATGGCGAATGAGGGTCGGAATCTGTGTGCTGGTGAGGGAGACTCCAAACATCTGCCGTGCCGTTTCGGGAAGCTTATGGGCTTCGTCCACAATGACGGTGCAGGGGCTAGGGAATAGGGCTGGCTTGGCAGAGTCACGGTGGATGCCGTCGGCTATCAAATAATTGTGGTTGCAAATTTGAAAGTGATATTGCTCCGTTTGACAGCCATTGATAAATCGCTTGTAGCGACAGTCTCTGTGGCGACACTGGCATTTGGGTGGCACACAGATTTGCTGATGGTCAAAGGGAGTGACGGATACACCATCCACGTCCACACGGTATTGCAGGGATCGGATGGCTCTGGCGGCTTCTTTGTTCTTCTTTGCCCCAGAAAGTTTTCTGATCGCACGAGCCAACTTTACATCACACACATAGTGGCGTTTTCCCTTGCGGACAACAGCCCGAATGGGATTGTCTAAAATCTGGTCTGCTACCAGCACTCTGGACAGCAGGGGGAGGTATTCTCGCAGCACCGCATTTTGCAAGGCGATGCTAGAGGTAGAAATAATCACAGGGGCAAAGTATAGCCCACAGTTGGCTCGATACTGAATAAATACAATGCTGGCAACGAGGTAGGCATAGGTTTTTCCACTGCCAGTGCCAGCGTCATTGAGGGAGATTTTGCTGTTCACCATATGGTCGAACATGGTGTGGGCAAGATGGATTTGCGACTGTCGCACAGTCATGCCCACGGTGGGAAATAGCTTCGTAAAGATATGGTCGATTTGTTGGTGGGCTATCTTTTGTTGGTCTAAGGTATTCATAATCCTTCTCCAATCGTAAAATATATAAAAAGGGGTTCCATCTATTTGCGGCTCGCATCCCGATGGATTAGGAACAGTACAGGTGACTTCTGGCTAGAAGTCTCACGGGTGATGTATCAAGGGTCTTCACTGCTTTCAACCCAAGGGCAACCCACCTATCTCATGCGTAGGCCGTGCGTGGTGTCTCATTGTCTGCTCCCAAATCGTCAATGCGCTATGGCGTGCCTTGCCACAGTCAACGAGGTGAAATCGCTCGCCCTGCAAGGCTGTCACCACTTGCAGGGGTCTTGGCGCACACTGGTCGAGTGCTCTTAGATGGGGGCGGTTCCCGTACTGCTGGTATAGTGACAGCGACATACGATTCTTGACGCACAATCTGCACCCCATGGCTCCCACCATGCTGTGCAAAAAATCCAGTTAATACGACAAGTATTGCCTTAGATTTTTTGCTTGTCTGGCGGAAGCCCTGTGGCACATCTTGCACATCAGAACCGTATGCCCCTGTCAAGTTTTCAAGGTGCGAGGAAAAGACTTCAAGTCCTTTTCACCCTACAACGTACAAAACATGACCGTTTGTGGGGTATCACCCAAAAATAATTTTTGCTTTTTTTCGAATTCCTGTGACAAGGTCTCGCACACTGCTGACATTTACGTTGTTTTGCTCACCATAATCTCGAAGTGTCATCCCACCCAGTAGACAATGTATGTAGACATCCAATTGCTTGGAGGTTAAGGCTTCACGGAGTTCTTGCTCCAAAGCGGATATCATGTGGGACTGCTCTGTCTGGCTGGCATCTACTGCCCATGCGGAATCCATGTCCTCACCGGCGGACACATAGTCCAGAGACAGCATGGTGGTTCGCTCCACCACCACGCTCTTACCATTTCGCACCCCATACACAGGAATGCCCTCTTGCTCTCGTTGCATCTTCTTAGCTTCGCTACGGAGTAGTCGCATGGTCTCTCGATTGATTTCGCACTGCTCGCCAGTGCGCTTTACTCGCATATAGCATTTACCGTCCTCGGTGGTCCATAGGTCATAATCAAATTCTTTCGGTGTGGTCATTTTCGTAATCTCCTGTATTATGATTTTTTGATTTGGGGTCAAAAAATCGGAGATTACGGGTATTTAGCTATGTAGGCTTGCCATGTGCTGGTGATGGGTGTTGCCATGTGTTGGTTTCTCCTTCGGGAAATCAACAGAGTTAGGCATACACTATCCGCTGGGGATTGGACACCTCCAAATATAAAAATTGGTTACTCTATCGCTTTTATTTGTGTTAGGATGCGATGGAGTGTGGAGGGTCGAAAAAGGAAAAACTGTGTTGGGAAATGACACAATAAAAGGAAATTCGACAAAATATAAAAAGGGTGTATTCACAGCTATGAGCTGTAAATACACCCTTTTTTCGTCGATTATTAGGCCAAATCATATTATATTTTTGGTCGCTTATGTGGACTGCGTACATGATATTGGCATCCTTTCTGGAAATAAAAATGGGCATAAAAAAAGTTGCATTAGCCTCACACCGAAGTGCGAAGTGAATGCAACTGGCTGGCTCAGCAATGCAAGCCCCTGTAGTTTTGTGTCACTGCCTTACGGCAGTTTTACCCCATGTGTAATTTTATTTAGTGCTGTGCTAAAGGGCAAAAAAAGCTGCATCAGCACACAGTTGAATGTGTGCCAATGCAGCTGGCTGGCTCGGGAGTAGTAGCCCCTGTAGCTTTGTGTCCCTACTTTTCAGTAGGTTTACTCAAATATTACTATTGTGCCCAGTGGTGATGCACGAGGTGCATCACCACTGGATTGAAACTAGGATTTAATCTGCCAAGGCTCTATACAAGAAAGTCACAATCTCGACTCTTGTGCAGTCCTTATCGGGGCTGAAGGTTGTTGCGGTGGTGCCAGAGGTGATGCCCTCGCTGACCGCCCAGAGGACGGCATTGTAGTAATAAGCATCTTCGCTGACATCGGTGAAGGGATTTTCTGTTTCTACCACAGGCTCACCCATCATGCGCCACAGGAAGGTGATGATGTGGGCACGGGAGCAGTCCATATCGGGACTAAAGGTCGTATCGCTGGTGCCCATGGTGATGCCGTTTTCGTATGCCCAGAGGACGGCTTCGCCGTAGTACGCATCGTCAGCAACGTCGAAGAATGGGTTGTCGCTGAGGGCTTCTGGGTTGGTCATGGAGCGCCACAGGAAGGTGACGGTTTGACCACGGGTGGTGATGTCATAGGGGGAGAAGGTGGTTGTAGTGGTACCAGAGGTCACACCATTTTCCACTGCCCACTTCACGGCATCGTAGAACCAGTCATCCTCGTCTACGTCTACGAAGAAGGTATCTTCGCTCTCGGTTTCGCTACCGATTTCCACAAAGGTCACAGTAACGGTCACACTAGCACCGGGTTGCTTGTAGCTGTAGGTACCATCGCCATTGTCGGTGACATCGATCTCACGGCCAGAGCTGTAGGTAGCAGTCACGGTGCCCACTTCGTAGCCATCGTCTGGGGTGGTTGTGATGGTGATTGTGGTGTTCATGGTAGAACGGCTAGAGCTGAGGGATGCCGTGCCATTGTCGGTAGAGGCCACGCTGGAGGAGTAGTAGGAGGTGCCACCAGAGCTGGTGCTGTACTCGGTGTAAGTCAGTGCATAGGTGGAGAAATACTTGGCATAGAGGGTGATTTCCGTCTTGTCCTCGTTGACCACGATGTACTCGCCATCAGCATTTGCGGTGGTGGAAATTTCTTGGATTTCGCCTTCATGTTCACGGAAGATGGAATAGCTGGCCTTGTTTTGGTAGTCCGCAGGAATTGGAATGATGAAGGTTAGCACATCGGGAACTTGAGAGACATTGCCACTGGCGGATTCATCCACCGTGCCACTGACATCCGTTACGGTTTTTGTGATGTTGATGTCCAGATAGATGCCCACATTGGAAGCCACTTCTTCGATGGCAGATTGGGTGCTTGTGTCCACCGTCTCGGTGATTTCTTCCACGGTGAGATTCAGTTCCACGGAGCCACCGTCAGCGACGACTGTGGCATCTTCCGCAGTGTAAACAATCTCGTCAACACTGTCGAAAATCTCATCCAAACCGCCAACTACCACGTCGGGAGTACCTGCGGTGACTTCCACCACAGAGTTGGTGATGCCCTCTGGCATGGTGATGGTGTCGATGGTCACATCACCGTCGCTGATGGTGACAACAGAAGTTCTGGTCACGCCGTCATAGGTGACAACGATGTTGTAGGTGCCAGCAGGAACATTAGAGAAGCTGTATACACCAGCGGTTCCGTCCACGGTTGCAGTGGTGGTCTGGGCAATCTGATTGCTACCGGACATGAGGGTTACCACAACATTGTCAAGTGGCTCGTTATCATAACCAGTCACCACTTGATCCACAGAACCAATAATGCCGTACACCGCTTGATACACAGCGGTCATAGTCACGTTGGTACTGGGCTGGGTGAACAGGTCGCCAGCCTTGTAAGTCACGTTGTTGTAGCTCCAGCCTGTGAAATTGTAATCCACAGTGTCCTCAGTTTTTGTGGCAATCGTAGCAATAGGCAGGGTGTGTATGGTGCCAGAGATACCCTCCAAACCAGTTGTGCCATCGCTAAAGGTGACGGTGTAAACAGTAGGTGCTACGGTGTAGATGGTCAGCGTGCCGATTTGCAGGGCAGAACCACTGGTGGTGGTTGCGTGGCGGTAATTGGGATTGCTGATTTCAGCGTAGATGCTGTAAGTGCCACTATCGGTGGGGGTTTCTACCGTTTCGCCCTTGCTGTTTTTGTAGCTGATGTCGTAGCTCACACTTGGGGTGCTAGATACCGTTGCCGTCTTGGCAGTGCCATCATAGGCCACCACGTTGTTGCTCACTGTGAAGGTCACAGGTGCCTTGGAAATGGTGAAACTGGTGGTGGGATTGGTGATGGTGTAGTTGCCTGCATCTGTGCCACTCAAGGCCGCTGTGATGGTATGGGTGCCAGCGGTAGTGGCGGTATCTGCGGTGGCGATGGTCACAGTGTCGTCGGCCACTGCCCCTGTCAAAGATACGCTAGGTGCTTGGGCGGAGCCAGTGTACACGGTGGTGGTTCCAGTCCACACAGCGGTGGTGGATTTTGCGGTGATGGTCACCACCACATCGGTGGGCTGGGTCAAGGTGTAGTTGCTAGCATCGTCGCCAGAAATGGTGTAGCCAGAGACGGTGACGGCCTTGTCTGCGGCCACGTTCTTGTCATCCACCGTGCCTGTTGCAGAGGTGTCAACCAAAACCACGGCATCGCCCTCTACAAGTCCAACAAGTGCTCCCCCAGAGACAGCCACGGTAGTTCCACCGTTGTAGGTGAAGTTGGTTGCAGTTGCATCTGTGATGGTCAGTTCTTTGGCGGTGATGGTCAAATCGCCGTCCACATAAGTGATGGCGTAGTTGCTCTCGCCATAGCTTGCGCCAGTGATGGTGGTACTAGATGGGGTAATGGTCTTGTCGCCCACTACTTGGTCACTGCTGGCGGTTAGGACGATGGTAGAAAGGCTATCCCCTGTGATTAAATCGCTGTGGCTGACGTAACCAGTGCCAGTGGAAATATCGGCGCCATATTCTACGGTTTGGTCATTGGCGGTGATAGTGATGGCCTTAGGATTGACTACCAAAGTTACAGTACCAGAAGTGGCGGTGTAGTTGGTATCCGTTGGGGTGAATGTCCAGTTGTACTCGGTAGTTTCACTGTCAGACACTTGTGGTGCTGTAGAGGTTTCTGTGCTCCAAACAAGACTACCCTCTACTGTTTTGCCGCTGTTGGTGCTTGCAGTTGCCGTGCCAGACAGGTTGCTGTTTGCCAAGGTCTGCCCATAGGTGATGGCAGAGGCCGAAGGACTGATAGACACGGTTTCGTTGCTGATGGTCAGTGTACCCACCACTTGTTTGCTGCTCTCGTCAGAGAACATAAAGTTGTCGTCGGTGATTTCTACATAGATGTCGTAGGTGCCAACAGCGGTTTTATTGCTGGAATCGTCGCTACCATAGGTCACGGTAAAGCCACTGCCAATGCTAGGGGTTTCCTCGGCGGTCTGGGTCACGGTAGCAGTGTGAGTTGCTTCGTCGTAGGTGTAGCTGTTGTTGGACACAGCAAAGGTGACAGGGGCTTTTTCAATGGTCACGTCGGTGGTGTCGGTGACGTCAGCCACAAATTCGTAGTTGACTGCTTGCTCTGTGGTCAAGGTGGCGGTGAAGTCATAGTCCCCTGCATTTTGGAAGGTTTGACTATCATCTTTGGTGACAGTCAAAGTCAAATTTGTGCTTGCTCCTGTGCTATCAAACCCAGAGAAGGTGGCGGTGGGGAAATCTCTCTCGCTTGCAGTATACACGCTGTCGCTGTCGTTTGTCCAAGTGACAGAAACCTGTGCTTTAACCAAGTTCCAATCATGGGTTGCTGTTGTGGGTAGCTTGTAGTTGGTGCTACTAAGGGCAGTTGCCGTTGCGGTGACATTGCTAGACTGCACATCGGTCAAGGTATTACCTGTGTAATCGGTAACAGTGACGGTGTCGCCCTCAATCAAACTACTGCTATCCACGGTGGCGGTCATAGATTGCACTGTGCCGTTGTAGGTGGGGTTTTCATCCCAAGAGAGGGACACTTCCTTGGCATTGATGGTCAATGCACCTGTTACATAGGTGATGGCGTAGTTGTCGTTGCCGCTGGAAATGGTGGCATCGGATGGGGTAATGGTCTTGCCGTCTACTGCCACTTGGGTGCTACTGGCGGCTAGGACGATGGTAGAAAGGCTATCCCCTGTGATTAAATCGCTGTAGCTGACGTAACCAGTGCCAGTGGAAATTGCAGTGCCGTATTCCACTTCTTGAGCACTTGCGGTGATGGTGATGGGTTTGGGATTGACTACCAAAGTCACAGTACCAGAAGTGGCGGTGTAGTTGGTGTCCGTTGGGGTGAATGTCCATCCGTAGGTAGTGGTGTTGTTGTCAGACACTTGAGGTGCGGAGGTATTGTCATCCCAAACAAGCTCACCAGCTACTTCTGTGCCACTGTTGGAGCTTGCAGTTGCCGTGCCAGACAGAGTGCTGTCTGCCAAGGTTTCACCATAGGTGATGGCAGAAGCGGTGGGGGTGATAGACACGGTTTCGCCGCTGATGGTCAGTGTGCCTACTTTGGATTCTGCCAAGGAGAAGTTATCGTCACTGAGGGTGACAATGATGTCATAGGTGCCAGCATTGATGGGTGTTGCAACAGTAGTGTCGCTTTGCTGATAGGTTACAGCGAACTTGTCTGCAATGGTCACCGTTTCCGTGCTGGTTTGTTCCACGGTTGCATATTTCGCAGTGCCGTCATAGGTGTAGCTGTTGTTGGATACCACGAAGGTGATGGGCTGTGCGGTGATGGCATAGGATTGGGTCACGGCACTGGGCAGCTTATAGTTACTGTTGCTCAACCCCGTGGCGGTTGCGGTGTAGCTATTCACAGTTGTTTCTGCACCATCAGACACGGTGACAGTGCAACTGTCGCCATCAACTACACCAGTAGCCGTAGCGGTAACGGAGACAGCAGAGCCGTCATAGACGAAGGAGAAATCGGTGGTGTTGCTGTCGTCGTTATCAGACCAAGTGAGGCCAACTTCTTTTGCGGTGATGGTCAATGCACCTGTTGCGTAGGTGATGGCGTAGTTGGCGTTGCCGTTGCTTGCGCCAGTGATGGTGGCAGCAGATGGGGTGATGGTTTTGTCGCCCACAACTTGGGTACTGCTGGCGGTTAAGGTGATGGTAGAAAGGCTATCTCCTGTGATTAAGTCGCTGTGGCTGACGTAACCAGTGCCAGTGGAAATTGCAGTGCCGTATTCCACTTCTTGAGCACTTGCGGTGATGGTGATGGGCTTTGCGGTGATGGTCAATGTGCCCGTTGCATAGATGATGGTGTAGTTGCTCGTCACATCTGTGCCGCTCTTTTGGATAGTGGCGGCAGATGGGCTAATGGTGTAATGACTATCACCAGACACATTGGTTGCGTTTTGGGTCAAAGTGATGGCGGTGATGGTATCGCCACTCACCAACGTACTGTCGGAGACGTAGCTAGTACCTGTGGAGATTGCGGTGCCGTATACCACTTCTTGGGCATTTGCTGTGATGGTGATGTCTTTTTTGGCAATGGTAAAGTCAGTAGTCGCCGTTGCGCCAGCGTAGTTGTCGGTGCTGGCAATGGTGGCCTTCACGGTATAGGTGCCAGCGGCGGTGGGGACGGTTGCGCTGTAGGTGCTATCATCTTTCACAGAATAGGTATAAGTAACCGTGCTTGCCCCAAAGGTTGAAGATGTAATGGATGGGCTGTTGGTTTCTTGGCTGTAACCGCCATAGGTCCAGCCAGAGATAGCCAAGCTTGTAATGGTATTGTTGGTTGCTTTGGTCACTTCATAGGTGAATACAATATCGTCGGTGCCGCCAGCGCTCCACACTGTATTGCTGGTGTCGCTCAAGCTGTAGGTTGCCGTGTATGTGCCTACGTTGATAATGTCACCTGTATAGCTGCAAACCACGCTATAATCATCTGTAGCATCTGGGAAGTTCGGGGTGTGTGCATTGCCCGTGTAAGCAGTGCTTATATCAGTATAGCTAGGTGCGGTGATTCCCTTGGGACTAATGGTGACCGTTGTAGTGTTGCCTGTTTCGCTCAAGGTATAGTTAGTATAAGAACTAGGCAAAGTTGCCGTTGCGGTGTAGGTGTCAGCATCTTTGAAAGTGCCAGCAATGGCAACGGTCAAGTCTACTTTGTCATTGTTCACGCCATCGATTGTCAATGTAGTACCATAGCTCTGCTCTGTGCCGTCATAGGTATAGCTGGTGGTGTACCCTGTCCAGTTGGCGGACAACTCTTTTGCTGTAATCTTAACAGTAGAATAGCCAGAGATGGTGTCGTAGTTCGCCATTGTGACTTTATAGTAGACGGTATATTCGCCTACATTGGTGTAGGTGATAGCATCTTCGCTGTATGTGCCATTTTCCGCTGTAGAATAGGTCACAGTCGCACCATTCGCTGGGGTGACGCTGATACCGTGGGCTGTGCCATCATAGGTACCACTATACGCCGTGACGGTTGGATCGCTCATGGTGGCATTGGTAATGGCACCATTGGTGGACAAATTAGTTCGTGTATAGCTATAGTTGTTAGAGGCGGTCACAGAAATGTCAGTGACATTGACGGTGATATTACTGCCAACGCCAGAGCTTGCATATGCCCAAGTACCGCTGGCTGTGACGGTTTCTTCATCCACCGTACCGCTGACAGTCAAGCCCACATCGCCAGACTCAACGCTGGTGGTGCCATCATAGACTTTGCTGATGGTCAAGTTCTCAGTCACGGACACGGTCAAGGCCTTCGCCGTGATGGTTGCATTATGGGTCAAATCGCCTGTGGTGCCATCGGTGTAGTTGCTGGAGCTAACCCCTTCACCATAGTTGATGGTATAGCCAGTTACGGTAATGGTGCTTGCATTGTCTACGTCCGCATTATTATAGCCCCACCCAGTGGCCGTGGCGGTGATGGTTTCGCTATTTTGCTGACCAGACACGCTGAGAGTTGGCACAGTGGTGGGTGCATTGGTGGTGCCGTCATAGGTTTTGCTGATGCCATTATCCACTGTCACCACGCTGACAGTCAAAGTCGCAGGTGAAATGGTAAACGTATCGGTTGCCGTTACTTCCTCATAGTTGCCAGAGGCGGCGAAGGTTGCGGTAACGGTGTACTCACCAGCGTTGGTGGGTGCTGTTTCGCTGTCATAGTCGCCCGTGTCTGTATACTTATAGGTCACACTACCAGTGCCGTTGGTGTCGCTAGACACGCTTGGTGTGCTTGCAGTTCCACCATACGTCCAGTTTGCCATAGATACAGAGCCGCTACCAGCCATTGCGGTGACGGAGTACGCAACCGAAGCCGTAACGCCACCCAAGGTGATTTTCGCAGTATAACTACCCACAGCAGAGGGGGCGCTGCTTAATTTATTGCTAGAGCTATCATAATAGTCTACGGTGTAGGTTCCTGCCAGCCAACTACTTTCTGTGGCGGTGGCTCCGAAGGTAGAAGTGCCGTTATAGGTGCCATCAGATGCAGTGAGTTTGACGCTACCGCCGTCGCCTGTTGTGCTATCGCTAGAATTGCTATCGGCGGTGATGGTGTCGCCAGCAGTGTTGGCGGTATACGACCAAACCACAAGCTGGATTTTATCAGCCAGCAGAACCATGTCGCCAGTGCCACTATAGGAGAACTTGGCAAGATCAGTACTGGTGAGCTTGCCGCCATTATAGTTGCTATCTGCCACAACCACGGTGACAGGAGCGTCTGCAGATGGGGCGGTTTGGGTGGTAATGGCGATTGCATCACCTGTGTAGGCGCTGGCTAGGGTGATGGTCTTATCGCTTGCCAGATAGATGCCACCAACTATAGAACCGCTGTTGTCGCTATCGCTATCTTTCAGTGTCAAGCTGCCAGTCACGGTGATGGCGTAGGTGTCATTGCCAGAGCAAGTGATACTATAACCATTCAAATCCAGTGTCACAGTGCCTGTGATACTTAGGGTTGCGGTGGTTTTTGCATCTGCCAGCAGTTTCACCGTGCCGTCGTTGGTGTTGGCGTAGGTCACGGCTGATTCTAGGGAGGAATAGTTGGTGATTGCACTGCCCACCGTCACGGTGGCGACAGGGTCGTAGGTTAGGGTGGTATCTGCGTAGAATGTGGTGCTGGTGGTGACTAGGGTTTTGGTGGAATCGGTAGAGACATACCAGTTGATACCGCCCAAATCATCTTCAGTCAAAGTACCACCAGTTTCAATGGTGACGGTTTCTGTCCCCATGGTGATGGTGATAAATTCTAGGTTTGCCAGCGGATTCTGGACAATCTCGCCCATGAGACTGGGGAGCTGATAGCTGCTACTTGGCGCTGTCCAACCCATGGTTGACCAAGAGAAGGTGCCGTCAGCAATGGAGAACCCTGCGCTGGAATTGTAATAGAGGTCAGCGCCGTCGATGCCGTCTGTGGCTTTGTCGTCACCACCACCAGTGGTGCCCGACCATGCGTAAAGACCGCTGAGTGTGCCCTCTTCATTAGAGCCAATCACACGCCCCACATCGCTGGTGCCTGTGATGGTGTTGGCAAGGGAGACGCAGTTGGAGACGGTACCACCCCTGTCACACCCAACTACACCGCCGACAGCGGTGCCATCACCTGTTACATTACCTGTGTTATAGCAGTTTGTAATGGCGGTAGTGCCAGTATTGGCGTAGCTTTCTCCCACTACGCCGCCGACGTAGCCGCCTGTGCTGATAACATCACCTGTGTTATAGCAGTTAGTCACGTTTGCCGTGTTTGTGCTAGTGCCTGAAGCTGTGTTCCCCCCAACCACACCACCAACCCGCCAGTTGGAAGCCGTCACTTTGCCAGTGTTGTAGCAGTTGGTTACATAAGCATTGCCAGCAGAGCCAGTTTCATAGTTGTAGCCAACTACACCACCAATATATGTATTTGCAGTGTAAGTGCTTGAAACCGCACCAGTGTTATAGCAATCTATCACCGTAGCCGTGTTGTTGTACCCACGGTTACATCCAACCACACCACCAACGTCGAGACTAGTGCTAGTGACGGTGCCAGTGTTGTAGCAGTTAGACACTGTAGCTACTCCCGTGTTGGTAGTCTCAGTACGTCCAACCACACCGCCGACATCAGTTTTAGTACTGCTGACAGAGCCAGTGTTGTAGCAATATTTAACGGTGCCCATGTAGTTACGCCCCACCACGCCGCCGGTATATATAGCATCACTTGAGACAGTACCAGCGTTAAAGCAACTATCCACAATGCCACCAGTGCTGTTAACCCCCACTACACCGCCGACACCTCCATAAAGATCAGAAGTGCTATTACTTATGACACTTCCAGAGAAGGAGCAGTTTTCCACGGTGCCATCGTAATTATACCCAACCACGCCACCGAGGTAGTAGGTTCCTGTAACATTGCCCTCTACATTGAGGTTTTTGATGGTGCCTGTGTTGTAACCAAAGAGGCCTTGGTAGGTGGTGCTACTGATATACAGCCCAGAGATGGTATAGCCACCGCCATCGAAGGTGCCTGTGAAGTTGTTGCTAGCATTACCAATGCGTGTCCAAGTGTAGCCACCCAAGTCGATGTCGTTACCAAGTTCAAAGTAAGCGCTTTTATATGTGGATATATTGGATGCCAAATAGGCAAGCTGTGCCCCTGTGGTGATGATGTAGGGGCTATCTTCTGTGCCAGTGCCTGTTGTCCATGTTGTTTTCGTCGAGCCATCCCATGCGCCGTCGTCATTTTCCGTTGTGTCGCCTGTGCCAGTGCTGATATAACTAGGCACAGCGTCGCCATTGGGCAGCTGGGTGGCGGTGCCAGTCCAGTAGGTGTCGCTACCAAAGATGGTTGACCAAGCGGTGTTAAAGCCAGTGCCAGCGGTGTAGATCAAATCTGTGCCGTTGTCGCCATTGGATGTAGAAGTGCAATTCATGCCAGACCAAGCGTAGTTGTCATTGTATGTTCCGTCTTCGTTATAACCCACCACACGACCGACTTTGGTTTCATCTGTAGCTGTGACACTTTCATTGAGGGCAATACAGTATTGTACTTTGGCAGTGCCCATACCCTTGTAGTTATACCCCACCACGCCGCCGACGCTGTAGCTTCCACTAACCGAACCTGTGCTGTAGCAATAGGTCACGGTGCAGTTGCTGTAGAAGTTGGAGTAGTTATACCCCACCACGCCGCCGACGTTGTATTTAGCGCCCGTAACGTCACCTGTATTGTAGCAATAGGACACAGTGATGGTATTGTCACTGCCGCTGTTAACGTAGTGACGCCCCACCACGCCACCAACGCTGGTGCCATCGCCACTGACATCGCCTGTGTTGTAACAGCCTGTCAAAGTAATGGTTCCGCTAGTAACGGTGTTTTGCCCCACCACGCCGCCAACAGCGCTGGGTGAGCTAGTGGCATTGATGGTTCCTGTATTGTAACAGCCAGTCATGGTGATAGTGCCGCTGGTAGCATCATTATGCCCCACCACGCCACCGACATATTGAGTACCTTTGACGGTAGCGGTGTTGTAACAATTTGTCACTGTGGCGGTGCCGCTGTTAGTAGCATAGTTATACCCCACCACGCCGCCTGTGTACATTGCACCTGTAACAGAGCCAGAGACGGAGACGTTTTTGATGGTTGCTCCAGAAGCATAGCCAAAGAGACCTTGGTAATCACTGGTGGTGTTGATGTATAAGTTAGATATGGTGTAGTCATTGCCGTTAAAGCTACCTGCGAAGGCATTGCTAGATGTACCAATCGCCTCCCACTCATGACCAGAGAGGTTGATGTTGTCGGTGAGTTCAAAATACATACCGCTGTAATTTGTGCCGCTGTTGACGTTCACAGCCAATCGAGTCAGCTGTTCCGCCGTGGCGATTTCGTATGGAGCGCTATCCGTACCGCTACCGCCATCAAAACCATTCGCCGCAAAATGCGTCCAGTAAGCATCATTCCACACGGTGACAGAAATGGTCGCACCCTTTACGTCACCAAAAAGACCGTAGCCAGTGGTTGTGGCAGTGCTAACATAGTCATCGCCACTGAGGATGATGACGTAATCGCCACCTTGGAAAGAGCCGTTGAAAGTGTTGTCAGTTGTGCCAATAGCTGTCCACTCCATGCCAGACAAATCAATATCCGCCACCATGACATAATAGGCATCGGCGTAGCTATAGCCATAGTAGTCCGTGCCAGCGTTGACCAGCGTTGCCAACTCTGCCAGAATGGTGGCATTGCCGATATAGAAGGGGTTGGTGCTATCGATGCCGATGACAGCAGAAGATGTGCTGTCGTCTGCGGACACGGTGCTCAGGGCAGACTGCCCCCATAGCTCCACCTGCTCCACAAGCGATACGGTGCCAACCACCGTGGTGTCGTCCTCGATGGTGTAGGTGTCGTCCTCGTCGATTTCGTCAACGGCATCGATTGGCTCCACCTCGTCGGTGTCGTCAACCTCGTCGGTGTCGTCCACGACTTCAGTGCCGTCTACTTCGTCGGCATCGTCCACGACTTCAGTGTCGTCCACCTCGTCGGCATCGTCTACCTCGTCCGTGTCATCTACCTCGTCGGTTTCGTCCACGACCTCAGTGTTATCCACCTCGTCGATTTCATCCACGATGGCGATTTGGTCATCGTAGGCATCCTCCGTGGCAAAGGCCGTGGTGGGTAGCATGGTAAGTACCATGGCCAGCACCAAAAATGAGCTAAGTAAGCGTTTTTTCATGTTCGTTCCTCCGTTATGTGATGGGGTTATTATACGAAATAAAGGTGTAGGTTTTTAAGGAGAAAAATGGGTAATTTATATTGTAAATTCTAGCAAAAGACACTTGAATTGTGGCAGATTTCGGAGTATAATACAACCATATATACCCATTTGTTGCCGCAAATAAACCTACACCTTCCTGTTATGTAGGTTCCCCCTTCCTTTTGCTACAATAGCATCACAAAGGAGGGCTTTTTTATGGGCAATATTTACGGCTATATGCGAGTATCAAGCGAAAAGCAAAACGAGGACAGACAGCGGCGTGAGCTGGTGAAGTACGGGGTGCCAGAGAAGCACCTATACTCAGACAAATTAAGTGGCAAGGACTTCAATCGCCCAGCGTGGAAAAAGCTAGTGAAGCGGCTGAAACAGGGTGATACCTTGGTGATAAAATCACTGGACAGGCTGGGCAGAAACTACCTAGAAATCGGGGAACAGTGGCGACACATCACCACGGAGATTAAGGCGGATATTAAAGTCTTGGATATGCCCCTGTTAGACACAGGTGCCCAGAAAGATTTGATAGGCACCTTGATTTCCGACTTGGTGCTGATGCTGTTGGCCTACGTCAGTCAGCAAGAACGTGAGTTCATCCACCAGAGACAGGCAGAAGGCATCGCCGCCGCCCAAGCACGGGGCATAAAATGTGGCAGACCTACTTCCCCCAATCCAGAGGGGTTTGACGAGGTGTATGCAGATTACATAGCTGGCAACCTCACCACCAAACAGGCAGGGGAAAAACTGGGGATTAAGACAGAACGGTTTCGATGGCTGGTGAAGCGGAAGGACATCGTGCAGGATATTCCATAGGAATCAGAAAATGCGTCTCACGGTGAGACGCATTTTTTGCTCAACACCGGTGGTTGATAATACAAATATCTGTTTAGCTCCATTATAGATACTCTGGCTATTTATGTCAACGAAAACTGATATTTCAATTCCGTATTTATCTATCTAAAGCGATTATAATGATAGATATGGAGGGCTGAATTTATGTACGAAGAATTTTTTGCTAGGCGAGTTGCTGAACTTAGAACGCACAAGGGTGTTTCTGCTCGTGATATGAGTCTCTCCCTCGGACTAAGTGAAAGCTATGTCAACAAGATTGAAAACGGGAAAACATTTCCGTCCATGCAGGTTTTCTTTTATATTTGCGAGTATTTCAATGTGTCACCACAGGAATTTTTTGAAGCGGACAATACCAATCCTGCTATGATGGTAGAGGCAATGCAAGGGCTTAAAAACCTAAGCCCCACCCAATTCGCAAATGTGTTAGGTATTATCAAGGGTTTATCCAATTAACGAAAGCGTTGACCGTTCATGGGAACAGTCAACGCTTTTTTTCACCCATACCACTCCGGCACCCCAACCTCTGCAAAGTCCTCCTGCCCAGTCATCACCACGTTGTTATACCCCATAGCGCAGTGGATGATGATGGCATCCCCATCTTCATCCCACCCTGCGAAGATTCCAACATGGCTATCGTCAGCGTAGAACACCAAGTCGCCGGGGAGGGCTTCTTCCCATGTGGTGGCGGTGCAGTAGGTGTGCTGTATGATAACGCCACCACCGTGGCCTATGATGTATTCGCCGTCGGAGACGTTGTAAAATACCCAATCTACAAACCCCGAACAGTCCAGTCCATAAGGCAAGTACATATCACTGGTAGAGTTACCATCGGCGGTGACTTCACGGATTTCACCCCAGTTATCATCCCATCCCAGCACCAGACTTTTACCGCCCCAGAAGTAGGTCACCTTGCCAACCAGTGACAATGCTTGTTCTATGATGGCCTGTCGTTCTGGGTCTAGGTCGTCTGGCAGATTGGCGAGGATTTCTTGTGCTTCGGCAGTGCCGATGGACAGGCTCTGGGTGGTCTCTAATAGCAAATCACCGTATCCCATCATCTCAGCCAGCACTGTGTTTTGCTCCTCATCGAAGTCGTAGTAGGCACTCATATCACTGGGGATTCTAGGGGTAATGGCGAGGGTCAGAATTGACTCTGTCCACCCTTCCGTGGTGTCGGTAGCCTCGTGGCTGATGGTCTCGCTGGCGGTTTCGATTTTGGTCATATCCCAGAACACTGTGGATAACAAATTGATCTGATCTTCTCCTATGGTGGCGAGGGTCATGGTGTCATCCCCCGTGGTTGCGTAGGCACAAAACACTGCCAATACATCCTCCCACGCAGGAGGGCTACCCGAAAAGTTGATGGTGTCATAGCCTGTTTGCAGTTGTTCCAACTGGTCAGAAAATTCTTGTATGACGGCACCCACTGCAACAGATGGTGAGACCGTTTCCTCCTGCGCACTGGGTTCTGCGAAAAAGAAGCCTAAGGGGGACACGATGATAATGCCCACCACGCAAATGAGTAAGAGGGCAACGAGGGTCACGCTTCCACCGGCCACCATCAAGGCGATGGTGCTTTTCACGGCTGTCGCTACGGCAACGGCAGCTTCTTTGATGACAATGGCGGCTTGCTTGATGCCCTTGGCTGCGGCCTTGGCGGACTGTTTGGCCTGTGCCAACCGTTTGCCACCTTCGGCGGTTCGCTTGGCGACCTCTTTGGTGGTGGTAGTAGAATTGGATGCTGTTCGCCCAACACTTGCCCCACGTTGCCCCACGGTTGCCCTTGGGCTGGCGGTGGCATTGGCACCCCTCGTCTTTGGCAAATCCCCACGTCGGGGCGACGTTCGCCCCACAAGGCGAGAAGGTGCGGTGGTGTCGGCACGGTTATGCGCCATCCTTTGCCCTGACTCTACGGGAGTGATTCTTGCTGCGGTTTGGCTTTGAGGAACAGTTTGGCCATAAGTGCGAGGTGTCGTGGGAGGGGTGTTATCTGCACACTTTGGATTTAATGGCTGCCCAGACTCCGTAGGACGGTTCTTTGCCATGGCACGACTCTGCGCCAAGGATTTGCCTTGGGTTTGAGCTGTGGTGGATACAGGCTCATGAACAGAAAAAGAACCATTGGCAGAAGGGGGTTTCGCTCCTTCTGCCAATGGTTTTGTTGTTGGGTAATTAGCGTTGTTAGGTGCTGTGCTTGGGGTAGGTTGCGCCGTGGACGAGTCCTTGGGCTGTGCTGATTTTCCTTTGGACTTCAGCTTGTCCACGCCACGTTGAACAAGGCGATCCCCTTGGTGTATCGCCTTGTCAGTGACATCATCGGCAACGATCTCCACGGCGCTGTCCTGCCCATCGCCCTGCTGGGCGGACTCTCGGAGATTACTGCGCAGCTTATTTATGGCAAGGTCACGCCCTTGTCGGGAGAGTTCCTTTGGGGCGGCGGTGGTTTTCTCTTTGAGAGTTGTGGGGAGAGTTGGTTTTTCTTTGATGGATTTCATCCCTCAATCACCTCGGATAAACGGGTTGTCATCAGCTGATACAACGCCCCCTTGGGAAGCTATCTACAAAGGGCACGATGGCGCTACCGCACTTAATCAGCCCTCGCCCTGCGTCTACGTTGGTGATGTAGGAGAGCTGGTTGTCGGAGATATTCAATAGCTTGGACAGCTCTGCTCTGTCGGTGGAGGCTTGGTTCAGCATCACCAGAAACTCAGAGTTTGCCAGCATTGCTCTGGCGGTGTGGGACTGGAGGAGGTCGCCCACGTTCTGGGTCAGCCCTGTACAGCAAGCGCCGTATTTACGGACACGCTTCCACAGAGTGAACAGGAAGTTGGCGCTGAATTCGTGCTGGAACATCAAATAGATTTCATCGATGTACACCCAAGTGTTTCGCCCCAAGGCACGGTTACGGAGGATGCGGTTGAAGATGGCATCCATCACCACCAGCATTCCAACGGGCAGAAGTTGCTTGCCCAAATCACGAATGTCATAGCACAAAATCCGAGACTGGACATCCACGTTGGTGGGCTGGGCGAAGGTGTTGAGGCTGCCTTGGGTGAACAGTTCGATGGCGAGGGCAACATCCCTTGCTTCGCTCTCCTCCTGCAAGAGCAGTTCTGCGTGGAAGTCCTGCAACGTGGGGACGTTACCAGTGTAACCACCCTTGATATAGTCGTGGTAGACCTTGGCGGTACAGCGGTCAATGATGGATTTTTCCTTGGCGGACAGCTTTCCAGCGCCTACCAACTGTTCGCACAGAGACAGGAGAAATTCAGACTTTAGCACCACGGGATTTTCTCCATCGCCGTAGCCCTGCTCCATGTCCATGGCATTGATGTGGTTGCTGGACGTGGCGGAGATATGCACCACCTCGCCACCCAACCCCTCCACGATGGGGCGGTACTCGGCTTCGGGGTCTAGGACGATGATGTCGTCCTCGGTAGACAGTGCCAGACTTGCCAGCTCACGCTTGGCGGTGAAACTTTTGCCCGAACCAGAGACACCCAGCACAAAGCCGTTGCCGTTGAGTAACTCACGACGGTTGGCGAGGATTAGGTTCTTAGAAATCACGTTCTGCCCATAGTAAATGCCATTTTGATGGTGAACCTCTTGTGCCTTAAAGGGCATAAGGACGGCAGTGGCTTCGGTGGTGAGGGTGCGGAGGGCATCAATTTTCCGCAGTCCCAAGGGCAGAACGGTGGTCAGTCCCTCGTGCTGTTGCCAGTTGAGGGTGGAAAGCTGACACAGGTGCTTGCGAGCCAATGAATGAAGGGCTTCGGTGTCGCTGTCTAATTCTTCCTTGGTGTCTGCCAGATGGACGAGGGTCACCAGTCCAAACAGCATCCGCTGGTCACGGGTGGTGAGATCGTCCAACATCTCACGGGTCTCCTTCCGCTGTTGCTCCAAATCATAAGGGACAACGGCAGAAAAGTTATTGTTCTGATTTTGCTTGCGTTGCCAGTTGGTGACGTTGGTCTCCACACCTAGCAAGCGGTTTTGCATCTCACGCACTGCTTCATCGGTGGGAACGGGGATGATGTCCATGGACAGCGCCATGGTGCGGTTCAGCGAAGTGAGCTCTTGAATCATGCTGTCTTTGATGTAGCTGGCATACTCACGGAGGAACAGCACTCGCCCGAACTTCTCGCCCATCACAAAGTGATCCTTCTTAAACTCCAAGGAACTGGGGCAGATAGCATCTTTGAAGGAGTGCCCCTTCTTCATACTGGTTTTCAAATCGAAGTTGAAGGCTTCTGTTTCCCCAGTGCGGTAAAAATTGTGGAGAATTTCCAACCGCTCCACGGCATCCAATTCGGTGCCACGGGAGTCGAGTTGGTTCAGTCGAGACAGCACCTCTTGACTCACTCGGTCAAAGAAGGTGCGAGCCTCCTCGGTGCTACGGCGATGGGCAGACAGGGTGATGTACCGATCCTGTACCACCAGACCGTCACCGCCCACCACCTTGTCGGTGAGAATGTGGTTGTATTCATTGCGGAGGTAGTCCAAACCATCCCCCTTGTCGGGCAGGAGGACACCTTCGCCAAACTGCTGACGACTGACTTTGCGATTGATGATGGTGACCTTGGTGGCAGAGCCAGTGTCGAGGGCATTGAGCAGTTCTGAGTAACCGAGGAACATGGCGGTCTTGTCCTCTTTGGAAGCGATGGCGTAGTTGATGTCGGTAAAGCGAATGGTCTTGGAGTATTTGCTCCCGAACTGAAACATCCCATCGGGCCAGATACGACTGATGGGGATGGCATCTTGAACGGACTTGGGGATGGGGGTGGATTCCCTATCCTGCTTCAGCGCCAGTTGTAGGGTTTTAATCAAGGGTCAACACCTCCTTCATGTTAGAATTTTTTAATAGCTGGGCATAGAGATTGTCGCTCTTGAATGTGAGACGACTGGGCAGGAGCAGTTCCGAGCGAATGACCGCCACCACAAATTGCTCCAGTGTCATGCAGTTGTATTGAAAAAATCCACCCAGAGCAAAGGGAAAGGCGCACAGGACACAGACCCATCCCACCTCGCTTGTGCCTAGCCACTGGCCTACGGTGAAATAGACTCCCACCGCCACCAAAATTGCCAGCGCAGAGAAAATGCACTGGCGCAGGGATAGCCCGAAAAAGATGCCCTCTTGGTAGTTGCGGACTTCTTTGTTGATACGAATTTCTATGAAAATCACCTCGTTTTATTTCCCCAGACAGAGCCTTGCAATGTCTAGTATTGTATGGTAACATAGCGAAAATCTTAACTAGGAGGTATTCGCTATGACTATGATTTTAATGGGTGCGATTGGACTGTTGGTACTTGGCACCATCGCTGGCAAGGTGTTGTCCTATCGAGCAGACCGACGTGCCGAAGCCATCTTCGTGCAACGAGTCCGTGAGTCCAAGTCAAACGGCACCTATCTGGTGTCCACCTATGGGCTATACGATTAACTACTCGAAATTTTGCTTGATATTTACTCGTAATTTTGCTATACTAAATCTAAGAAGGAGGTGCTATTATGGCTACAATTCGACCTATCTCAGATTTAAGAAATAGCGCTAATGATATTTCCGATTTTTGCCGTCAGACCAGAGAGCCAGTCTATATCACACGCAATGGTGGTGGCGATATGGTTGTGCTCAGCGTAGAGGAATACGAGCGCCAACAAGGGCTAATTGACCTCTATGGCAAACTCGCCGTAGCAGAATCCGAAATTGCCGCCGGTGCCTTGGGTGAGGACTTCTTAGACTTTGCCCAACAGATGAGGGAACGTGTCCATGGCAGACTATAATGTAGAGATTTTCCCTGCTGCAAAGCGAGATTTCATGGACATCATCGACTATCTTAATACCCTGTCTCACAATGTGGCCTTGCGTTATTACGACACACTGACCGAAGAAATTGCATCCCTATCCAAGATGCCCAATCGCTGTCCAAAGCCTCGTGATTTGGCTCTGGCCGCAAAGGGATATCGGTATTTGGTGGTAGAAAATTATTTGGTTTTCTTTGTAGTCGTGGGAAAGACAGTGCAAATTCGTCGCATTATTTATGCCAAGCGAAACTACCAATCCATGCTATAAGCCCAAAAGTTCCTTCACAATCCTATCGCTCATTTTCACGCAACCCACCAGCACTAGCATATTGAAAATCAGCTCTCCGATGTAGAGCCAGACGATGGTGGCAACGGCATAGCTGCTGTCTGCCAAGGCTGGGGTGGTGGATGCAAATGCGGAAAAAATGATACAGGCCAGCACAATAATACAGCCCTCCAGACAGATGGCGGCATAGCTTTTGAGAAATGCAATGCCCATACTGCTGGAGGGCTGTCCTGCGAAGCTGGCTAGTGGCAAGGGTGCGATTGCCGTTGCCATATAGAGCTTGAAAAATCGAGAATACACGGTGAGAATGAGTATCATAGACATGACCCAGATAAACACCGAGCCCAGCAAGGTCACCAGCCATAGTGGGATGCTCTCTAGCAATCCTACGCTCTCAATGGCGGTGACCATTTCATCGGGCAAGGTGGTGGCGGTCATGGAGGTCATGCCAGATGCCGACATGATGGTGGACACCGCACCTTGAACGATGGAGATAATCGCCATCAAGATTTCAAGCCCCCAGCTGACGGCGGCCTGTGCCAATACGAAGCGTACCAACACCTTCACCGCCACCTCTGGGCGTTTTACATCTGCAAAGTTGCCACAGGTTTTCACCACGCCCATAACGAAAAATAGCACCAATAAGCCGTAGGCAATGGCTTGGAGTGCTTCGTGGATGTTCAGCATCACATCCCAGATGTCGCCGTCTTTGAACTCGGTTGGTGAGGTGGACACCAACGTCCACACCTCGCTCATGCGGTCATTCCATGTCTCTAGGGCAGAGTTGAGATTGTCTACCACCCAGTTTCCAGAACCCATACGCTATTTCTCCTCTCTGGGGCGAGCCACAAATAGGCTCGCCCCTTATTTTCGTGTTCATCAATGGTTCAACCAGTGATGAGGGTGAGGATTTCCTCGGTGAATGTGATGATGATACCACCCACCAAGGTCAGCATACCATTGGCTTTCTGACTGGGGTCGTGGGACTTGAAGGACAAGCCCACCTGCAGGATACCGAAGGCCAGCAGGATAAGACCGATGGCACGGATGAGGGAAAAGATAAAGTCTGAGAGGTTGTCAATGACCGTGAGAGGGTCAGTTTCCGTGGCGAAGGCAGGGACGGTGGTGACTGCCACAATGAGCATCACGGTGATGATGATAGACAGCAGTCGCTTGGCATTGAATTTGGGCTGATTGAGGGAATTTTTCATGTTGATTGTCTCCATTTCTTGTTTAGATTGATTGGAACAGAGGAGTACCCTCCTGTCGTTCCTCGATTTGAGTTTCCTTGTGGATGTAGGGTTTGCCACCACCGTCTACTGTTTGGGCGATGGCAGGGTGGCGCATCAGGTCATACTTCAAATCCAGAACAGGTTTGGCACCACGGATGAAGAGAATGGCGTAGCGGTTATCCAGCATACGCACCTCGTCTGGGGTGAGCAGTTCTCGCCCTGAGATTTGGAAGTTGGTTGACCACGAGCCAGACTTCCCCTTGCTCTCACCGTGGGTCTTGGTGTCGATGGTGGACTTACCCAAGGACTCGGAGATGTATTTGTGGGTGCTGGCTTCATTGCCACCGAGGTACAGCAGGGTGTCCGAGTTGCCGGGAATGGTCTCCCAACTATCCTTGTACAATTCCTTAATCTGCGCCATGTTCTGAATTATGGTGCTGGCAGAAATATTTCGACTGCGCATGGTGGCAAGTTCACGGGTGAAGCCGGGCAAAGGCATAGCGGCGAACTCGTCTAGCACAAAGTGAACATGACAGGGTAAAGGCCCGTGATGGACTTGATCCGCTGAGTAGTAGAGGGTCTGGAATGCTTGGGAATAGAGTAGCGACACTAGAAAATTATAGGTGTCGCTGTTGTCTGGAATGACGGCATAGAGGGCGCATTTTCGCTCGCCCAAGGTATTCAAATCCATGTCATCGTGGTCGGTAATGGCTTGAATTTGGGGTAGATTGAAGGGGGCCAAACGCACAGCGGCGCTGACCAGAATGGATTTCGCCGTCTTGCCAGCGGCTAGGGTGAACACTCGGTATTGCCGCAATGCCACGCTGTTGGGGCGCTCCTTGGCGATGGAGTCAAAGAGCAAGTCCAATGGCGAGACGTGTTCCTCGTCGTCCTCCTTCACCTCGGCAAATTCTAAGATGCGAAGGACGGTGGAGAAGTTCTGCTCACTGGGTGGGGCTTCCTCAAATAGCAGGAGGATGATGGCTTGAAGCAGTGCTGTTTCCGCTTTCGTCCAGAAGGGGTCGGAGTCACGACTTCCCTTTGGAGTAGTGGCGTGGATGAGGTTGTTCACCAGTTGGAGGGCATCCTTCTCGTCTCGCAGATAGCAGAAGGGATTGTACCCATCGGACTGGGACAGGTTCACAAGGTTTAGCACTCGGATGTCATAGCCTTGGGATTTGAGGTAGCCACCAGTTTTCAAAAGCACCTCCGCTTTGGGGTCGGTGATAACGAAGTTGGTATTGGCTTCTAGGATGTTGGGCAGCACATAGCCACGGGTTTTGGATGCGCCAGAACCGCCAATCACCAGCACATTGAGACTGCGACGGTGTTTGTAAGGGTCTAGCCCCAGTGAGACGTTCTGGGTCAGCAGTTTGTTTTTCTTCTGAACGAACATGGCATTCACCTGTTTGGGGATGCCCCAAGTGGCGGAGCCATGCTCTGCGCCCAGTCGCTTTCGTCGCTGGCTGTCCTCATACAGTGTCAGCCCTACAAAATAGCAAAACAGCCCCACCACCATTGTGATGAGGCTGTTGTTTGTCCATTGGATGGCGAAGGGGTTTTGCAGATTGGCTGTGAGGGCGACCATGATGTCTAGGAGGTTTCCACCCAGCGACTGCGCCACCAGCAGGGACAGCCAAATCACAGGGATGGTCATTGCCCACTTGAGGGCAGGGCTTAACTCTGTCTGAGGGTTCATACATCACCTATCCTTTGGCTTTGTCTTGGTGGGTAGCTTCTGAGGTGCCTTTTGCTTCGCTCTAGCCTGTCGTTCTCGAATGGCTTTCAGTCGGCTAACGATGGAGGGATACTCATGGGTCGTCTGGGTCTGTTGGGCCGCCTTGCCTTTGGTTGAGGTATTTGAGTTGACTCTGGTATCGGCTGAGTCGGGTGAGGGCGGATGCTCTCCCTCTGGGCGGCCTTGGGTAAAAGTTTCGTCACGCTCTGGATTGGAACGCTGATGGGTGGGTGCCGTAGGCTCCTCCTGTACCACGGGGGCGTCCTTCACATCGTGGTATTGGATGCGATTGAAAATGTGGTTGGCTCGATCCAGCTCAGTCACTGGCATCACCAAATCCACCGCACCTGTCGCCTTGTCTTTGATGGCTGAGTAGAGGATTTTCTGCCCTTTGGCTTGTCGCTGGAACTGCTTATACTGCTGGGCATCCATAGGAAAGACACGGATGTCTCTAGTCTGGCGAAGCATCTTCGCCATGTTCACTTTGCCATGGAGGGTTTTATTTTGTTTCGCCAGTGCGATAGATAATGCGATTAAATTTTTGAGGGCAGATGCCCCCAGTCGGATGGTGACTTCACTGCCTGTGAGCATCATGCGCACCATCTGGTCGGCTGCTTCACCGCCTCCTGTTGTCATGGTTCTTCACCTCTCTTTCGGTTTCAATCTGTTGTAGTTCTCGCTGAATGCGAGGGGTGTTTTCTTCGATGGCCTTGCATATAGCAAGGGTTTTTCTGGTCTCACGGATGTCTCGATTGATATCCGCAAGCTGGCTGTATAGGGATTGTTTTTCTTGGATGAGTTGCTCCATTGGTATGTCACTAGAGTCCAGCAATGCCACCGCTTGGCGGTATCGCTCCACTTCCTGTTCCATGCCCTGCAAGGTTTGAGCAGGGGCTAGGGATTCCACATCGGCAAGGGCGGCGAACAGATCCGCTCGTCGCTTCTTTTGCACATTGAGGATGGTGCGGTGTTTGGTTTGCTTGGAGAGGGTTTCCTCCGTGCTTACCATGAACAGCCCCATTTCCTCCTTGGTGGTGATGTTGTGGTCACGGAGGAAGGCGAACTGATCCCGATAGCGTTCAAACTCCATGATGGATGCTTTCAGCGTTGGGGTCATCTTGGGTGGGTACTCCTGTTTTTCAATCTTGCCCAGCACATAGAGATAGTGGACGTAGAGGGCAAGAAACCCCTTGTATTTGGGGCGTTTCTGATAGGGTACATAGCGTGGGCGTTGGATGGTGACAGGCTTTCGCCCCTGCTCCACCTCCACCCAGTTGCCCTCAATGGTGGCACGAATGCCATCCTCGGTGTACTGGGGATTACGCCGTCCTAGCTTTTGAAATCGCTCCTGCCCACGGAGACGGAACCCGATGTTCTGCCCATGCTTCACCTCGTAACCCATGTGTTCCATGAGCATGAGGAAGTTGCCAAAGTCCACGGCATCTGCCATGGCTGTTTGGAGGTCAGCTTCCAGCATGGAACGGAAAGTGGGTTGTTTTTTTGATAGACGAAGCCACTCGATGTAGGACATGGTCTTGGTAGGGGTTCCGTTCACAATAACAGACAGCCCATGTTCACGGCAAAGGCGGTCGGAGATGGTGCGGATTTGGGAATAGTAGGATTGCTTGTTAGAGTGATACTTTTTACCTGTTTTCACAGATACAGAATTAAAGACCATGTGAACATGGATGTGGGCTCTGTCCACATGGACACCCAATACGACTTCGTAATCAGATAAATGCTCTTTTGCAAATTCCTTTCCAATCTCCAATGCTAGTTCGGGTGCAATTTCTCCGGGTGCAAAAGACTGCATCATGTGGTAATACTGCACACCAGACGTTTTGCCATAATGAACTTTAGTTTGTACCATTTGGTCTGCGGCGGTATCCTGCAAGCAATTCTGAGCATATACCAGCACTTGCTCACAGGTCTTTTCACCACAAGTTGCATAGGATACAATCTTTCTCAAATTGCCTTTCCCTGCTAATATTTTAGTCGTTGCCATAGTTATCGCCCTAGTCCGTCGACCAATTTAACGATGGTATGAAGTAGTAGCTGTAATTCTGCCACATCTTCTTTGCTCCCTATATTACCATTGACCTTTCTAGCAATCTGATTCACATTATTACCGATGCGATTCACCTCCACAAAGAGTTCTCGTAACTGGGCAGACGGCTTTTGCCGTATTGTTGTGCCATGGAGTAATTGACGCACAAGTTGACTGGGGGTAAGCCCAGATATTTCACACAGCTTTTGTAGCTGGTTTTTATCCTCAACGCCCAGACGGACGGAGAGGAAGGTGTTTTTTCTTCCATAGTCACTTCCTTATCGTGGCTCTGCCACGGGAGTTTCCACCCAACGGGTGGCATATGGGGACAGGGGTTTCCCCTGCAAGTGCGTTTGTGTGACAAACGCTATGCTTGCAAAGAAACCGCCCACGGGCGGTGCGTTTTTGGGGGACGATAAGCGGTTGATTGATTGACATTTCCTATGGGCTTTCAAAGAAAAAGAACGCCAGACCCCTTCTAAAAAGAAGAAATCTGGCGCTCTATACTAGGTGTCACATTGAACCCCTTGCGTGTGGGTTCGGGAGAACAAGGGTGTCACATTGAACCCCTTGTTTTGGTCTGTATCATACTATGATACAGACCTCTTATCTGACGTCACGGTGTTTCTTGATGGGTTTGGTGCGCTCTGTGGTCAGCTCTAGCAGTTCACGGGCACGGTTTTGCACCTGTGTCTCAATGGCTTGTAGGGCTTCCTCTGGCAAGTTCAGCCGTGGATGGCGGTCAAATGTGAAGCCAATCAGTTTTCTCATCTGGGCTTTCTGAACGGTGCCCATCACCTCTTTGCAAATGGTATCAAAGGGGATGTTGTAAGCAGAGGTGCGAGTTTTAGCGTACTCACCCAAGTCGGCATAGTCGCTCTGGGTGGCGTAGTTAAAGAGGGACAGGCCGTGGTCGAAGATAGGAGCCATACCCAAAATATTGCCTGTTTGATTGTCACGGAGAACACCAAAGTTTCCAAAGTGACGATCCTCGTTATAAATGAGGGCATCAAACACCAACATACTTTTCACTTGCTCAAAGGCTTCGGGGCCGAAGAATTCATACCAGCTTAACACAGCGGGCAAACCGCCACCCTTTACCAATCTGCCAATAGGAATGAAGGATACATCTTTACTGGTAAACAGTTCACAGGTGGAGGCCAGAATGCCCTTCCACTGCTCCAGTCCGTACTGGATTGCATTGAGCCCCATAGCCTTGCCAATCTGGCAGGCATAGTATTCGCTGTATGGCTCACGCCCTGTATTGGATGCACCAGAGGTGCCACCTTTGTAGAGGTAAATGCCATCTTCCGTGTGCCGCCACGCCTTGGGAAGCATTCCGTTGGTGGTCAGCTCTGGGGAGGTAGTGAAGGCGGTGTCACTCTGTTGCGCACCTGTATAAGCCACCAGAGACAGAATTTCGGAGAAGTGGTTTTCATATAAATTGTAGTCGGCAAACTTACCCTCGAAACCATCGGGCACCACCCAATAGCTGTCGTTGAGGGACAGCCCCTTGCACACATCAATGATGCCACGGGTGTCTCCTTGAGCCAGCCCCAAGGATTTGAGAATTTCCGTCACAAAAGCACGGTTTTTGGGAATGACACGTCGCTCTAGCCAGCGGACGAGGCCGCCATCTTTCTCTAACTGTAAATCCAGTGGGAGACGGTGGCGTTGCAGTTCATTGACAGATAGTATCGTAGCTTTTAATCCTGCGAGACCGCCATCCTCCAAAGTAAAGCGAATAAGGTCTGTATCAAAAATACGGAGATAGTAGCTATCTGGTACGACAAACACCTCACGCTCTATCCGCAAATACGTCTCACGCAGATACCATGCTTGCTCAGTGCTAATGGTTTGGTTCACCTCTGCGGAGTTAATATCCGCTTGCAGGCTACAATAATAACAATCCCATCGCAAATCTTCAATGTTGTTATCCAGTCGTTCCCAACAAGCTTTCATAGCATGGAGACTTTCCGCTAAATAGGGAGGTAAGCCGCATTCTAAATAGGTTCTATCTGTAGGTTTCCCTGTGTTTGGGTCAAAGGTCATGTGACTGCCCCCTTTCATGTGTTTTGTACTTATTTTCCTTTAGTATATCCGATTTTCCAAGGAAAGTAAACCTTAACTTTCCTCACTCAAGCCCTGCTCAATCCGATCCCTAGCAATCTGGGCGTAGGTTTCGGACAGTTCGATGCCAGTGGCTTCATAGCCCTCAAGCACAGCACCGAGGATGGTGGTGCCAGAACCTGCAAAGGGGTCGAGGATATGGCCGCCAGCTTCGGTGATTTTCACCACGTCACGCATGAGCTGCAGGGGCTTTTCGGTCAGGTGAATGCGCTTCTGAGGGTTGCCATATTTGAACACACCGGGCAGACAAGGCACAGGGCGGCTGATGGGCATATCACCGTTGGAACCCCAGACAATGTACTCGCTCTGCTGGCGGAACCGCCCCTTTTGTGGACGGCTGTTACCCTTATCCCACACAGCGGTGCCACGCCAAATCCACCCTGCCCACTGGAGGGCATCGGTGGCAGCAGGAAGCTGTCGCCAGTCGATGAACATACAAACAGGCGCACCGGGCTTGGATGCTCGACGAGCCTCCGCAAGCCACTCGGCACACCAGCGAGTCCAAGACCGCTGATCCTTGGCGTCGCCATCAAAGGCAGGAGGGGCATTGTTGCCCATGTTGGAGTATTTAGAAGCCGTAGAACGGTTCTTCTCACTCTGGGTGCGACCACCCGATGCGTAGGGAGGGTCGGTGATGACGGCATCAAAGGTGCCATTGGGGAAGGACTGCAAAATGGTGAGGGCATCGCCCTGCAGGATGTTCCAGTTCTTATCGCTCATGTGTATTTCTCGCTTTCTTTGGTTTAGATTTTGGGGTTAGCTCGGTTTCAACGTACTCGCTGATGATGCCAAGGGCTTTGTAGTAATCGCCACTGGCTTTGACACGCTCATGCATCTCGGACACTTGGTGCCCTAGCCCTGCCTGTCGCAGTGCTTGCCCTGCTCGCCCCAAGATGAAGAAGATGTTTCCATCCTCTCCAATGAGGTTCATTTTTGGTTTTTCGCTCACAAAATCCCTCCTTTATCGGCTAGGTTGCCGAGGGTGAACAGGTCTGCTCCTTGGCACCTCCGTCTGGTCAGTGTAGATGGGAATGCCACGCTTTTCCGCATGGTGGATTTCAGCCCACATCCCGTCCGTCCACTCCGTGCCATAGACATGAATTGCTTGGCAGGACTCCACCAGCTTTAGTCCTAAGTGGCGAGCCTGTTCATCCTCAATCTCATTTTCGGGGTCTGCGATGGGTGGGAACATAAGGTGAGGACAGACAGGAATATCACCATCGAGGAATACCTCTTTGGCTTTTTCCGTGGCAAAGGCGATGTTCTTCTCCACCTCCCCTGGTCGGGGTGCGCAGATGTAGATTAGCTTGGGAGCATTCTGCTCCTGCTCCTTGGGTCGCCACACAGACACGAAGGTGCCAACTGCTTCACCCATGGTGCGGTAATCGTCAGAGGTTGGCTTGTAGGAATACCAGCTTGGTTTACCATCCTTATCCCAAATATGAGGGGTGATGCCGTTGGGGTAGGCAGAGGTTTTCTTTTGCCCCAACAACTCCTTCAAACTCAATCGGATGAGGTCTACTTTCCCCTCGCTAGGACTGAGAATTTCCACATGAAGGGTGTCATATTGGGTGGAAATTTCAGAAGTGCGAAACTCCACTTTGACACGCAGCTTGTCATCCAGTCGCCCCAGACAGGAGCGACCTGTAAAGTGTGGTTTGGGGATGATTTTTCCATCCCCAAACATCTTGCGCAGTTCTTCTTGAAAAAAGTTTGTCATCGCTCCTGCCCTTTCTTCTTTTTGGGCGGTGCCACCGGTTCGCTAGGCTCGTGATATTCATAGGTACGTCCATCTTTAGACAGGGACAGCCCATAGTCCGCAAGGTCAAAGCCACGGATATCAGCCGCCATTTCATAGGCTTCCTTGGTGCCCCCTTCGGGGACGTCGATATCAATCATTTCACCGTTTTCGTAGACACAGGTGCCCACGTTGTAGCCGATGTTCTCATCTGCCCAGCGGTGGGTAATCTTCTGGTCTGGATAGACTTCAGATAGTCTTTTTATAATTGGAATGGGGGTAGACCAAGCAGTGGAAAACTCAATCTTCTTGGAACCCTCCACCAAAGGGACAGGATAATAGGCATTCCACTTGGTGCCCCAGTTGGCAAGCGCCCAGTTATACCATGTGGCGTGCCCATGATTCTGCTGATTTTCATAGGCCCGTTTGCCCAGTTCCCAAACAGCAGGGAGCCGATTTTGCACGGCGCGCCACTTATCAACGTGCGCCATTCGCTGTGCCGTAGACAGATCACGACTTTTGGCGCTTTCCTTCATAAATTTGGTGTACAGCGTAAGCCCTTCTTTTGTTTTGGAGCTTTCTTGGATTTCAAGGGAAAGTGGCATAGGTTCTAGCTTGTGAAAGTCGAAACTACCAAGCACCGCACCATCCTGCCGCATGGACTGTGCCACGGCATAGAGGGTGGCGGTATTCTCGAACATAATTTGGTTTGTGATGTGATTTGGCATGAGTACCTCCTCATTTTGATTTTGGCAGGATTAGCGTTCCTGCCCTTTCTTCTTTTTTGGTGCGCCATCTTTGACATGGTGTTCTTCGATGGGCAATCGGCTGCCGTGGTAGTTGCACTCCTGCTGGTCTCGCAGATGAGGGGCAGTACCCCAGCGGTAGCGGATATGGGTGTGGGGATATTTCTCTGCCAACATTCCCACCAGTGCCATCACATGGCTAGGCTCGGTCTGAAATTCCACGGTATATCTGCCATCCTTGTGGGCGGTCAACTTGATATGATTGTGGGATGGACGACCTTGGAGTAGCTCATCAGCGAAGTTGAACACCTCCGAGGCAGGGGCAAGGTCATCAAAGGTGACTTTGTGCAGGGTGGGCGGTGCATAGACATCTTGCACCTTCTCCTGTAGTTCTTGGGCGATGCTCTGGTACTGCTCTGGCGTGGGTGACCGACGAGGCCAGTTGGGAAGTGGCTTCCCAGAAAGAGGAAAGCCAATCTTTCCTGCGCCGAAGGTGTCCTTTAATGTGGGGACTTCGGAAAACTGAAGCTGTGCTTCTTGGGGCAGTCGGAAGCCCTTGCGAATGACCTGTGCCTTTAATCCGTAGGCAAGCTGTTGGTTGACGTCCAACAAAAATTCAGCCACAATCTCAACCTCTGGGGTCACCTTTGCTCGGCATTTATGCCCCTCAAATCGTACATCGGTGAAATAGGGGTTGCCCTCAAAGATGCTTCGCAGTTCATCTTCATAGTAACTTTTCATGCACACGCCCCCTTATCGTCCAGAGGTGCCACGCTCTTTTTTGAAGCAATATTCAGCCACAATATCCCCCAAGTCGGTCTGCTCCCAAGGGGCATTCTTGTGGGTGAAGTGACCGTAATTACAGAACTGGGCAAAGATGGGGTGATCCAGCTTGAGGGTTTCCATCATGCCGTCGGGAGTCAGGTCAAAGAGCGCACGGACAGCGCACTCCAGCAGATACTCGTCATACTTGCCAGTGCCGTGAGTGTCGATGTCCACTGCCACAGGCTCTGCCTTGCCGATGGCGTAGGCCAGCGTGACAGTGCAACGATCTGCCAGCCGCCCTGCCACCAGATTTTTGGCGATGTATCGTGCCATGTATGCACCACTGCGGTCAACCTTGGTACCGTCCTTGCCAGACAGGGCACCGCCACCGTGAGGGGCAAGACCGCCGTAGGTGTCCACCATCAGCTTACGACCAGTGAGACCAGTGTCCGCTTCAAAGCCACCCTCCACAAATCGCCCAGAGGGGTTGATGAGAATTTGGGTTCGCCCGTCCAAAGGCACCTCCCAGATGGAGGGTTCAATCACATCTTCACGGAGGGTGTTGCACAGCTCATAGAAGTCCACATCCTCATCGTGCTGGCAGGAAAGGACAACAGCAGACACTCGCACAGGCTGGTCGCCATGATACTCCACAGACACCTGTGCCTTGCCATCGGGTCGCAGACCATCAATGTAGCCATGGACACGGCTCAGCGTCAGTGCCTTGGCAAGACGGTGGGCCAGCACCACGGGTAGGGGCAACAGCTCGGCAGTTTCATTGCAAGCGTAGCCGTACATGATGCCCTGATCCCCAGCCCCTGTCTCGTTTCGTTTGGAGACAGCACCTGCGATGTCTCGGCTCTGGTTGTGGGTCAGTACCTCAATCTCATACTGCGCAGCACCATACCCAGCTTCGCAGACAGTTTTGGAGATGATGGCAGGAATGTCGGGCAGTTCCTTGGTGGTAATCTCACCAGCTACCACGATTTTGCCAGCGGTGGCAAGGGTTTCACAGGCCACTCGTGCGTGGGGGTCGCTCTGTAGACAGGCATCCAGTACGCTGTCAGAAATGGTGTCGCACAGCTTGTCGGGGTGCCCTTCGGTGACCGATTCGGCGGTCAAAATGTAGTTATCTCTCATGATGTTTTGCTCCTTTATGATTGGTTTTGGGTTCTTTTGGAATGGCAACGATCCACCCCTTGGCAAAGTGGTTGGAGAACTTCTCCTGCTGTTCTGGGGTGAGGGACACAAAGTCCTCCTCGCCCAGCCCCACCACCAAGAAGGTGCCACAAATCATGTCATAGGCGTTGCCAGACTCGTCGTGCAAAAAGCGATTGGGGGGTAGTCCAATCAACTTACCCTCGTCGTGACAAATCAGCGCAACCATGTCCTCATAAGGATAGACGGCTTGGAATGTGCCACCCACTTCTTTCTGCATAGCCTTGTAGTCGGTGCCGATTTCCTTGGTGTAAGGTTTGGCTAGTGGTTCTACTACCAGTACCGTCATTTTATCGCTCATGATTTTGTCCTCCTTTTTTCTTTTGAATAGGCAAATTACGCTCCATCTCAGCCACCTCTTTTTTGCAATGCTCCACAGCGGAGTTCAGTGCTTCGGTGGGCATTTCATTTGCCAGATAGCCCTGCAAGATGCCGTCATAGTAGTGGGCCGTGGGCATGGTGGGGACTTTGGTATGCTCGTCCGTCATGACGTATGTCATCACGGGGACTTTCGCCCCAGACAAACTTTTCACCCACACAGCTTGCTTGTCATAGAAACGGGGATAGCCCTCGTAGCCATCCAGCGATGCCACACACTGAGGGGTCAACTTCCAGATGAGACCCTGCACCTGCCCACCCTCTTTGGGGGCAATGGTGGCGAAGCCACCTCTGCGGAACAGTAGTTCATAGCCATCCAAAGTCACCGCCATCCGTGGCTCGGCATTGGGGCAACGGTACGCCATCTGGTCTAGGTTGATGTTGCTACCGTAGGCGAAGTAGTAGATATTAGATTGGGATTTGGGATTCATCATCGAACCTCCTTGGTGTTCTTTTTCGTTTTGGTGGGAGTGGGCGGTTCTGCTCTGTCTTGCGGTTGTTTTTCTTTGACACAGCCCAACTTCTCCAAGGTGCGTTGGTGGAGTTTTTCTCGGTATTCCAGATAGGATGGGGCGTTGCAGTCTACCTCACCCAGCACAGCACGTTCATAGCAAGTGTTGGGCATGATTTCATATTCCACTGCTCTGAACGCAGAAGCTTCTAAATATCGCATATGAACGGTGGCGGTGTCGCCCTCAAAATAGCCGAGATTATCTTCCGTGTAAAAGTCAGAATAGACATTAACACCAGTGAGTTCCTTTGCAATTTGATAGCGTGTCCACCCCTCTGGGTCGAGGTATGGCGCTACTAAATTGTAGAGGGGCTCAGCGTCCAACTTGCTAGAATCGCAGACATCTTTGAGGGCTTCACCACACAGAGCGAGTTGCTGACTATCACGTTCTAGGTGGGTCAGTGCATCCTCTAGTTTGATAGTCAAATCCCACTCTGCATTCTTCATCTGCTCAATCTTTTCCATGGCATAGGACACTTCCGCCTGTAGGTTTTTCATCTCATTGTCCACGCCACGGAGTCGGGTGCAATGACGGATGCCATAAAGGACATCACTGAATTTCATCTGCATCCTCCAAAAAACGCAGGGCACCGATACCCTCTAAACGACGGAACATGGCTACCGCCTGTGTCTCCAAATCACCTTTGGGGATGGGGCATTCCTTGCCCACAAAGCGGATGTAATTGGCTTGCAACTGCCAGAGGTAGGTTTCATCGTCGGGGTACTCAGTGGGGTCAAACTGCAACCCTCGCATCTGCCCCAAAATCTCCACGGCGGTGCCGTAGAAGTGGTTGTTGTCAACTTGAATGTGCATGGATTCTTTCATCATCGTTCCTCCGATCTATCTTTGCTTTTCTTTTTATTTGCATCGTAATTGCTTTTGTCGTATCGCCACGCCCTGTCACCATCGAGGTGTTCCAGAAGGTGGTTGCGTGTATTCTTAAATTCATCACCGTTCAGCCCCAGTCGTACCAACCACACTCGGAAGGTGAAGGCTTCGTTTTCACTCTGGGTTTTCCGCATGACGGTAGACCGCTGGGCGATGGCTTGGGCGGAGATGGCAAGACAGAGATTGACGTAAGCCGCCACCTTGCCAGCGTGGAGGGTGGAGTTGAAGCACCGCCACTCCACCGTGCCACGGAAGAAGATAGAGTGTAAATTTAACGCATGGTAACGAGTGTGGTTGTAATGCTCACGACTTCCGTTGTTGCCCTCATACCACACACTTTCTAGCTGGGTGAGGTTCTTGGTCTCGTCTGAGGACAGCTTCCGAGCCTGCACTAGCATGGGTTCTCGCACCTTCTGGCACCAGCGTTGGGCACGCCCCTCATTGACCTGTAAGGCTTTGAAGAGAATATCCTCTTTGGAGTACATTAGCCCAATGAGGTTTTTGAGAGATTGGCGGTTGTGGTTGGCACCGTCCACATGGACATGGATGCCACAGGAAGAATTTACTTTGCCACCAACTTTGCGGAGTTGGCGGACGCACTCCTGCATGATGGGCAGTTTGTCGTAAGTCAGCTTTGGGGTAACGAATTCCACTTTGAACGCATGGACATCTGTGCCAGCATAGCCGTTCTCCGTCTTGCGTTCGGCACGGATGCTGCTGTCGTACATGATGGTCCACTTCTCCCCATGCTCATCGGGGATTTCCCACTTGTCATACACACCACCCACATGGATGGGCGTGGTGCCGAAGTATTCCCCCAACGTCTTGGCGGCTCGCTCACGAGTGATGCCAGTCAGCTCCACCTCTACGCCGAAGCACTGATCCTTAATTCCTACCATAGACTTCCTCCCAAGTGGTGCGGATGTTGCGCCCAATGGCTTCAATCACGTTCACCGTCACGCTGTTGCCAGCTTGCTTGTAGACCTGTGTGTCCGATTGGATGGCAAGGATTTTGTCAATCTGACTTTCCTCAAACCCTTGCAGTCGCAGACATTCACGGGGCATAAGACGGCGAATACGACCACCGCCCTGCACCACCCCTTGGGTGCTACTACCAGTGTCGAGGGTATGGGCAATGTCCTTGCCCACTCTGCCACGTCGGGTGTTGCTTCCTGCGTAGCCCAAGTTTACCGAGTCACCGGGAAGGGCGTTTTTATAGCCTTTCTTGGTAGCTTCTTTGATGGGCAGTGGTTCAACCAACACAGCATTTTGAGTGGCATTGCGGTTGATGCCACGGAACGCCTTGGTGGTGAGGGTGGTGGCGGTATCCTTGGGCTGGGTCAGTCCTTCACGGCGGTTAATGCCCACCAGATAAAAGCCAGTTTTTCCACCCATACCGCCAGAACTACAAGTTTGGGTGCAGGCTACTCCGTCGGGATCGTAGACTCGGTTGCCCTGCCGACCTGCGACGAGTTGTACAAGAGCTTTGCCACCTGTGCCGAAGACAGGAAGTATTTTTCCGGCGCATCGGGAATCAAGATAGCAGATAAGGAACACCCGCTTTCTTGACTGGGGCACTCCAAAATGTTTGCTGTTAAGCACTGTCCATTCCACATGATACCCCAAGTCCGATAGCGCATTGAGGATGGTAGTAAACGTGCGGCCTTGGTCATGCGATAGCAATCCGGGAACATTTTCGAGCAACAGAAGTGGAGGTCGTTTGGCTTCAACCACACGGGCAATTTCAAAGAACAGAGTGCCTCTGGCATCTTCGAAGCCCTGTCGTTTGCCAGCTTGAGAAAAGGCTTGGCAGGGGAATCCTCCACAGAGCAGGTGGTCGTCTGGGAGTTCATTGGGGTCGATTTGTCGTGCATCTGGGTAATAGCGCTCACCCTCCTTTATGTCATGGATTGCGGTATAGCTTGCGTGGGCGTACTTGTCGATTTCGCAGTGACCCACACACTGGAAATCCCCTACACGGGTTAGGCCAGAGCGAAAGCCGCCTATCCCTGCGAACATATCAAAATAACGTATCAGATAAATTTCCCCCTTTCTAAAGAGAACGCAAAAAGCCGAGGACATCATCGCTGACGTCCTCGGCCTTGGGTTCGGGTATTTGGTTGATTGGGCGAATGCGCAAACTATCCGAATTCGCCCAAGAATACTATTTAGTGCAGATTGTGCCGCACGGGAGGCTACTAGCCTCCCCTACAACAGACTACGCATATACCCTAGTCAAATGGTAATCACAGTGATAGGTGTCCCTGTTTTTTCGCATTTCGTTATAACATATTGCGTGCCATGAGATTTACCATCCCAAAACGCCAACACCATATCGCTGTATGCGATAATTTCATCATTGCGTTTTATTGGTGCACCCCTTCCAAACAGGGTGTAATTTGGAAGAAATTCTTTTAGCGTGTCTTTGTCAACTTAAAAATACACAAAAAGGGCGCGTAAAAGTGCATAGGGTCAGCGTTGGGGAATAACATTAGCGAGAAAAAACTTAAAAAATTGCTGAAAAATGTCGAAAACGGAAGTGGGCTTCCTGTTATTTGCTAAATTCTTCTTGTATAATGAAAACAAGAAGGAGGTGTGCACAATGGCTAGAAATGAACTTGGCGTTGCTTTAAAAGGGTTCCGTATAGAACAAGGGATGACGCAGGAAATGGTAGAGGGTCGCAGTGGAATTTCTGTTAGAACAATTCGGGATGCAGAGCGAGGAAGCAAAGATACAAAAATGAGTACACTTCAAACATTGGGCAATGTATATGGCATGGAACTGGGGTTTTACCCAAAAACCTTTCAGATGGAGAGGGGTGAGTTGCAATGGGTAGCGTAGACATTGCAGAAATTTACAGCCTGCTTTACTCCTTAGGCATCACCGCCAACTATCGAGGTTTTTTCCATACCAGCTACGCCGTCTATCTCGTCATACAAAATCCAGAAAGGCTGCTCCTCATCACCAAGTGGCTGTACCCAGAGGTAGCCAAACACTATAAAACCACTTGGCAATGCGTTGAGCGCAACATTCGCACAATCACAGAGCTTATTTGGATACACAATCGAATTTTGTTAGAGCAGATGGCGCACCATCCTATGGAGAAAAAACCTAGGAATGGTGCTTTTTTGTCCCTTCTAGCCTCAACGCTCACGTTGCCTGGACATGGATTGTGTCAAGCGGTAGCTCTCCCCAGAGAAGATGACTATGTGCGAATGGTGTACCAAGCGGTCAATGAGAGCTGCCGTCAAGCGGTTATCCCCAAAGACTGTATTCCATTGAGAGAATTCCAGATTGGATGTAATGATGAGGCTTTTCCGCTCATAACAGTCGGCAATCACTTGGAATAACAGCTCTGCTGCCGCTTTGTGCAACGGTACAAAACCAATTTCATCAATGACCATTAACTGCACCTTTTTTAGCGTAGATAAGAAACTGTTCAAGGTGCCCTTGTTGTTCTTTTCCAATAAAATATTGGCAAGAGATGCAGCTGTAAAGAAGCGAACAGGCCGTCCTTCTTGGCAGGCGTTCAACGCCAGAGCTGTGGCAAGATGGGTCTTGCCTGTCCCAACGGCGCCCATAAAAATAAGGTTTTCCTTGGGTGCCAAAAATTGCAAATCTTCCATATACTCTCGTGTTAGTCCAACTGGCAGTGCTATTTCATTGCGCCAAGTGAAGTCATCCAAGGTTTTTAGCACCCCAAATCCTGCACTTTTTACCATGCGGTTAATGCGGTTTATTTCTCGTTCTCGCAACTCCAGTTGTAATAAATCGGTTAGATATTGCTCATTATTTCGGTATTCCACACTTGTCCACTCTTTTGCCAAACCACCTAATTTCAAGGTTTTCATGTATTGCTCAACCATGTAAATCACCTCCTATCAATCCGTCGTAAGCGCTCAAATTTGGCGTGTAATGTAGGTCAGGCGTGGTAATATCCAAAGTCAACGGCTCTGGTCGGTGTTCCTTTTTGGCAATCATGTAGTAGCATTGGCGGACACTATCCGCATCGGTGCGGCCATTCTCATGCGCCAACTCTAGCACTTCGTCGCAAAAGGTGGCGTTGCCATCTTGGACGATTTCATCCAGTAATTGTAGCGCACTTTTTCGTGCCTGTCCTTGGGCTTGGTGGAGATGCTGTTGCCAAAGAGGTGGCATTTGGTTGAAGAATCGAGTGTGAGATACCCCGCCAGGCTTTCTGCATAAAACGCCAACATACTGTTTCCAATCATAGTACTCTTGGTGTGTTTCATAACTTCTTTTATAACTTCCAACTAAGGTATGGTCATGGTAAAATTCAATGCAGTCATAATAAATTTTCGCTTGCACAATCTCTCGACTCAGCGCTGGTGACAGACCATACTTATTGGTGTCAATGGTGACAAAGCCATATTTATTCACCGCCAAGCTTTCGTAACGGAACACCGAAAAAGGGTGCTCTGGCAGGGGTAGTAGCGCCTCACGATCTGCTTCCCACAGTTCCTGTATCTCAATCTGATGCTTGTAATGGAGACGCTGTGCATCCTGCTCGCACCAGTCGAAAAGCTGTTCGTTGAAGGTATCGAAGGAGGTAATGGTCGGCACAGGAACAAAGGCGTTTCTGCGGCTATATCCCACTTTATTCTCCACGTTGCCTTTCTCGTTGCCAGCGGCAGGATTGCAGAATTCAGCCTTAAATCGGTAATGCAGCATGAATCGGGTGAATCCATCGGTCAGCACTCGTTCACCATGGTCTAGGACCTTCACCACGGCGGTAGACATATTGTCGAAGCGGATGACGGGTGGCACGCCACCCATGTGCTCAAAAATCTGCTTCATGCCTTCTAGCAAGCATTCTTGGTTTTGGGCTGGGAAATCTTGGGTGTATCCCTTGTTGGAATTGGGGAAGGACAGGGTTAGGGCGTAGCCTGTCCGCACTTTGGATGAGGCGTCGTTGTAGATGTGCTCGCCAAAATCCACTTGCCCACTGCCGTGGGGATGCGCCAGAGGCAGATAACCATCGGTTTGGCTGCTCATGGCGAATTTCTTCTTGCGCACATAACGCTTTACGCTGGAGTAGCTACCGAGGAATTTTTCTTCATCTCGTAAACGGCAATAGATTCGCCAAATTGTGTGTCGTTGCTTGCGTGGAATTTTGGTGTCATCCTCTAACCATTGGTCTATGATAGGGATGAAATCCCCTAAAATTGGATAGCTTTCTGCTTGAATGTTGGGTAGATGCTCATCGTTCCAGTCGTCTTTATGGGCGTACTTGCGCACCGTGCGATAATTGAGTCCTGTGATTTTTGCGATTTCATTGAGACTTTTCTCTTGGTTTTCGTACAAATCTTTGATATAATTCTTTTGAGCCATTCTTATCACCTTTCCGCTACCTCCTTAGTTCTAGACAAACTAATGGTAGCTCTTTTTTGAGGTGCTGACAATGGCTCTTTTTTTACGAGCCCAACCTATGCACTTTTCGCGCCCTTTTTCGGTACTTTTATTTTAGTGGAAACATTTTAGCGGAAGGTTATGTTTGTAAGCATAATCTCGTGCTAAAGTGTCAATGCCTTTTGCACCACCACTTACAATTTCACTAGCACCAGACGGTATGTGTTTTTCTATATCAACGGTTAATAGACCTCGTGAACCGATAATGGCAACTTTCATAGAATGCTCTCCTTTGGCGATTTAGTGAACCTACAACGGGTTCACTGTAGCATAATACCACACAAAGAACCTAAAATAAAGTCATAATAGGTTCACTCTGGAGGTAATTATGAAAAAAGATGAAAAACACTTGTCCCTGCGTATTGATGCAAATTTATTGCGAAAATTTGACTATGTTGCAAAATCAGACGACCGCTCTATGAATTGGCTTTTGTTACAGTTGGTGCGTAAATGTATTGGCGAATACGAAAGTAATCATGGTGAAATTCAATTTGAAGAGTAAGCAATACGTCAAAATAATATGCGTCACTTTTGCGTCATTGTATCACTATTTTGGTTTGTGTGCAATATTTTCACTAAAATAAAGTCATAATACCACCATTATGGTGAATACGAGGTGAAAGTATGCAAGATAAATTATTGCGGTATACATTGCGAGTGGACAGAGTATTATTTCAAAAATTCCGTTATATTGCCGAATCCGAAGGGCGCTCAGCCAACAAAGAAATTGAGCAGTATTTGAAACGCTGTGTGACAGAATACGAAAATGCCAACGGCTCTATCGAAGTAGGGCAAGATAACTAACGTGCATCCCCTCCTCACTTTGGGATGTGTGGGGTGCGCTTGGGGAGACAATCCACCTCAAACTCCTCTTTGGTCTGGATTTTGAAATCCTTCCACTGCCAGAAATGCACACAGAAGGAGCCATCCCCACAGTCGATGTCTCGCTGTTCGAAGCCCTCGCCCCAGCCGTCCGAATATTGTCCAGTGCAATATTCTTTCAGCGCAGACAGTTCCTCACGGGTCAGCTCTGCTTTCAGCTTGCACACTGCCACACCATAGAGCTTGCCGTCAATGGTCTCCACGGTGGGATGGAGGGAGTGGACTTTGTCATCCACGCTTTCTAAACCGTGGTAGTATTCCATCAGCCCTCGGTCTGAATTATCGGAAGCAGGATAATTTTCTATCATTTTCTCAATCTCACTCTGGTACTGAGTGAGATATGAGCTGTTCCATTCTTCGGGCTCATTATAGTCATAATCCTCCTCGTAGTCCTCCTCAAATAAGGGTTCGTCACGGGTGTAGTCGCCAGTGAGGGGACTGTATAGCTTCAGTTCGGTATATTCTTCGCTCATGCTAATTCCTCCAATCTTGGCATTTTGAATCGATTTAGGCGACCAATTCGCTTTTTCACCTGATATATGGAATTGTCCAGCCCTGCCATATCTGCGCTCAGTCGCTTATCGATTTTTTGCAGGACATTCTGGTCATTGCAACAGTCCAACACCACATAGGTGCGCCCTGAGGAGAGGAGCGCTCGGCATCCACCCTCATCTCGGAAGCTGGCCATCAGCCGTTGGCCTAGTCGTTTGCGATAGCTGTGCTGCAGGGTTTCTGGGTCGCCAGAGACATCATGTCGCTTGAGAATTTGTGCAATTTCTTCTGAGCTAATGCTGAAATTTTCAGACAGTCGCTCTAAAATTTCGCACTCAGCAGCTGGGGGTAGGTTCGGTTTCTGATAGTGTCTTGTCTCTATCATATTGGTTCCTCCAATCGGTTGGGATGATGGTTTCACGGAGAATTTTGGAAATGGTGAGGAATTTCTCTGCAACCTCGTCGGCTTCAGTTGCGCCCAATTCCATCTCGTCGGGGGTCATGCGGCAACAGTCCACCCAGTGGCGTACAGTCTGCTCGGTAGGCTTTAGGTCAATGGCCATTTCAAAGGCTTTGATGAAAATCTTCGCAATTTTAGTGGCCTCATTGATTTGGCGGTCACTCTCGGCCAGTTCCTCTTTTCCACGCTCTAAAATCATGTAATCCTGCGCAGCCTGTTCACGCTGGTCCTCTGGCAGTTTTTCCAGCTCACGCAACATCTGATAGGCACGGTTGATGGAAATTTCCTTGTTGTCGAGGGCATCTCGGATGACTTGCGGTGCAGAGTCGTCAATTTTCATCACTTTGCCCATTGTTACCTCGCCAATGCCCACGCTGTCTGCCAATTCTTTTCGGGTGGTCATGGGGATAGGAACATCTGACAACGTTGTCATATGTTCCTCGGCATCCAAACCGCCTTGCCCTCCGAGAGAGCGATGGGCATTTGCTCTCGCTTCAATATCGGGGCGTAGCTTGAGGGCAATCTTGCCCAGCTCCCACTTTTCCAGATTGCGTCGACCCTTCTGGGTCTCCAACGCCCACTCCTTGGCTTCCAGCAAGTCGGCAAACTCAAACACCACCAGCTTGTAGGGGATGCCCAGTTCGGTGCAGATGCGCTGGCGGTTGTGACCGTCCACAATCACCATGTCTTGGTTGACAATGATGGGTGCGTAGCAACCGTTCTGCTGGATATCGGCAGTGAGGGCAGACAGGGATTCTTCACTCAGCGCAGGGAGAAAGTCTCGCATTTCATCCAGAATGACAGGGGTTTGCTGGTCGCTGGTGTACTCGGTTCCAGTGTTTCTCATTCAGCAGACTCCTCCACAGGACGACGAGAGAGGAACTCCACTTGATTGGCTTTCACAAGAAAAGCAGGGACATTGGAATCCTCAATCTGGATGGTCTCGAAGTCGCCAACGACCAACAACTTACAGCCCTTGTACGCATACTGGGCGCACAGCTCCGCCAGCCTGCCGTAAACCTTGGCAGAGATAAAATCGGTGTAGGGGTTGCCGTCTTTGTCCTTGTAACGGCGATCCGATGCAATACGGAGGGTGGCGTAATGCTTGCCAGTGGTCTCATTGGTTTTGAGGACAACATCGCCAGTGAGGTTGCCCAGTGCAGTGATTTTTAACATAATTGTGTTCTCCTTTTTGTTGTTAGAATAGAAAAAGGCCCCGTGCTTCACTGGGAAGCACGGGGCGGTGGGTTGGATGATTTAATATCCAGTACGAGGCAACGTCACGGGCAAGCCATACACCGAGGTCACCCAGCGACTCACATTCTGAATCCATTGGTCATTGTAGAGACCGCCTACTTCTGCTACGTTGGTGAAGCTGGTGCCACCTGTGGCGGCGTTGTTGACGGCGCCGTAGAGACTGGGGGCGGTGGTCTGGGTGAAGCCAGCAGGTGCCTGTCCGAAGACGAACATAATCTCCGTCACTCGCTGGTCGCTGCCCAAGCCCAAGGCTTCTGGGCTTGCTAGTAATTCATAGTTTTGTAAGGTGGACAGGTTATCTGCCAGCACCAGATAGTCACCGTCATTGACACGGTACACGATTTTATAGGTGCCTGTGAAGTTGTAAGTGCCAGTGGTGACGGTCTCCAACACGAACTCCCAAGGGAGATAATCTCTCCAATAGAAGTTATTCAAACTCACGCTAGAGGTGTTGGCGATGCCAGAGAAGGTGTAGCGGATGGGCTGTCCTGCCATCACTTCGTAAGGGCCAGTCTTGGCGATGGACACCCCAGTGGTCAGGCTCTCGTTGGTGATGGACACACGGGCAATCTGCCCCTCGTATTCCAGATAGACGGTGACGGTTTCTGTGCTGATGGAATAGTTGTCGGGGGCTTGAATCTCACGGATATAGTAGGTACCCAGTGGGAGTGGTTCGGACACCGCCAGACCGTTGCTACCAGAGACAATGGTGTCCACCAGTGTGCCACTGCGGTTGTAAATCTCGAACACTGCACCTTCTAGGAGGGTGCCAGCGGCAAGACCGTTGGTGGAGTTGTAGTCTGCGGAGGTTTTGATAATTTGAATTTGACCTAAGATGGGGGTGTTCTCCCAAAGGATTTCGGGGCTATACCCATAGCGGACGGTGACGGTTTTGTACTCGCTATCGAGGAGGTACCCCTCTGGGGCGGTGATTTCACGGATTTTATAGCGACCATCGGGGATGTCGTCGATGTAGACGTAGCCCCTGTGGTCACTGGTGTACTCGCCGATGGGGTTGCCCGTGGAGTCGTAGACCATGAACACCGCACCGTACAGCCCCTCGCCAGTTTCGCTGTCCACTTTGCGGATAAGGATGTTGGACATCTGGCTGTTTTCAATGGTGAGGGTAGCGATTTCTCCTGCGGTGACCTCCGCATTATAGGGGGTGTCGTCGAGTATATATCCATCCGCTGCTTGGATTTCCACCACAGTGTACCAACCGTCCTCTAGCCCTGTGAGGTAGATTCTGCCGTTAGAGTCAGTGGTGTAGGTGCCAATCAATTCGCCGTTCATGTGACTGATTTCAAACTTCACACCAGAGATGCGGTCACCATCTTCAGCGTCTGTCTTGGTGATCCGAAGTCCACCCATGGGGTCATTTTCAAAGGTCAGCACATAGGCTTCCCCCTGCGAGAGCTGGATGGTCTGGGGTGTCTCGTCAAGAAGGTATCCATCGGGGGCAGTGACCTCCTGCACAATGACCGTTGCGTTATGCTCCAGTTCGCTGATGGTGATGAGTCCATTGGCATCCGTAGTGTAGTAGCCATTGGAGTTGCCCACTACAGTACCGTCGGAATAGGTAATCTTGAACTTGGCACCAGAGAGCATTTCTCCTGTGACAGAATCCTGCTTCATAATCACCAAATCCGCCATTTTATAGTTGCGGAAGTCCACCGTCACCACCGCCTGTTCATCGCCAGAGATGTAGACGGTCTGGGTGGCGGTGTTCAACTCATAGCCAGTAGGAGCGACCACTTCCTCAATGACATAGGTGCCGGGCTCCAGTCCTGTGACGGTGACGGAACCGTTGGCGGAGGTGGTGTAGCGACCGATAACCGTACCGCCTGTACCACTGTTGCCCTCCAGATAGCTGATTTCAAATTCGGCACCAGCTAGAACAATGGAGGAGTCCTCCGCATCTCGCTTCCAAATGACGATAGCAGAGAGAGGGATGTTTTCGAAGGTCCTCTCGGCATTCTCGTTACCGCTGAGATGGAGTTCCTGCACTAGAGGTTCCGCAAGAGAGTAACCATCGGCTGGCTCAAGTTCAGTCACGGTGTACCAGCCTTCATCCAGTGCAATTAGAGAAAACTGTCCGCTTGCATCCGTATAGTAGGTGCCGAGGTTTTGTTCCTCACCTGTACTGGTCTTGCTACTCTGGTAAGTCACAGAGAACAGTGCCCCAAGAATGGGATCGCCAGTAATGCTATCGATTTTATTGACAGTTAGTGTAGGCTGGCGGTCATTTTCAAAATCTAACTGATAGAGGAAAATGTTGTCCGTCATGCTGACTTCCACGGTCTGGGGAGTTTCGTTGAGTACATAGCCGTAGATTGTGGAGACTTCCTGCACGGTGTAGGTGCCCACTTCCAAATCTTCAATCAAGATTTCGCCGTTGGCATCCGTTTTAAATGTGCCAATACTGGTGGTATCTCGGCTGACTTCAAAGGTTACACCCTCCAGAGGGCTACCATCTAGGCTGTCGGTTTTGGTGATTAACAGGTCAGAGCGAGGGATATTCACGAACACGAAGGGAGTCAAGTCCTGCCCATAGAACATCTGGGCTTGCTGGGTGTCAATTTCTGCATCGTGGTACCCATCGGGCGACTGAGTTTCGGTGACATACACCGTCCAGCCATCATTGGTGTCGTTGCCCAGATAGCCACCATATTCAGCGTAAGTGATGGTGAATTGACCGTTTTCGTCGGTCGTCCAACTGCCAATGTGGGTAGCATCAATCGTCACATCAAATGTTGCACCCTCTAGTAATTCGTTGGTGGTAGAACTACGCTTTTCCACGATGATGGAGGGATAGGTGGCGTTGGTAAAGCTGAATGTCAGCAGGCCTTGGTTGCGCTTCAATTCTGCACTCTGGATATTACCATCCATGAGGTATCCGCCGGGAGCGTTCAGCTCTTGGACGGTAACTGTCCAGCTATCTGCATCACGGTCTAGGTACTCATAATACTGGTCATAGGTGATGAGGATTTCACCATTTTCATCAGTGGTAAAGGTGCCGAAAGTCTGGGCATCAATGGCAACTTCGAAGATAGCGCCAGCGAGGGCCTCATTGCTGTCGGCGTCGGTTTTGGTGATTTGGATTTCGGGGTAGGTGTAATTGGAGAAATTAAAGGGCACCGTAATCTGCCCTGCGGTGACGGTTACACTCTGGGTGGTCTCGTAGTTGAGCGCATAGCCAGAGGGTGGGTTGACCTCCACCACGGTGAACAGCCAACTGCTGGCACTGAGGTCGAAGGTGCTACCATAGTTGCTTTCATCCAGCAGAACAAGGCCGTCAGCATCGCTGTAAAAACTGCCGATGGATTGACCGTTGATGAACACCTCAAACTCCGCATTTGCAAGGGGTTCGCCAGTGCTGGAGTCGGTTTTGAGGATTTGGATTTCTGGCACTTCGTAGTTTGCGAAGGTAAATTCAGCCACGGCCTGTCCACGCTTGACCTCCTGCGTAGATGTGGTTGTACCACTCAAAAGATAGCCTGTGGTGGGTTGGACTTCTGTAACCGTCACAGTCCAACTGTCTGCCCCACTGTCGCCCAAGAAGTCGCCATAGGTGTCATGGGTAAGGGTAATCATACCGCTATTGTCAGTCCAGAACTGCCCGAATTCGATGCCGTCAACAGAAACTGAGAACAGGGTGTTTGCTAGAGGGTTACCGTTGCTGTCAGTTTTGTTGATGTGGATTTCGGGATAGGCCTCGTTCTGGAAACTAAATGTAATCAGCCCTTGGTTGCGATTTAACACTGCCGTCTGGGTGTTGTCGGCATTGAGCAAATAGCCCGATGGAGCACGGATTTCTTCTACTTCTACCACCCACTCATTGTCAGTGGTCACGCCCAAATATTCGTAGTAGTCAGCGTAGGAAATGAGGATTTTGCCATCAGAGCCTGTGGAGAAATAGCCCAGCACCTGTGTGTCAATGCTGACTTTGAACAATGAGCCAGACAGGGGGCGATTGGTGTCCTCGTCGGATTTGTAAATCTCAATTTGGGGATAGCTGTAGTTGCCGAAGGTATAAGATGCCACTGTCTGTCCACGGACGACTGTTAGTTCTTGCTCTGTGACATCACTGAGGTCATATCCAGATGGGGCATCTGTTTCGACGACCTTAATCACCCAGCTGTTGGCAGTGAGGTCGAGGTGATTGCCGTAGTCATTGTAATCGAGGGACACAATGCCATCATCGTCAGAGTAGTAGGTGCCAATCTGCACACCGTCGATGTAGACGGCAAATTCCGCACCAGCCAAGGGTAGGCCAGTGGCGGAGTCAATTTTAGCGATTTGGATTTCTGGAATTGGGTCGTTGACAAATTCAATGGTGGAAAGTGTTTGCCCCTTTTGGATTTCAGCAGTGACTACGTTGGTGTCACTCATCAAATATCCCTCTGGTGCCTGTACTTCTGTCACGGTGACAGTCCATGGATCGTTGGCATCATTGAGGAAAGCGCCGTACTGGGCATAAGAAATTGTGGACACGCCAATAGAATTGGTTGTAACCTGTCCGATGGAGGTGCCATCAATCCATACGTCAAAAATAGCCCCAGACAATCCTAGCCCAGTGGGGTCGGACTTTCTAATTTGGATATCGGGATAATCGTAGTTGATCATTGACAAATAGTAGGTATCTGCGGCAGTGTCAGTCACATCCACATACACGCTTGCGTAGGGATTGGAGGACATGACGTAGCCAGAAGGAGGGCTGATTTCCTCGAAGGTGTAATAGCCTGTTTTGAGGTCACTCAAGACAATGGTGCCGCCCTCGTACTGACCCAGCAACGCACCGTTCATATAGACATTGAAGGTGCCACCGTCCAGCACATTGCCGTCGGCATCAATTTTGGTGAAACGAATGGTATTGTCAGCAGGGTTTTCGTAAACAAGCTGACCGGGGTCGTTTTGCTCCCAGTGGTCGAAATCTCCATCGTCATTATAGACAGGCAGTAGCTCGAATGTAAGGGTCTCCACTTTGGCGTCAGACAGAGAGTAACCCACGGGAGGACTGGTTTCTGTGACGGTATAGGTGCCGGGAGTGATGTAGTTATCTGCGCTACTATCTAGCCACTGGAGCTGGATGGAGCCACTGCTATCAGTCACCAAGTCATAGGTGGTATTGTTGGTGACGTGTTCTAAGCGGAATGTGGCACCAGCCAAAGGCTCCCCAGTGGCTTCATCTGTTTTCAAAATGACGTATTCTGTGGGGATTGTGATTTTGCTATTGGCAATGGCACTACCATTGTTGACCCATGCCGCTGTGGTTGCACTGCCGTTGGTTTCACTATCCACACTGACTGTGTAGGTCTGTCCGCTACTGGCATAGCCCGATGGTGCAGAGGTTTCTACCACTGTCAGAGTTGCGGAGCTGCTAGATAGTTTAAGCATATCTGATACCGCATAGCCAGCAGAATTTGTGGTTAACGTACCACGAACCAGAGAGCCTTCATATACGGTGAACTCGGCACCACTCAAAGGATTGCCACTTTCGTCTGTCTTATTGAGCTGAACATAGCCCCAATATTCAGTTAAATCTAGGGTGTAGTCTGCAATCATCAAATTCTGATTGGCGGCATTGTCGGTTTCGTACACATAAAAGCTCCAGCTCCCATAATCGCCATTATTGTAGCCAGAGACAATCATATTGAGTAGGTCGATAGAGGCCTCCAAAGTGTGTTCGGTGGTGGGGAACACAGCGGTAAGAGATGCCACTCGTTCCTCTGATGCCATGACAATCTGTTCATAATCGGTAGGGTCAGTGAATAGCCCCGCTTCGGTCAGCCAGACGATTGCGTTGACCCACCCCTGCACACTCTGCAAGGTTGCATCATCCCAGTCGAGATTTCTGGCACCATTGAGCATAAATGCAATGAATGGGGCGGCTGGATAATTGACCAGCTCAGTGGAATAGGTGTAGGTGTCGGTGGAGGACAGGCCATTGCCCTTGTCCAAGCAAAAGGCATAACTGGATACGTCCTCGCCACCATATTCATAGGTGGTACGGATGGTACGAATGTTGACACTACTCTCCAAATTCGTGGAATAATAGGTGCCACGGAAGTCAACGCTGTTGTCGTAGAGCACCTGCACACCACTGGGGACGGTGGAGCTGTCGGCGGCATAGGCCACCGTACTCAGAGGGCTAAACAGGCTTAGCACCATGGCGAAAACAAGGAACAGGGAGAGATAGGAACGCTTTGATGTTGTCATAATCAGATCTCCTTTTTTGATTTTAGGGATAAAAAAAGCAGCCGACTCAAACGAATCGACTGCTGTGTGTGGGGATATTAGTAGTAGCAATAAATTGTGCTATCGGGATAAGTGACCGCAACGCTTGCAAAGTAATAGGGTGCATCTATCATCACAGACTGATTGGAATTACCACTCATGGAGTAAAAGAAGGCGTAGCCCGAAGTGTTTTCTCCTGTGCCACTGACAACCACCCAATGTCCGTCTCCAGTGGTATTATTTTTGAGGTAGACCACATCGCCTACTCTCACTTGGGATATATCATTGTGGGTGGTGAGTGGCTCACAGCCTGTACCGTATAGCACGTCACGGAGGAGGTATGCGTAGGAGTTGCAACCGTGGGTGCCACTGTACCAGTAGATGTCACCGTCATTGTAGCTGGCTCCCCAGCTCAAACCGTGTGGGTACATCTGAGCAAATTGGTCTAGCATAGCGGTGATATTCTCGGCGGTTGCCACTTCACCTGTGGATAGCATCCCTTGGTAGGTTGCGTTGTCGAGGGTGATTTGATACGAAGTCTTGGTGTCCGTCTGGCTGAGCGTGGTTTGGGTAATCATCTCAGCCACCGTCTGGGGTGTGCTGTCCACAATCACTGCATCGTCTGCGGTGTAGGGGCTGGTGCTGTCGATGTCCACCCTCTGCTCGGTGCTGTTCCACGATACGTCAAAGCCGACGGCTTCGCCAATGTCACGCAACTTTACGAAATTGTTGCCATTGATGGAATAGGCGGTCTTTTCCACCTGTACCCCATCCACATAGATGGGCTGGCTAGATAATTCTGCGATGATGCCACTTGCGATGGCTGGGGTGGCTCCGAAGATAACGGCTCCTAGCACCAGTCCTGCTACGAAATCTTTCTTTTTCATAGTGTGTACCTCCTTCAAAATTCATCTTGGTATCAGTAACACTATCACAGGTGATGCAGATTGTCGAGGGGTTTTCCCGAACAGTTAGGGGCGATACCCATTCGCTCACTCCCAAATATCTGCGAACTGGCTGTCGCCTTTCATGAACACTTCTAGCATTAACCTTGCGCCTAGTTTATAACCTTCCACGAACCGTGTTTCACCCCAGATGCTCTCCATGGTCATCCATGTAGACAGAACTTTATCCAGCAGTTCTTTTTCCTCTGGGCTAATGGTTTCTCTTAGGGTATCTACGGCGCTATCCAATATGGATAACTGCTTTGCGTAGTCACTACCTCGAACCACAGATTTATTGGCAGGGTCGAGATTGCCGTGGTAGAGTGCCTGTATGATTTTTTCTTCCATTGTCGCTCACCTCGTTTCTAGCACAACACACTATCACAGCGGTGGGTGCAATAGCTATCACCACTATGGACAAATTTGTGGCGATAGAATTGGGCAGAAAGCTACACCTCCACAGCCGTCACTACCCAGCGGTACTCTGATTCATCCATCACGCAAGTGACCAATGTAATCTGGTTGCCACTGGTGGCGGACAGCATAGACGTGTCGGTCTCCAACACTTTGCTCACACTGGTGACGGTGTAGGTGCGGCTGCCCATGGCGGTTTCTAAGGTGATGGTATTGCCTGTGGTCAGGGTGTGAATCAGCCCAAAATGATTGGTGACACCACGGTTGTGTCCTGCCAGACAGACGTTACCGCTCCAGATGGAGGTTGTCTCAAAGTGCCCTGCGCCCAAGGCGAGGGAGTCGCTATCGGTGCCCTCATAAATGGGAACACTCAGCCCGATGGAGGGAATGGTGAGGGTGCCCAGACTGCCGTTGGCGTAGTACATCCAACTGCTGACAGAGGTGAACACTGGCGAGGTGCTAGTGCTATAAGTGGTAGAGGCATAGGTAGTGGTGCTGACCGCCGTTCCGCTGACGGTGCTGGACACGCCCCAAGTGGCGGCGTAGGGATTGAGGAGGGTGCCCACTGTGGCAGATGCCGTGTAACCCATGTTGGGCGGCACCACCGCAGTGTCCTTGCTCAAATTTTGGTTGTTGCTCTCGGTGACGTAGATGGTGTCATCCGAGGTGGCTCTGGCGAAGTCCGCTTGGTCCGCACCAGAGATGGTCATGTCGTAGGCGCTGGCTGGCAGCACCAAAAGTGCAGACAGCATCAGCGCCGTGAGTAATGCTTTCAGTTTCATGTAGTCCCCCTTTTTCGTTTGATGAGAAGGTACACACCGTAACCTAGAATGAGAACCGTCGCCCCACCGCCTACGATGTAGAGGATGGTATTGGAGCTGTCATTTTCACTGGCTACGATTTCTGGGAGTTCCATCACTTCTTCAGCGGTCACAGAGCCACCGAACATGGCGGTATATTCAACAATATCCACATCGGTTTTCGCCACCTCACCAGTGTAGCTGGCAGTGACGGTATAACCTGTGGCGTACTGGTAGGTGGAGGTGCCTGTATAGGTTGCTGTGGCGGTATATCGGGTGACGGTGCCGCCAATGCCATCGCTCTGCAAACTCTCCTCCCACTGAATATCAGCGAGGTCAAGAGTTCTGCCGTCCTCCTCCACAGTCTTGGGGATAAGGCTCAAATCGCTGTCCGAAAGGTTGGGGTAGGTGCGTGTGGCGCTGTGGTCACGGCTCCCAGTGGCATAGCCATCGGTGGTGACTTTCATACTCGTTTCATCGAGAAAAAGAGTACCAATGTAACCTTCGTTGGTTGTTACATCCAGAGTGGGCGATAGTTGCGTGAGAACGGTGTCGGTGTTATTGGTGGAACTAGCTTGTGTCACCGATTCGGTGTGTTGGATAACGTCCACGCCCACGGTGTCAGTGCGTGTCACATCTAGCAGAGTGTAGGTCAAACCATTGCGCTCAAAGTCATCGGTGGGAATGAGGGCAGGGTCATCGGTGCGAGATAGCTGATAGGTTTTGTGGATGCGGTACTCCTCGCCCACAGTGAACTCCTCCACTGATGTGGGGTAGAGGGCATTGGTGGCAAAGGCTGTGGTCGCCAGCATAGTGGCAACACAGAGGGTGATTGCGAGTCTTTTCATTCGACATTTCTCCTTATAAATATTGTACTGTGATTTGGTTATCGCCCCCTTTCTTGGGGCTTATGTTGTTTTTGGAGCCACTCGTTCCAATCCTTTCCTTGGGCTGGCTCTTGGATGTCCACGGTGTAGCCCAGCCCCTCATATTTGGCAGTCAGTTCAACCACAGCCTTTCGCCCCCAGTAGTCGGCATCGAGGCAGAGGGTGATGTGACAGATGTGGGGATGTTCCTTGAGGTATCGTTCCAACGCCCCATCGTATAGTCCGCACAGGGCAAGGGCGTTGCTAGTGATATGGCGATTCAGCGTCAGATAGGACATGAGGTCGATGGGGGCTTCAAAGACAAAAAGAGTGGGGTTGTCTGGGGCGCTACCCAGTGGAAATGCTACGGTTTTGTCACTGCCACTCACATCTCCTCGAAAGGCTTTTTTGCCCATATCGTAGGTGCCACGTTGAGTAGCAAAGGCTGGTTCGCCTGATCCATCTCGACCAACAAACACACAGTTGTGGTGGGGGTGACTCTCGTAGAGCAGTCCCCCTTCCAAAAATCCACGGATGACTTGGGGGCGATCCCTCGCTTGCGAAGGTAGGCGAACACCCTGCGGTGGTCGGTGTTTCTTTCTGGCAGGATGAACGGTGGCGGTGGCTCTTTGGATGGCACGTTGGGGCTTACACGGGGCGACAGGGGGCTATCTCTCGCATGACCGTTGAACCCAAGCAGATAACGGACGGCATCGGGGAAGGTCATGTTTTGAAAGTGTTGCAGGAAGGTGATGGCGTCGCCACCCACACCCTCGGAGTATCGTTTCCATGTCCTGCGATTTTTAATGCGAATGCTATCCATCTCGGCAAGGGTGTGGTACCGTCCGATGGGTTTGACGTGGTAGCCAAGGCTGGCGATAAGGTCTGGGAGGTCGGTGTCTTTGGCGATGGTCATTTCCTGCTCGGTGAATTTGTCGTGCATGAAAGTTCTCCTTGAAATGAAAAAAGCCACGGCTGACAGTCCAAGTTGTTGGAGTGTCAGCCGTGGCTTATAGAGGTTATGTGTTTAAGCGGTGGGTTCTGCAGTAGGGTCAGCTAGTGCGGTTTCGATGAGCCCCAGCACAAAGTCTCGCTGGGTCAGCTTCTTGCCGGTGCGTGCGGTCTCCAGTTCGAGGTGGGATTTGATCTTCTGGAATAACTCCTCGCTAATTTGAAATGCCATCGTTCTTGTGTTTGCCACGTTGTTTCCTCCATTTTCTTTTTGTGTGTAGTAGTCGGTGAGTATCTGGGTGATGTACTGGGCGGTGGTGAGGCCGCTGGCCTCTCGGTTCTGGCTGACCAGATCGTGTAGCTCTTGAGGGATGGCGGCGCAGAGGTTCTTAGTTTGCATTGTATTTTCCTCCTCATTTTCTGATTCGCAACGCAAGTATAAGCCTAAAGTCTATGGAAAGCTATTCACTAGAACCACCAAAGAAGCAGTATAAAGTTCGTGAAGAACCAACTAAGCGAAAAAAGCCCTAGATTCTCGGTAAAAACCGAAAATCTAGGGCTTTTTCAAGGTATTATTATGGTTGTTGAGGCGAAAGGGATGCAAAAGAGGGGTTCGACTCCCACCAACTACGTCTTTTGCCTGTTTGCATCCATTTTCACGTTAAATTTTTTTCACGAGAGACAGGCGATTTCGTCTGAACTTTTTCGATGTATTTATCGCCATTTTCCTTGTTAAAATGCGAAAACACCACACTTTCGTGTGGTGTTTTCTGTGGCACATCTTTTTTGGCCACTAAGTCTGGTGGAGATTAGCGGGATCGAACCGCTGACCTCTACACTGCCAGTGTAGCGCTCTCCCAGCTGAGCTAAACCCCCACATATTGCGCTGTATCTTTTGTGAGATACAGCAATATATAGTTTACTGTATGTTGGCAGGTTTGTCAATAGTTTTTTTAAATTTTTATGAAAAAACTGGCGTGGCATTGGTTTCTGTGGTACAATAGGAAAAAAGACGCCCCATAAAAGGAGAAATTATGGAAAATCACTTCCACCCCCAAATGACATTAGACCAAATCCGCACTATCAGTGCCATCGGCCTTGCCCATATCGGCGACGGTGTGTTTGAATTATTAGTGCGTACCCATTTGTGCAAGCAGGGCAAGGCCACTGGCAAAGGCCTGCACCGCGCCACCATCAAATTGGTGTGCGCAGAAGCCCAATCTGCTCACGCTAAAAAGATTTTGCCACTGCTTACTGATGAGGAGTTGGCGGTGTACAAACGTGGACGCAATGCCCAAGTCCACTCTGTGCCCAGCCATGCCAGCCGTGCCGATTATGCTGCCGCCACAGCACTGGAATCTCTGTTTGGTTGGCTGTATTTACAGGGGCACCAAGAACGGGTCAACACTCTGTTTGATGCCATTATGAGCCCTGTTGAAACAGAGGAGGTGTAACCCATGGCACTTGACGCCCTGACCCTCCATGCCATTGTGGAAGAATTGCGCCCACAGCTCATTGGCAGTCGCATCGAAAAGGTGCAACAGCCTAGCCGTGACCAAATTTTGTTAACCCTCCGTGGCAATCGCAAATTATTGCTCAATGCCAGTCCCCAAGCGCCACGGTTGCAACTAACCTCCATTTCCCGAGAAAACCCAGCCGAACCACCTATGTTTTGTATGCTACTGCGCAAGCATTTTGCCAGCGCACGGATTGCCGATATTCGTCAGCCTAGCTTAGAGCGGTTGGTGGAACTTGAATTGGATATCGTGGACGAGCTGGGCAATGGGAGCACACGGACGCTGATTTTAGAAGCCCTTGGTCGCCGTGCCAACTTGATTCTCGTTGACCAAAATGGACGGATTGTAGAGTCTATCCGCCGTGTGGAAGGGGACATCACTGCCCATCGCCAAGTATTACCGGGACTGTTTTATCACCACCCAACGCAGGCGGAAAAAACCATGCCACAAGAAGCCACCCCAGAGCATTTTCACACTTTGTTGACCAATTCTGTCCCAGAAACCAAGGTGGCGCAAGTGTTTTTAGATGGGTATTTTGGCCTGTCGCCCATGATGGCAAGGGAGTTGGTGCACCAAGGATGTGGTGACATAGACCTGCGGTGCAATCAAGTGGATGGGGCGGTGAAAACCGCTTTGTTTGCCCAGATTGTACAGTTGCAAGACCGCTTGGAAACAGGGGATTTTGTGCCTACTATGCTGAGCCGTGAGGGCAAGCCCTTTGAGGTGGCATACTGCCCTGTGGGGCAGTATGGGGACTATTTAACCCAGACCACCTATCCTACTTTTGCTGATTTATTGGACGCGTTTTACCAAACCCAAGAGCACGCCGACCGTATTCGCCAACAAGGCGCCGATTTGATGCGCACTGTGACAAAAGCCATTGAACGGTTGCGAAAAAAGCTGTTATTGCAAGAAAAAGAGTATGAAACCACCTTGAATCGTGAACATTTGCGTGTGCAAGGGGAACTGCTCACCGCCAATCTTTATCGGATGGAGCGTGGGGGAAGCAAGGTGACGGTGGACAATTATTACGATGATTGCAAGCCCATTACCATTGACCTTGACCCGCGGAAAAGCCCTCAAGACAACGCCGCTGGCTACTTCAAACGTTATACAAAAGCCAAGACGGCGCAATCTCATTTGGAAGTACTGATGACCAAGGGGGCAGAGGAACTTACGTATTTGGAAAGTGTGCTACAGGCATTGCAACAGGCGGAAAGTCGTCAAGATTTTACCGATATTCGCCAAGAATTGCAAGACGGTGGCTATGTGCGCCGCAATCCCAAGGAGAAAAAGCAGATGCGCCGTGCCCAGACTGGCCCCCGTGTGTTCCAAACCAGTGGGGGGCATCGTGTGCTGGTGGGACGGAACAACCGCCAAAATGACCAGCTGACCCTGAAAGATGCGGACCACCGTGACATTTGGCTCCATACCCAGAAAATCCATGGCTCCCACGTCATTCTCTCCACCAATGGTGGGGACGTGACCCAAGAGGAAATTGTGGAAGCCGCCAAGCTGGCCGCCTATTACTCTCAAGCCAAGGACAGCGCCAATGTGCCGGTTGACTATACGCCAGTGAAGTTTGTGAAAAAGCCCTCTGGCGGTCGCCCTGGTATGGTGATTTACACCACCTATCAAACGGTGAACGTGAAGCCAGAGGAGTATCTGGTGAAGGCCATGGAAGTGAAATAAACAGCGAAAAGAGGCTGTGACACAATTGTAAAATTGCACAACAACTCTAGAAAAACGTAGGGAATGGTCTTGACCATTCCGCTCCCCATGGCAGGATTTGTCTGGGAAAGCGGAACGGTCAAGACCGTTCCCTACGCTCGTATTGTTAGAGTTCACAAAGAGACTTGCTTTGTGTCACAGTCCCTTTTATTACGGAATTTTAACTAAAGAACAAAGATTTATAGCCCATGATGAACACATAGAGCACCAAAATGGGGATGATATAGGTCATGTAGAACCGCAGAGCCTTGGGGAATTTCATGCCTTTGCCTTGGTCGGCTTCGGCGATAAAATTCTCCCAGCCCCAGCCGTAGCGAGATGTGCAAAACAGTAGGTAAATCACAGAGCCAATGGGGAGCAAGTTAAAGGAGACAAAGAAGTCTTCCAAATCCAGCACAGCGGTGCCATCGCCCAGAGGTTCAAAGCCAGACCAGATGTTGTAGCCCAATACGCAGGGTACAGCCAAAATCAGCAGGGCAATCAAGTTGATGGTGACAGACTTTTTCCGATCCCAGCCAAAGCCGTCCATACAGCAGGAGATGATGTTTTCAAACACACCGATGACGGTGGACATGGCGGCAAAGGACATGAACACGAAGAACAAAGTGCCCCACAATTGACCTGCAGGCATGGCGTTGAACACGTTGGGTAGGGTGATAAACAGCAATTGAGGGCCAGAATCGGGAGACACACCGAAGGCGAAGCAAGCAGGGAAGATGATCAAACCTGCGGTGAAGGCCACGAAGGTGTCAAGCAAGGTGACGGAGATGGCTTCGCTAGTCAAGCTGCGGTCTTTGTCGATGTAGCTGCCGAAAATGGCCATAGAACCGATGCCCAAAGACAGAGTGAAGAAGGCTTGCCCCATGGCGGCGAACACCACTTCATTGATAGAAACGGTTTCAAAAATAGCCCAGTTTGGGACTAAGTAGAAGGCCAAGCCCTCAGCCGCACCGTCTAAGGTGATAGAGCGGATGGCCAGAATCACCAGTAGAGCCAACAGACACAGCATCATAGGCTTGGTGATTTTTTCCACGCCGTTTTGCACGCCACCAAGGCACACAGCCATGCCCAACACTGTGGCGATGACCATGGCGACACCCATCATCACAGGGTCGCCCAGCATCCCGACGAAATCCCCAGCAATGGCGTCAGCGCTCAAGCCGTTGAGTTGACCAGAGGCGGTTTTCCACAGGTAAATCAGCATCCAGCCAGCCACTGTGGTGTAAAACATCATCAGCAGGTAGTTACCAGCCATGCCGAACATACTGTACCAGTGCCACTTAGAATCCTTGGGCTCTAAATCGTGGAAGGAACGGGCAATGCTTTTTCGGCTGGCACGACCCACGGCAAATTCCATGACCATAATGGGCAGACCCAGTGCAAACAGGAAAAACAGATAAATCAAAACGAAGGTGGCACCGCCGTAAGCCCCTACAATATAAGGGAACTTCCAAACGTTGCCCAAGCCGATGGCGCACCCAGCGGCAATGAGGATAAAGCCCAATCGTGAGCCAAACTTTTCTCTTTCCATACTTCTCTCCTTACATAAAACACGGCAACCTTGCGCAACAGCAACGGTGTAAAGCTAAACTCTTTACATCGTTGCTAACGCAATGCTGACTTACAGTGTAACGTGATTGGAGAGATTTGTCAATAAAAATGTGAAGGATATATTAAATAGGTGTAATTCCATCTTGTCAATGGGAATTTCTCGTGGTATACTATTACGGATTGAATAAAACCCATGAAAGGAGCGTATGGAGCCAGTTGTGCTCCATACCACATCATATGTCCACTCTCATTGATGAAATTCACCGCCGTCGGACGTTCGCCATTATCTCTCACCCTGACGCTGGTAAAACCACCCTCACCGAAAAATTCCTTTTATACGGTGGCGCCATTGCCCAAGCTGGGCAGGTCAAGGGCAAAAAAGCCAAAGCTGCCACCTCTGACTGGATGGAAATTGAAAAGCAACGTGGCATTTCCGTCACCTCCTCTGTGATGCAGTTCCAACACAGTGGCTTTTGCATCAATATCCTCGATACGCCTGGGCACCAAGACTTCTCCGAAGATACCTATCGTACTTTGATGGCCGCTGACTCCGCCGTCATGGTCATTGACGGGAGTAAGGGCGTGGAAGCCCAAACCCGTAAGCTATTTAAAGTCTGCGCCCTCCGTGGTATCCCCATTTTCACCTTCATCAACAAGATGGACAGAGACTCCCGTGACCCATTGGAGCTGTGCGAAGAAGTGGAACGTGAGCTGGGCATCGACACCTATGCCATGAACTGGCCCATCGGCTGTGGTAAGGAATTTCAAGGGGTGTATGCCCGTGATAAACAGCGGATTTTGTTCTTTGGCGACAATGGCCGTGGGAAAAAAGCCGACTCCATCGAAGTGGACTTGGACGACAGTGCCGTGGGTGATATCATCGGTCAAAAGCGGTGGGAAACCTTGCAAGAGGAAGTGGAATTGCTGGGGGCCGGTCGTGAATTTGACTTGGAAGCCGTGCAAAACGGGATGTTAAGCCCTGTGTTCTTCGGCTCTGCCTTGACCAACTTTGGCATTGAGCCTTTCTTGGAAGGCTTCTTGCAAATGACCTCTGCCCCCCTGCCTCGGGTGGCCGATTGTGGGGAAATCGATACATTTAACCCTGATTTCTCTGCATTTGTATTTAAAATCCAAGCAAACATGAACAAAGCACACCGTGACCGCATTGCCTTTATGCGTATCTGCTCTGGTAAGTTTGAGCGTGACACGGAAGTGTACCACATGCAATCTGGCAAGAAAATGCGTCTGTCTCAGCCCCAACAGATGATGGCTTCTGAACGTGAAATCATCGACGAAGCCTACGCTGGGGACATCATCGGTGTGTTCGACGCTGGCACCTTTGCCATTGGCGATACCATCACCGTACCGGGTAAAAAGTTTAAGTTTTCTGGGATTCCCACCTTTGAACCTGAACATTTTATGCGTGTCAGCCCTAAGGACACTATGAAGCGGAAACAGTTTATTAAAGGTGCGGAGCAAATTGCCCAAGAAGGCGCCATTCAAATCTTTAAAATCCCCGACACCGGCATGGAAGAAGTCATTGTGGGCGTGGTGGGTACCCTGCAATTCGATGTGTTCGAGTACCGCATGAAGGGGGAATACGGCGTGGACTTGCATATGCAGCGCCTGCCCTATGAACACCTGCGTGTGATTTCCAAAACGCCCTGCGAACCCAAGGAGTTGACCTTGTGTACTGGCGCCCAAGTGCTGGAAGACTTCCGTGGGCGCAGTCTCATCGCCTTCGGTGGCATCTGGTCTGTTGGCTTCCTCTTGAAGCACAACGAAGGCTTGGAATTGATTGAATCTGTCACCGTGCAAGGGTGATAGTGAAGTAATGGAATTGTAGGGGCGACCTGTGGTCGCCCGTGCAGTATGTGCTGACTATATACAAAATGTTGGGCGAATTCGTAACATCTTACGAATTCGCCCAACATTTTTATGCACTTTAAATGGTTTTGCGCGGGCGACCACAGGTCGCCCCTACAATGGAGGAACCATGGAATGGGAGGTTTACTCTTCCATGGGGGCGCCGCATTTGGCGCAGAATTTTCCTGTGCCTTTTTCTTGGCAAAGGGGGCAAACTAAGCCGCTTTCTGCTACAATAGGCTCTTCCGTTTTCAAGCCTTTGGAATCTTCCAAGGCTTGGATACGCATTTGGCAAGCGTTGACAGCTTCCACCATGACACGGACTTCGTCAGTCAAGTCGCCTTCATATTCTTTGACAAACCATTGGCCGATGGTCTTGTATTGCTTGTCCATTTCACGTTGTTCACCAGCGATGTCTACATTGATTTTTGCAACATCAGCTGCGTCTTTGGCTTTGGAAGCCCCTGCGTAGGCAAGATCCTTTGCCTTTTTACCAAAATCTTCAAAAAATGCCATATCTTTGTACTCCTTTTGTGATTCAGTATTAAGTGGTAAACCAAACGATACCACATCGCTTTACAATTAGTATATCGCAGACTGTTGGATTTGGCAACCATGTTTTTTAAAATTCTTCGTTTAACCAATTGCGGCTACGCGCGACAGCCCGTTGCCAGCGTTGATAGTTTTGGGCGCAGTCGGTTTTTTGAGGGGTGAATAGGTGTTGGCTCTTCCGCAGGGGGATGAGTTCCTCGGTGCTGTGCCACACACCCACTGCCAAACCTGCCAGCGCCGCCGCACCAAAGGCGGTGGTTTCCACTTGGGCAGGTCGGTCTACGGCAAAGCCCAGTAAATCGGCTTGCATCTGCATCATCACATCGCTGACGCTGGCGCCGCCGTCTACGTGAAGCACCGTCATGGCTGCAGGGCTATCTTGTTCCATGGCGCGCATCAAATCTGTCACCTGATAGGCGATGGACTCCAGTACGGCACGGGCAATGTGGGCTTTGTTAGACCCGCGGGTCAAGCCTAAAATGGTGCCACGGGCATACATATCCCAATAGGGTGCGCCAAGGCCTGTGAAGGCAGGTACCATTACAACCCCACCGCTGTCGCTGACGCTTTCGGCCAGACGGTCGCACTCTGGGGCAGAGCCGATGAGCCCCAGCTCGTCGCGAAGCCATTGAATGGTGCTACCGGCGTTGAAGACGCTCCCTTCCATGGCGTAAACAGGGCCATTGCCAATGTCCCATGCCACGCTGGTTAGCAGGCCGTTTTGAGAGGTAACGGGTTTGTCACCTAGATTCATCAAAGCAAAACAGCCTGTGCCGTAGGTGTTTTTTGCCATGCCAGCAGAGAAACAGCCTTGGCCGAACAAAGCGGCAGCTTGGTCACCAGCACTGCCGCAGATGGGGGTGCCAGCCAGACGTTCAAGGTCTTGAATATTGGGTGCCACCGTGCCATAGACCATGGCGTTGGGGCAGGGCGTGGGCAAGAGGCTCATGGGAATGTCAAGTAGTTTGCAGAGGTCTTCATCCCAGTGCAGGGTGTGAATATTAAAGAGCATGGTGCGGCTGGCATTGGCATAGTCGGTGACAAAAGATTTGCCTGCGGTCAACTGCCAAATTAGCCATGTGTCTACGGTGCCAGCGCAGAGTTCGCCACGTTCAGCTCGTTGGCGCACACCATCTACATTGTCTAAAATCCAACGGATTTTGCTGGCAGAGAAGTAGGCGTCGATGACCAAACCTGTTTTTTCTTGGATGGATTGCGCCAAGCCTTGGGCTTTTAATTCGTCGCATAGTGGCGCTGTTCGACGGCATTGCCACACGATGGCGTTGTACACAGGCTCTCCTGTCACCTTGTCCCACAAAATGGTGGTTTCTCGTTGGTTGGTGATGCCGATGCCAGCGATGGCCTTGGGGTCAATGTGAGACTGGGCGAGGGTTTGGGCAAGGGTTTGGCGTTGGGTGTCCCAAATTTCCATAGGGTCGTGTTCCACCCAACCGGGCTGGGGATAGATTTGGGTGAATGATTGTTGGGCTTTGGACACAGCCTGTGCCTTGGTGTTGAAGATGATGGTGCGAGAGGTGGTGGTGCCTTGGTCCAGGGCGATTAAATAGGTGTTCATGTGCGTCCACTCCTTCTGGTCAAATAAGAAAAGCTGTGTTATACTATACATAATATACCATGAATTTTAAAAATTTTCCAGATAAAAGTGAGGTGATTTCCATGAAAGATGAACAAGCATGGGCACAGCTTCAACAGCGATGCCAAGGTTGTGGGGCGTGTGGACTGCGGAAAGAACGGAAAAACTTGGTGTTCGGACAGGGGAATCCCTTTGCCAAGGTGTTGATGATAGTCCCAGCACCCACCGTGGCAGGCGGTAGACAATTGCTGGGTGGGGCAGAAGGTACGTTGTTTTGGGAGCTGCTGTCTTTGGGCGGCATCACCCCAGAGCAGGTGTATGTGTCGTCGGTGGTGAAATGTCCAGTGCCAAAAGGGCGCAAGGCGTTACATTTAGAGCAAAATACCTGCCTGCCATGGTTGCGTGCCCAAACGAAGTTGCTTTCGCCCAAGGTGATTGTCTGTTTAGGGCAGGAGAGCTTGTCGGTGATTATGGGAGAAGAGTTGTCTATGGCGCAGTGCCATGGGCAGTGGTTTATCCGTCGGGGTGTGGAAATGATGGGGATGTATCACCCTGAGGATTTATTGCAAGACCAAACCTTACGACCCCAAGGATTTGCTGATATAAAATCCTTAGAACAAAAAATGAAACAGCTACGAATGACAAGTAATAAGTAAGAGTGAATAGTGAAGAAATAGAGCGTGGAAACGGGTCTTCTATACAATATGGTCACCCCCACTATGTGGGGGCTGGGCGAAGCCCAGAGGGGCGTTAGCCCCAGTGACCAAGCGTGACGGCTTTTTGCACGCCCGTAAGGGCGCTCTTGTTTTTGCAAGAGCTATGGCGTAGCCATGTGCAAAAACCTATACTTTTTCACTATTCCTTTTTACCTTTTACTTGTCATTTAGTTAAAAACTAAATGACATTGGCTACGGATGCTATAAAGGAAGGACGTCAAAACAATGTTTTGACGTCCTTCCTTTATAATCGTTTATCGTTTGCGTCCGTGGTAATTGCCGTCACGGTGACGCACGCTTTTACCATAGCGATAACGGCGATGGGTGAAGAGATAGCGGATGCCCATTACCAGCAAAATCAAAGCCACAATGGCAATGCCGCCAAGCAACAGCCAGTCGGCGTCTATGAAGGCCAGCACCTCTTGTTGCCATAGTAGACGCTGAGATGCAGACACGCTGTGCCGAGCAATCAAGTCCACGGTGCCGTATTCCAAACCTTCGTAAGATAAGGTGATTTCCCCCAGAACATCCCCTTCGTAAATAGGGGCCTCCACTTCATCGTAATAGAGGGTGATTTGGCGTTCGATGGCGTTTAAATCCATGTCTTTGTGGAGCAGCACCTCAATGTTTTGGGCAGGCTCTAGGGTGACGTAGTTCATTTCCGTGGACAAGGTGACAGGTACCTCAGAGAGGACTTCGGTGGTTTCTAAGATGGTGAAAAAATCGAAGGATGCAAAGCCCCAGTCCAGCAGGGCAGATGTTTCGGTGTAACTTTGGGTTTGGTATCCACCGTCTACCGCCACACGCTCTGCCCCTAGCACCACGCTGACCACATCTAAAAACCCGTCTTCAGCTGTAGTCAGGAGACAGTAGCCAGCTTGTTCGGTGTAGCCACTTTGCAAACCATCTGCCGCTGGATAGGTGTAGCCGATGAGGCGGAATTGGGTCAGAAGTGCATTGGTGGTGTAAAGTAGGCGTTCGCTTTTGATGTTGGTGGTGGGGATGGTGGTGCTCACCGTGTCGCATAAGGTCACCAAATCTTCATGCTTCACCGCTTCTTGTGCCACCAAATACAAATCCCATGCGGTGGTGTAGTGCTCGTCGTTGTGGAGGCCAGTGGCGTTGGTATAATTGGTGCCTGTACAGCCAAGCTCTGTGGCCCGTTGGTTCATCAGTGCCACAAAATCTTCTTTACTGCCGCTGACGGTTTCTGCCAGCGCTTGGGCGGCTTCATCTGCCCCCACAATGAGCATACATTCTAATAATTCAAACACAGTGAGCACTTCACCACTGCGCAAATCCGCATAGCTAGGGGTGCCAGACAGGCCACTCATAGCGGTGGAGGAAATGATCACCTCTTGGTCAAGAGATATAGTGCCAGCGTCAATGGCTTCGAAAACCAGCAAGGCCGTCATGATTTTGGTTAGGCTGGCAGGGTATTGCTTGGAATAGGCATTTTGTGCTAACATGATGGTGTTGGTGTTTAAATCCACCAGTAAGGCCGACTGCGCCGCTACCGTGGGGATTTCCATCTCTGTGTCGCTGGCCAAAACCACAGGGGTGGCGCACAAAGATAGGCTCAATACCAAGGCTACTATCAAATGTACAAATCTATACTTCTTCATCTATTACATATCTCCAATTTATGGGGGGTATTTTCTTGTTTTTTACAATTTTATCCATTGAATACCATTTTAAGGCATGATATACTACAATATACCCTAGTATAACAGATAAAACCTTGAATTTCAACACTGAAAGAGGTGTATTTATGATTACAACTGGCGAAAAAATATTATTGGGTGCTACGGGTGTGTTTTTAAGTGGATTGTGTTTGTTTGCCATGGTTCCTGCCACGCAAGTGGTGATTTCGTCGACGGCAGAGACTGTGGTTGTGGAGACGGAGTCCCAAGAAGTGGTTACGGCGGTGTCCACCCAAGTGGAACTGACCCAAGCAGAAGTGACCCAAGAGGCGGTGCCCATCAATCTTAACACGGCTACGGTAGAAGAGTTGGATACCTTGCCCGGTGTGGGGGAAACCTTGGCGCAACGTATCATCGATTACCGCACAGAAAATGGTGACTTTGCCACTGTGGATGATATCATGATGGTTGCAGGCATTGGTGAGATGACCTTGGAGAAGTTGCGGATTTATGTAACGGTGGAATGATGGAGCCCTGTCGCACCATCCAAAAACGGACAGCCGTAAAGGCTGTCCCTACAAACAAACATTCGTAGGGACAGGGCTAGCCCCTGTCCGTTCCCTCACCCGCCAAACAGCCATCTGACGGTCAAAGCCGCCATGGCAAAGCCTGTGAAATCGGCGACCAATGCCGCTGGCACGGCATAGCGTGTTTTGGTGATGCCTGCCGCTCCAAAATACACCGCCACGGTGTAAAACGTGGTTTCGGTACTGCCTAGCATCACCGCCGCCACACGACCTATGTAGCTATCAGCTCCATAGGTGGCAATCAATTCACTGCCCACTGCCAATGCACCGCCCCCTGAGACAGGGCGGATGAGCATCAGCGCCGCCGTTTCTGGTGGGATGCCCACCACCACTAAGGCTGGAGCAAGGAGCGCTGTGAGCCAGTCTAAAGCCCCAGAGGCTTTGAACATTTCCACGGCCGTCAGCAGAGCTACCAGCGCAGGGAGAATGTGAATCAGCACCCCCAATCCTTCTTCCGCTCCGTGGGTTAAGGCACCATATACATCTACACGCCGACCCAGTCCCACCATGGCAACCCCTGCCAACAGAGAGGGAATTACCCAATCTGACATCTGCTCACCGTCCTTTCTGGCTTAACCTTGCGAATAAGCTTGCCGCTATCAGCCCTGCTATGACGGAGCACAGGGATGTGATCCATACAGCTGGTAAAATATCCATGGGGTCTGTGGCGCCGCTGGCAGTGCGGATGGCGGTGATGGTGGCTGGGAAGATTTGAATGGAGGCCGTGTTCATCACCACCAGCAAACACAGTTCGTGACTGGCAATTCCGTTGCAACCCCGCGCCATCCGCCGTGCGGCTTGGATGCCCAGTGGGGTGGCGGCATTGCCTAAGCCTAAAAAATTGGCAGAGAAGTTGCCTGTGATGGCCGCCATGGTTTCTTCGTCTTTGGAGGCCTGTGGCATGAGTCGCTTTAATAGCGGCGCAAAGAGGGTTGCCAAGCCTTTGGCGATGCCACAGGCTTTCATCACTTCCATCACCCCTGTCCAGAGGCAAATGATGCCTGCAATGGACAAACACAAGGTGATGGCGGAACCAGCACCATCCATAGCCGCAGAGGAAACCGCTGATAAATTTCCAGTGAGCGCACCAAATAATAAGGATAAAATAACCATGGTACACCAAACGATTGTCATTGCCATATTTTGGAATCTCCTTCTATTATTCACAATTTATACATCCATAGTTTGTTGAATTTTCACAATATTTCTTTAGTTTTTTCATATTTTAGGAAATTTCTGCATTGTTATCTAAATGTTCACATTTTTTTACAATTTAGTGTTGACATTGGTAAAAATAGGTGGTATTCTCCTATAACAGACATGGGAAAACCGTGTTAAATACTGTCTTTAATTTGAAAGGAAATATTACATTGAAATCTACTGGTATTGTAAGAAAAGTTGACGAATTAGGCCGCATTGTCCTGCCCATCGAAATGCGCAGAACCTTGGACATTGCCGAGAAGGATGCACTGGAAATCTATGTGGAAGGTTCCTCTGTTATTCTCAAAAAATATAAACCCAGCTGCATTTTCTGTGACAGCGCAAAAGACGTGACCGACTTTAAGGGCAAGAACGTGTGCCCCAAGTGCTTCAAGGAAATGGCCACCAGCGCCTAATCTTTATTCAGCATAAAATCCCCCCAGACCGCTTCACTCTTTGGAACGGTCTGGGGGATTTTAAGATTTTAAACCAATACGGTGGGTAAATCTACCACATCTAGGCCTTGACGCATGGCATAGAGCATGGTGTATTGGGTGCCACCGCTGCTGCCATCAAAGGCGGCGATGAGCAGAGCACTATGGTCTACCATATAGCGGTCACGGCGCTGCATACAGCCAGGGCTATAGTGCTGGGCAATGACGGTTTCAAAATCGCACGCTTGGACCAAGGCGGTATAACGCGCTTGATCATGGGTTGACCAGCGAGCCGATTGTTGGGGGCAGGGGATGGCGGCCTCTATGGTCACGTCGTCATGGCGGCTTCGCAGTGCCATCACTGCCTCGCAAAAATATAAATCACAGCCCAGCGCCATGCCACAAATAAAGTGGCGAAAACCCTGTTCATAAGCAATGTCAATGGCGTCTGCCATTCGCTGTTTCAGTCCCATACACCGTGGGTCTTGTTCATCGTGCCCCCATGACAATTTACTGGGGCGATGGCCTGTAAAGGCACAAGCAGTTTCGCGTCCTCGCAGGGTACACACCTCCTTACAATTTAGATGATTCCATTATAGAACATTCGTTCTTACTTGTAAAGGGAAAAATTGTTAAAAAAATTTCACTTGCATTTTTTGAGAAAATGGTTTATACTGACCCCAGAACAACTCAATAGTGTCTTCAGGGCGGGGTGTAATTCCCCACTGGCGGTATAGTCCGCGAACACTTGTGGTTTCCACTTGTGCCGACTCGGTGTAACTCCGAGACCAACAGTAATCAAGCTTTGGCTTGTCAGTCTGGATGGAAGAAGATTTTGTAACCAACAAGTAGTGAACACTTCTTGTTTACGTTTGCAACCTCAGAAGACCACGTTTTTGGGGATGTTACTGTAAACTAAGGAGTGTATTTTTTATGTCCAATTCTAACGCCGCAACCCTATCCCAATCCAAAACCAACACCCGTACCCTCACCACCTCTGCCATGCTGGTGGGCATCGCCTATGTGGTGATGCTGATGAGCAAGATGATTCCCAGTTTCAACGGCTTTTTAGACTTTGATTTTAAAGACGTCATCATCTGCATGGGTGGCTTCACCTATGGTCCTGCCGCCGCCGCCATCATGGCCATCGCCGTCAGTTTACTGGAGATGATCACTGTCAGCCACACCGGTTTAATCGGCCTGATTATGAACATTTTAGCCACCTGCTCTTTCTGTTGCACAGCGTCTTTCGTCTACAAGAAATTCCACACCAAAACCGGTGCCATCGTGGGCTTAGGTCTGGGTGTGGTGGCTCTCACCGCCATTATGTTGCTGTGGAACTATCTCATCACACCGCTGTACATGGCTGGCTTCTCTCGCAGTGACATTGCCGCCATGCTGGTCCCTATTTTCCTACCCTTTAACCTGTTAAAAGGTGGCATGAACATGGCTGCCACTTTGATGCTCTACAAGCCCATCATCACAGCCCTGCGCAAGGCACGCTTGGTGCCAGAGGCCGCACAGACCGCCCTCCGTTCCAATGTGAACGTGGGCTGGATGCTGTTGGGCTGCGGTGTCACCTCCACCTTGATTTTGATTGGTATGGTGGTTATGGGTATGATGTAAGGGCTTGAAAAAGGCTCTGTTGCAATACTCACATACCTTCATCAATACACAAATCCCTTGTAGGGGAGGCTATTAGCCTCCCGTGCAGAATTGACCAAAACGAACTGAAACGTCGGGCGAATTCGTAAAATGTTACGAATTCGCCTGACGTTTTGCGTGCAATTACCGCTTACTGCACGGGCGGATACTATCCGCCCCTACAAAAGAGATTAGCTTTTTATGCAGACGTCTTTTTTTACGTCTATTTTTATGGTATACTATCCCCATCACCACGAAAGGAGCCCTGTATGGAACGGATTATTTTGCACTGTGATTTGAACAGCTTTTACGCTTCTGTAGAGCTTCTTTCTCACCCGGATTTACGGGACGTGCCCATGGCGGTGTGTGGCAATCCAGCCTCTCGCCACGGGATTATCCTGGCGAAAAACGAGCCAGCCAAGGCCTTTAAAATTGCCACAGCCGAAACCATCTGGCAGGCCAAGAAAAAATGCCCCAATCTAGTCCTCTTGTCGCCCCATCACACTTTATACAAAGAATACTCCATCAAGGTCAATGCCATTTATGGGCGCTACACCGACTTGGTAGAGCCTTTTGGCATTGATGAAAGCTGGCTGGATATTACGGGCACCGCCCATCTGTTCGGGGGCAATCCCCGTGCCATTGCCGATCATATTCGCCACGCGGTGAAAGAAGAATTGGGCTTGACTGTATCGGTTGGTGTGTCATTCAACAAAATTTTTGCCAAGTTGGGCAGTGACTACAAAAAGCCTGATGCCACCACTGTCATTGACCGAGACAACTGGCAAACCATTGTCTCAGCGTTGCCTGTGGGCGACCTATTATATGTAGGCCATGCGGCGCGGAAAATTTTGGGACAGTACGGCATTGAAACCATCGGACAATTGGCACAGGCACCACTGGAAATGCTAGAAGCGGTGTTGGGGAAAATGGGGCATCAGCTCCATACGTATGCCAACGGCTTAGACGACGCCCCTGTGGTGGGGGCGGCTGACCGTGCACCCATCAAATCGGTGGGTAACGGCACCACCTTTCCTCGAAATCTCACCACCACAGCCCAAGTCCGTAGTGGGGTGGCACTGCTGTGCGATACGGTGGCAACACGATTGCGCCAATACCAGTTCTACGCTGGCGGGGTGCAGGTGACCATCCGTGACCCCCAGTTTAAAAATCGCTCTCGCCAGTGCCAGTTATCCGCTCCCACGCATTTGATGCGTGAGTTGACAGAGCAGGCTATGATGCTAATCGACACCCTGTGGTCACCGCCCCAACCATTGCGAGCCATCACCATCACCGCCATTCATCTCACCCCAGAGGGGCAAGCCTTTGAGCAGGTGAATTTATTTAGCCAAGCCGCTGCCCCCCAAAGCAAACGCAATGAAGCATTGGAGCAAACCATGGACACCATTCGCGGTAAATTTGGCACCAGTGCCATTCAATTTGGCATTACCGCCCCACACGAAAAACAGGAGGACCCATTTCCATGACCAAAAAAGACCAAAAAATCAAACTTCGCGCCATTGCCCGTTCCTTGGAGCGGAAACTGTCGGAGAACTATAAAACCAAATCCAGCCAGATGATATACCGCCATTTAACTGCCATGAGCGAATATCAAGCTGCCCAGACTGTGTTCTGCTTTGTCTCAACAGACCGTGAAGTGGACACCCACGCCCTATTGACCCATGCCCTAGCCCAAGGGAAAACCCTCTGTGTGCCACGGTGCTTGGGGGAAGGGAAGATGGCGCTCCACCAAATCACGGATGTGGCGGAATTGCAAGAGGGTACTTACGGCATTTTAGAGCCAGCAGAGACGACGCCCTTGATTGACATTGACCAAGTGGACTTTGCCATTTTGCCTTGTCTCACCTGCAACCACCAAGGCCACCGTCTGGGGCAGGGTGGTGGCTATTATGATCGCTTTTTATCCCAATATCGTGGCGGCACTGTACTCCTTTGTCGTGAACAGTTGATTCGCGATGAAATTCCACTAGAACCCCATGATTATCCCATTCCTTGGGTGCTGAGTGAAGCTGGATTATTTGAAGATGGCATCCGTGCGCCATTGGGCTGATGGGTTTGCCCCTACGGGGCGGTCACCTGCCGGTGGGGCATTCCCCCCACTCCATCGTAGGGGCGCCCATTGGGCGTCCGTTTTCCACCTCTTTGTTGTTTTTGCCCCTACGGGGCGGTCTGCTGCCGCAGGGGCGTCCTACCGGACGGGTCACCTGCCGGTGTGGCATTCTTTTTTTGTCGAAAAAAAGAACCAAAAAACGATTTTTTCACGGCGACTGCGGTCGAGTGAAAAAAGGGGCTTTTACGGGGGTCCATCGCTGGAGTGCTTTGGTCTTTTGAGCGGCACCGAGAGACCTGATTTGTCTCTGCATGACCTGTCGGGCTTCGCCCTGTAGGGGAGAGACGGTGAGATGGTGCCATTTCTTGGGCGTGCCTAGATTATGGGTATGGGTAGGTGCTGTGGCGCTGGCGCCACCACCGTCATCTATCCCCCAGCGCCACCGCACCCATCGACGTCCACAACCTTAGGCACCTCACACGCGTGGTACCATGTCATCGTACGAGTTATGTGCGGCAGCAATCAGCGTTGGCACGCGCATCCCACACGATAAGCCGAACGGGTGTGAGCCAGATGCCCCAATAGCACCGCACCCACTCATACGCACCATCCGTATAAAATGGGAGCACGTGAGACGGCTGACCACAAGTGGTCAGCCGCCACGTGCAAGATTTTTTGTTTCTTTTGTATCTCTACAAAAGAAAGCCCCTGCGGCAGCAGCCCCCACGGGAGTGAGAAAAGTCCATCAAAAGAGAATTCCCACAGGGTAAAGGATTGACCGCCCCTACAAGGGGCGGAAGTAAAGAAAGCCTGCTGCAAGCGCCCCACGGCAGAGGAATAAGTTTTCAACCAAACAATCATTCCTTATGGAACTACAAATATCTCCATAAACACAAAAGGTAGTATATCTCTTGAATTTTGGCGAATTTGCCATTGCAATCCCGTGGAAAACCGTTTACAATATAGGTAACATATATTAGGAGGCTGTACTCATGATTGAACAATCTATGGATTTTATTTCCCAAGCAGACCCCGAAGTTGGCGCTGCCATTAAAGAAGAATTTGCCCGTCAACGACGCAACATCGAATTGATTGCATCTGAAAACTTGGTAAGCGAAGCCGTTATGGTTGCCATGGGCAGTTGCTTGACCAATAAATATGCAGAAGGCTATCCTGGCAAGCGTTATTATGGCGGTTGCTACGCTGTGGATATTGCAGAAGAAATTGCCCGTAAGCGCGCTTGCGAGCTCTTTGGCGCTAAGTTTGCCAATGTGCAACCTCACTCTGGAGCCAATGCCAACTTAGCCGCTTTCATGGCGCTGGTAAAGCCCGGCGACACGGTGCTGGGCATGAGCCTTGCCCACGGTGGTCACCTGTCTCATGGTAGCCCTGTGAACATTTCTGGCAAGTATTTCAACATTGTCTCCTATGAATTGGACGCAGAAAGCGAAACCATCAACTATGATACTGTGTTGGCCATGGCCAAAGAACACCAACCTAAAATGATCATCGCTGGTGCCTCGGCCTATCCCCGTGCCATCGACTTTGCCAAATTCCGTGCCATTGCTGACGAAGTGGGTGCTTATTTGATGGTGGATATGGCGCATATTGCAGGTTTGGTTGCCGCTGGCGAACACCAAAATCCCATGGAATATGCCCATGTGGTCACGTCTACCACTCATAAAACGCTCCGTGGCCCCCGTGGCGGTTTGATTCTTTGTAACGATGAAGATATTTACAAGAAGGTGAACTCTGCTGTGTTCCCCGGTTCTCAAGGTGGCCCTTTAATGCATATCATTGCCGCCAAGGCAGTGTGCTTCGGCGAAGCATTGAAGCCTGAATTTAAAGCATACGGTCACCAAACCGTCCTCAATGCCAAGGTCTTGGCAGACGCACTGGTGAAAGAAGGCTTCCGTCTTGTCTCTGGTGGCACCGACAACCATTTGATGCTGGTGGATGTCCGCAACTTCAACATCACTGGCAAGGAAATCGAGCACCGTTTGGACGAAGTGTATATCACCGTCAACAAAAACTCCATCCCCAACGATCCTGAAAAGCCCTTTGTCACCAGTGGTATCCGTGTGGGGGTTCCTGCTGTCACCGCCCGTGGCTTTGTGGAAGAAGACATGGTGGAAATCGCTGCATTGATGGGTATGGTAGCCCGTGACTTTGAAGGCACCGCCGATGAAGTGCGTGCCCGTGTTACCGCTCTGTGCGACAAATATCCTCTGTACGTATAAGCGTTGGGATAATAACCAAATTTTAACAGGCAGTCAAAAGGTTTTTTGACTGCCTGTGCGCTTGCATTGTGGAACCAATGGTGGTAGAATAACCATGGTATTACAGTTGATTAAATTAAATTCCGTAGTTCATAGTTTTTGAATTTAACCAACTATGAAAAGAAATGGGAGATTTGACTATGAGAATGGCAGTTTATAGCGCACGGGAAGACGAAGAACCATTTTTCCATCACTTCGCGCCAGAATATGGCATGGAAATTGTGATGATTCCTACTGACCCTACCCCTGAAACGTTAGAAGCGGCGGCTGGTTGCGATTGCGTCAGCATTGTGACCAAAACCCACATCACACCCCCTATGTTAGATGCTTACAAGGCCATGGGTGTGCGATTTTTATCCACACGGACTGTGGGCTTTGAGCACATTGACGTAGACTATGCTGAGAAAATCGGCATGGGTGTGGGCAACGTGGGCTACACACCATACAGCGTGGCGGAATATGCAGTCATGATGATGATGATGGCCATGCGGCATATGAAAACCATGACTGTGCGTGCCATGGGACAAGACTATGGCTTGGATGTCATTCGTGGCCGACTCATTCATGATGCCACCGTGGGCATTGTGGGCACAGGGAAAATCGGTGCCACCGTGGCCACCATTTTGCAAGGCTTTGGATGTAAAGTGTTGGCTTATGATTTGTATCAAAATCCAGCCTTGGAAGGTATGGTAGAGTATGTCAGCATGGAAGAATTGTTGCGCCAAAGCGATATTGTGACCCTCCATGCCCCAGCCACAGCCGATAGCTTCCACATGATGAATGCCCAGACCATCGCCATGATGAAAAAAGGTGCTGTTTTGGTCAACACCGCCCGTGGGGATTTGGTGGACAGCGAAGCACTTATTACGGCGATTGAAGAGGAACATCTTGGTGGTGCGGCATTGGATTTGGTGGAAGGTGACCGTCTGATTTACTACCGTGAGAAAAAGGGGCAACAGTTGAAAAACCGCTATATGTCCATTTTAAACGGTCTGCCCAATGTGATTATGACCCCTCACATGGCCTTTTTCACCGACCATTCTGTCAGTGATATGGTGGAAAACTCCATCCGCTCCAGTGCGGAATATTTGCAAAGCAATTGAGATTAAAAAAAGAAGCAGACCGTACGGTCTGCTTCTTTTTTTAATCCATATCTTTGTATTTCAGCTTGTAATAGCTCCAGTCTCGCCATTGGTCAATCCATGCTTGGGCGTCGTCGTCCTCACCTTGGGTGAGGGTACCGTCGGTGCTGAGCACCCATTGATTTTGCACCACAGGGTATTCTCGCCGTAGTTCGCCTAAGAAGTCAAACCATGGCGAGTCATCTCCACGACCAGTCAATTCCAGAACCATAGAGCCTAAGAAACTGGCGGAAATGGTCTCTGGTACGTCCAGATTTGCCACGGTGTTGTCCCAGTCTAACAGCGTCCCAGCGGCCTCGTTGCCCCAGATTAAATAGGGTACTGTGTAGCCAGCCAAGGGGTTTTCCTGTTGGGTTTCGTCTAAGGCGTAATCCAGACCCATGGCGGTGTAACCAGAGCGGTTGTCACCAATATAAGGCAGGTGGTCACCGTAGAATACTAAAATCACAGGTTCGTCTTTGGCGGAGAAATCATCCACCAGTTTTTGGAGCATAGCGTCTGCATCTCGGATGCCTTCGATATATACCTTCAGCAAGGTTTCAATTTCTTCATCAAAAATAGCGGTGGTTTCTAGTTCGCCATAGGGGTAATCTTCGCCATATTTGTCTAAGGTGTAAGACATATGGTTTTGGATGGTGGTGTGGTAATGGAACAGAGGGGTGTCGCTATCGATGGCGCTGTTTAACTCGTCAATAATCAAATCGGCGCTATAATCGTCGGTAATCCAGCGACCTTTGTAGGTGGCGTCATCATACATAGATTCCACAAAGGTGGTATCATCGGCGCCTAGCAAATCCAATACATTTTCACGGTTATAGAACCAGCAATCGCCGGGGTGGGTGTAAGAGGTATAGTAGCCGTCATTGCCAAAAACGCTAAATAGACTGTCCACATCTCGGTTAAAAGCACGGAAGGCGGAGGTGGTGGTTGCAGACAAGGCATTGGTTTGCATCCCTGTCATCACGTCAAATTCGGTGTTGGCTGTGCCACCAGCAAACCCTGGCACCACCATGTCTCCAGAAATGACATAGGTGTCGTTTTCTAAAGCGTGGAAGTTTTTCATAGGGTCAGTTTCGTCGCTGTAGGTGAAGACAGACTGCTCGGTGATGGCAGAATAGGCCTCGTTCATGACGAAAATTACATTTACGGTCTGTCCGTTGCCAGTGCTGTCGCCTGTTTCCCAAGCGGCAGCTTCTGATTGGCTGAAGCCATCAGGCTTGTCCACGCTGTAGGTGGTGGCATGGTGGGTAAAGCAATAGGGGAAGCCCAATTCGTTGAACACAGAGGGCACATAGTAAGGATTGGAGACGGTAAACCCGTTGTACAAATCGTTGGAGGCATAGACGGTGAGGGTGAGCCCCACCAGCACTGCGGCGCTAGCCACACTGCCTAGCACACGGCGCACAAGGCTTTGCTTGAGGCTGGAGGCTGGGGTGGGCTTACAGATGCGCCCTAGCACCACAAAGGCGATAATCAGCCCAAAGACCACCACAAAGGCGGCGATGGGATAGTTGATGGCATAGGAGCTGGTGGCGGCGGAGGCCTCTTTGAGTAAGGTTAAATCTCGCAGGTAGACAGGCTCGTTGCGCACGTCCAATTTGATGCGGTTGGCAATGGAAAAGCCCCCCACCAATAAGGTGGCGATGGCCGCTCCGTCAAACACATTGTAGCATAAAAAGCCAAACACCAACACGACCAAGCCCACAGGCAAGGCGTTGAGAACGATGAGCAAAGGTTGGTCTAAAAACCCAGAAATCACACCTATAAAGCTGTTGGGTTGGCACCAAATGGACACCAAAGTGATGAGTCCGGTGAGTAAAATCGCCAGCACAAAGCTGACCCAATGGGGCAAGGTGATATGGGGAAACCGTCGTCGGGCAGTGTAGCGTGTCATAATGAATGTCCTTTCTCGTCAATGGCAAATACACAGTTAGTATATCCTATTTCTTCCGTTTATGCAAGAGGTGATTGCCGTGAAAGGGCTGTACAACGTGGCAACCACATTGTACAGCCCTTTTTCTTATGCCATATCCAGATATAATTCTACGGTGATGATTTGACCACTGCGCCAGAGGGAGACTTCAACGGTGTCACCCACCCGTAATTGACGGCGGATGCGAAGCACATCACTGCTATCGCTGACACTTTGCCCGTTCATGGACAAGAACACATCGCCCACTTGCACGCCAGCAGCATCGGCTGGTGTGTTGGGGGTGACGGAGTAAATCTCAGCACCTGCGGTGCCGTTTGCCAAGTAGGTAGACTCTGTGCCAACAGACACACCGAAAACAGGCTCAGGCTGTACCGTGCCTACGGTGACCAAGTCTTGGACAATCCGCTGAACCGTGGCTGAGGGGATAGCAAAGCCGATGCCTTCTACGTTATAGGCAGAGCTACTACCCATTTTCACCGTGTTGATGCCCACCACTTGACCGTACACATTAATCAAAGGGCCGCCAGAGTTACCAGAGTTTAAGGCGGCGTTGGTTTGAATCAAGGTGGACATGGTGCGCCCATCCACTTCTACATCGCGGTTGATGGCGGAGACGATGCCGTCGGTGAAGGTGCCCCGTAGCTCTAAGCCCAAGGGGTTGCCGATGGCATATACCGTATCGCCTACAGTTAAAAAGTCAGACTCGGCAAAGGTAGCAGTGGGCAGGCCAGAGGCGTTCACCTTGAGCACTGCCAAATCATAATCTTCATCACCAGAGACGTAATAGGCTTGGAGTAGTTCTCCTGTGCTCAAGGCCACAGCGCAAGAGCTGGCACCAGAAATCACATGATAATTGGTGACGATATAGCCGTCTTGGGAATAGATAACCCCAGTGCCCATGGACATTTCCACAAGGCCACTTTCACACAGCACCGTTACCACGGCAGGGTTTACCTGCGCGTAAATCTCTTGAGGGGTTAGGGTGCCTTGGTTGGTGGTGAGCAGGGACATCACCGTCCCATCGCCTTGGGTATCGTAGACGGGGATGGTGGTTTCTTGGGTGGAGGATTCTTGGTCGGTGTAAATCTCTACGTGGAATATGTGAGAGAGGAAAAAGACTGTGAGCAAAACCACAGCCAAAATACCAAGGCCACCTAAGAAAATATACAGCCCTTTTCGGCTTTTGGGTGTTGGTGTCACAGGTGTAGGTGGCAGGTGGTAGGGGGCAGAGTAGGTGAGCACCACCTCTTTGGGAGGTGGTGCTTGATAGGTTAAGGTAACTTGTTGTGAAATAGATTCTTCCATGGTTTTTCATTACTCCGTATTCAAGCCAAAGGAGAAGGTGGTCACACCGTTCTCACTGCTGACGTTGATGGGTTCTTTGTGTTGTTCTAAAATGGTTTTGACAATATAGAGCCCTAGCCCCACGCCATCTTTGTCTTCACTGCGAGACTTGTCGCTTTTGTGGAAACGGTCAAATAGACGGGGGATTTCTTGGGCTGGTATGGTGTCGCCTAGATTGCGCACGGTAACAGTGACCCGCGTGTCGTGGTGGGTTAACCCGAAATGCACAGCAGTGCCTACCTTGGCAAACTTGGTGGTGTTTTCCAGCAGGTTGTAAATCACTTGGGTAATCATGTCATTGTCTCCCAACACCAGCAAAGACTCGTCAGGGATTTCCACATCCATGTCTAGGCCGCGGTCGGTGATTTTCCGTTCTAGCGAAATGATGACACGGCGCATACTTTCGCAAATGTCGAAATGTTCGCCATTGCGCAAGGGATCGATGGCTTGGAGCTGAGACACGTCTAGCATACGGCGTACCAAACGAGACAAACGGCGGCTTTCCTCAGAAATTACCGTCAAATATTCGTGTTGGCGTTCTGGGGGAATGGTGCCGTCTAAGATACCGTCAGTATAGCCAGCGATGGTGGTCATGGGGGTTTTCAGCTCGTGAGAAATGTTGGCCACAAACTCACGGCGCTGGAATTCATTTTCTTGCAGGGTGTCGGCCATGGCATTGAAGGCGGTGGCGAGTTCACCCATTTCATCGATGTGTTCATAGTCTTTGATACGCACATCGAAATCCCCTTGGGCATAGCGCCGTGTGGCGGCAACCATGTTGCGTAAGGGTCGGATTTGGCGCATGGTGGTGGCAGAGGACACCATGGCGGCAATGAGGAGCACCACCAAGGCTGTCATGAGAAATAGTCCCACAAAGCCAGTCCAAAGTTGGTCGAAGGAATCGGTGGTAGACACAGCAAACACTTCCCCCACCAGTTGGCCAGAGGAGATGTTGTAAACAGGTACACCCACCACCATCCGTGAGTTTTTATAGAGGCCACCCACGGTGGTTTGGCTTTTAAATTGCCCTTGAGTTATAATATCAGATGTGATTTCTTGGGGAATTTGAATCACCTGCCCAGCTTGGCTGGAGTCGGTGGTCAATAAGACGGTGCCATCAATGTTGCACACGAAAAAATCCACATCAGACACGGTGGCCGCAAAGGAGGCCAGTTGGCGCAAATCTTCTTGCACGTCAGACATATCATCGGTGAGGTAGGTGGATGACAATTGAGCCACCATCTGTGCTTTGTCTTGCAATTCCTCGATGCGTAGGTTGTAGATAAAGGTGTGGCTGAGGGAGGAGAAAGAAGCGCCCAATAATCCCATGGACAACAGCACCAATCCTACGGTGATGTAGAGCTGTTGCCAGTAGATGCCACGGAAATAATGATGAATACGTTTCATACAAGCTTAGCCCTGTTGGGCGCCCATCATTTCAAATTTATAGCCCACACCCCACACGGTTTTCAGTGCCCATTGGTCGCTGACATTTTCCACTTTTTCGCGCAGGCGCTTGATGTGCACATCCACGGTGCGAGAGTCGCCAAAGTAGTCAAAGCCCCACACTTCGTCCAACAACTGGTTGCGGGTATAGACGCGATTGGGTGTAGTGGCCAGATGGTAGAGCAGTTCTAGTTCTTTAGGGGGCGTATCCACACGTTTGCCGTCAACCAACAGCTCGTAAGCGTCTAGATTGATGACCAATTTGTCAAAGCTCAGGCGCTTTCTGGTGTCTTCAGGGATTTCACTGCGGCGGAGCACGGCATTGATGCGCGCAATCAATTCTTTCATTTCAAAGGGCTTGATGATGTAATCGTCAGCGCCCATTTCAAGACCTTGGATTTTATCAAACACTTCACTTTTGGCAGTGAGCATAATGATGGGTACGCGAGAGGTTTCGCGGATTTTAGCGCACACAGCCCAACCGTCTAGCACAGGAAGCATAATGTCTAGGAGGACGATGTCAGGGGCGTTTTTCTGGAATTCCTCCACAGCCTTTCCACCGTCACGGGCGATGAATACTTCGAAGCCTTCTTTGAGCAGATACATTTCAATGAGTTCGGAGATGCGCAGGTCGTCTTCAACCACTAGAATTTTTCGAGCCATAAATTAGCCCTCCCACTTATAATAAATTTCAATCATAATATAATAATTTTACCAAAAATATACATTGCTTAGTTGAACGAATTGTAAACCTTTGAAGAAAAACGATGGAAACTACCCAGCGTGGCTGTGGGTTAGAGTTGGGTGCTTAGCAAGGTGAGGCGATAGAAACGGTCGTTGCCAGCGGCGCCGTAGTTTAAAAGAGCACTGAGCCCCGTTTGGGAGGTGGAAGAGCCTAACCAAACGGTGACAATGCCGTCGATACGGTCAATTTGTGCCATGGTGACCGAAGCGCCATTGTTGGTAAGCAATCCGCTTTCTGAAACGTCCACTTGGGGTGAAATGGGACAATAGCCCTCTTGTAGCACGGCGTCAAGGTCTTCCTCGGATATATTGTATACCAGTTGGGTCACCGTGGTGGTGGCTTGATAGAGAGTTTGGTTGCCTTGGGTCAATTGCTCCAGGGCAGGGGTTTCTAAGGTCTGGTCTACCACAAGGCCAATGGTGTGCCCTTGTGCCAGCATCTGCCGCAGTAAATCGCCTTGCCCCTCTAAATCTGTGGCGGTGAAGAAAAAGGTAGCTTGTCCGCCTGTCGTTTCTAATAGGGAAAGCCAGTTCGCGGCTACAGAATCCGCGGTTACCTGAAAGGCCAGCTGAATGATGTTGCCATCTTCAGGGATGGAGGGCACGTCAGGGGTGGTGGGTGTGGTGGTAGACGTAGAGGTCTGGGTTTTGAGGTATTCTTCATAGCGCACCTCAATCCAGTCTGCGGCGGCATCCACAAAGGCGCTATCTGAGAGGATGGGGTCTTGGTCAACGGTCAAACGCACCAATGTGCCGTGGTTGACGGTGATGGTGGAATAGCGCAGCTCAAAGAAGTTTGCCACAATGACAATGGGTACAAACACCACGTCGCCTTTTAAAATGGCTTGGGCATGGTAGGTGCGTCCGTCCCCATCGATGGTGATGCCTGAGTCTAAATAGAACACCAAAGAGCGGATGTTGCGGTTGGTGTAGAGCGCCAAAGTTTGCTTGGAGATGTTGCGCGAGTGGTATAAGGTGCCGTAATCTAAGGTTAAGCCGCTGAAAATACGGCTGTCTACATACAAATAGCCACCTGACCAAAAGGGCATGGTCTCATCGGTTAGCTCTAGCATATTTACATCTACAGCGGTGAAATATACACTTTTTGCCGACTGGGCAGGAAAGGAAATCAGCCCAGCCATGAATAAAACGGTTAATAAAAAGGCAGAGATACGGCGCATGAGGCCACCTCCTTTTTTGTATATTTTTATATAGTATACCATTTTTCCTACCTATTGTAAAGCCATTGCCGCGACGCTGTCAGTAGAAAGTGTGACCCCTGTGTAATAGTGGGTGAGGATGTCTTGATAGGTGGCGCCAGCGCTTGCCATGGTGTTGGCCCCGTATTGGCTCAAGCCCACTCCATGACCATAGCCTGTGACGGAAAAGGTGCAATCTTCTCCCACCCAAGACCATGTAAAACAGGCAGAGCGGAGAGACAGGGCAGAGCGCACGGTGGTGCCTGAGACGCTTTGTCCTCCTATGTCTACGCTCACCACATTGCCACCGTCCTCAGTGATGGGATTCGCCAGCCATGACGCAAAATCTTCCCCAAGGACAATCTGGGGGTCAAGGGGGAGCAGTAGCTGGCGTAATTCGCTTTGTGAATAGGTCACCTCTGTGTAATAATTGGGCACAGTGTCTGCGCTTTCTGGAGAGTCTACACTTTGCAAATAAGGTAAATCTGACACCCAAACAGACCCTGCTTGTCTGGTTTGTCCAGCGGAAGACGCATGGAACACCGCCAAAATAGGACTGCCATCATAGTCGATGGTTTCACCGCTGGTCTGGTACACTGCACTGCGGATGCGGCTTTCGTATTCAGCGGCTTGGGCGCCCCAATCAGTGGCGGACGTCTCCGAATGAACATAGGCTTGACAACAGGCAAAGTCGGTGCAAATATCGGCTGTATCGCCGTGGACAGAGCCATTGAGCATTTGATAGAGGGTGTAGGTACGGGCGGCGCAAGCTTGGGCTTTTAACGCCTCTATGTGAAAGCTGGCAGGCATTTCTGCGCTGACCACCCCCACTAAATACGCCCCTAAGGTCATTTCTATCACGGTGTCACCGTCTAAGACGCGAATGGTAATGTCATCGTCAGAAATTACGGTATTGGTGATGATGGTGGCAGATTCCTCTGATTCTTGGGGTGTTGTGGTGGGTGTGGTGGTGGTGAGGGCACCCTCCCATGGGGTCACCAGAACGGCTGGTAGGAAAAATAATCCCAGCCAGAGCATGAGCCACAGGCTTAGAAATGTCTTTGGATTTGCAGTTTGCATCAGTGTGCTCCTTTATCATGAAGAGAGGATTGTGAGGGGGGAATCGTTTTCAGCGTTCGTCCTTTGCTTTCTACACTGTATGTCCCAAATGGAGAAAAAATAACGTGTCACCGTAGACAAAAACGGTGGCACGTGGTACACTAAGGTTAACAAACTGTGTAGATTGGCAAAAGGGTTGGTATGGTAATGAATTTGAAGAAATTATTTCCTCTGGTGGCGCTGCTTGGTGGCGTAGTAGCAGGGGGATTGCGTTTGGGACAACAGCAAACAGGGTTTGATGGTGAAACAGGTCTTTCCGTTGCAGGCAATGGGTATGCCTTGGGGCTGTTGGCTCTGGCTGTTGTGTGCGTGGTGTTTTCTGTGGTGGCAGGCCGTGGGTTGAAAACCAAAGATACCTCTTATGTGAAAGTGTTCCTTGGTGGCACCATGGCGCTGAGCTGTATGGTGCTAGGGATTTTTATTGTCATCGCCAGTGGTGTTTGGATGGGTATTGCAGCCTTTGGCGTGTCCCAGCTGGACCTGATGGTGAGCTGTGGCGTGGTGCTCGGTGGCGTGGGGTTGCTAGGAATTGTGCCTGCTTGCCGCGCTGGAAGCACAAAAACAGTGGACAGTGTGTTTGCTTTGCTTGCCGTTGTGGCGGCGGTGGTGCTGTTGATTGTGTGCTATCGTCAAGTGGCCATCAATCCTGTCTTGTGGGATTATGGGGTGGAAGTGTTGGCGCTCTCTGCGGTGCTCTTGGCGCTGTTCCATCTGGTGGGCTTTGGCTTTGGTATGGGCAAACCCCATCATTTTTGCGGCAGTGCCACCATGGCCATTGTGCTGTGTGGTGCCATGCTGGCAGATGGCTTGGACTTGGGTATGACGCTGTATTTTGCTGGTAACGGCATATTGCTACTGGGCTTTTTGTTGGCGCAATGTTGGCAAAGTGGCAAACGCATTGTAGGATAATAAAATTGTAAGACAATAAAAAGGAGTGAGGAACCATCCTCACTCCTTTTTGCGTTTGTTTTGGAAAAAATCACTAAGCACCTTGGCACAGTCTTCTTTTAAAATCCCACCCACCAAGGCTGGGGTGTGGGGGAAGGCCTCCATATAGAGGTTAAACACACCGCCACAGGCACCAAAGGCCTCATCACGGGCACCGTAATACACCCGTGGAATCCGTGCATTTAAAATGGCGCCAGCACACATAGGGCAAGGCTCTAGGGTGACGTATAAGGTGCAATCGTCTAAGCGCCATGATCCCAACACTTGGTTGGCAATTGCTATGGCCTCCATCTCGGCGTGGGAAGCGGTGGATTGTAATTGTTCGCGGTGATTGCGCCCAGTGGCGATGATGGCGTCGTCTTTGACAATAACACACCCCACAGGCACTTCCTCCTCTTGGGCGGCCAGTCGAGCCTGTTCTAAGGCCAGAGACATATATTCTTCGTGGGTCATGGGTGGTAACGCTCCTTATTATTTGGTATTCTCACCACATCGTAGGGCGGGGGCTTGCGGATGGGTGACGGCGGGGGCAAGCCCCCGCCTTACAGATATTTCTTCGTTTAAATTGTGTCATATTTGTCCAAACTCTTCCATACTGATAGGACAGGGAGGGGATTGGATGAAAACATTGGCATTTCAAAACAAAAATAAGCCAGATGGCACGCTGTTACAATTGCAAAAAGAGTTAGCCATTGCCCGTGAGGATTTGCGCCAAGCCTATTTACGATTTGACCAAGTGGTGGATACAGATTTAATAGAGGCCTGTATTTATCAAATGAATGCCGCCATGGCACAGTGCAATTATCTGGTGCGCACCATCAAAGCCCACACAGGTGGAGCAGAGATGGATTTGCCAGCGGCGGCGGTGGCGGCATCTCAGATGGAGGAACAGGCCACATGGACATGACATTGGTACCCTATGTGGGTTTGGGGCTGTTTTTATTGTTGGCAGTGATTGGACTGTTGCACAGACCTTTGGCGCTGATATTGCGACTTTTGGGGAACACGGCCTTGGGATTTTTTGCCCTGTGGTTGGCGCAATCCACGGCGGCGTTTACAGGCATTGCCTTGGGATTGAACCTGTGGAATGCGTTGATTATCGGGATTTTAGGCCTGCCAGGGCTGGTGTTTTTGCTGTTGGCGCAGTGGACATTGGTGTAAGTGGTGATGGTCGCCCGCTAGGTTTGCACAATCTAAAATATGAAAAACAAAACTACACAGCGAGCAATCAAGAGCAATCAATAGAAAATAAGAGTATTTCATAGGAAACGTAAAATATTTTAAAAACATTGTTGACATGGTGTAAACAGTGTGGTATAAATAATCTTGCTGATTACGCTTTGATTGTACTTCAAAGCCCTTGATTTGTAAAGAATATTATCTACGGAGGAAACACCATGTCCACTTTTATGGCGAATAAGGCCAACATCGAACGCAAGTGGTACGTCATCGACGCAGCTGGCAAGCCCCTGGGCAAGACCGCTGTTATCGCTGCTGACCTGTTGCGTGGCAAAAACAAAGTTACCTACACTCCTCACGCTGACTGCGGCGATAACGTGATTGTTATCAACGCTGGTCAAGCTGTCCTGACCGGTAAGAAAGGCGAACAAAAGATTTATCGCCATCACTCTGGTTGGGTGGGCGGCCTGAAGGAAACCCCTTACCGCATTCTGATGCAAGAAAAGCCCGAAGTGGCTATGCGCGTCGCTGTTCGTGGCATGCTGCCTAAGAACATTGTGGGCAAGGATTCCCTGAAGCGCCTGCACATTTACGCTGATGCAAATCACGAGCATGGTGCCCAACAGCCCATCGCCGCAGAATAAGGAGGAGTAAGCGAATGTATCAATCTAAAAAGCCCTACCTGTATGGTACTGGCCGCAGAAAGTCCTCTGTCGCCCGTGTTCACCTGTTCCCCAACGGCACTGGTAAAATCACCATCAATGGCCGTGATGTGGAAGATTACTTCGGTCTGGACACCCTGAAAATGGTTGTCCGTCAACCTCTGGAATCCACTGGTAATGTGGACAAGATGGACATTGTTGCTACCGTCACTGGCGGCGGCGTGTCTGGTCAAGCTGGCGCACTGCGTCACGGTATTTCCCGTGCCCTGTTGCTGGTTTCTGAAGACAACCGTCCCATCTTGAAGAAGGCTGGCTTCCTGACCCGTGACCCACGTATGAAAGAACGTAAGAAGTACGGCCTCAAAGCCGCACGTCGCGCACCCCAATTCTCCAAGCGTTAATCTTACGATTATATTGCTTACCAAAACCGCCGTCCTTCGGGACGGCGGTTTTTTGTTTGTATGGCAATCGGGAACGCTTCAAGCCGTATGAAAAGCACTATACCACGGTGAAAGAAGCCTGTGAGTTGGCAGAAGGATTGCACATACCCAACGTGGTTTTGTGGCATACAGAAGACAAAACTGCGCCCAACCGCAAGAAATTGTATACACAAGAAGGCAAAGGATTCTATCAGGGCAATTTGCTGGTTCCTGATGATGGAGAACGGATATTATTGTGAAAAATGTCCATTTGTAATACAAGTCAATGTAGTGTATGATAAATAAGGAAGTAGCGAAATATGAACGATTTTGTATTTCGTTTGTGGATAAAGTAGATTTATTATGGAGGGAAAAATGAAAAAACGAATTATTGCATCTATCATCACAGCAGTTTGCATGGCTATGATTATGTCATTTGTACAAGCGGTTTGTAACGTAGGATTGTTTTCGGATACGTTTATGTACGTTTGGTTGAGAGCTTGGAAAATCAGTACCGTTGTAGCAATTCCTGTGTCCTATTTCTTGCCACCGAAAGTGGCAGCGCTAGTGAACAAACATATTTCTGAATAAATCATAAAAAGACATATTCCTGTGGAGTATGTCTTTTTTGATGGCGGGGTTTTCAAAAATAAAAAATAAACTCATGTACAAAATGAGTATAACAGGAAGCTGGGAAGTTTATACTTAAAAGCAGTACACGGGGTGGCACAGAACTGTCACACGGGTGGCAAAACCTAAAAATCAAGCATTATGAAAATGAAGTATACGTGTAACTAAAATTTGATATACAGTACCTATTTCACAGTTGATATATAAAGTAAGAACAAATTCTCCAAGCGTTAATCTTACGATTATATTGCTTCAAAACCCTGCAACCACAATGGTTGCGTCTCAAAAGGACAATTTGTGGGGTAAGCTAAATATGGTAACAAAGAAGGCACTGAGTTTTGACTCGGTGCCTTCTTTGCGTCTTATGGAATATCCTGCACAATGTCTATCCGCTTCACCAGCCACTGAAATGGGGTCGCTTTGATGCCTAGTTTTTTTCCTGCCTGTTTTGTGGTGAGGTTGCCAGCGAGATGGTCGGCATAGACTGCATCAAATCACATAGCCTTTTGAATTTGTTCAAATTGACAAATCATGGTGATTTATGCTAGAATAACCAAAAATATGATATGCCAATGTGAATGGGGGTGTTCTTGTGACGGATGATGAGATTTATAAACAATTTCTCTCTGGGGACGAGAGCGCTTTTGCGGGGCTGATGGAGCGTTTTGGCGATGCCCTGACCTTGTATATTTACGGCTACACCCACGATTTTGGAGACGCTGAGGACTTGATGATTGAGGTGTTTTCCTATCTGGTGGTAAAAAAACCTAAAATCAAAACTGGTGCCTTGAAAGCCTATCTCTATAAATCCGCCCGCCACATGGCACTGCGCAGTGTGGCGAAAAGCAGACGCTACTTTGCCATAGAATTGGAACAGCTAGAGGAATTATCCGACGAAAAAGCCTTGGTGGATGCACTGGTGGACACAAAGGAACGCCACAGAATCCTCCACCTGTCCATGGCGGAATTATCCCCTAATTACCGTGAGGCCATCTATCTGGTTTACTTTGAGGGCATGAGCCACAAAGAGACTGCCGCCGTCATGGGCAAGGGCGAAAAGCAGGTGGCAGATCTCATTCACCGTGGCAAAAAATCCTTAAAAACCAAACTAGAACAGGAGGGCATCACCCATGCGTAACACCGATGAACGTGTCAAAGCCGCCCTTCTGGGGGCAAAGCGCATCCGCCAAAAGCGGCAACTTCGAGCTGTGACAGCAGGGGCAGTGGCGCTGTCTTTGTGCTTGATTGTGGTGCTATCCTGCATCCTACCAACCCTAGTGGGTGGCACTGTGGATGCTGGCGCAACCTCTGGGCTCAGTGCCAGTTTGTTCGCCAACGCCCAAGCCCTCAGTTATATCATCATTGGGATGCTCTCCTTCCTGTTGGGCAGTTGCGTGACGATTTTATGTGTGCTTTTGCGAAAAAAGCAACAGGAGGAGGACGACCACCATGAGCCTTGAATTGTTCTCTAACTTCTTGCAGGCACTGGTGGCTGTTGCCGTTGCCATCTGGGCAACCAGAGTGGCCATTGGAGAAAAAACCGTGGCGTACACCTTGGCGGCAGGGATGCTAGATACCATGGCACTGGGGATTTTGTACTGGCTGACCTATCAGTTTATGACCGACATGACCCCACAAGTTTTCTATGTGGCAGATGTGTCATGGCTGGCGGCCTATTTGTTTTTACTGGCTTTGGAATTGTATCTGACTGTGCCAGAGGTGAAGAAAAAACGCCACTTCGCCATGTATATCCCCATCCCAATCGGCATTGGGTTGACCCTGTATTTCTGTCAGTGGGGGATGTGCTACTCAACATTTCCTATATGGGGGTGTTGACGGTCTGCGCCTATTTCGCCATCCAAAATCTGCTCTTTGGCGACGGAAAAGCCAAGGGAATTCACATCTTTTGCCTTGTGTTCATCGCCACGGAATATGCCCTGTGGATTGCCTCTTGCTTTTGGATCAGCGACATATGGACAAACCCCTATTTCTGGTTCGATTTTTTGTTGACTGCTGAAATTGGGCTGTTTTTCCCTGTGGTGAATCGGGCGGTGCGACCATGATTTATGTAGAAAATATCTACCTGTGTCTGGTGGCACCCTTGCTGGTGGCCTGCTGTTGCAGTGAGAAAGCAAACCGCAAAGCCTTGCTATTCTTATTACTTGGCATGAGCACTTGCCTACTCAGTGCCTATGTAAATATGTTCATTGCACAGGTGTATGGGACAACCATATTGACGGCTACCATCGAAATCACCCCTTTGATTGAAGAGGTGATGAAGCTACTGCCCATTTTGTTTTATCTGCTGATTTTTCAGCCCAAAATCAAAGAAGCCACCTCTGCCATGCTGATGATTGCTGTTGGCTTTGCCACCTTCGAGAACATTTGCTACTTGGTGGAGCATGGTGCGGACAATTTGACCTATCTGCTGATGCGTGGCTTTGGCACTGGTGCCATGCACATTGTCTGTGGTGCTGTGGTGGGCTATGGATTGCTCTTTACATGGGAAGATAAATGGCTGAAACTCCTTGGTACCTTTGGGGTGCTGTGTCTGGCGATAACCTTCCACGCCCAGTTTAATCTGCTGATGAGCGGTGGCACCGTGGCGCAACTCCTTGGCACTGCGTTCCCCCTTGTTTGCATGGTGGGGCTCAGTCTGGCACGGCGAAAATCACGCATATAAAACCAATTGATATAGACGTAGGGAACGGTCTTGACTGTTCCGCTTGTGAGGTAGTTTTCTACCTGTGAGGCGGAATGGGCAAGGCTGTTTCTTTTTTTTGAAAAATTTTTCCAATTTAGGTGCGTAGTTTGCCCTTTTTTTGTACCTATATAAGTAAGGACAAAAATTTAGGAAGGATGTGACCTATGTATAGCACCCAAACCAGACTTGCGTTAGTACACGCACGAGTAGAACAGCACAAAAAACGACAGCGTGAGGGCTGGATTGTCAGGTTATCCATGCTCTGTTGCGGACTGTTGGCTCTAGACATGGCAGTGATGATTGCCATCGGTGACCACGGCTATTACGACAGCCCAGAGCATTGGCTCTATGGTGCCAGCTTGCTCCCCAGCAACATCGGGGGCTATGTATTGGTGGCCATTATCGCCTTTGTCATTGCCGTGGCGGTGACAGTGCTCTGTATGAAAAATCAAGAACAGCGAAAACAAGAGGAGGAAGAATTATGAAAAAGTTTTTAGCGTGGGCATTGACGCTCATCATGACCACCCAACTGCTGCCCCTCACCGTGTGGGCGGCAGAGTTGACACCTGCAGAAGAACCCCAAGTGGTGGAATCGCAGGAAACTGACCCTGTGGTAGACGCCTATTTGGAGGATGCCGCCACTGCCACCATGGACGACGCCACCATGGCCAATCTGAACAGTATCTGGCAACAGCTAGAAACCACTGGTTTGGTGGCCTATAGCGAACTTGACAAATCCACGAAAGTGTTGGATTTGTCTGCCTTTGACGACAGTTACCTCACCACCAACACGGTGGCTTCTACGGTGCAGCTGGAGTTGGGCACTGTCACCGTGCCAGCAGGGGAGACCTCCTCCTTCCGTTGGGATATTATTGGCCTCAACCCCACTTGGACCCTGAGCCTTGTGGTGTCGGGGGTGGGGAGCTATAATTCTGGCTCTCAGGTCTATTTGACCAACTCCACCGATACAGCAAAAGAATTTACCCTTAAAATCTATGTGAAGTATGCGCCAAGCTCTGGCTACGACACAGCCATGATGGATTTTGACGGCTATACAGGCATGATTTATAACGCCCTGTCCTTTTCTAACCCTGTGAATATGATGTTCTATCAAGACGGCGTTTTCCGAGATAACGGCACCGTGTTTATGGGCTATGACAAAACCTATCCCTTCTATGGCTATGACGCCAGCACCACTTGGGTCACCTCATATACAGGCAAATATGGTGGCGTTAATTGGGGTGGTGTTTCTGACATAGATCTTTATTGGAGCTTTTTCAATACGTTAGACCAGATGGAAACGGACTATAAACTGTTTGAAAATACCGCCAATACCATTTTCGCCAATGGTGAGCACCGCTACAGCATCCAAACCGACTGGACCATGTCTGGGTTTGTAGCCTCTGGCTATACCCTTGATGGCGTTTGGATGAAAAATGCCAGCATCTGGCCATATGATGACAGTGGTAAAATGGGGGTAAGTTCTTACAATACCTCCAGCAATTATAATGCTACGGAATATCGGGTCGCACCCTATGCCCCTTTTAGTCAAATGGATGATTATAGTGATGATGTGTATGCTCAATTCCCCGTGTTCTTCTACTTAAACGCATCAAACACAGACTTCACCATTCAAAATACCTTGGAAATGGA